>NZ_JAUOEO010000001.1:4411363-5029545 GCF_030540825.1 Flavivirga spongiicola
TCACTGTCCTTAGAAAATAAAAAAAAGCATATTATAGATTCTGTATCATATACTTTAGATGGTATTAAGGTTGATGATAATATTCAACTAACCAATTTCAAATTAGGAAAACAAACCATTGAAGCTATTGTATACTTTAATAATCAAAAAGAAACGGTTAATACAACTGTTTCCATATTAAGTGATGCACCTCCAAAGGTTTATAGTTATAAAATTATCAATGAATACCCACATGACATTACTTCATACACTCAAGGGATTGAATTTTTTAACGATACGCTTTATGAAAGCACCGGTCAATATAAAAAATCTAAGCTTAGAAAAATTGATTATAAAACAGGTAAAATCATTAAAAGCATTAACCTTGCAGATGAATATTTTGGAGAAGGGCTTACTATCTTAAATGACAAAATATATCAATTAACTTGGAAAGCAAGTACTGGTTTTGTTTATGATGTAAATTCATTTGATAAAATAAGCAGTTTCAAATATGGAAACAGTAAAGAAGGCTGGGGATTGTGCAACAATGAAAATACTATTTATAAAAGTGATGGCACGGAAAAAATATGGCTTTTAAACTCAGAAACTTTAGTCGAAGAATCGTTTATTCAGGTATATACTAATAAAGGAAAAATTGTGGGCATCAATGAAATGGAATGGATAAATGGAAAAATATATACAAACCGCTATCAAAAAGATGGTGTTGCTATTGTTAATCCTAAAAATGGCGCTGTTATAGGTGTTATTGATTTTTCTCCTCTTAAAAAACTGGTCACTCAACATGAAACATTAGATGTTCTTAATGGCATCGCTTATAACCCTAAAACCAATACCATTTTTGTAACAGGTAAACGCTGGGACAAATTGTTTGAAGTAGAAATTACTGAAAAAGAGAGCTTAGTAAAATAGGTCTTGGGTGATTTCTTTTATATAGTTTAACACTATTCTTGAACATCAATTTTTCTTTTGATTTGCTCGATAAGATTCTTCGCTTTGCTCTGACACTATTCATTAACAAAAGGCATCGGAATGTCATTCAGAAGGAGGAACTACTGAAGAATCTAAACTCTATTTATTTACCTATTAAGTATAAAGCATAATAGTTATCCTTTAATTTTTATTTGCGGCTAATGATTATGAGATTCTTTGCTTTGCTCTGAATGACATCTGAAAACAACAACTTAGTCATGGCTTCTATATACAAATTTCTTTGCCTTTTAGATACACTTTTTCTATTTGATTCGTTCCGAACGAATACGGAATAAATCCGTAAGAATTAATTTGTTTAGTAAGGATTAAATTTGCCTGTTTCCCTTTAGTTATTGAGCCCACTTTATCATCCAGCCCCATCGCATAAGCGCCATTTATTGTAGCAGCATTAATAGCTTCTTCTGGTGTCATTTTCATTTTTATACAGGCCGTTGATATCACAAAATTCATATTTCCAGATGGTGTAGAACCTGGGTTATAATCCGTTGCCAATGCTAAGGGTAATCCAGCGTTAATCATCTTACGGGCTGGAGCATATGGTATGCTTAAAAAATAAGAGCAGCTTGGTAAAGCTACAGGCATTGTTTTTGTGTTTTTTAAAGCTTCTATATCTTCATCACGCATGACTTCTAAATGATCTACAGACAAAGCATGATGCTTTACGCCAGCTTGAACGCCTCCAATAGCCGTAAATTGATTCACATGAATTTTTGGTATCAAGCCATATTTTTTACCAGCTTCAAGCATTAATTCTGTGTCTTCTACAGAAAAGTAACCTGTTTCACAAAAAATATCGATGTATTCTGCTAAGTTTTCTTCCGCTATTTTTGGAAGTGCTTCATCTATTAATAGTTTTAAATAGCCTTCCTTATTTTCTTTATATTCTAAAGGGAGGGCATGTGCACCTAAAAAAGTCGTTTTAACGGCTATAGGGTAGTTCTCTTTTAAACGTTTAATAACACGCAACATTTTTAATTCAGCAGCTACCGTTAAACCATAACCCGATTTAATTTCAAGGGCTCCTGTCCCTAGTTGAATAACATCTTCTAAACGCTCTTTGCTTTGCTGATATAATACTTCTTCTGAAGTTTCTTGTAATTTTTTAGCTGAATTTAAAATGCCTCCACCGTTAGCAGCAATAGCTTCATAAGACAGGCCTTTTATTCGATCTACAAATTCACCTTCACGATTTCCAGCATAGACAATATGTGTATGAGAATCACACCAAGACGGCAAAATCATCCTTCCGGTGGCATCAATGACTTCTGAAAAACCTGTTTTTGGACAATCATTCATACTTCCAAAATCAGAAATCAATCCATTATTAACCATTAAAAAAGCATTTTTTATGGTTGGTAATTCACTCATTGCTTTTCCTGAAACATATGAAATTGGTTCTGTACGAACTTGAATGAGTTCTTTAATATTTTTGAATAAAGTAGTCATTAAAATAAATTGTTAAGTATGTTGTCTTCTACTAAATTAGGAATCGTTACTTTTAAATTAGGTGTTCTTTCCATTTCTCGTTTTATTGCAAAGATAGCCTCATTATTTCGAGCCCAGCTTCTACGAGCAATGCCATTGTTTACATCATAGAATAACATACTTTTTAAGCGAGCTTCAGCTTCTGGTGTGCCATCTAATAGCATACCAAAACCGCCATTCATCACTTCTCCCCAGCCAACACCACCACCATTATGGATAGATACCCATGTGGCACCTCTAAAACTATCACCAATAACATTATGAATAGCCATATCTGCAGTAAATTTACTGCCATCATAGATATTAGATGTTTCTCTAAAAGGCGAATCCGTTCCGCTTACATCATGATGATCTCTTCCTAAAACTACAGATCCTATTTTACCTGCTGCAATCGCATTATTAAATGCTTCAGCGATCTTAGAACGTCCTTCTGCATCTGCATATAATATGCGAGCTTGGGATCCTACGACCATTTTATTCTTTTTGGCATTTTTAATCCAGGTAATATTATCTTGCATTTGCAACTGAATTTCTTCCGGTGAGCTTTCCATGATTTCTTGTAAAACGGTTGCAGCAATCTCATCAGTCATATCTAAATCTTCGGATTTTCCAGAAGTACAAACCCAACGGAAAGGACCAAACCCATAATCAAAGCACATAGGTCCTAAAATATCCTGTACATACGATGGATATTTAAAATCAATACCATTTTCTGCCATCACATCTGCTCCTGCTCTAGACGATTCTAATAAAAAGGCATTACCATAATCGAAAAAATAAGTTCCTTTTTTAGTGTGATTATTTATGGATGAAGCGTGTCTACGCAATGTTTCCTGCACTTTTTCTTTAAACACTTTTGGTTCTTCACGAATGAGTCGATTTGATTCTTCATACGAAATATCAACAGGGTAATATCCCCCAGTCCAGGGAATATGCAATGAGGTTTGATCTGATCCGACATGAATAAAAATATTTTCTTCATCAAATCGCTCCCATACTTCAACAACATTTCCTATAAACGCTATAGAAACGACCTCTTCATTGGCTTGTGCTTGTCGAACTCTCATAATGAGGTCATCCATATTATCAATCAATACATCCACCCAACCTTGCTCATAACGCTTGGTAGCTGCTTTTGGATTTACTTCTGCACAAATAGTAATACAGCCAGCTATGTTACCTGCTTTGGGTTGTGCACCGCTCATCCCTCCTAACCCTGCTGTTAAAAATATTTTTCCTTTAGAATCTTCTCCTTTTGGTAAAATTTTACGAAAAGCATTCATAACTGTAATCGTTGTCCCGTGTACAATGCCCTGCGGTCCTATATACATAAATGAACCGGCTGTCATTTGTCCATATTGAGTCACCCCTAATGCATTAAATTTTTCCCAATCATCCGGCTGCGAATAATTAGGTATCATCATACCATTGGTTACAATAACTCTTGGGGCATTTTTAGAAGAAGGAAATAAACCCATGGGATGACCTGAATATATATGCAAGGTTTGTTCATCCGTTATGGTCGCTAAATATTGCATTACTAAAAGGTACTGTGCCCAATTTTGAAATACAGCACCATTTCCCCCATAAGTTATTAATTCCTCAGGGTGTTGCGCAACAGCAGGATTTAGATTATTCTGAATCATGAGCATAATGGCAGCTGCTTGTGAAGATTTAGCAGGATATTCTGAAATTGGTCTTGCATACATTGTATAATCTGGCTTGAATCTATACATATAAATTCTGCCATATGCTTTCAATTCTTCTGCAAATTCAATAGCTAACTCCAAATGCCAATCTTTTGGAAAATAACGCAACGCATTTCTAACGGCCAATTGTTTTTCTTCTATGGATAAAATATCTTTTCGCTTTGGAGCTCTATTTACATCTAATGGATATACTCTTTTAGTTGGTAATACCTTAGGGATTCCCTGTAATATTTGATCTTGAAATGTCATTTCTGTGTTTACTTTAAAATGAAAGCTTGGTTTTTAACTAATTGAATCATACTATTGATATCATCTTTCAGGATTCTATCATCTTCTAATTTTGGAACTTTTTCTCTGATAATTCTGAAGTTTTCTTCCAGAATATCTGAAAAAGTGTTAGGTCTTCTAAATTCTAAAGCTTGCGCAGCATACATAAGCTCTATCGCTAATATTTTATCGACATTTCCTAATATCTGATTGAATTTACGACCTGAAATGCTTCCCATAGACACATGGTCTTCCTGCCCTAAAGATGTTGGAATACTATCTGCCGATGGCGGAAAACATAATGATTTATTTTCTGTAACCAAAGCGGCTGTTGTGTATTGCGGAATCATAAAACCAGAATTTAACCCACCACCGCTAGTTAATAATCGTGGCAACCCAAATTTCCCTTCTAATAATAGATAGCAACGTCTGTCTGAAATGTTTCCTAATTCTGATGCTGCAATAGAGGCATAATCTAATGCCATGGCTAAAGGTTGCCCGTGAAAGTTTCCTCCGGAAATAGCTTCTGTATCGCTTAAGACAATAGGGTTATCTGTAACAGAATTCATTTCTATTTCTGCTAATTCTTTTAAATGATAATAGGCATTTCTAGAAGCTCCATGAACTTGAGGAATACAACGCATTGAGTAAGGATCTTGAACACGTTCACAATCTTCATGAGAGTTTAAATTTTGTGACTTATGAAGTAACATAGACATTCTTTCAGCAACTTTTATAGTGCCTTTAAAAGGGCGTATTCTATGTAATTCCTCTCTAAACGGAGAAGAGCTCCCTTGATAGCCTTCTATACTCATAGCACCAGAAACATCCGCTAAATCTAATAAATAGGCCATTTTATTTAAGCCAATAATAGCATGTGCCAAAATAAATTGCGTACCATTTATTAAACCCAGGCCTTCTTTAGCCTGCAATGTTAAAGGTGTTAATTGATGTTTTTCTAATCCAATTTTTGCTTGCTCAATTTTATTATCAATCCAAAATTCTCCTTCTCCTATTAAAGGTAAAAATAAATGTGATAATGGTGCCAAGTCTCCTGATGCTCCAACAGAACCTTGCTCAGGGACTACGGGCAATAAATTATTGTCAATGAAATATAAAATTCTTTCAATTAATTCTAATCGGACTCCCGAATACCCTTGACATAAAGCATGAACCTTACAAATCATCATAATCTTAGACAACTCTTTGTCTATAGGGTTTCCAACACCAACTGCATGTGTAATCAACAGGTTTTCTTGTAATTTATTGGTCTCTTCTGCGGTGATTTGAACGTCGCATAATGGTCCGAATCCAGTATTAATGCCATACACCGCTTTATGTCCAGCTGCCATAGTCTCAACTTTCTTTCTACAGGCTATCACTTGTTCTTTTGCTTCAACAGTGATAACCCCATTTAATTCGCCTTTAGAAATGGCTAATACCTTATCAACTGTCAAATTATCTATACCGTATTTGAATGTCATTTTATAAAAATTGGTGAATAACAAAGTTATTTCTATTTTTGATAACCAACAATACTATTTAAGTCCCTAAATAATAACTATGAGTTATCAAATAGAGTTAAGACATATAAAATACTTTTTAGCGGTTGCTAAAGATTTACATTTTAGAAAAGCTGCAGAGCGATTATTTATTTCCCAGCCAGGATTAAGTAGACAAATTAAACAGATGGAAGATGATTTGGGGGTTCTTTTATTTGAAAGGCATAATAGAAAGGTCATACTAACTAAAGCTGGTGAATATCTTAAAGAAGAATTAGCATTAAATTTAAAAAGCCTGGAACATACTTTTTATCACGCAAAATTGTTAAATGATGGAAAAAAAGGTGATTTAAAATTTGGCTATGTAGGTTCTGCCATGCAGGAAATAATTCCAAATTTATTAATAGAATTTAAAAAAGAACATCCTAATGTCCTTTTTAATCTAAAGGAAATGGATAATCATAAACAAATAGAAGAGTTACTTTCATACCATATAGATTTAGGCTTTGTGCGTTTAGACCGTGTGCCAAAAGAATTGGAAATTACACCTATTTTAAAAGAAAATTTTTGCCTCGTATTACCGCATAACCATGCTCTGAATAAAGAAAACTTTAAGGGTTTATATCAATTAAAGGAGGAGTCATTTATTTTATTCGATCCAAAATATAGCGCTACCTATTATGAAAAAGTGATGCAAATTTTTGATGATAGTGGTTTTTCTCCTATTGTTTCTCATAATACCATTCATGCAAGCTCCATATATAAACTTGTAGAAAATAGTTTTGGAGTATCTATTGTTCCTAAATCTCTAATAGATATCAATAACAAAAAAGTAAAGTTTATTGAATTATCTAAAATAAAACAAAAAACCACACTTTCAATTGTTTGGAATAAGCACAATAGAAATCCTATTTTGGATAGGGTTTTTGATTTTATTTCGGAATTATCAAGATGAATTTAGTTAAAGAAAATAGAAGAATAAGCTTTTCATAATATTTTTTTAAAGGGTTATTTTATATAAAATAACCCTTTTGCTATCTTCCATTTATTTCTAACTAACTCAAATAATTTACACTAAAACAAAAGTATAAAGAAAGATACCAGCACTTTTAATTATATATATTATTTATTTATAAACAACACCGATTAAACTTTAGGTTTGAATACAATTTCATATGATTTTGCGTCTTTTAAGAATGTTTTTACAAAGTTTTGAATATCTTTTGTTGTAATACTATTAATAATATCTTCAAAATTCTTTGAATCGTTCATATTATACCCCTCACGATAAAAACGTGTTAACAAACTCATATCGTAACTATTATAATCTTTTTGCTGCTTTCTTTCTTTTAAATAATTTGTTAGCGTTTTATCTAAATCTACTTGAATAATATTACCCTGCGCTATTTTATTTATTTCTTCATGCACAATAGCTATTAAAGTTTCTACCTTTTCTGGGTTACAATCAAAATTCACAGAAATAGATGCTTTTTGCAATGGACGTTTAGATAAACCCGCACTGGTGCTAGCTCCATAAGTCCCTCCTTCTTCTTCTCTTAAAGTTTCTGTATACCTTAAATCCAACATATCTCCTAATGTACGAGCTATCAAGGCATTTTTTAAACTATACTCATAATCATTTTTATATGAAATCCTTACAGAACTTTTTGGGTCTTCCATTTTTAGATAAATGTCTTTATCTATTTTTCCACTTAACCATGGTGTGGAATTGTTTTTCCAATTTTCCTTTATATCGTTGGTTGGTATACTCGCTATATACTTTTCTAATAAAGGTTTTAAAGCATCTTTTTGAATATCACCTACAATAAAAAATTCGAAATCTGCTGCATTACTAAACCTGTCATTATAGATAACCTTTATTTTATCAAAAGAAATATCTTTAATAAAATCGTCATTAAACAGACGGCGTTTTGGATTATTATTTCCGTATAACGTAACCGTCATACTATCTTTCATTTTCTCAGCTACATTTTCTTTTCTTCTTATTTTGTAATTTTCTACATTTTGCATGATGACGTTAAATCCATTCTCATCAAAACGGGGCTTTACGAAACGAAGGTATACCATCTGTAACATGGTTTCTGTATCTTTTGTTACAGATGAACCTGAAACGCTTTCTGATAAATTTGAAACACTAACTGAGGCACTCGCAGTTTTACCAGCCAACACTTTTGGCAAATCTGTAGCAGAATAATCTCCTAATCCAGAGTATTGTATAACATTACCTAATAAATTTGCTGAAGGCAAATCTGTATCTTTTAATAACGATGTACCTCCTTTACTTAGTCCCATTAGTTTTACATCGTTTGCATTCTTATTGGCATACTTGTAATGTACTTTAATGCCATTATCCAAAGTAAATGTTGTAGAACCTAAAATTTTATTTTCTTCTTCAGATGTAATAGCACCTTTTTTAATCGTAATACCAGAAATTAATGTTTTTCCTCCAAATTCATCTGTATAAGCTTCTATAGAGGCATCATTTTCCACTTTGCTAATAATATTTAATGCATCTTCTTTAGTCAAATTATTATTACCTTTTACACCAGTAACAGTTAAAAATCTATTTTTATCTGCGTATAACTTTTTAAGTGCTACATTAATTTCATCTGATTTTAATGTGCTAAAAATTCTTTTTACAATCTCAAATTCTTTTTCAATATCTGTAATAGCTACATTAGTTAAATAATTATCCTGTATTAATTGAACGATACGACTATGAGACATATCGTCTTTTTTACTGATCTGGTTTTCGTAATAACTAGTGAAATTTGTAATAATTCGTTCTATCTCAGCTTTAGAAAACCCAAATTTCACAGCTCTATTAACTTCTGTTAAAACTGATTTAAATGCTGCATGCTGTTGATTTGGCTTTGGAGACACAGAAATGTTAAAAGCTTTTGTTGATCTAGAATGATCTGAATAGCCTATGCCTGCACCTAAAAAAGTAGCTTCTGGTTTTCTAGAAAGCTCATTGATTCTTGCGGATAACATACTAGTTATCATATTATTTAATAAAGATTCTTTTAAGCTTGCTACGGTTTCTTCTTTTAAAGGCTTCGGGTGTCTTATTCCAAAACTTATACTAGATGTAGATACCTCTTCGTCCATAGCCATAGAATACAACATAACGTCATTATCCGGAATATTAACAACAAAACGTTCTTTAGGATTATTGACAGCTGGAATCTTTGAAAATAATGCTTTAATTTTTTTTTCAACTTGATTAACATCTATATCCCCTATAATAGCAATAGCTTGTAAATCGGTTCTATACCAATCATGATAAAAGTCACGTAATGCTTTGTATTCAAAATTATCAACGATATCCATTAATCCAATTGGCATACGTTGTGCATACTTTGAATCATTAAACATGGTGCCTATATTTTTCTGAAGGATTCGCATACCGCCATTCTGGCGTGTACGCCATTCTTCTTTAATAACACCTCTTTCTGCATCAATTTCCTCATCTGTAAGTAATAAATAATTTGACCAATCATGTAATACCAATAAGCCTGTATCTATTAGTTCTGGTGTTGTAGGGATATTGTTTATATTGTATACGGTCTCATCAAAAGATGTATAAGCATTAATGTCTTTTCCAAAAACTAGTCCATGTTTTTGCATTGTATTTAAAATACCTTTTCCTTCAAAGTTTTTGGTTCCATTAAACGCCATGTGTTCTAAAAAATGAGCCAAACCTTGTTGATCATCGTTTTCTAAAACAGAACCTACATTTTGGATAATATAATAACTCGCTACATCTTTAGTAATATCTGTACTTTTTAGGTAATAAGTTAAACCATTTGGGAGCACTCCCTTTTTTATACTTTGGTCTATAGGTAGTAGACTGTTTGAATCTACGCTTTTTACCACCTCTTGTGCAAGCAAATTAGTTATGGTGCTTACTATAAATAGTAAAAAAGCAATTGTTTTAACTTGTTGTTTAATCATTAGTATTTGTTTTTGTTTGTATGTAGGTTAAGACGCCAGTATTTTATTTTACCCTATTAATAAAATGTTAAAATTATCTTTTTGTTTGACAAAGTATTCTTTAAATAACAACAAATAAAACTTAGAACGGGTAGTTCTGGAAATAATTACTTATAAAGAATTACAAATAACAAATACATATTTATGTCGTGCACAACATAAATTCAACATGAGTATTGACTTTTAGAGAACGCTGATATTTTTAATTTGATCGCCTCTTTAATACCAAATAAATACTATTGAATCTGGAAAGTTAAAAACGGTGGTTTATAAGTTGAAATAGACTTTCAACCTTTTGGCTAGTTATCTTGAATCATTTTTTTGTTGAGTATCTAATACCAATTTGGGTATAAATTATAAGAGAATAATGTTTAATAGATACTAATATACTTTATCTAATTAAAGCGTGGGTGAAGAAAAACAGCTATAATGCGCATATAACTAAAATGATCACTTTTTTTCAAAAAAGTAATCACATATTTAAAAAATAGAATACATTATTTCTTATTATAAAATAAAAATAAGTTTAATTAATGCACAGGGCTTTGTGTACATGGACAGTTACTAATACCACGTAAAAAGTCTAATCCTATAGTAACCATATGTGTACCAGAGTTGAAACTGGACAGGTTATTAGTTGTAATTTGATAAGCATAACCTAAATAGAAAATAGACTTCTTAAAACCGACCATTGGTCCAATGTTCAAAGGCTTAAAAAATTGATCATTAAGAAAACGATACGATATTCCAGCCCAATAATAATCTTCATTTCTACTAAACTTTCTAAATTTAAAATTTAAATCTGTACTTGATCTTTTATCACTACTAAACAATTGATAATAAACCGACGGTTCAAATTCTAAACCACTTTTTTTAGGGCCTCGAAATGTATATCCAGAGTATATTTGATAATTTAAAAGTAAATTTGGTTCAAATGTTCTAATAGTTTCGTCAATATCTTTACCTAGAATATTATTAGCATTAAAGCTCATAAAAAAACCTTTAAACCTGTACAAGGCACTAACATCAAAGTTATTATTTGAAGTAGATCTATCATCTGTTGGTATAACAGGGAAAGGATCTTGAGAAGAAGGTTCAAATTTATCAACGTCAATTCTAAAACTATTGAGGTTATAAGAAATACCAAATGATAAGTACATCTTAGCATAATAATCTAAGATAAGATGATGTGCAAAAGAAAATTTGGCTCCTTGTTGAATGGTAAGTCCATTACTATCATTGTAAAGAGATACACCTATCCCAGAGCGGTCCGCAATTCTAAAATCAGCATAAATAGATTGGTTCTGAGGTGCATCTTTTATACCAACCCATTGTGTCAATCCATTAGCTCTAGTCTTTAGGTTATCTCCAATTCCGGCATATGCAGGAGAAACTACAAAGTTGTTTTCTGCCAAATACTGCGTAAAAACAGGTAAGTTTAACTCTTGGCTATAGCTGTTAGCTATAACCAAGAGACATACATATATAAATAGTTTTTGCATTTGAATCATTTTAATTTTTAAAATCATAATCCTTTATTTTCATTATCTATAAAGTGTAAAATGTCCAACAAATTCACGATCGTCCTTTGGGTCATTGAGTTTTAAAACATACCAATAATCTCCAGTTGGAAGCTCAGAGCCATTATATTTTCCATCCCATGTATCTCCCACACGTAATGTTGCTATCTCTCGACCATATCTATCGAAAATATCGAAAGTAAGATCTTTATATTGAGACGTACAGCCTGGACCCCATTCATCAAGATTACCATCTCCATCTGGCGTAAAGTAATTAGAAATACATACATCTATATATTCAAAATATCTAGTAGCTGTAGCAACACAACCTTTACTGTCTGTCACAGTGACTGTATAATCTCCAGATGCATAAATAATAAACGTGTTAGTACTACCATAAGATTCATCATTAAGCGTGTATTCAAATGGTTCAGAACCTCCACCGGTTACTGCAACGATTTCATTTAATCCACCATCTTCTAAAACAAGTGTTAATGGATCGAATTGAGAAATATCGAAAGTTTCTGTTCTTTGAATACAACCATTCGTATGTCTTACATCTATAAAATGATCTAATCCAGCCGGCACGTTTACAAACACATTACTAGCTTGATATGGCCCACCATTTAACGAATAATCTAAATCTGTTGGATTTGTTATACTAGCATCCACAGTTACCGTAACGGTATTGGTTGATAAATTACCTGTACAACCATATTCAACACTAGCTTCGGGATTAATTATCACCGATTCCGGGAATGTTATAGTCCATTCAGACTCACAACCAAGAGCATCTCTAACATAAACTATATGGTCTCCGCCTCCAAGATTTGTGAAATCAAATACTGTTTGAGTTGGAGCTCCTGTTATGTAAGTACCATTTATATCATCTAAGGCAACACTATATGGTAAAACCCCTCCAGAAATATCAACACTAAATTCGCCATCCATATCACCCTCACAAATCTCAGGAATCAATGAATTAGGTACAATAGTCAGTATTACTGGAACTGGAGCATCTATAGTGAAATTATCAAATACGAAACAACCCAATTCATCCTGCGCTATGACTTGATAAGTACCAGGAGCAAGATTCTCAAATGTAGATGTTTCAAAAAATTGATCTAACCTAGGAGAAATAGCATATCTAATAACCCCTGTACCACCTGAAGCATTTATTTGTAAAATACCATCATTAGTACCAGGACACGTTACGGCACTTGTCACAAAACTTGCTATTAATGGATTTGCAGGCTCTGTAATATTAATAGTTGCCGAAGTAAACACACAATCTCCACTATCGACTCTTACTTGATAAATTCCAGTTACTAGATCTGTAAAAACACCTGGACTATTTTGTGTTACTGGCGTTATATTAGTTCCAGAAGCGTCTTGTAAGGTGTAAACATAATTACCCAAACCTCCTTGAGCCGTGGCAACTATGCTCCCTGTATTATCGCCTGCACAATTAATGTTAGTAGACACTATATCTGCTGTTAAAGCTGGAAGCGGATCAATTTTAATTTCATTAGACACATTCGCATTACAACCATTAGCATCTCTCACATAATATACATGAGTTCCGACCCCTACCGGGAATGTCGTTGATGATGCAAATGATCCTAATGTTGTTACAAAATTTTGAGTATCACTATACGTATATGGCCCTGTTCCTCCTGTAGCACTTAATGTTAATGTAGAACTTGTTAAACAGGTTTGTGAAGTCGCACTTGCTAAAGTTGTTTGTATTTGAGTAGGCTCATTTATAACAATATTAGGTGAGTTAAACACACAATTATAACCATCGGTTACAGTCACATTATAAGTTCCTGCTCCTAAATTAGTAAATACAGGCGATGTTTGAGGACCTGATGTAGTCGCCGTTGGCGAAATCATATTAAGTGAATAAGAATAATTACTTCCTTGTCCACCAGTCACTAAACTTACAGTTATTGTAGCATTTGTATCACCAAAGCAAGACAATAAGTTTGTACTTGGGGTTACCGTTGCACTAATAGGTGTTGGAATCGTAAGCGTAATTGGATCGGAAGCTATACAACCTCCTGCATCTCTTACATTTACAGTATAAGCTCCTGCTGCCAAGTTTCTAAACGTTCCGTTTGGAGAATAAGCAACTGTAGCTGCTCCTGTTAATTCATACTCATAAGTACCTCTACCTCCACTGGCAACAGCAGTAATAGTTCCTATATTATTATCACAGGTTACATTAGCAGTTTCTGTTGCTACCACTGTTAGTGGCGTAGCAGGAGAATCTATAGTAACTACATTCGATGTTGTTGTACAAAACGGACTAGCTGTTTCTGTCACAACCACTGTGTAATTACCTCCTGACAATCCCATGACTACTTCAGGATTAGTAGATGTATTAGCAGCTGTAAGACCTCTTACTGAGGCACCTGTGCTATCTAATATATCATAATTATAAGGTCCTGTATAACCCGTTACATTAATTTCAAATACCCCATTAGTGTCTGTAAAACAAGTGACCGCTGTTGTTGCAGTTATCACTGCATCAATAGTATCAAAAGGAGCTACAGTAAATGGCGGTGTTACTATCGTACAACCTGTAGTTAAGTCATTTACCTGGAAATAATAATCCCCGGGAGCTGTTATACTAAATATATTTGAAGCCTGTGGCGTACCACCTGGCAACATTTGATAACTAAAGTTACCAGAACCTCCGGTAACGGTTATTGCAACCGAACCTGTACCATTACAATCAATAGGTGTTGCAACGACCACTGTGGCTGCTGTTAATGTTGGCAATGGTGCTATAGCAACCGTATTGGTCGCTATACATCCATTATCATCTCTTACAAAGATGCTGATATTTTGTGCACTTCCCGTGTCAATGATATCAAACGTATTTGTGGTAAAATAATTTGTACCATCAATACTATATACATATGGTGCAGTTCCTGTTCCCGCTCCTTCATTAATGGTTAATGTAGACGTGTTTACAGAATTATCTGGTGCACACGTATAAGCAGTCGCCGTTCCTGAAACTGTTAGAAGAGATGGTTCTGTAACAGTAATATCATCGGCAAAGAAACACCCTCTACCTGAGTTTACTCGCACTGTATAAGTTCCAGCTATTAATCCTGTAAAAATATTTGAGGTCTGTGGGGCTACCACTATAGGTGCCGTTATCTCATAAGTATAAACTGGATTATCATTACTAGCAGGTAAACTTACAGTGATTGAACCATCATTGCCGCCATTACAGCTTACATCGACTACCGATGTCGTAAATGTTACTGGTGTTGCAGGGTCTAAAGTTACTGAAGCCGTACTTATACATGTAGTCACCGTATCGGTTATTGTAATCGTATAGGTTCCTGATGGTACACCAGAAATCACGTTACTAGAAATGCTTATTGATGCTGGACTCGGACTTATAGCAAAAGTATAAGGTCCTCCTGAACCTCCAGATGGTGTTATCGTGATCACACCATCATCATTAGTACAGCTAGGCAATGTCGTTATTACTGGTGTTAAATCTAAAGGTTCATAAACAGTTACAGGAGTACTAGTTGCTGTACAACCATTAGCATCTCTTACTGTTACTGTATAAGTTCCTGCTGTAGAAACCGTAAATGTTCCGCTAGATTGGAAACCAGTTCCTATAGAATATTCTAAAGGTGCTACACCTGAACTCCCAGTTATTGTAAAAGTAAATGGGTCTGCTCCTCCTATACATGTAGCCATTACAGGAACTGTTACTGTTGGTAATGGATCATTAGTGATATTAACGGTGCTCATTGCTGGACAACCATTAGCATCTAAAACATATACATCCCAAGTTAAAACTGTCCCTAAACTTGTGTCTACTGTTAAAACATTACTGTTACCATATGCTCCTGGTAAAGGTGCCGGAGCTCCTGATGCAAGTGCTATATAAGTATATGGTCCTGTACCATCTGTGGCCGTTACCGTTATTTGTGAGTTATAATTTGTACAGAATACATTGGTTCCTACTGCTGTAAATGCTAAAGGATTGGCCGGTTCATTTACGGTTACTGCAAATGTAGCTGTACAATCTGTTGTATTATCTGTTACATCTATAGTATAAATCCCAACTGCTAAACCTGGTAAGTTAACTGTGGCTCCTGATTGAGCTAAACCAACTACTGGTACTATTGGTACGATGCCGCCTGTTATAGTATAATCATAGGTTCCTGTAAAGCTTCCTACTGAGAAACTTACTGCGCCATCTGAGCCTCCATTACAATTAACATCATTAACCAATGATCCTGAAACTGTTATATTGGTTACTGGGTCTACTATATATGATTCTGTGTAATAACAACCATTGGCATCTCTTACTTCAAATAAATAGGTGTCTGGGGCTAAGCCTATGAAAACTCCAGTATTAAGCCCTGTAACATTTCCTGTTGCTGATGCTGGTGATAAAATCGCATAGGTTAATGGTCCTACCCCGCCTGTTGCTGTCAGGGTTACATTACTGGTTATATCTGTACAGGTAACTGGTGTAGATCCAAAACTTAAAGCTGTTGGTGGATCTAACGCCGTTACTACTATAGAACCTGGAACGGTACACCCTTGTGCATCTCTTACTATATAGTTTATTGTTTGATCTGATCCGTTATCGTTTACACTTAATGTGTTGGTTCCACTAAACCCTGATCCGTTAAAACTGTATTCGTATGGTGCTGTCCCTGTCCCTGGTGTAGCGGTTACCGTTACCGTTGCTGGCTGGTTCGTATTAGCTGGACTACAGCTTAATGGGGGTGCCACTGCTGCTGTTGCTGCTAATAACGTTGGTTCTGTTAATGTTACTGAACCATTAAATACACACCCTTTACTGTCCATTACTACATATGGGTATACAATATTCGCACTTAGCCCTGTATATAACAATGTTGCTGTAAATGCACTTCCGTTAAAACTATAAGTGTAAGGGCCTACGCCGCCTGATGCTGTTATTTGTACTGAACCATCGGCTGCGCCATTACATGTAGGGTCTACTGATGTTACCGTAGCTGTTGGGTTTGTTATCGCATCAATAGTAGTTGCATTCGTTACTATTTCACAACTGTTTGTATCTGTTATTCTAAACTGATACGTTCCTGCTACTGCGGTTGAATATGTAAACGTAGCTCCTACCGGTGCCGGTAAGACTGCTGAATAAGTAGCACCGCCATCTGTTGAAACCTCATAGGTCGTATATGTTGTCGTTCCTCCTGATACAACAACATCTATTGTTGCTTCGGCTGGTAACGAACACGTTAACTCTTTCGTTAATGTTGCATTTGCCAATAATTGTGGTTCTACAACATAAGGTGTTGTTGCCTCACATCCATTTCCATCTCTTACTGTTAATGTATAGGTTCCTGGGGTATTAATTACAAAGTTTGGACTCGCTTGAAAACCACTTCCTATACTATAGGTTAATGGTGCTATGGCCGTACCTGTTCCCTCTACTAATGTTATATTTAAAGGACTCCCTACGTAACATTGTTGTGCTACTGGATTGATTGTTGGCAATGGATCATTAGTGATATTTATGGTGCTCATTGCTGGACAACCATTAGCATCTAAAACATATACATCCCAAGCTAAAACTGTCCCTAAACTTGTGTCTACTGTTAAAACATTACTGTTACCATATGCTCCTGGTAAAGGTGCCGGAGCTCCTGATGCAAGTGCTATATAAGTATAAGGCCCTGTACCATCTGTGGCCGTTACCGTTATTTGTGAGTTATAATTTGTACAGAATACATTGGTTCCTACTGCTGTAAATGCTAAAGGATTCGCTGGCTCTCCAACGGTTACTGGAAACGTAGCTGTACAATCTGTTGTATTATCTGTTACATCTATCGTATAAGTCCCAACTGCTAAGCCTGGTAAGTTAACTGTGGCTCCTGATTGAGCTAAACCAACTACTGGTACTATTGGTACGATGCCACCTGTTATAGTATAATCATAGGTTCCTGTAAAGCTTCCTACTGAGAAACTTACTGCGCCATCTGAGCCTCCATTACAATTAACATCACTAACTAATGAGCCTGAAACTGTTATATTGATTACTGGATCTACCGTATATGATTCTGTGTAATAACATCCATTGGCATCTCTTACTTCAAATAAATAGGTGTCTGGGGCTAAGCCTATGAAAACTCCAGTATTAAGCCCTGTAACATTTCCTGTTGCTGATGCTGGTGATAAAATCGCATAGGTTAATGGTCCTACCCCGCCTGTTGCTGTCAGGGTTACATCACTGGTTAAATTTGTACATGTAACTGCTGGTGATACAAAACTTAAATCTGTTGGGGGATCTAACGCCGTTACTACTATAGAACCTGGAACGGTACACCCTTGTGCATCTCTTACTATATAGTTTATCGTCTGATCTGATCCGTTATCGTTTACACTTAATGTGTTGGTTGCACTAAACCCTGATCCGTTAAAACTGTATTCGTATGGTGCTGTCCCTGTCCCTGGTGTAGCGGTTACCGTTACCGTTGCTGGCTGGTTCGTATTAGCTGGACTACAGCTTAATGGGGGTGCCACTGCTGCTGTTGCTAATAATGCCAATGGCTCTGATAATGTTACTGAACCATTAAATTCACAACCTTTACTGTCTCTTACTACATATGGGTATGCAATATTTGCACTTAACCCTGTATATAATAATGTTGATGTAAATGCACTTCCGTTAAAACTATAGGTATAAGGGCCTACGCCGCCTGATGCTGTTATTTGTACTGAACCATCGGCTGCGCCATTACATGTAGGGTCTACTGATGTTACCGTAGCTGTTGGGTTTGTTATCGCATCAATAGTAGTTGCATTCGTTACTATTTCACAACTGTTTGTATCTGTTATTCTAAACTGATACGTTCCTGCTACTGCGGTTGAATATGTAAACGTAGCTCCTACCGGTGCCGGTAAGACTGCTGAATAAGTAGCACCGCCATCTGTTGAAACCTCATAGGTCGTATATGTTGTCGTTCCTCCTGATACAACAACATCTATTGTTGCTTCGGCTGGTAACGAACACGTTAACTCTTTCGTTAATGTTGCATTTGCCAATAATTGTGGTTCTACAACATAAGGTGTTGTTGCCTCACATCCATTTCCATCTCTTACTGTTAATGTATAGGTTCCTGGGGTATTAATTACAAAGTTTGGACTCGCTTGAAAACCACTTCCTATACTATAGGTTAATGGTGCTATGGCCGTACCTGTTCCCTCTACTAATGTTATATTTAAAGGACTCCCTACGTAACATTGTTGTGCTACTGGATTGATTGTTGGTAATGGGTCATGAGTAACACTAACGGTGATCATTGTAGGACAACCATTGGCATCTAAAACATACACATCCCAATCTAAATCTGATCCCGAATTTGTATTAACTGTGATAACATTACTACTACCATAAGCGCCTACTAACGGAGCTGGTGCTCCTTGTATTACTGCTGCATAAGTATAAGGTCCTGTACCTCCTACTGTTGTAAGTGTAAATTGGGCATCAGCATTACAATTTGAAGGTACCAAGTTTGAAACTGTTGTAGAAACTGGTTGTGTCGGTTGTGTAATTTCAAAAGTAAATGTACTAGCACAAAGCGTTCCTGTTGCCTCTCTAGCTTCTAAAACATAATTACCCGGAGGTAAAGCAGTAATAGTATGTGATACTGGCCCTCCTGCCGGTCCAACTAGTGTTCCGTTTACTGGTGTTGGTAATGGTAATAATGTTAGAGCATTTAATAGTCTATAATCAATATCTGTAACCGTAGGGTCATAATTTTCAACGGTAAATGCAAATGTACCATCATCAGCACCATTACAAGTTACGTTGGTCACTGTTGTACCCGATATGGCTATCGTAGATGGTGGTGCTGGCGTTACAATAGGTAAAACAAAAATACAATTATTCGCATCTCTTACCTGTAAAAAGTAACTTACATTATGTAATAGTCCAGTAAAAGTATAAACAGCTGGTCCAACTGTTTCAGGTTGACCTAAAATCGAATAATTATAAGGTCCTGTTCCTCCTATTGTTGTAACGGTATAATCCACTCCAGTAGCACAATTATTTGTATCTACATTACCAGTTAATAATAAATCCGGTGTTGTATTTACTCTTATAGAGCCACTGTTGAATTCACAACCGTTGTCATCTACAATTCTAACATAATAATCTCCAAAGGATAATCCTCCAAAAGTATGTGTTGGAGTTGGTGCTGCTGATGCTTCAACATGTGCTAATCCAACTTGCGTAAAGGTATTATCTAATAAAGTATAAGTATAATTTGCTGTACCTCCTGAAGTTATACTAACTTCAATTCTTCCTGGTGTTGGTACCATACCTGTACATGATAACCCAAATGGCTGAACATTAGCAATAATTGGTGACGGGTTATTTAATGTTACAGACCCTGCTACTGTACAACTTAAATTATCTCTTACCACATAATTATAGACACCTGCTCCCAAACCTCCAAATACATTGGTAGACACAAAAGTAGCACCTCCATCTATACTATAAGTAAAAGGAGCCTGACCTGCTGTGGCCGTTAAGGTAATAGAACCATCTGTATAACCATTACATGTAGGATCCAACTGTACATCTAATGCTGTTACCGGTACTAAAGCTACCACTGTAATTTCATTGGTTATTACCGTACAAGTACCGCCTGTTATGTTTGTATCTGTTATTCTAAACTCATATGTTCCTACAACAGAGGTTGGATATGTAAATGACGCGCCTACTGGTGCTGGTAACACCGGTACGTAAGCAGCTCCATTTATAGAAACTTCATACGCTGTGTAGTTCGCATTTCCTCCTGATATGTTCACATCAATAGCTGCATCTGGTGAAACGGAACAATCTAAACCTTTTGTTAAAGCAGCAATTGCCTGTAATTGAGGATCAACCACATAAGGTGTTGTCGCCTCACATCCATTTCCATCTCTTACTGTTAATGTATAGGTTCCTGGGGTATTAATTACAAAGTTTGGACTCGCTTGAAAACCACTGCCTATACTATAGGTTAATGGCGCTATGGCCGTACCTGTTCCCTCTACTAATGTTATATTTAAAGGACTTCCTACGTAACATTGTTGTGCTACTGGATTGATTGTTGGCAATGGATCATTAGTGATATTAACGGTGCTCATTGCTGGACAACCATTAGCATCTAAAACATATACATCCCAAGTTAAAACTGTCCCTAAACTTGTGTCTACTGTTAAAACATTACTGTTACCATATGCTCCTGGTAAAGGTGCCGGAGCTCCTGATGCAAGTGCTATATAAGTATATGGTCCTGTACCATCTGTGGCCGTTACCGTTATTTGTGAGTTATAATTTGTACAGAATACATTGGTTCCTACTGCTGTAAATGCTAAAGGATTGGCCGGTTCATTTACGGTTACTGCAAATGTAGCTGTACAATCTGTTGTATTATCTGTTACATCTATAGTATAAATCCCAACTGCTAAACCTGGTAAGTTAACTGTGGCTCCTGATTGAGCTAAACCAACTACTGGTACTATTGGTACGATGCCGCCTGTTATAGTATAATCATAGGTTCCTGTAAAGCTTCCTACTGAGAAACTTACTGCGCCATCTGAGCCTCCATTACAATTAACATCATTAACCAATGATCCTGAAACTGTTATATTGGTTACTGGGTCTACTATATATGATTCTGTGTAATAACAACCATTGGCATCTCTTACTTCAAATAAATAGGTGTCTGGGGCTAAGCCTATGAAAACTCCAGTATTAAGCCCTGTAACATTTCCTGTTGCTGATGCTGGTGATAAAATCGCATAGGTTAATGGTCCTACCCCGCCTGTTGCTGTCAGGGTTACATTACTGGTTATATCTGTACAGGTAACTGGTGTAGATCCAAAACTTAAAGCTGTTGGTGGATCTAACGCCGTTACTACTATAGAACCTGGAACGGTACACCCTTGTGCATCTCTTACTATATAGTTTATTGTTTGATCTGATCCGTTATCGTTTACACTTAATGTGTTGGTTCCACTAAACCCTGATCCGTTAAAACTGTATTCGTATGGTGCTGTCCCTGTCCCTGGTGTAGCGGTTACCGTTACTGTTGCTGGCTGGTTCGTATTAGCTGGACTACAGCTTAATGGGGGTGCCACTGCTGCTGTTGCTGCTAATAACGTTGGTTCTGTTAATGTTACTGAACCATTAAATACACACCCTTTACTGTCCATTACTACATATGGGTATACAATATTCGCACTTAGCCCTGTATATAACAATGTTGCTGTAAATGCACTTCCGTTAAAACTATAAGTGTAAGGGCCTACGCCGCCTGATGCTGTTATTTGTACCGATCCATCGGCTGCTCCAAAACAAGTAGGGTTTACTGATGTTACTGTTGCTGTTGGATTTGTTATCGCATCAATAGTAACAACATTGGATTCTACCACACATCCCTGTGCATCGGTAATTCTAAACCTGTAATCTCCTGGGTTTGGCGTTAAATATGTAAACGGGTTTGCTGTTACTGCGGATGAAACTCCATATGCTCCTCCATTTACGGATATCTCATAAGTATACGGAGATACCCCTCCCGCAACTGTAAACGTTATCAAGGCATCGGGCGTAACGGAACAATCTAACTCCTTCGTTAATACAGCTCCTACCGTTAACTGAGGATCAACCACATAAGGTGTTGTCGCCTCACATCCATTTCCATCTCTTACTGTTAATGTATAGGTTCCTGGGGTATTAATTACAAAGTTTGGACTCGCTTGAAAACCACTGCCTATACTATAGGTTAATGGTGCTATGGCCGTACCTGTTCCCTCTACTAATGTTATATTTAAAGGACTTCCTACGTAACATTGTTGTGCTACTGGATTGATTGTTGGCAATGGATCATTAGTGATATTTATGGTGCTCATTGCTGGACAACCATTAGCATCTAAAACATATACATCCCAAGCTAAAACTGTCCCTAAACTTGTGTCTACTGTTAAAACATTACTGTTACCATATGCTCCTGGTAAAGGTGCCGGAGCTCCTGATGCAAGTGCTATATAAGTATAAGGCCCTGTACCATCTGTGGCCGTTACCGTTATTTGTGAGTTATAATTTGTACAGAATACATTGGTTCCTACTGCTGTAAATGCTAAAGGATTGGCCGGTTCATTTACGGTTACTGCAAATGTAGCTGTACAATCTGTTGTATTATCTGTTACATCTATAGTATAAATCCCAACTGCTAAACCTGGTAAGTTAACTGTGGCTCCTGATTGAGCTAAACCAACTACTGGTACTATTGGTACGATGCCGCCTGTTATAGTATAATCATAGGTTCCTGTAAAGCTTCCTACTGAGAAACTTACTGCGCCATCTGATCCACCATTACAATTAACATCACTAACCAATGATCCTGAAACTGTTATATTGATTACTGGATCTACCGTATATGATTCTGTGTAATAACATCCATTGGCATCTCTTACTTCAAATAAATAGGTGTCTGGGGCTAAGCCTATGAAAACTCCAGTATTAAGCCCTGTAACATTTCCTGTTGCTGATGCTGGTGATAAAATCGCATAGGTTAATGGTCCTACCCCGCCTGTTGCTGTCAGGGTTACATTACTGGTTATATCTGTACAGGTAACTGGTGTAGATCCAAAACTTAAATCTGTTGGTGGATCTAACGCCGTTACTACTATAGAACCTGGAACGGTACACCCTTGTGCATCTCTTACTATATAGTTTATCGTTTGATCTGATCCGTTATCGTTTACACTTAATGTGTTGGTTGCACTAAACCCTGATCCGTTAAAACTGTATTCGTATGGTGCTGTCCCTGTCCCTGGTGTAGCGGTTACCGTTACCGTTGCTGGCTGGTTCGTATTAGCTGGACTACAGCTTAATGGGGGTGCCACTGCTGCTGTTGCTGCTAATAACGTTGGTTCTGTTAATGTTACTGAACCATTAAATACACACCCTTTACTGTCCATTACTACATATGGGTATACAATATTCGCACTTAGCCCTGTATATAACAATGTTGCTGTAAATGCACTTCCGTTAAAACTATAGGTATAAGGGCCTACGCCGCCTGATGCTGTTATTTGTACCGATCCATCGGCTGCGCCATTACATGTAGGGTCTACTGGTATTACCGTAGCTGTTGGGTTTGTTATCGCATCAATAGTAACAACATTCGATTCTGCCACACATCCCTGTGCATCGGTAATTCTAAACCTGTAATCTCCTGGGTTTGGCGTTAAATATGTAAACGGGTTTGCTGTTACTGCGGATGAAACTCCATATGCTCCTCCATTTACGGATATCTCATAAGTATACGGGGATACCCCTCCCGCTACTGTAAACGTTATCAAGGCATCTGGCGTAGCGGAACAATCCAAATCTTTCGTTAAAACCGCACTTACCGTTAATTGTGGGGCAATAGTTTGAGCGGGCAAAGTAACCGTACATCCATAGGCATCTCTTACTATAATCGTATAATTCCCAGGAGTTAAATTAGCAAATGTATTACCAGGTCCAAAAGGGCCTCCATTAATATTATACTCATAAGGAATCTGCCCTCCTGATGCTGTTACCACTAACGTCGCTGCATTGGTTACATCATAACATAAATCTGATGTTACATCAATAGAAGCTGTTGGTGCTGTTGGTGAACTTAAAGTAAATGTATCTGTAACTATACATCCATTTGCGTCTGTAACCGTTACCGTATAAGTTCCTGTCTGCGTTAAGTTTGCAAACGTATTACTTCCTTGCGGCCCTAAAACTGTTGTATCTGGTAATGTAAGCGTATATGTATTTCCGCCCCAACCTCCTGTGGCATTAATAACAACACTACCATCAACATCACAAGTAATAGGAGACTCGGTTGCCGTAACACTTAATGACACTGGTGGTTCATTTACCGTTACAGAAGCCGTATCCTGGCAATTTGTTGTTGTATCCGTGATAAGAATCGTATAAGTTCCAGCTCCCAAACCTGTTAGATTAATAGGAGACGTTCCTGCTGCGGAAGCGCCACCATTAATCGTATAAGTAAAGCCAGTTGATCCTGAAACTGTAAATCGAACTGCACCATCTAAGGCTCCAACACAAGTAACATCATTTATCAATTGCCCTACTACGCTTAATGCTGGCAGTGGATCAATGGTATAAGACTCACTATAAGTACAATCAGCCGCATCTCTTACCTGAAATGTATAAGTTCCTGGCGTTAATCCTGAAAAAATATTTGAAGCTTGATACGCTGTAGCCGATGCTGCAGGTGCTGTTATTTGATATTCTAATGTTCCTAAACCTCCTGTTGTTCCAGTAATTGTAACGTCAGACACATTTAAAGGGCAAGTTAGAGCTGAGCTACTAAAAGCTAAATCTGTTGGTGGGTCTAATGGATCTATCGTTATAGGTGCTGCTACAAATGTACAATTATTGGCATCTCTTATAGTAACTGTATAAGTACCATCTGTTAATCCTGTAAATGTAAGTCCTGGTTGAAAAGTAACGCCATCAATACTATATGTATAAGGCCCTGTTCCTCCTGAAACTCCAGAAACAGTTATAACACCATTCGTAATACAAGTATATGGTGTTGTTAATGTCACTGTTCCTGTAACTGCAGAAAGTTCTATGATATTTATTGTTTGAGGTGCAGTCTCACAGACATCTGGTCCTGTAGTGTATTCAACGACTACCTCATAATTTCCAACAGCGAGCCCTGTAAAATTAGGTGAATTAAAGAATGTCGCCCCATTATCAATACTATATCGTAAACTATTGCCATTAGGGTTTGTAACATTAATATTTATTTCTCCAACATTACCTGAGCCTGCACATAAAATATCCGTTTTAGTAATATTAAAATCTGGAGGTAGTACGGGATCTACCGTTATTGATAAATCTACAAAACAGTTATTAGAATCTACTACTCTAATATTATATACGCCTCCTGGATTCGATACAGGAATTACCGGCACGGTTTGAAAAACAGTTGTACTATTTACAAAATAGAAATAAGGTGCTGTACCTCCTACCGGATATACGGTAATCTCCCCGTCCGTACAAGTTAATGGACTTGTTAATGCCGCAGTAGCTGTTAACAGTGGCGGGTTTATTATTGTTATATCTCCTGTATAAGCACAACCATCGTCTGTCGATACATTTATAGTATATGTTCCAGGATTTAAGTTCGGAAACGTATAATCACCAGCAACTATAGGACCTACACTATTTATTAATGTACCTCCTAGGGAAATTGAAAAGTAATACTGTGGACGCACATCATTTGCCGCTATTAAGACACTTCCTTGTCCGTTATGACATAAGGGTTGTGTAATGTCTGTTGAAACGGTAAAATTTCTTTCTCTTATTTGAATATCTGGTACTGTAAAGATACAAGGGTTAGGTGTCACACCAATTTGTCTAATATAAACAGTATAAATACCTGCAGTTGTAATAGAAAAAATATTACTTGCTTGAAAATTTACATTATCAATACTGTATTCATAGCCGCTAGGAACATCTCCTACAACTATTTCTCCTGGTGTTGTACAAATAATATCATTAGTTGTTACTGTAGGATTCAATACATTTTCATAAACATTGAAGAAAAACTCATTAAAACAACCGCCTGTGTAATTTATCGTTAATCTATATTGTCCTGCTGTATCTACCAGATAATCTGGTCCGGTTTGGACTTGATTCCATGCACAAGAAGCATCTTCATTAGCACATCTAATATCAGCAACTGCAGCACAGCTTGTTTCGTCCAATCTTTCCCAAATTATTGAGGATGCATCAGTAATATTTGTGTCAATAAATGTTGTATCATTAGCACCACACATAAATATATTAGGTAATGCTTTTCCATCATTAGGACATGTAACTACTTGATCTGCAAATGGAATGACTGGATTTGTAACCCCAGCTCCATAAGTAATGACATTAAATATTTGATCGATAGATTGACAAGGTGCCGTTGCTGTATTACGAACATAATATGTATCTGCTGTTGTAACTGTTATAGATTGCGTTGTTCCTATTACCGGAGTACCCGAAGGACTTGTTGACCATGAATATGTATCATAATCGGCACCTGCCGTTAATACGACATTATCTCCACAGAGTATAACGTCTTCTTCAAACGTACAATTAATATCAGCCAAAAAGTTCGTAGCCCCTGGTGTAATTAAACAGCCTGTATTGGTACTATAACTTGGGTCATCAGAAATAACAAACAAAGGGTTTAGTGTTCCTCTATATGTTGAAAATGCCTGATTACTTACAACATTATCACACGCATTATTTAATAAGCTACATTCTCTTACTACCGTAACTTTAAAACGAATTTCTAGTATAGGATCATTCTCCTCAATCACAGAATCGTCTACAGCAAAAATAAGCTCTCTGGTTCCCGCGTTATAACTCTGTACTGTAACACCCGGAGGCAATAAGCCTATGTCAGCGGGGTAATTAAACTCAATATTGGTAGGAAGTATATCCCTAATCGTGAGACCAGTAGCATCATCATTTCCTGTATTTTGAAAACCAATAACATAATTTAATTCTTCTCCAAGATTTACTAATCCTCCTCCAATATTGTTTCCTGAAGAATCCTCAACGGTCTTAGTCAGTACCATATTTGGGGCGATAATGTCGACAGCAAAAGCGAAAAAGTATGGAAAATAAGTGTCTCCAGTGGATTCTAAACGTACTGTAGCACTCGTATCATTATTAGCAATAACAGTATTGCTAGGATTAGGAATAGCTAATATACCTGTATCAAACCCTAATGCATTACTACTATTAGGTTGTCTGACAGGTGGCCCGGTTACCGAGCTATTAAAAAAGTTATTTGTTGCACGATTCAAATCGGACAAACTTGTTCCATTAATTCTTAAACGATCACCAGTAATTGGTTTATCTCCCTCTAAAGCTGCAAATGCAAAATTTGCTCTGACCGGTGCAGGTGCTGGCACTGTTCTAAATCCAGAAACTGCGACATCAACCGTAGGGTTAGAAGCACTGGTAATGGTACTAAAACCATCAAAACTAGTGATTGATTTACCCGGATATGATGGGTTCTGGTATACTATAAATAAAGACCAACCTGCAGAATACCCTGTACCATTTCTAGGGATAAAAGTATCTGTTTGTCCTTCAGCTGATGATACATTGGCAACTGTATATGTTCCCTGGTCGGTTCCTAACGCTCTTATTATATTTGTTACATCTGCATAACATGCATATGGAAAACTATTACCTCCATCTACTGATGTGCCTCCTGCATTAAAAATAGTGTCATCTGCCACAATATCTACATATCCACCTGAGGGCCCTCTTAATTTTACATCGGTAATAGATTCAGTGCCACTTGTAACCGCACTCCAATATAGACCGGCATGTACAACTTCATAACAACTATTGGCTGCGGGAGGAATGTTAGGATTAATAGGAATTGCTAAATCCGCACTTGATGAACTAAACGTTGTTGCATCTGAATCAATATCAATATATCTCATATTAACCGTATGGTTATATGTTGAGTTATTATTGAAATCATTATTATTTGGTCCCAAAATGTTATTACCTATCAGAACGATATCACCCTTCAAATCTTGATTAAATCTGGGTGTGAAGGGCACTTGATTTTGAGCGAATAATTGTAAACTGAACAAAAATATCAGTAGAACAATTAGTTCTTTTTTAAAAGTAGTAGGTTTTTTCATAATAGTTTATATTTGATGCTTCTTTATCCTCATTTGTATTGGGGCATAATCAGATAAAGTATAGCTAGACTAGTTTTGTTGCATATTTCTAATTTTCAATTTTAACCATTGACATTTTTCCATTATATGGTTTATCACCTTTAGTTTTTAAAGCCCTTGTTGCTTGTTCTACACTATTAAACTTCTCATAATAAATGAAATACTTACTAGTGTTTTCGTCGTAGAAGAAGTTTATATCAGCTTGTCCTGCAGATA
Source organism: Flavivirga spongiicola (assembly GCF_030540825.1). NCBI lineage: Bacteria > Pseudomonadati > Bacteroidota > Flavobacteriia > Flavobacteriales > Flavobacteriaceae > Flavivirga > Flavivirga spongiicola. The sequence goes on from NZ_JAUOEO010000001.1 coordinate 4,439,870, forward strand.
CTGCTTTCTTTACAAACTCATCTCTTTTATCAACATCATTATGTACAGCAATTACTAAATAATAACCACTTTCTGTATTTTTAACATCTTTTACAATTTGTATGTTTTCACTCTGTTTTTCTCCAAAATCAAAATCTTCTTCTTTAAGAGGTACCGTACTTACACGTGTATTTTGTTTGATTCGATTTAATGTAGCCATATCTTTTGAATGCCTGTCATCTGCATTATCGTAAGCCGCACGTTTAATTCTTCGTTTTCTCTCTATTTCTGTAGCTACATTAATTTTATCTAATGCAGACATTAAATTTTCTCTTGATTTTAAAGCTTGTATTTGTTCTGATTTCAATCTTTCTAACATTTTCAATTCAGTCGGATTAATCGAACCTTTATATGATTTTTCTAACTTTTCAATTTGCTCATTTCGGGTATTAATAACACCGTCAAGCTCTGATTTCAAGGATTCTAAAGCAGCATTTTCTGCTGTTATACTTTTAAAAGGTCTTGGAGCTTTAAAAATACCTTTTTCACCTAAATCATTTTCTTCTTTTAAATCCTTAAGGTCTTGATCTCTAATAGCCACTGTTTCATCTAACCTTGTTAATAAATCATTCATCGATTTGGTAATATCAGCTACTGGTGATTTTGCCCTTTCTTCTTCTTCAGCTTTAGCTTTGGCCGCTGCTTCTGCTGCCGCTTTTAATCTGGCTTCTTCGTCTGCTTTGGCTTTCGCTTCTGCTGCTGCTTTTAACCTAGCCTCTTCATCTGCTTTGGCTTTCGCTTCTGCTGCTGCCTTTAATCTGGCTGCTTCATCCGCTTTTGCTTTCGCTTCGGCTGCTGCCTTTAATCTGGCCGCTTCGTCTGCTTTGGCTTTGGCTTCGGCTGCTGCCTTTAATCTAGCTGCTTCGTCTGCTTTGGCTTTCGCTTCTGCTGCCGCTTTTAATCTGGCTTCTTCGTCTGCTTTGGCTTCGGCTGCCGCTTTTAACCTAGCCTCTTCATCTGCTTTGGCTTTCGCTTCGGCTGTTGCCTTTAATCTAGCTGCTTCGTCTGCTTTGGCTTTCGCTTCTGCTGCTGCCTTTAATCTAGCTGCTTCGTCTGCTTTTGCTTTCGCTTCGGCTGCTGCTTTTAACCTGGCCTCTTCATCTGCTTTGGCTTTCGCCTCGGCTGCTGCTTTTAACCTAGCCTCTTCATCCGCTTTTGCTTTCGCTTCGGCTGCCGCTTTTAACCTAGCTGCTTCGTCTGCTTTTGCTTTCGCTTCGGCTGCTGCCTTTAATCTAGCTGCTTCGTCTGCTTTGGCTTTCGCTTCGGCTGCTGCTTTCAATCTGGCCGCTTCGTCTGCTTTGGCTTTCGCTTCGGCTGCTGCTTTTAACCTGGCCGCTTCGTCTGCTTTGGCTTTCGCTTCTGCTGCTGCCTTTAATCTAGCTGCTTCGTCTGCTTTGGCTTTCGCTTCGGCGGCTGCTTTTAACCTAGCTGCTTCATCTGCTTTGGCTTTCGCTTCTGCTGCTGCTTTTAATCTGGCTGCTTCGTCTGCTTTGGCTTTCGCTTCTGCTGCTGCTTTTAATCTGGCTGCTTCATCTGCTTTGGCTTTCGCTTCGGCTGCTGCCTTTAATCTGGCTGCTTCGTCTGCTTTGGCTTTCGCTTCGGCTGCTGCCTTTAATCTGGCCGCTTCGTCTGCTTTTGCTTTCGCCTCGGCTGCTGCCTTTAATCTAGCTGCTTCGTCTGCTTTTGCTTTCGCCTCGGCTGTCGCTTTTAATCTGGCTGCTTCTTCATCTGCCTTAGCTTTAGCTTCTGCGGCTTCTTTTGCCCTAGCTGCTGCTTCAGCTCTTTCTTTAGCTCTTTCTTCTGCTGCTTTTACTCTAGCTGCTGCATCGGCTTTTGCTTTCGCTGCCGCTGCTGCTCTTTCTTTAGCCGAAACTTTTGGTTTTGTAGGCGCTTTTCTCCTAGCTATAGGACGTCTTGTTCTTTTAGTAGGAATAATAATTGAATTTTCTTCGTCATCACCACTATATCTATATCTGTATCTATTTTTAAATTTATAAGCTAAAGTAATATCATGAGAGCTTCCAAAATCTACTAAGTCTCCCATCGCTTTTTCAAAATTATACTCTATAGAAATTTGAGTGCTAATATTAAGCCCCAATCCACCGGATAATCCATATAAAGTGTTGTATCCTACTTGTGCCCAAATACCTTTAGGAACAGTCAACATAGCTATTCCGGAAAGAACCGTTTTATCCTTTTTGAATTCTGATCTAATTAATCCGGAAAACTTACTTTCATCAAAAAAACCGCGACTATTAGTATAACCTGTATACATAACATGTGCCTGAATACTTTGTTCAGGATCATCTTCAACTATTTTTGATGTTTTTAAATTATATAAAACAGCATTATTAATTGATAGTCCAAAATCAAGAAAATCTGTGCCATAATTTATTCCAGGATTTACAGTTAATAATGAATTTGAAGGTATATTATCTAATGAATCGTCTGGAAAATTTGTGACTATTTTGCCGTCGTTCAAACCACTTTTGTAAAATCCCAGATTCATACCAAAAGTTAAATTGCTATCTCTGTCTAAAACAACATTATAAGCAAAATTTAAGACCCCCCCAAAGGTGGTTAATACGCCATAACTTTGTTGAAATAATCCAACACCAACACCTATATCTTCTCTAAATCTTCCTGAGTAACCGAATAAATATGTTTGTGGAGCATCTTCAAACTGAACCCATTGTCTTTTATTATTAAAACTAATATATTTATTTTGTTCTCTTACAAAACTGAAAGTAGGATTGATAATATATCTATTAAACTTTAAAGAATTTCTAACAGGTAGCGCAAACGAAACAACTCCATCTTCTTTTTCTTGAGTATGGAATTGCTGTAAAAAACATAAAAATATAACGATATGTAATAAATATTTTTTCACGCTATTTTATCACCGTTATTGAACCCTTTTTTGTTTGTTGAGTTTCAGTTGTTATTATATAGTAGTAAACTGGATTTACATCTTTAAAATCTAATGCTTCTACTGGCCAATTATTTTGATAATCATTAGTTTGGAATACTATTTCTCCCTGTGAACTAATCAATGTAATTTTTGTATTTGTTCCACTTATATAGGCTTGGGGAATCACCCAAGTATCATTTATACCATCACCATTTGGGCTTATTAAATTAGGGATGTTAGGAACATCTGGAAAGGTTTCTTGTATTTCAAAAAGATATTCTTTTGATGATATACACCCTGCTGTTTGTTTAATAACCGCTTTATAACGACCTACCTGTGTTGCTTCGTAAGTATTATTAATAGCTCCCGTTATTAAAGTTTCATTTAAATACCACTCATATTCTGGGTTGGTAGCTGTGTCTGTAACAGTTACTGTCAATGTACCACTAGCTGGCAATAAATTCATTACCGGAGCTTCAGGAATATCAATACTACTTGTAAATTGATTGGCATCTAAATCTATGGATGCACTTGTTGAACAACTACCTAAAGTAACATTTACTGAGTATACTCCTGATTCGTTGGTTTCATAGGTTCGATTTATAGCATCAATAATCTCATTACCGTCTTTAAACCATTGGTAACTAGCACCTGATGTTGCTGTTAAGGTTGTTAAACCTTGACTAGAACAAAATGGATTCCCTAAACTGGAACTGATATTACTAGTCCCACCAGACGAAGCCTGACTTACAGTTACTCTATTTGAAAATGAATTTGAAGAACAAGTTCCATAATTTGTTTCTACAAAATAAGTTCCAGGTTCACTTACTTCTAAACTTGCCCCTGAAGCAACAAAATCAGATGTAGTAGGGCTTGTTTCTTTAAACCAATTAAATGTAAGTGAAGGATATTGTAATGGAGAATCATTATCTCCTGTTCCTGGATTATCTATAGTTAATAAATAACTTCCACCAGAACAATAAACACCTGTAGAATTTAAATCATTAATAGTAAAAGGTGTATCCTGAATTTTATAATATGCAGGAAAAGCTATAGATCCGCTACTAGTTGCTACGGGATCTGTACTTTTAACTCTAACTTTAAACGCTTCTCCCGCTATGTCTGTAGGAACAGAAAAATTAATCAAAGTACCCGACACGGTAATTGCCCCAGCGGCCGAAGTAAAAAGCACTATAGGAGTTGAAAAATCTCCTGTCTCATTAGAAAGTTCTAACACAAATTGATTAGAAGGGTTTATTAATGCCGCTTCAAAATTAACAGATACGTTATAACTGTTAAACGACGGACTTGCACATGCTGCGCTAAATTGTAAACCAGGTGGGTGTACAATTTGTGCGCTTATATGCCCCGAAAGTAACAGGAGAACAACAACAACAATATTAATAATAGTAAAATTTCGCATACGATATTATTCTCTTTAGTTAATAAAACTTTTAGAAACAATTATCGTTCTAATAACAATATCATTAGAATTGAAAATCACTTTATAATAATTGTTGGTTGGTTTAATAAAAAGAACTCTTTTATAGGTTTAAGGGAGAACTAATAAAATTTTCTTTATTTTAATTTTTGTTACTGTTGGCTGCTATTATTTTATTAATACGTAATCTAAAGTCAGGTCTTTTCTTATTCTTCAAATCAATAAATGTTTCAGAATTCTGACTTTTTGCGTACACATTATAAAAAGATCTGTTCCCATACCAATTCTCTAAGTCTTCATTATTAGAATTATATTCTTTAAATATGTTTCCATTACAATTGTTGAAATACATATCAACAAATTTAATTTTTTCCAAATTCTCTTGATTAATCGTTATCTTATCATCTAATATTACTGCTGGGTTAAATCCAGAAATAACACTTTTATTGATATCAAGCGAAGCATTTTCACCTATAAAAACCGCTTCTTTAATCAAGCCCATTTTAATATGAGTACTTAAATCTGTACTATTATTTAATAAAGTCAAGTTTTTAGCAACTACTTTTGTTCCTTCCTTAGTAAAATCGACTTCTTCTTTTTTATCATATGAAGTAACTTGCAAACATCTTGCACCGCTACTATTAGTAGCATATGGAGATCGAACAGCCAATGAATTATCTAAATTAGATTGTGATCCTAAATTAAACTTAAAGTCATTACTGTTAGAACTGTAAGAAACTGCCTTAAGTAAATTAACTCTTCCTCCTAATATCTCAAAAGAATCTCCTGCACAATAACTTACCATTATATTTTCTAATACTGTTTCATTTCCTACTCCAGCTAATAATATTCCATCAAAATTAAATCCTTTTCTTAATTTTCTTCCTGCATATTCTATTCTCACATACTTTAACACACCTGAACTACTATTGATATTCGTACCACCATAGTTTGTATATCTATAAGAAGATGAATCAAGGTTTAAATATTGTGAAGCAATAGAACCATTTCCGAATTTATTAGTTGGAGCATCACCTAATAAAACCAAACCTCCCCAGTCACCAGCTTTTTTAACACTTCTATTAGAGGTAAAAACTATAGGATCGGTTTCTAAACCTTCTGCCATTATAGTTGCTCCTTTAGCAATAGTTAAAGATCCTTTTGTTTCAAAATCACCAATAATTACAGTTCCAGGTTCTATAGTAAGCGTTGTACTATCTGTAACAAAAACATTACCTAACAACAAGTAAGTATCTCTCTTGTACAATTTCGTGTCTTTGGAAATATTTCCTGTTAGTATTTGACTAGGCTCACCGTAGTCTGTTCTCTTAGGATCAAAATCTGTCCAATTATTTAGCCAGTTTTCTGTACCTATTATTCCTTTTTCTTGCTGGGCTGATGCACTTCCTATCAATAGAAATAACATCATGATTTGGGTTATTTTTTTCATATCAATTAATATTAACACTATGTTTAGTTCAAATCTACAATTATTTGTAATTAAATTCCACCAAAAGCTAATAAATTCGATGAAATGCACAATTATGTAGGAATACACCTATTAATTTATTCGGTATAATGCATGCACATCTTTTAAACACCCCATAGAAATAGAATTGTAATGCTATATTTAGATTTTACTGAACTTATCTTGACTTTTTTCATTCAAACCAAAAGCCATGCTTTTCTTTCTAGATGGCATTTTTTTGCGCATCATAACATCGCTACGATTTAATAAAAACAAAATATGGGAATATAATAGCCTGCCCGATTACAGAACTAAATGATTTTGTAGCAAATCATAAACGATCAATATGGATTCATTGATAAAATCCTTATATAAAAATTAAGACAAAAAGAAAAATCTATTATAATACTATTATGACTTTTGTTTATTTATTTTACACAAAAAAATATGCTTAATAAATTAAACTCGTCACAAAATAGATAATTAAGGTTTAACTTGAATTTTGGTTTTCTGACCTTAAATATTATTAATGAAAATTTTACTAATTATTTATTTTAAATAACAAATAATATGAGTAAATGGTTATTAACGAAATTCACTGTATTCATGCAGTGCCTTCATTGTATCTTCATAAAATATAATGGCCGCTATTAAGTTACTTTTATCTGAATAGGGCAACATGGTCCTTTGAAAATTAAGAGTCGTTTCCAAAAATGCATCCGAAGCTTCAAATTCATCATCCAAAGTCTCTCTATTACTTTTTGTATTAGGAATTCCTAAAGTGACCATTGTCACACCGGGTTTCGTAGCAAATGCTATATAAGGTAAAGTTTTAACTAAAAGTTTTATTCGCTCAACATAAAGTTCTAATAGTTGACCTTTTTGCATGCGATCTAACTCTTCCTTATCATGGTATTTTTTTATACCTACTTTTTCACTGATAATACTCTTAGGTGCATCCTTTTGAGCAAAGCTAGCTCCTGTTATTAAAAATAAGCTAAGACTAAAAAATATAATTTTCATTTTCATATTACAAATTTTCTTGATTATGAAAAACAAAACTATGCAATTTATCTTAAAAAACAACATTTTAACCGATTTTTTTGCGTTTTGTCCTAAATTTTATCAAAATCCATAGTATAGTAGTGAGTTACAATTAAATAAAAATGGCGTAAAAATGAAAATTTTATTTCTAACACTGAATATATTATACAAACTTATATAATGATTTAATATTCTTAAGTCCAAATTAAAGAACAAACCTACTTTGTTAAAAATTATCTATATCCAAGATATTGATCCATCTTCGACTTTGGGAGTCTATATATAGAACATTACGTAAGAGCTTCTTATAGGTTTTACAGTAAATTCCCAAAATAACTTTAAAATTGTTAGAAACGCTTATTTATTATTCATGAATAATAAAGTTTATAAACTTAAAAACTAATATGCCAAATCAGTCATTACTCTATCAGCGTATATTTCTCCTATAGGTATGTGCATATCATCAATAACTACCTTTCGTTTTAAGACTTTGTTAATTAAACACGTGTTAATAATAAACGATTTATGTATTTGCCTAAAGTAATCGGGAAGGTTAACGAGAATTTTATCTAGTTCTAAAGTTGTAATTATTGGAGCACTATAATTATTTATAAAAATTTTAGTAACACATTTCACCGTTTGTATGTATTTTATCTCGCTAATATCGAGTTTAATAGTTTCGTATTCTGTTTTAATTAAAAGACCTCCTCTATCCTTCTTTGTTTCTTTTGTTCCAGCAGAAACTATATTAACAGTACTCGAACTTAATTGTTTATCTCTATTCTTAACTTTAAATATTCCTTTTAATAAATCATTAAACACCATTGGTTTAATTAAGTAATCTGTTGCGTTTAATTTAAAAGCTTCTAACCTAAACTTGGCATCATCAGCAGTAAAAATAAACTGTGGTAAGTGTTCAATTTTTTTAGTGATTTCAATCCAATTAGAACAAAACAACTTCGCATCTAAAAAAGCCAAATCGATTTTATTCTTGTTTAAAAAAGTAACAGCATCTATGGGGTTAATAAATGATGCTACTAATTTTACATGCTCTATTCTGTTTAGATAAGATTTTAAGGTATCAATGACTTTTGGACAGGTATCTACCACGACACATTTCATTACTTTAAGATTATTTGAACGCATTTAGTTGTATTTTTAATATTATTAGTTCTTTTAATGAAACAGTCGGAGAGTTCCTGGTCTTTAGTTTATTAATAACTAAACATGCTACTTTATCGGCATCTTCTTCTGAAAAAAATGGTTTATTTTTTTGAATTGCAGGAATATAATTTTGTTTAATTAAAACCTTCTTATTACTAGTTATTTCATAACCAAAACCATTGTCAACTCTAAATGTTTTACTGTCTATAGCTTCCTTTTTATTTAATACTAATAAAGAGATTAATACTATTAAACCAGCTGCTATAATAATAGGACTTACTATTTTCTTCATCTTTCACCTTATATTTAATATCCCCAAAACATTATCATCTAACACCAACGACTCTACCTATAGAATGTTTTGGGGATATAATCAATAATCAAACTACTATAATTAATACTACTCAATCAATCATCTTCATCATATTCCTCTAAAGGAAATATTTCGAAATTATCATCGAGATATAAATTACCTGTTCGTCCTAATAATACAAAGGCTCTGCTACCATTTGAAAAACTTACTGGATCTTGACGCACGGTAGCTTCTAATGCAGTAATTTCTTCCCAAATATCTGTTTCTGGTGTATACTCCCAAATGGTACCTACCGCACCTCCAGTATACCCTGCGGCAATATACCCTAATCCATTAACAGAAAAACTTACCGCATTAGATCGTGTTATTCTATAATCATCCTCTTCATCTAAATCCAGCTTTCTTGTCCATACTTCAGTTTTCGGATCGAACTCCCAAAAATCATCTACATATATACCATTACTTATACCTGTTCCTAAATACACTTTTTCATTTAAAACAAAAGTCGTTGCATCTCTACGTTTATTTCCTCCAAACCCAACAAGTTCGGACCATTCATCAGCATTAGCGTCATATTTCCAAAAATCTTTTCTGTCATTATCACCATCATAACCCGTTCCAACATACCCAACGTTATTAATCCCAAAACTAACGGCTCCTCTTCTAAGGCCTCCTCCAAAATCTGCTTTTTGAGTCCATGAGTTTGAACTTACATTATATTCCCAAAAATCTATCAACTCATTATCTCCATCATAACCAATACCTAAATAACCTTTGTCATTCAGTGTGAAACTAGATGCCGAACTTCTTGGTGTCCCTGGAAAACTCGCTTTTTGAGACCAAAAATCCCCCTCTATATCATATTCCCAGAAATCGTTTAAGTAATCATCGCCATCATAACCCGTCCCCATAAAACCTTTATCACCTATGGTAAAACTAATAGCGCTACTTCTTGGTATACCATCAAAAACCGAGCGCTCTTTCCAATTTCCTCTTTCATAACCATCATCATCTGAGCATCCTGAGAAAGCTAGAGCAGAGCAAATAAGCCCTAACATAAATTTTCTATTGTTTGTCATTTTCATTCTTGTTTTTAAATTTATTTTTTAAATTAAATTTTACAGCCGCTGAAAAACAGAGACTATTCTCAATATTAAAATCGTAAATAGCATTGTTGTTTTCATCCAGCAATTTATATGTATTATAAAAGGCATAACCTTCTTTAAAATCTGCTGTCCTTTAATATTATTAACAGCTTTTTTGTTCATCTACAATATTTTTTAAGCAAACATATTATATGTTACTTCTGTCAAAAAACTAAATAGATATACTTGCTATTTCTCTATACAAACTATAAACTTTCATAGACAAAATAGCTTTGTTGTGTTTATCGATAAATATTAAAGGTTAGACGCTTAAAAAGTAGCTTTTGTATACTTCTTTTTTTTGAAGCTGTGAACTCGTATAGATTCGCACAAAAAACCATAGATGAGATATATAGTTTTGCTTTTGATTATTGTCAGTTGTCTTTCTTGCAATAAAGAAGAAGAAGAGTTTACGTTACAAATAGGAGAAGACTTTGTTGAGAGTACAACTAAGGTATATTTTATAGATACCTTAACTGTTAAAGCCTCCACATTTCAGTTTGATTCTCTAATTGTATCCAGCCCTAACAGGCTTTTAATAGGTGCATATAACGACCCTGCTTTTGGAAAAACTTTGAGTAAAAGTTTTGTGCAATTAACAAATACTATTTACAGCATAGATGATGATGCAGTTTACGACTCTATTGCATTAGTGCTTAATCCTGACAGATATTTTTACAATGATACCATACCTATTCAACAATTTAAAGTCTATGAAGTCTTAGATGATATAGAATCAGATGAAGGCTTCTATTACAATACAACAAACTTCAACTATAATACAATTCCTATTGCCGTTAAAGATTTTTTAGCAACACCAAATAAAAGTGATTCTTTAGATATTAAGGTGAATGATGTTTTTGGTTTGACTTTGTTTAACAAATTAAAAGAAAATGACATTAATAGTGGTTCAGAGTTTTTAGATGAATATAAAGGATTATTAATTGAAGCAAATAATAATGTTAATACTACTGTCTTAGGATTTTCAACCGATAGCTTTCTTCGACTATATTATACGGTAGATGATAATGACAATGATCCAGAAGAAAAAACGATTGATTTTGCCATTAACCCATCAAATACTTTTAACCAAATAAGCAGTGAGAAATCTGGTACTTATTTTGAAAACATAGTAAACCAAGAAACATTAATTCCTAGTTCGGAAACCGATAATAGTTCTTTTATTCAAGCAGGAATTGGAATTGTTACCAGGTTAGATATCCCTTATTTAAAATCGTTAAATGATATTTCTTCTCAAGGTGTAGTTGTAGATGCCAAATTAAAATTCTCTTTAAAAGAGAACACCTATTCAGATAACTTGTATACCAAAGATTCTTTACAGGTTTACATCATTGACAATAAAGCTAACGTTTTAAGCAACTTAACTTTTGATGGTGAAACACCTATTATGAGTACTATAGAAAATGACAATCCTGAATTTGATTCAGGTTTTTATACAATAAATATATTACCGTTTATCAGTTTAAAACAAAACGAAACTCATGAAGAATATTTTTTAGCTATTTACTCTCAAAACTTCAACAATTCAGTAGACAGATACATTTTTAATGGTAACCTCGCTCCAAATAACGTACGAATGAAATTGGAATTAACCTACGCTACCTATGACTAACAAAACACACATTCTATTTTATATCATTTGCCAGTTCTGTATTGGTCAAATAGTACTTTCGCAAACAACAACAAATAGTTTATCATCATCACCTTATTCTCTTTACGGGTTAGGGATATCTAATGAGTTAAATACAGGAAAAACAAATGCCCTTGGTAACACTGGTTTTGCAATGCCATCAACGTATTCGATAAATAACTTAAATCCAGCATCTTTTGGAGCTATTCCTGAAGGAAGTTTTTTATATGATATTGGCATTAAGGTACAGAAAGAAACACTTTATGAAGATGGTATCAAAGAATTTCGCTATAACGGAAACTTTTCAAATTTCAGCATAGCATTTCCATTATCAAAAAAATCGGGTTTAGGCATCACCCTGATTCCGTTTACTAATGTAGGCTATATAGTATCTGGCTTGGAAAAATCAATTGATGGATCTACAGATACATTTTTAGCAAATATAACTGGCTCTGGAGGGCTAAATGACATCCAATTAAATTATGGGTATAAAGTAAATAATAAACTCAGACTCGGACTTAAAGGTTCCTACTTATTTGGAACCATAAAAGAGGAAGAAACCGATTTTATTGGTAACAATATTTTAAACATATCTGAAGAGAATTTTTATAATGGTTTTCGTTTAAGCACAGGAGTACAATATGATATAAATAATAAAGTCTCTATTGGAGGTATTGTTAATTTCCCTACAACCCTAAATGGCAATCAAACAAGAACTGTTATTGGAGGTGTTGAGCCTGTTGAAGAAGAAAATAGTTTAGATGCTTTTAAATTACCTTTAGAAGTAGGCTTAGGGTTACACACAAAGTTAAATGATAAATTGTTCTTGAATCTTGATTATAAAAAGAGTTTTTGGGATAATACCGATCAGAGTGATTTAATAGGTGATTACGTAGATCAAGATTTTATTGGTTTTGGCTCAGAATTCACTCCCGAAAAAAGCAGTCTTAAATATTGGAATCGAATAAATTATAGAGCAGGCTTTAGTATGGATAATGGAAATTTAGCAATTAAAAATAATAGAATTACTAATTACAGTATTAATTTAGGATTAGGACTCCCTACTGGTGGTCGAAGACACTCTATGATAAATTTAGGCTATTCGTATGGGCAAAAGGGGCAAGTCTCAAATGGTTTAATTAAAGAAAATTACCATACACTAACTCTAAATTTTAGTCTAGAAGATTTATGGTTTCAGAAAAGAAAATATAATTAAGTTTTTCGACGCCGTATAAAAGCTAAACTTTAAGCCGTATTACAACTTCTTCTTTATATGTTTCTCCAATAGGTATGCGTTTGTCTCCTACAACAACCTTAGTTTTTTGTAAAGCTCTAATCGCATTTATATTTATAATATATGAGCGATGTACACGCATAAAATTTTCAGGAAGTTTGTCTAAAATACTTTTGAAACTTGATAGGGTCAATAAAGCCTTAGAATTATCCTTTTGGTAAATTTTAATATAGTCTTTTAAACCTTCAATATACTGTATATCTTGTACATCTACTTTAATATTTTCGTATTCGGATTTTACAAAAATAAAATCATTCTGAGGAATGACTTCTTGTTGACTCAAAGTAGAAGATATTCTACCAGAAATGGTATTCTCTAATGCATTCTTTTCTTTAGCCCTTGAAACAGCTTTTAGAAATCGATGAAACGGAATAGGTTTTACTAAATAATCGGTTGCGTTTAAGTTAAACCCTTCTAAAGCATGTTGTGGACTGGCTGTAGTAAAAATGAATTGCGGCATGTTTTCTATGGTTTTAACCAAATCTAACCCGGTTAAATTAGGCATTTCTATGTCTAAAAACACTAAATCTACTTGGTGCTTGTTAAGGATGGTAATGGCTTCTAATGGATTGTTACATTTAGCAACAATCTCTAAACTACAAATTTGGTTAACATAGGATTCTATAACGTCTACTGCTAACGGTTCATCATCTATTATTACGCACTTCATCTTATATAAGTTTTAATTCAATTTTAATTTTAAATCAACAATAAATTTATCATCGTTTTCTCCTGTAGTTAGCCAATACTTTTCAGGATATAACAACTGCAAACGATCTTTAGTATTTTGCATTCCAATTCCAGAGTTTTCACTGTTTTTAGTTCTATTTCCTATTAAATTTAAACATTTAAACTGCAGTTCATTATCCTTAACACTAATATCAATTTTCACTTCGGTATTACCATTAAAGTCGGTTCCATATTTAAAAGCGTTTTCTATATAAGATATAAATAATAGGGGCCTAATCTTTTGAGTTGAAACCGTTCCATGAATATTGGTTTTCACATTTTCGTTTTTGGCGATTCGTAAACGCTGTAGTTTTATATAATTTTCTATATAGGTTAATTCTTCTTTTAACAACACGAAATCATCATTTGACGTATATAGCATATAGCGCATAAGTTCCGATAACATAATAACTGCTTCCGGTGCATCATTCGAGTTTTTTACTGTAAGTGAATAAATACTATTTAACGAATTAAACAAAAAATGAGGGTTTATCTGGTTTTTAAGTGCTTCTAATTCCGAAACATTTTTTTGAGCTTCGATATCCTTTTTGACAGTGTCGTTTCTTATCCATTCTTCATATATTTTAATGGCTGTTCCTAGTACTAAGAACATTAAAGAATATACAACAGGTAAAGATTTTCTGCCTTTAAAACTAGACATTTCTTCAGGAAAAGGCAGCAGTTTAATAAAAAGCAAGTAAGAAGCAATTAGTATGATAAAAATCGAACCAAAATATGCGATTTTTCTCTTTTTTAATAATAAGAATGGAACGAGTATGATATAATTGACATAGAAAAAGAACAGGTTAGCGCTCATTCTGTAAAAAAACATTTTCGAAATTTTATTTTCTTCTGTATACAGTTGAATTGAAATAACAAAAATTAATACGGTCCATATTAATACATGGATTAAGAATTGGTTTTTATTTTTTTTGGTTTCTGTCAAACTTAATCTTTATAATTAATTTATCGGATATATTGTATTTGCGAAATTTCAATTCTAAAAATTCCTTTAGGAAGTTATCCGCCAAAAATCTTAATAAAAAACATATTACCTTTATGAATTAACACTTTGTTCACTATCTTTTTTAAAAAAATTAAGAGTTTATGGGGTTTTGAAGGTGTCATTTTAAGATTCAATTAGTATTTATATACCAATAAAGTTTATTATCCATAACGATGCTATGCAGCTCAAAAAAAACTTCTTATAAGAATACCTGCCAGCAGGCAGAAAACGACTATTTTTCGCTTCAATCAAAAAAACACATGTTTAGCTTGACTGGAGCGTCTAAACCACTTCAATATAGAGAGAGATTTAATTTTCTAAAAGAAAGATAGATGAATCGGGAAAATGATTCTATGAATATTGGTTTTATATCGACTAAATATGTTTCATTTAGCGATTATAGTACTCTAAATACAAGCTAAAGAGCCTTGAAATGAGTTTTTTCTTAAGACTTATTCCTATAATCTATTGTAATTATCAACTATGCACAGTACTTTGGAGGTTGTACAGTGTCAATATGTTGTAATATGTAATTATGGCTAAATCAATATAAAATAACATGAATCTTCAGAGTAAAAAACCGAATTTCTTCGTTAAAAATACTCGCCGTAACTAGGCTATGCCTACGTTTTTTGCCTTGAACTTCAATTTTTTATTTTTAAATATTCTATGCCATTTTATATCGACTTAGCTATAAGGTTTCAACTTAACCCGCATTAATTTTGGACCACAAGTAATATACAAGGTTTCTTCTTTATCATCTAAAACACAATTGGTATTAAATTCATTATTTAAAATAGTACCTAAGTGTTTACCTTCTGGATTTAAAATATAAACGCCTCCTGGACCAGTGGCAAATATAATTCCATGTTTATTAACCTTTAATCCATCTGGATGTCCCTTTTCTTTTGGGGCATTCCCAGTAGCATCAAAAAAAAGTCTTCCGTTTGAGATATGACCATTTTCATCCACATCGGCAGCTATCCAAATTGCATGTTTCCAATCTGCGTTTGCTATATATACTGTCTTTTCATCAGGAGAAAAGGCAATTCCATTGGGACTAGAAAGTGTATCTGTTACAACTTGTACGTTCCCTTTAGGAGTAATGTGATAAACGGCTGCTTTTAAACCACCTTCCTTAACCGGAGGTGGATCAGACATAATCATATTTCCATTCGAATGAAAAGCGGCATCATTGGTGTTATTAAATCGAACTCCGTTATAATTATCAACAAAAATGCTAAAATCATTTGTAGGTCTATCCAATGAACTATTCATTTTTACAGCTTGTCCATGACCATATTGTAAGATAACCAATTTATCATTATTATCGACCAAAAGTGCACTTGGCCCCGGTCTATCTGGATTGGCATCCTTCATATCAAGGTATAAGGTAACACTATCCTTTTCAGTCCACTGGTATATTTTTTGATGGCCAACATCTGTATAGATCAATTTTTGCTCATCTTTAAGCCATATAGGCCCTTCTGACCACTTGTGTCCTGTTGAAAGAATTTCAATAACTGCATTAAGTGAAATAACGTCGTCTAATTGTTTATCAAGTCTTTCAATTTTACCAACCGTTTGAAACGTTTTTGTTTTTGCCTTTTCTTGCTTAGCACAAGAAAACATAAGTATCGATATTAGAAATAGTCTTAAAGTTTTACTTAATGTATACATTTGCTATTTAATTTTTATACTATTAACTTTTATTGATCGATTTTCTATTAGAGATCTATTTGCCGCTTCTGCTATTATCATAGCTTTAAGTCCATCTTCTCCAGAAACTGGCATTGATTTATTATTCTTTAGGGTGTCAACAAAACATTTCATTTCTTCAAGATACGAAGCTTCATATCTATCCATGAAAAAATCCAAATGACGATCAGATTTTGTTCCGGATTCTGTTAATATGTTTAAATCACTTTTCAAAGGATTCTCAACCTTTATAACACCTTTAGAGCCAAATACTTCCAAACGTTGATCATAGCCATATTTTGCTTCACGACTATTCTCTATGGTAGCCATAGCACCATTTTCAAATTTTAATAAAACGGTAGCACTATCAATGTCTCCTGCATCACCAATAGCAGAATTAACCAAACAATCACCATAGGCAAAAACTTCAACAACTTCACATCCCATTATAAATCGGGCCATATCAAAATCATGGATGGTCATATCTTTAAACAAGCCTCCTGAATTTTTAATGTAAGATATAGGAGGTGGCTGAGGGTCTCTACTAATTATATGAAGATTGCGTAAGCATCCTATTGTATCCTTAGATATTTCATCTTTTACCTTCGAAAAATTCTTATCAAATCTTTGATTAAACCCAATCATTATTGGAACGTTCAATTCTGAAATTACAGATATTGTTTCACTTGCTTTTTCGAGAGACATATCAATTGGCTTCTCGCAAAATATTGCTTTTCCAGCTTTAGCAGATTTTATTGCATATTCAGAATGCGTGCTGCTAGGAGAGCTTATAACTACAGCATCTATTTCTGGATTCTCAATAATAGCATTTATATTATTAGAAACATTTTTAATATCATTATTTAAGGCAAATTTCTGCCCCTCATCTCCAGGATTCACTACCGAAAGTACTTCAACACCTTTAATTTTCCTAGAAAGATTCTCTAGGTGAATCTTTCCCATTCTTCCTATTCCAATAATTCCAATTTTAATCATCTGTTTTTTTATTATTGCGGCTTATAATTAATCAAAACTAATTTTTAATTTTTCACTTCCCTTTTGTAGTTCGGACACTATTTCATTGGTTGCATTCGATTCGGAAAGATACAGTGTTCTTAAATGAGTAAGCTTTGGAATTACAGCTAAAAGTCCAATAGAAACTTCTGTATTAAATAGGTTTAGAGATTCTAAATTTTTTAATTTTTCCAGATGTACTAAACCGTTGTCAGAAATTTTATTTCCACTAAGGTTTAGTTTAATCAAGTTTTCCAGTCGTCCTATTTTTTCAAGATTACCATCGGTTACATTCGAATTGCTCATATTCAACCAAATCAATTGATCTTTTATTTGTAAGAGTGATTCTACACTATGCATTGTGAGTTTCTTTTCGCTCAAACTAAAATTTGCTTCCAAAAAATAATTATCCTTCATAAGTAGATTCAAAATAAAACCTTGATTGCTTAATGAATCTATAATTTCTTTTTTTGGGGATTGAACCATTTCTCTTAAGAAATTATTTTTGTCAAGACCTAATTGTCTGCTAACATTATCTATCATTTCTTTATCAGGTTTTAATGCTGTAAAATAACCCCTTGACGGTGCATTGTTATTTATCCACCAACCAATAAAAGCAACTTCATCATCTGTTAATGGCCTTTTACCTTCTGTTGGCATAAAGTCGTCGTGAGTAGTAGGAAGTGTAATGCGTCTAAAAAGGTCACTTGAATTAGGGTCTCCAGGAATTATAGCTTCACCATTTTCTCCACCTTTCATTAAATATGAAAAACTTGTTAAATTAAGATCTCCTTTCTTTTTATCTTCATTATGGCAGCTTACACAACGATTATTCATTATAGGAGAAACCAAGTCCAGATAAACATCGGCAGAATCCAGAACGGTTACTTTTTTACGAGGAATAGCCTTTTTTGATAAACCTGCTAATTGACGAACTGGATTAGGCGCATATTCTAATAAATAAGTAGATCCGTGTGTTAGGTTACCTCCCAAATGTCCTGTGTAAAAAATGGCAACAACGACTATAGTTACAAGTATTGATTTTCCATAAAACGGGATTTTTATTTGTTTTTTGGATATATAATAACAGGCTAATGAAAACAAAAGTACAGCAACTCCGCTCCATTTATGCCAAAAAATAGTGTCTTCATTATAATCTCCAGATAACGAAAGAAAATAACCAAATAATACTGCGAAAAATGCTCCAATAACACCAAGCCCCCATATATACTGGACAAAAGCCTTTATAGGTTCAAACTTTGTCCATTTTGTAGAAATTTCTGCAAGTCCTGCCAATAACAAAAAGCCTATAGGAAGATGAACAACCAAAGGGTGAATCCTTCCTAAAAACAAAATGATATCAGAAGGCGTGTCAGAATCAATATTGAGTAAAATATTTAGAACCATTTACTTTATTTGAGCGGTGTTCCTTTAATTGGTTTACCATTCGTTGTTAATATTTGAAAATGATGTGCGCGATAATTATCATAAGTCCAAACCATATTTTTATCTGAGTCTAATTCAAATATCTTAATACCCTTTTGTGCACCATAACTCGCTATTACGGTATTCCCATTAGGCAATCTTTGTGCCCCACATGGATCTACTAAGGGGTTTTCTTCAAATAACGAATTATTAATTTCCCAAATTATTTTTCCATCAGAATCCAATTCAACTACTCTGTTTCCATGGGTTAACGTCACTAAGGTATTTCCATTTTTAGATCGAATAGCTGTAAATGGCCATGTCTGAGCTTCACGTCCTCCAAATGATTTATAATCAGTACTAAAAGTATTTACTATGGTCCCATCTGGTTTATATTCTTTAACTGCAAAGGCTAATAAATGAGGGACAAGATAATTACCATTCTTCAGTTTTCTTGCCATTCTAGTTTGCATATGAATATTGTCGGTTTCTGGTTGAAGTGGTATGCTTTTAACAACTTTTCCTTTTTTATTGATCTCAACAATTTTGGGTGCTGTTCCAGATTCAGTAATCATCGTGTTGCCATTAGAAAGTCGAACAGCAGTTCCTAATTCCATAGACGCTTCAGATTTTTTATAAGTAAGGATAACTTCTTTTTTCTTGTTGTATTCTCTAACTTCATCTCCCCAACAAATTAGAATATTTCCATTTTTAAGTACATATCCATCTCTTGCTCCTACTTTTTTAGAATCCCAAACGACTTCTCCAGCCTCTCCTATAATACCCGTAAATTGCGGGCCAGCAATAAAGAAAGAATGACTAATACCCGATGCTGATTTCTGTGCCGATAAAAGTAATGGAGTGATTAAAAAAAGGTAAAGACTTAATTTTAAAATTGAATTTATTTTCATTAGGTAAGTGTTTATTATTTTTAAGCTAATATGTCTTTAATTATATGTCCATGCACATCTGTCAATCTCATATCACGACCACCAAAACGAAACGTTAAATGCTCATGATTAATTCCCATTAAATGCATCATGGTAGCATGAAGGTCATGTACCGTAACTTCGTTTTCAATAACTCTGTATCCATAATCATCTGTTCTCCCAAATATGGTACCTCCTTTTATGCCAGCTCCAGCCATCCACATACTGCATGCCGACGGATTGTGATCACGTCCATTCGATCCTTGTGCAAAAGGCGTTCGTCCAAACTCACCTGTCCAAACCACCAAAGTTTCTTCCAGCAATCCTCTCGATTTTAAATCTTTTAAAAGACCAGCTATTGGTTGATCGACAGCATGGGCATTTCTTTCATGCCCATCTTTTAAATTTCCGTGCTGATCCCAACGGTCTGCACTTACTTTAGGGCATGTTAATTCTATAAAACGAACTCCTCTTTCTACCAATCTACGCGCTAATAAACATTGCGCTGCGTAACCACGTGTATGAGGATCATCAGATTCAAAACCGTATAATTTTTTAGTAGCTTTTGTTTCTGCCTTAAATTCTGTTAATTCTGGAATGGAGGATTGCATTTTATAAGCCAATTCGTAATTAGAAATGGCAGATTCTACAGCATCTACTTCTCCTATTTTTGCTAATTGTTGTTGATCTAATTGATTTATAAACCCAAGTTTTTGTTCTTGCAAATTTTTAATTTTCTCTTTAGGTTTAATATTAGCAACAGGTTGGGCTCCTGCCCTTAAAATGGATGCTTGATAAGAAGCAGGTAAAAAACCATTTTTAAAATTGTCTAGACCTCCTGGAGGAATTAAACCGCCATCTAAAACGACATATCCTGGTATGTTTTTGTTTTCGCTTCCTAAACCGTAAGTCATCCAAGAGCCCATACTCGGTCTACCTTGAAGCCCACTACCTGTATGCAAAAAATAGTTCGCATTGGTATGCTCAGGAAATTGTGATGTCATGGATCTAATCAATGCAATATCATCAACGCATGTAGCAATATGTGGAAAGAGCTCACTAACTGGCATTCCACAATCTCCGTATTGTTTAAATTCCCATGGGCTTTTTAAAATCTTACCTACATTATTAAACTGTGTAGCATCAACTTTAAACTTTTTTCTCGGGTCTTGTCCATTTTCTTTTGCAAGCCTTGGTTTGGGATCAAAAGAATCTACTTGCGAAACCCCACCATCCATATAAAGAAAGATAATATTTTTTGCCTTTGGTAAATGGTGCGGCCCTAAGTTAAGATTTGAACTAACATCCAAAATTGATTTTTCTGATCGACCACAAGCCGTAGGGAGCACTCCAAATAAACTCATAAAAGCGAGTGATCCAAAGCCGCCTTTACAGATATCTAACATCTCACGTCGTGAGAGTGGTTTTTGCATAAAATTATGATACTTGCTCATTATATTAGGTATAAGAATTCTTTTAAATTAAATATGCTGTGACAATATTCTTTCCAAATTTCTAAGTTCATATCTAAATCAAAATTTTCTGTTTTTTTCATTTCCTCAAGAAGTGAAATAAACTTTGTAGCATTAGCTATTTCTTCTGTTGATGGTTTTCTAGAAAAAGCATGCATATAAATCCACTCTATTTTTTGATGGAATGATAAACCTTTTTGATCTAGTAATTTTTGTGCCATAATTTCGGCTTGCGTGATTACAAAAGGATCATTCATCAAAATTAAAGATTGAGAAGGCACATTTGTTACATCACGCTTACCAAAAGTGGTAAATGGCATAGGCCGATCAAAAGTTGTCATCATAGGCTCTAAAAAATTTCGTCGCACCTCCTGATAAATACTCCGTCTGCCATTTCCATCTAAGGGACCTGTTTTTTTTGGTCTTCCTCTACCTTGCATAAATTTGGTAAGATAAGTAGGTACCGGAGAACCATAAATCGTAGAATCCAAACTTTCGGAAGCTACAAGAATACCATCTCTAATAGCTTCAGATTCTAAGCGTCTTACTGGAAACGAGGCTAAATATATATTGTTAGGATCTTTTGTTGACAGTTCTTTATTTGTAACCGTACTACGTTTAAAGGCTTCTGAAGTAACTATGTATTTTATCATTTTTTTTATAGACCATCCATCATTTTGAAACTTAATGGCAAGATGGTCTAATAATTCTGGGTGCGAAGGTAATTTTCCTTGAAGTCCAAAATTATCTACGGTTTCAACAATACCCCGACCAAATAAATGATGCCAAATGCGATTGACCATAACCCTAGAGGTCAACGGGTTTTCTTTGTTAAGCATAGCATTGGCTAATTCTAATCGACCGCTACCTTTAGATTTAAAAGCAGTGTTTCCTAATGGCAATGCTGATAAAAATCTCCTGGGTACACTGTCTTCTGAAAGGTCTTGGTAGCGCCCTCTATTAAAGACAGGGCTATTAATTGCAAAACCATCAGAAACACCATAAATAAATGAACTACTTTTTAAATCCTTAATCAGTTTTTTACTGCTATCAATAACCGTAATCAATTCGGGGAAATAGGCCTTTACTTGACCGCTTTTTAATCTGGAATTAACCTCACTGATTTGAGATAGAGAATTGTTGGTCATTTTTATTTCTGAAGGCCATTCAGAATTATAAGAAATAGCATATTGCGCTTCAATAAAAGCATTTTCAGACAAGTCAAAACTATGCATTTCAGATATGTCAGAACTATTTTCATGATATTCCCCAGAAAGAATCTCTATATAAGCTTTATGCCCTTTCCAAGCACCAACATTAAATGTGTAATTTTTCCATTTTGAAATATTTACTTCTTTGGTTAAATCTCCATAAATAGGGTATTGAATTAATTGAAAATTGTCAATAATAATTCGAATGGTACTTTTATAACCTCTAGCCCGGACTCCAATGAAATCAGAATCCAAGACAAAATTGGGAGACCTCAAAGTTCCAAAAACACCTGTATCAAAAATTCTGCTAGATGCTTTTCCATCATCAAAAGCAATTAACTTTCCGGAAGATTCATTAATTATTGGGTTTCCTAAAGTTGTGCTATCTCCAAATGCAAGATCGCTACTCACCCAACCATCAAAATCTGAATTTCTAAAATCGCCAATCGTTTTATATTCAGTACTTGGGCTTACTTCCAATTTCTGATTTGAAATTTTTGGTTGAATTTTTTCAGAAACCATCGTTTTTATATAATTCTGAATTTCCAGTACTTCTTTCGCTGTTATTTCTTTTAAGGCGGATCGGTCTGAATCTAATGGGGTGAAACGGGTACTTTCCATAACACCATATAATGCATAATAGTCTGCTGCAGTAATAGGATCGAATTTATGGTCATGGCATTTTGCGCAAGATACTGTAAGCCCCTGAAATGTTTTGGTAGTTACATCAATCATATTGTCTATACGATTGGCTTCATCCTGTCGAACATCAACTGGGCTATGGGTGCCCTCCCCTAAAGTATAAAAGGCTGTAGCTATTTGCGATTCTAAAACGCCGCTTTCCGGGTTGTATCGTTTTTTTTCTAACAGATCTCCTGCTAAATGTTCTTTTAATAATTGATCATAAGGAACATCATCATTAAATGCTCTTATAAGATAGTCGCGATATTTCCAAGCACCAGTAATAGCATAATCAAATTCATGCCCTTTAGTTTCCGCGTATCTTACAAGGTCCATCCAATGTCTAGCCCATCGTTCTCCATAAGCTGATGAATTCAAATAATTATCGACCATCTTTTCATAAGCATTTTCCGATGAATCAGATATATAGTTCTCTACATCTTTTGTTAATGGAGGTAGTCCTGTTAATAAATAGGATACTCTACGAATAAGTGTGCTCTTATTTGCAATTAATACCTTATTTAAGCTTTTTTCTTCTAAACGCTTATCAATAAATAAATCAATTGTAGCCACGTTATTATTATCCTCTTTAAGAGCAGGTTTAATAAATGACCAATGTGGTTTCCATTCTGCCCCTTGTTCTATCCATTTTTCCAAAAGGTCTTTTTCTCTTTTAGTTAGTTTATTGTTAGTTTCAAGTGGAGGCATGATTTTATCTTCATGTTGATGGTTAATCCTATTAATTAATTGACTTTTATTTGGTTTTCCAGGAACTACGGCAAATCCTCCTTCTTTTAAAGCAGCCGTTGCTCCTTCATAAGTATCCAGCCTAAGGTTTGCTTTTCGACTACTAGGATCGGGACCATGGCATAAATAGCAATTTTGAACAAGAATAGGGCGAACATGGAAATTAAAATCAACATGTCTTGGCAATGGTTCATAAGAAGCCTCTGAATTACCACATGATAATAGGATTGAACACCATATACATAGTATCCATAACTTTTTTGTTTTTTTGATAAAATTCATGAATTTAACATCAAAAGTTATAATTAAATATAGTACCATTTATTGTTTTAATGAAAAGGAAACATTCTACTAAAATAGAAACAACGAAACTGAAATTAATTGATAATATGCTGTAATTTATCCCATCAATTGAATTGGGACATCCCAAAAACAACCATTAAGGCAGTTAATTTGAGTCAAAATAGAGTCTTAAAAACAAAACAGTAATCTTAAAATTTGAAGCAATCTATACTTGAAGTTAAATCGATTTTTTATACTCTGAAGGTGTCATATTTGTAATAGATTTAAAAACACGGTAAAAAGATGTTTTTGAACTAAATCCGCATTTTTCAGCTATTGAAATCATTGTATAAGCCTTATTTAAAGGGTCTTTCAACTCTTCTTTAAAAGCTTTTACCCTTAGAGTGTTTAGGTAATGTACAAAGGATGTTTTATCAACCGTTTCAAACAACTCATTTATTTCATCTATTTTAAATCCGGTTTGCGTTGATATCTCCTTTATGGTTATGGATGGGTTTTTATAGCATTCGGTATTGGCAATATTTAATTTGAGTACCTCTAATTTTTCTAATATTTCTTTGTCGATTTTCTTTGGTGTTTTTTCTTTCTTTTTAAAGTTTATTTTCCGAATCACTACAAAAATTGCTAGTAAACCAAAAAGAATAATTACAAAAAACATTGCCGATTTAAAAAATGGGGTTTCATCATAAAAAATGATATCGTCTACCATTATATGTCCCCATCCTTCAGAATAATCATCAACAATTTCAATTCTTGCCATTTCACCTTTAAAAGCACGTACATCCCATTGCTTAGGCCTCATTTGTCCATCATTCAGGCCTTCTGCAGAAAAAACAGTACTATCATTTACCACAAAATTGATACACGTTCTGCCTTTATGACCTCCACCTCCTACTAAAAATTTTACATAATCATGATTAATTGTAAACGAAGCCGATGTCAATTTTCCTTTCTTAACATCATGAGTATCTCCGAAAGAAAAGGCAAAATAATTCCCATTAAACCCATTTGCAGAAATAGGGTAATATACGTTTGTTCTGTTTCTAGGCATTTCAAAAGCATCTCCATCAACTGTCCAATTATTATAAGTGCCACTTTCAAAATTTTCAAAGACCAATTCCTTTTCATGAATGTTGTCTGTAAAAACAATATGATCGACTATTACATAATCCAACGAATCGTCTTCATCTGTATTGGATAAGGCATCAACAATTTCTATGACAGCTTCTTTGCCTTGTAATGTACTAACATCCCAAAGTACAGAACTTAAAGTATTATTGTTTTTGCCAGTAGCAAATTTTACAACTTTATTGTTAACCATTAAATTAATACATTCTCTCGTTTCATGCTGACCACCTCCAATTAAAAATTGAATAAAGTTTCTGTCTATTATAAATGGTTTAGAAATTAGTTTCCCTTGGTTTTTTCCTGGATACCAATTGGCTGTATCGTTATCTAAAAATGAGGCAGCTGTAAACTTACCGTGCCCATTTTCAATCTTAGGTTTAAGGGAATCTTTTGATATGGGTGTTATAAATGAACTTCCTTGAATGTTCCAATGTTTGTATGTTTCATGTTCAAAATCATCAAATACAATATCTGGTCGCTCTGGAGAAGAGCAAGTATAAAAAGAGATTAAAATTATTGCCAGAATTTTTAGGCGGAAAATAAATTTGAAAAGTAATTTTAACATGTGTGGATAAATATACAAACAGTGCTTGAAATCTCAAAATGATACTCATTTTAGAATGACTAAACCAAATATAAAGATGGCAGGGATTATTTGATCCTTTAAAATTAAAAAAGAAGTATACCACTATTAAAAAAAGGAAGGAAAATTTATTTTTTTTTGTAAATATTTGATTTTCAATTACTCTAGACTTTCCAACGACAACCAAATATTTTTTGACGTACTATTTCATTGGTTTAATACCAATAATTGGTTTAATTTAACTAAAGCCCTCTATAATATTCCAAAATTTTCACACGCAATACATATTCATACTTAGCCTTATTCAAATTAAGTTGAGCCCCATCCATATTGTTTTTACTATTAATATATTCTACAATGTTGGATACGCCATTGTTAAATCTCACTTCATTGACACGAAATGATTCTTCGAATGCCATCACCTGATCTAATAAAATATGATATCTACTAAATGCAGATTCCATATTATTATATGCTTGTTCTATAGCTTGTTTAAAAAGTAACTTTGTACTCTCTAATTCCAATACCGTTTCTTCTAATTCTATTTTTTGTAATTGCACGGAATTTTTTGCTCGAAAGCCATTAAATAAAGGAACTCTTACTGAAATTCCAACAACGGAATTTAGATTGTTATCAAATTGGTCTTCGTAACTAATTTTAGTTCCAGAAAATTGTTTTTCGTTTTGAAGTACTGGATAATCCTGATTAGCAATGGTCACAAAATCCCCAGTTTCTGTAATACTACTACCTGTTTCATTAAACAGCTCTGCTGCACTAGAATAATTCGTATTTAATTGCCCAAAAACAGATATTTCGGGATAATAATTAGATCGTGCTACTTTAATTCCACTATCTGCAGCATCAATTCGAAATTGTTTTGATTTGAATGTCGCTAGATTTTGCAGCGCGTCATTATAAACATCATTTGCAGAAAATGCATACTTGTCAGACTCTATTAATCCTGAAATATTCTCAAAGTCCTTTTCAGAGTCAGAATCTAAATTTAACAAGGTTACAAAATCTAAGACTGCTGTCTTTAAATTGTTTTCTGCATCAACAATACTGATCTTATCTATCGTATATTGCCCCTGCATGTTAGTATAATCAACAGGGTTTCCAACACCTTCATCATAATGCGTTTTTAATCTTTTTAATTGGGTCTCAGTCGTTGCTAATCTTGATTTTGAAAGTTCCAATAAGTCTTTGCTATTTAATATTTGAATGTACCCAATGGTAACTTGAAGAATTAAATTCTGCTTAGTCTCTTCCAACTCCATCTCTGAAGCTTTCATATTAAACTTATTCTGTTTAATACTATTCAATACCCTAAAACCGTTGAAAATAGTTGTGTTTAAATTTACACCTAGTGTTGAAAACGTAAGTTCCTGGTTACTATAACTATTGGTAAATGGATCTATACTTCTACCATCGTTAACCCCTATATTATAATTCATATTAAGGTTAGGAAGCAATTCGTTTTTTGATTGCTTATAATTGATAATTGATGATTTTTTCTGGAGGTTAGATTTTTTAAGATCTATATTGTTTTCAATAGCTATTAATATGCAATCGTTTAAAGTGAATTGCTTTTGTTGATTATTTTGAGCAAATCCAATACTATTGAATATATTCAATAAAACTATTAATATAATTACTTTTTTATTCATTATTTTTATTAGGTATTAAACTAAACGTATCATATATATCTGGTACTGGTCTACTCTTTTTCGGATCATACAAATACACTACAATATTATTTATAACACACTGCCTTCTTATACTTTTGGTACCTATTACCTTCTTTTAATTTATTACTCGTTTGATTTATTTGATTGATTCCCTAATTCTTATTCGGTTCTTAAACTTTTTATGGGGTTTACTATAGCAGCCTTAATACCTTGAAAACTTACTGTTAAAATAGATACAGTAACAGCCAAAAAGGTTGCTAATGCAAAAACGCCCCATTCCATTTCTATACGGTACTCAAAATCTTCTAGCCATTTGCTCATGGCATACCAAGCTAAGGGTAACGACACTAAAATGGCAATACCTACTAACTTTAAAAAGTCAATAGATAGTTTATAAGTTATCTGACTAACGTTTGCTCCCAGCACTTTTCTAATACCAATTTCTTTAGTTCGTTTTTCGGCATTAAAAGCAGCGAGTCCAAATAAACCCAAACAAGCAATTAAAATTGACAACAAAGTGAAAGTGATAAAAATTTTACCTAGGCGTTGTTCAGCTTTGTAAGTAGCATTAAACTGTTCTTCAATAAAATAGTAATCAAAAATTTGTCCCGGAACTATTGTTTTCCATATGCTTTCAATACTTGAAATAGTACTCGCATAATTTCCGGCATTAATTTTTACAGCTAGTGCATTAGAATAGTCTCCTATCATCATTCCTAAAGCTCCAATATTTTCTCGTAACGATTCATAATGAAAATTCTTAACCACACCTATAACAGTATAAAATGTAGGGTTTTCTTCACCCAAATCATTTGTTACTCGCTTCCCAAGAGCTTCTTCAGGTGTCACCCCTAAAACACGAACTGCAGATTCATTTATAATGGTGCTTAGAGAGTCTGTTCTAAATTGTCTATCAAAATCTCGTCCTGCAATAATTTCTAAATCTATTGTGGGCACATAATCATAATCTACTCTCCAATTTTGCATTTGTATAGCCTTATCCTGTTCCATGGCTCCTTCTGCGAAAAATGAACTTCCATTTCTATTAGAAGGTGTTGGAAAAAAACTACTTAAAGAAGTACTTTTTACAGATGCCAATTGTTGTACCTGCTCTTTAAACGATTCTCTTTGACTTTGGTTTTCTAGTACACTAACATCATTAATAACTAAGACTCTATCTTTTGTATACCCTAAATCTTTACTTTGTATATAATCCAATTGCTGAAAAACAACCAAAGTCCCTACAATTAAAAACACGGAGATAGCAAACTGAAAAACCACTAATAAGCTTCTAATATTTCGCCCTCCAGCACTTCGTTCTCCGCCACCTTTAAGTACCTCAACAGGAATAAACCTGGACATAAAAAATGCAGGATACATGCCCGAAAAAAGCCCCAACACTATAGTACATAACAATAATACTGACCAAAATATAGGATTAGTATAAGGAATAATAATTGCCTTACCAGAAAGGTCATTAAAAAGTGGCATCATTGCAGCAGCAATAATTATTGCAATTATTAAGGAAACAAATGTTATTAAACCAGATTCTGCCAAAAACTGACTTATCAGCTCTATTTTACTTGAACCAAGTGTTTTACGAATACCTACTTCTTTAGCGCGTTTTAATGATTGCGCTGTAGACAGATTCATAAAATTAACACTTGCCAAAATAATAAGAAACAAAGCTATAAAAGATAGTATATATACATTTTGAATACTTCCGTTAGGACTAAGTTCTGGAAACCTATTAGAATGCAGATGAATATCTTTTATATTTATTATACTAAAATTGTAATAATTGCCAGAAGCTAAAAAGTTTTCTTCAGTAATCCCGGGGATTAATGCTTGAACAAACGGTAATATATAATTCTTTAAAATAGCTTGTAATGGTTCTTGGATATCTTCAGCTTTAGCAGAAGGAAGTATCTTAATAAAAGTATGATAATTATTATTTCCCCAATTGTTTACAAAAGAATCTGCATAACTAGCCATAGACATAAACACACTATGATTTCGTAACAGTGAATTTTTTGGTAAATCGTTAATAACACCAGTAACTACATACGTAACGTCATTATCTAATAACAACGTTTGCCCTAAAGCATTGTTAACACTAAAATGCTTTTCAGCTGCCGTTTTTGTTAAAATTAAAGTGTTAGGTTCTTTTAATGCCGTTTTAGGGTCCCCAACTATTAAATCGAGACCAAACATGTCTAAAAATGATTCATCTACAAAAGTGCTTTCTTCTTCTTTTATATTGGTATCAGTACCAGTTTTCCTTATAAGTAAGCTATAATTGTTTCTAAACCGTGTTGCCATTTCTATTTGAGGAATATCTTTAACTACAGTTTTTGCTAGAGGTGCCGATACTTCAGAATTTTCACTAACCTCTCCCCCAAACTTTATATCTGTGTTTATTCGATAGATTCTATCGGCATCCACAAACATATTATCGTGGTTCAGCTCATCATAAATATATAAACATATAAGTAAGCTTCCCGCCATTCCTATGGCAAGGCCAAATATGTTTAAAAATGTGAAGAAGGGTTGCTTTTTAAGGCTTCTCCAAGCTATTTTAAAATAATTCCGTATCATATTGGTTTGTCGTTTTTTGATTATTGATTGAATTTTTTTTATACTATTCTTCCATCTAATAAATTGATTATTCGTGAGCCATATGCTGCATTCTTTTCAGAGTGTGTCACCTGAATTATAGTAACACCTTCATCATTTAATTGTTTAAATAACCTCATGATTTCTTCGCCTTGTTTTGAGTTAAGGTTTCCAGTTGGCTCATCGGCAAGAATAAGTTTAGGGTTAGAAATTAGTGCTCTTGCAATACCAACAATCTGTTGTTGTCCGCCACTTAACTGTGATGGAAATAAATCTTTCTTTCCAACTATATTAAATCGATCTAACATATCTGCCACCAAAGATTTTCGTTCTGATGATTTATAGTTTTTATAAAGTAAGGGCGTTTCTATATTTTCATAAACTGTCAATTCATCAATTAAATGATACAATTGGAAAACAAAACCAATATATTCCTTGTACAAATTGGCTCTATGTTTTTCTTTTAATTTATGTACAGATTCATGAAGGAAATTGTATTCACCTTCATTAAAATCATCCAACATACCTATAACATTTAACAAGGTTGTTTTTCCAGATCCTGATGGTCCCATTATTGAAATAAAATCTCCTTTATTAACAGTTAACTCTATATCATTTAATAAGAAAATTCTATTTCCTCCGGAATTCACCCATTTAAATAAATCTTTTATTTGTAGTAGCATATTTTATGATTTAAAATAATTCTTAATCCTTTTTTTCTTTTACTATCCCTATTTCATTCTCCCTTTTGGGGAGATGTCCAGCAAAACTGGACAGAGGGGCTATTCTGTTTTTAAACTTTTTATGGGATTTGTATTTGCTGCTTTAATAGCCTGCAAGCTTACAGTTAATATTGTAATGGTCAGTGCTCCAATTCCAGTTATAGCAAAAACCCACCATGAAACTTCTGTTCGATACTCATAATTATTTAACCAATTAACGACTCCATAATAAGCTATAGGAATGGCGATAATGATAGCAAGTATCACAAGTTTTAAAAAATCTTTAGACAATAACTGCCATAGATTAAACACAGAAGCGCCAACCACTTTACGAATACCAATCTCTTTAGTACGCTGTTCTATAAGAAAGGATGCTAGCCCAAAAAGTCCCAAGCAACTAATAAAAATAGCAAAGAATGTAAATATGGTTGATAGTTTCCTAATGCGCTCTTCCGCAACAAATTTTTTAGAGAAGGCATCATCTACAAATTGATATTCAAATGGAACATTAGGTATATGTTTCCTAAAAATGGTTTTTATAGCTACTAATGATTCGTTTGCACTTTTATTTGGGTTGAGTTTTAATTCTATCCAATTCGTGTTATCATACTTTATCATGTAAACGGCTTGTTTCACAGATTCAAAAGGAGATTCGACCAATATATCTTTTACTACGCCTATAACCTGATGTTCTTGATTATTCCATCGTATTGTTTTACCAATGGGGTCTTTTATCCCCATATATTTAACAGCTGCTTCATTAAGAACAAATGCTGTAGAGTCTGTTGAAAATGCTCTGGAGAAATCGCGTCCCTTTACAAGATTCCATCCTACTGTATTTCCATAATCATGAGACACACAAACGGTTACTATATTGGTTAAAAAATTAGGATCTTTTCCTTCCCATTCAAACCCACCACCACTAGACCATACGTCTGTTAATGGGCTTGAGGATTCAGACATCTCTATAATTGCTCTAGTATTTAAAAGTTCACTACGTAAGAAGTTATATTTACCTTCATAATCCTCTGTAACCTTTTCAATCATTACCAGTCTATTCTTTTCATAACCTATAGGTCGATTTTTAGAATATTCAATCTGTTTTTTCACCACAATGGTGCCTATAACAAGTATAACAGACACCGTGAATTGGATAACCACTAGTGTTTTACGAAATGACGTGGCCGTTTTACCTGCCTTAAAGGTTCCCTTTAATACCTTTACAGGACGAAAAGAGGATAAATAAAATGCAGGATAACTTCCAGCAATAATACTAGTAACTAATATAAACCCCATATTCATTATCCAAAATGACATGTTTTTATATGGGAATATAATTTGTTTGTCTGCCAATTGATTAAATGCAGGTATTACTAAAAAAACAAGGCTAACTGCAAGCATAAATGCCAGTACAACAACTAAGAACGATTCGCTTAAAAACTGATTTATTAACTGACGTTTAGAAGAACCTATAGACTTAAGAACACCTACTTCTTTGGCGCGTTTTTCTGATTGTGCTGTACTTAAATTCATAAAATTAATACAGGCTAAAAGCAATACAAAAAGACCTACAATACCAAATAACCATACATATTGTATAAAACCACCGATATTAGCTCCATTTTTCCAGTTGGATCGTAAATGCCAATCTTTCATAGGGTGCAATACTAATTCCGGATGGTTTCTTTTACTATAATCTGGCAAATTATCATAAACAGCATCTTTAATTTTTGTATTTACTGATTTCATAGTTGTGTCATCAGCAATTTGTACAAACAATTGGTAAGAATTATTATCCCATAGGTTGTTGTCACGGGCATATCGTACCCAATCATAAGAAGTTACATATAATTCCCAAGGCGCAATAAACTCTAAGTCATTAAATCTTGCATTAAATGGGATATCTTGATATACTCCTGTTACGAATACATTTAAAAGATTACTGATTTTTATAGACTTTCCAACAGGATTAACATCACCAAAAAATGCTTTTGCTGTGGACCGTGAAATAACAACAGAATTAGGGGTCTTAAGTCCATCCCAATCTCCATACACCATTTTTAATGATAACATCCTAAGAGCATCAGGTTCCATAAAGCCTCCATACTTAGAAAGGCTTTTGTTATCTACAGAAAGAATATTATCTCCATGAAAAGAACTCATCACCACATAATCAAAACTATCTCCATATTTATCTCTCAATTCATTTCCTAATGGAAAAGGCATGGTCATTCTGGTTCTTTTGTTTCCATTAGCCGTTTTATGCATTAAAACATGAGCAATACGGTCATAGTTTTCATGATTTTGGTCAAAGGTTATTTCATCATATATCCACAACCCTATAAGGATAACCACTGCCATACCTAATGCAAGGCCACTTATATTTATAAAAGAAAGGCTTCTGTTTTTAATAAGGTTCCGCCATGCGATTTTGAAATAGTTTCGTACCATGATTGTTCATTTTATTAAAAACATAGTATTTATATCTACATCATTAGGAATGTCCTTAAGTTTTGAAGCAACATATTTAGCCTTCATAATGTTAAATTTCTTATGGTTTTCTTTATTTGAGTTTATCCATTCTATCATTTTCATTTTTTCGGAATCATCCATCTTTCCTTCTATATACTTTAAAATTTTTGCTTCCATATTTAATTATTTATGTAAAGCTCAATTATTCATTTCTTAAATAATTTGCAGGCTTAACAAGAGCTACTTTAATAGATTCTGGCAATACAGATAAAGCCGCAACGATTATAACTACAATTAATGGCGCCATAAACATCCATAGGTTTATATCAACTCTAAAAGCATAATTAGAAAGCCATTCTGAAGCCATAAAATAGGTGATAGGAATCGCTATTACTCCAGAAATGAATACTAAAATCAATAAACTTTTAGGGATTAAGAGCAAAATACGCAAGGTATTCGCTCCTAAAACTTTACGAACACAGAGTTCTTTAGTTCTTCGCATTGCCATGTACGACCCCAAACCAAACAACCCTAAAGCAGCAATAAAAATGGCTAATCCTGCAAATAGGAAAAAGAGTTGTCCAAACTTACGATCTGCTTTATATTGTTTATTAAAATGCGCATCTAGAAAAAAGTAATCATAAGGGTCCATAGGAAAAAACGTTTCGTACTTTTCGCCTATAGCTTTGATGGTGCTTTCAATATTCGATGCATTTATATTAACAGTTAAATATTCTGCATTATAATAACTCGGGTACAAGAAAACTGTAGGATCATAATCATTTTGTAACGATTGTTGATGGTAATTTTCCATAACCCCAATAATTTCCGCAGTACGGTCTTCAGGTCCTAATTGAAAAATAATTTTTTTATTAACCGCAGCTTCTATAGATGAATAACCTAATAATTTTACAGCAGCTCGGTTAACCATAACTCGATTATGTTTGCCTAAATCTTCTGGACCTCGAAAACCATAAAATGAATGATCTTCTAATCTAAAATTCCGTCCTGCCAGTAATTTTATTTGATACGTTTTCATAAAATCATGATCAATACTAAATTGATTACAAATGACACTCGCTTCCCTTTCTTCATGCACTTGTCGGGTTGTATTATACCATGCATTTTTTTTACCAGGTATATCTGCTGTTGCTGTCACAACATTTATATTAGGATTTCGTAAAAGTTCGGCCTTAAAAACTTCCAGTTTTTTGTTTATCGTAGAGTCTACAACCATAGGCGCATTTACGATAAGATTGTGTTTAGAATCAAAGCCTAAATCTTGGTTTTGCATATATGCAAACTGACTATACATGATAAAGGTGCCTGCTATTAATGCAATGGATATTGTAAATTGAATAACAACTAAAGCTTTACGTATTAAAGTTCCTTTTTCAGATTGATGAAATTTACCTTTTAACACTTGTATAGGTTTAAAACCAGACAATACAAAGGCTGGGTATATTCCTGCCAAGAGTCCTCCTAAAAAGACAAGTCCAATGATGTGCCCCCATATTTGTGGTTGTAACCACATATCTAAAGCTAATATGTGTAAGCCCACAAATTCGTTAAAGGGGTTAATAAGTGTAGTTATTATAATAAGAGCTATAATAGCAGCTATTAGATTAATGATTACCGATTCAAACAAAAATTGCATTATTAAAGCACTTCTTCCAATTCCTACCACTTTTTTCAGCCCTACTTCCATAGCACGTTCTGTAGATTTTGCTGTAGAAAGGTTAATAAAATTCATCAGGGCAATTAGAATTACAAATACAGCAATAAGCCAAAGAAAATTTAATGTTTTCTCATTACTATTTACACTAATCTCATTACTTAAATGAGATTTTAGATGAATATCTTTTACTGGTTGCAACCCCATTCTTGCTTCAAAACTATGCTCTTGCATAATTTCACTTAAATATTTTTTAACAAAATCAGGAAATTTTGCTTCGACAGTAGCGGGGTCTGTCCCAGGTCTTAATCTTATATAATTATAAAATTCCGGCCAATTCCACACAGTATCCATATTTTGTCCTATAGAAGAAAAGGAAATTAGCATATCAAATTTTAAGTGCGTATTTTCTGGAAGTTCTTCAAAAACACCAGTAATCTTTACAGGTACACTTCCATTTGCAGTTAAGGTCTTATTAATGGGGTCTTCTTTTCCAAAAAAGCGTTGAGCAACTTTAGTTGATATAATAATAGAAAACTGCTCCTTAAGTGCTGTTTTAGGGTTTCCTTTTATGAGATTAATTTTAAAAAGGTCTAAAGCTGTACTATCTGCAAGATATATCTTGTCGTTACTCACATTAGACTTTACCAAATCACCTTGTTCGTTAGTATAGGAAAGCACAAATGATCCCAACATAATCTCTTTATCTACGACTCTTACAAAATTTTCTACCTCTGGAAAATCTTGTTTCATAGCAGAGCCAACTGCTGGATGCGTGGCAGCAGCATGTACAAAACCTTTTGAACCTAAATTGGTAGAGAGTGTCACCCTATATAAATCATCTATACGAGGTTGATGCTGATCGTATCTGGATTCAAAATTCACATATTGAATAATTAGAAGGTACGCCGTTATACCAATAGCTAGTCCACCTATATTAATTAAAGAATAACCCTTATTTTTTATTAGGTTTCTCCATGCTAATTTGAAATAGTTTCTGATCATAATTGTTCAACTTTATTCTGTTCTTAAACTTTTTGCAGGATTAGCATTAGCTACTTTAAAGCTTTGAAAACTTATAGTAGCCAGTGTAATAATTAGTACGGTAAATCCTGCAATAATAAATACCTCCCATTGGATACCAATATGAAAAGCAAATCCTTGTAACCATGCATGCATTAAATACCATGCTATTGGTATTACAATTAGAAATGCTACTAAAGTGAGGTTTATAAAATCTTTAGAAAGCATAGTAACTAGCTCTAAAGTGTTTGCTCCCAAAACCTTTCTAACACCTATTTCTTTTGTTCTTTTATGCGCTGTGAGTGCGGTTAATGCATATAAACCCAAGCAGGTTACAATCAATGCTAAAATGGTAAAGAATGTGAGTATTGTTCTGTGGTTTTTGTCACTTCTATATTGGGCATTATAAAAACTATCTGTAAAAAAATAATCAAAACTGGAACTCTCAAAATATGTTTTCCAAGTATTTTCGACACCAGATATGAGGTTATCTATATTATTACCGGTGAAACTCACAGTGATATAAGCTGGAGGGATCCATCCAATAGTTCCATTTAATATAAACATAATGGGGGTATAACTATTATTAAGACTTTTTTGATGCCAGTTCTCTGTAACACCGATTATTTTATAGGGTTCAGGCTGCCCTTCGAGGAACACTTCTTTTCCAATAGCGTCTTTAGCATTAGGTATTTCAAGGGATTTAAGAGACGCTTCATTTATCATAATGTTATTCTTTTCATCACCATAGCTCTTATCATAAGATCGCCCTTCCAAAACCTCTATTTTATAAGTATCTAAATAATCATAATCAATCGTAAGCATTTCATAAAGACGGTTTTTATCTGCTGTTGCCGATTTCAATTTATTTGACGCAAACATGGCGACCTCCATACCGGGAATAGAACCCGATAATGTAACACCTTTAATATCATGACGACTTTTAAGTTTCTCCGTAAAACTTTTTATTTTTTGTTCCATGTCTTCAGTTTTCGCAGGAAACTTTAAGACCACTTTATCATCAATATTAATACCCAAAGACTGGATTTGCATAAATTGAATTTGGTTATATACGGTAAGTGTACCAATAATTAAAAACAAAGACATAACTAACTGAATAACAACCAAAAAACTTAAAGGAGATAGTCTTTTATTGCTAGCTTTCAGTTTTCCTTTTAGCATTTCAATAGGCTTAAAAGACGATAGAACAAATGCTGGATAAAACCCAGAAAGTAAAACACCTACAATAAAAATTAATCCTGCTGCGATCCAGAAATAGCTTTGACTAAGCGGCAAGAATAATAACTCTGAATCTACTAAATGGCTTAGGCTAGGCAATGCTATAAAAATTAGTATTACAGAAAGAACCAATGCCATGCTATTGGTAAAGAGAGACTCAAACATAAATTGCCCAAGTAACATTTTTCTTCCAATACCATGAACCTTTTTAACGGCTATTTCCATGGTTCTTTCATAAGACTGGGCAATTGAAATATTTACATAATTGCTCCAAGCAATAGTTAATAGCATGATGGCAACAAGCAATAAAGAATATAGGGTTACTTTATTGCCTTTGGTTTCTCTTTCATATTGCTTCCAAGCATTCAAATGAATACTCCTTAATGGTACGAGCGAAACGCTCCATGTTTTAGATTTTAAAGCGGCCTCTGTTTTATAGTTTTCTGCCATCTCAGGAAACGCTTTTTCTATACTTTCAGCCGTTACATTTTTATTAAGTAATACATAGGTGTATGCTTCATGCAGATACCAAAAATCTTTCTTCCAATCCGGAAGACTGTTTATGGAAATAAAATAATCAAATTGAATGTGTGAGTTCTTTGGAAGATCTTCAATAACGCCAGTAACTTCATATTTTTGAACACTGCTTTTTGTGCCAAAAGAAATTACTTTTCCCAAGGCAGGCTCCCCTTTAAATAATTTTAATGCTACTTTTTGAGAAATGACTACGGAGGTAGGATTTAATAACATGGTAGACTTATCGCCTTCCAACAATTTAAAATCAAATATTTCGAAAAATGAAGGGTCGGTATAAGTCACACCTTTCTCTCTTATATAGTCATTATTATACCCCACTATTTGCTCTGTCTGATCTAAAGCCAGTCTTGCGAACGCTTCTACTCCGGACATATTATTTTTCATGGCTTGTCCATACCCAAAAGCACTTGTTGCCCAGGCATCTGTTAGCACATCGCCTTCATAGAAATTACTTTCTACCCTGTAAATTCTATCTGCTTGAGAATGAAAAGAATCGAAACTAAACTCAGCATTCACATACAAAACAATTAAAACAGATGCTGCCAACCCAATGGCTAGACCAAAAATATTGATAGCAGAAAGCTTCTTATTTTTAAGCAAAATTCTAAGAGTCATTTTAAAATAGTTTTGAATCATGATTTCTATTTTTTTAAAACCTGTAAGATTTTGGAAACCTCATAGGTTTAGAGTTTTATTCAATTCGTAAGGTATCTACGGGGTTTGTTCTTACTAAAACGATGGTCTTAATACTCATAATAATTAGAGCAATACATAGCATCGCTAAACCACAGAGAATAAAAATCCACCAACTCAGTGCCGTTCTGTAAGCAAAATCTTCAAGCCAACGATTGAGTGCCCACCAAGCTATAGGCACAGCAATACTGAAAGCAATCAGAACTAACACCAAAAATTCTTTGTAAAGCAAAAAGTTTAATCGGGTTAGGGAAGCGCCCAAAATTTTTCTTATTCCTATTTCCTTTGTACGTCGTTCAATGGTATGTGTTACCAATCCCAATAATCCCATACAGCTAATTAGAATTGCAAGACCTGTAGCCCATTTTGATAATGTGGCTGTTTTATGTTCTTGTTCATAAAATTGTTTTATAGTGCTATCCATAAAATTTACCTCAAAAACAGCTTCGGGGTAAATAGTTTTCCAAGTATTCTTCATCTGCTTTATTATTTTGGACCACTGCATGGAAGCTTGTCTATCTAGTGAAAAATGAATGGTATTGAATTGTGAACGATGCCAATCACCAATTAACGCCATGGGTTCTATATTTGTTTTTAGGGAACGTTGGTTAAAATCTTTCATAACACCAACAATAGGAATACGTAGGTTGTCCATCTTTAGAATTTTCCCAATAGCTTCCTGCGGGTTATTAAATCCTAATGCTTTTGAACAAGCTTCATTGATTATAAATTCCTGTACACTATCATTTAATCGTTCACGCCCTGCTAAGAGTTCTATATTATATACATTACGGTAATCTTGATCTCCATAAAGAAATTGTAAACTGGTATGAATTTCCCCTTGATTAGTATGATAGGTAACCATATTCGAAATAGTACTATTTGATGCAGGAGGGTTTCCTCCAAGACTTACAGACTTTATTTGAGGTACTGTCTTTATTGCTTCTATGAATCTTGAACGTTTATCTGCTGATGGATTGCGCCAAGTTCTAATAAATGCAGTAGCATCTGTTTTAAAACCCATATCCTTGTTTATTAAAAAATGTAATTGTTTACCGATAAGAATAGTTGCAATAATAAAAACTTGAGCGATTAGAAGTTGAAAAACGACCAAATATTTACGCAGAGAAAATTTATCTTTACCTGAAGTTATTTGATTTTTTAAAATCAATACAGGCTTAAATTTTGAAATTACAAATGCTGGATAAAATCCTGACAACAATGTGATTATCAATAGTAATATAATAATCGATATAAGTATTTCAAAATTAGCGAATAACTCAAAATTCACCGATTGTGATATAAAATCTGAAAATACCCGAAGTAATCCAATTGAAAATAAAATTGATAAAATGGAACTGGCAGTAGTTAATAACAATGTTTCTATTAAAAACTGAAAAACAAGTTGATTTTTAGAACTTCCTAACGTTTTACGTACGCCTATTTCCTTTGCACGTTTTGTAGCTTGGGCTGTACTTAAATTAATAAAGTTAATACACCCTAAAAGGAGTAAGAGCATTGCAATATAGGATAGCCCCCAAAGAGTAGCTTTACTTGCAGGACTAGGGCTGTCATTAAAAATACCGTAATCAAGATTGAAATGTAGATCTTTCAAAGGCTGTAAATGGAATTTTCTTTCCATACCAAACGCTACCAATTGTTTATCCTCATGCTCTTTTGCTAATATGTTTAACTGTTGTTTCACATATGATATGTGTGTATTCTTATTGGTTTTTATAAATAGTTGTGAAGCAGAATTTGTAGTATTCCAACTCGCATCAACATCTATAACTCCCATATCTTGGGTGGTTACCGTTTTTACTGAGATAAATTCTTCAAAAAGCAAATCGCTACGCTTTTTAAAATTAGCTACAATACCAATTACATTTACTGCGATAGAATCATTGTAAATAAGAGTTTTTCCTATTATTTGCTCTAAAGGCACTGATGGAAAATATTTTTGAGCCCTATTCTCGCTAAGAACAACCTCATTAGGATTTGTCAATACATTTTCAGAAACACCAGCAAGCCATTGATAATGAAACAACTGAAAATAATTGTTGTCAGTATAAATTACCTTTTCCAGATTCGTATAGACTTTATTTAGCTCACTATTTCTCACATTTTCAGGAGATAACGTGAAAAAAGGGCTTGCGATTTCTACTTCTGGTGTAGTATTCTTTAAACTTTCACCCAGGGGTATTGGAGTACCTGAATTATAAAACTCCCCTTCAGGAGTTGTAAAATTACTGGTAATGCGATAGATACGGTCATTATCTGGATGGAACTTATCGAAGGTAAGATCATAGAAAATAATGAGTCCAATTACAAAAGAAGCACTAAGTCCAATAGACAGTCCTATTATATTAATTAAGGAAAACACTTTGTCCTTCCTAAGGTTTCTAAATGCTATTTTGAAATAATTTCGAACCATGATTGTTCGTTTTTGATCTATTATTTTTTATTCAATTCTTAAATGCATCAACAAATGATATAGAAACATAGATTCATTGTTTATATCAAACTATTCTCAGTGACTTTTTGTCCATCTAGCATTCTTATAATACGATGGCTATATTTAGCATCATGCTCACTGTGTGTTACCATAATGATAGTAGCTCCCTGATCATTTAATTCGGTTAGTAATTCCATAACCTCGTTTCCATTACTACTATCTAAATTTCCTGTAGGCTCATCTGCCAATATTAATTTAGGATCGTTTACTACAGCTCTAGCTACGGCTACACGTTGCTGTTGCCCACCAGAAAGCTGTTGCGGAAAATGCTTACGTCTATGCATAATTTGCATTTTTTCAAGCACTGCTTCTACCCTCTTTTTACGCTCAGCTTTTTTTATACCCGTATATATTAAAGGAAGTTCAACGTTTTCAAAAACGGTAAGTTGATCTATCAAATTAAAACTTTGAAATACAAAACCTATATTGTGTTTACGTATGTTGGCTCTTTTTCGTTCATTATAATTAATTACTTCTTCTCCATTAAAAACAAAGCTACCTCCATCTGAATCGTCTAGCATTCCTAAAATATTAAGTAAGGTAGATTTACCACA
The DNA here is from genome assembly GCF_030540825.1 of Flavivirga spongiicola. Classification (NCBI taxonomy): domain Bacteria; kingdom Pseudomonadati; phylum Bacteroidota; class Flavobacteriia; order Flavobacteriales; family Flavobacteriaceae; genus Flavivirga; species Flavivirga spongiicola. The sequence continues at coordinate 4,481,000 of NZ_JAUOEO010000001.1, forward strand.
ACCTGATGGTCCCATAACTGCAATAAACTCTCCCTGTTTTACTTCAAAAGACAACTTATTTAAAGCAATCGTTTGCAGCTCTTCTGTCTTATAATATTTTTCTAAATCTTTAATTTTAATCATAATGTCTGTTTGTTTACTTTAATACCAATTCTTGTTTATCGCCGTAAGTATCATAGCTAGATGTTACAACTTTATCTCCAGGTTCCAATCCTTCTAAAACTTCATAATACTCTATATTTTTTGTACCAAGTCGAATATCGACTTTATAAGCTATCGTACCTTCTTCATTTAATTTAAAAATCCAATTGCCTCCTGTTTGTTGAAAAAAGCCTCCTTTTGGAACAAGAATAGCTTGTTTTTCTTCACTTAAAGCCAATCGTATTTGTAATGATTGCCCCCGACGAATACCTTCCACTTTTTCTTCAAAAAGCATGTCTACTTGAAATACCCCGCCAGTTACTTGAGTGTATACTTTTTTAATGATAAGTTTATATTCTTTACCATTAAAACTAAATGTTCCGCGTTGTCCAGCATAGATTCTGGAAATATAATGTTCGTTTATATCGGCACGTACTTTAAACCCACTTAAAACATCTAATTGCCCCAAACGCTCACCTTTATTTTTAGACTGTCCAATTTCGGCATCTAACGATGTTAACTGTCCGTCAACGGGTGCTTTTACAACCAAATCTTCAACCTTTTTTCGCATTAATTTTAAGGCTCCTTGAGTTCTCACAAACGAACTTTGCACTTGATTAGCTTCTTGTTTTACCGATATGGAATCTTCTTCTAATATTTGTTGAGCAAGTTGTAAACGCTGTTTTTGATAGTTATAATTATTTTTTGATTCTTGAAATTCATGACGTCCTATAGCTTTTTCATCATACAGTTTTTTATTAAGCATATATAACCTATCGGCTTCAATAAGCGCATTCTCGACATCGGTCATTCTATTCAATTTATTAATGGTATTTTGTCGCGCTGCATTTTGAGATATCTGCATTTGCGTTAATAAGTTATAAACTGCCGTTTCCTGGTTTATTAAACTTAATTCCAAGTCGGTATTAGATAATCTGAGAATGGGTTCGCCTTGCTTCATAATAGCACCGTCTTCTACAAATATTTCATCTACTCGGCCTCCCTCAAGAGCGTCCAAATATATAGTGGTTATGGGCATTACATTTCCGGTTACCGGAATGTTTTCTTGAAAAATACCTTCCTTAATTTCGTTAACAGAAATTCGTTCTTTATCTACGTTTAATTTTGAACTTCCTCCAGTAGAAATAACTACAAAAGTGATTAATGAAATCAAAAGGACTATTCCAACCGCTATACTTAACTTTTTCTTATCAAATCGTTTCTTCTCTAGAGGGATGTCCATGCTATAGTAAAATTTATATTCTATACAGGCATTATTGTGCCATATTATAAACATCTTTAAATCAGCATATTAAAAACACAAAGCAAGTAATAGGTGTTCGAAAATGATACAATCATGTTCGATAATAAAACACTTTTAATCAATACAATATTTATACTTTAATAATTTTTAATGAGCTCATTATTATTGTAATATTGTAATTATGTTGTTAAAAAACGCTAACATATTAGTTGTAGACGATGATGCCGATGTGCTAACTGCTATGAGGTTATTATTAAAATCTAAAGTTAAAGATGTTGTTGTAGAAAAAAACCCAGGCAACATAGTTTCTTTGATACGGAAAATTAAATTTGATATTATTATTCTTGATATGAATTTTAACGGCCTTATACATACCGGTAACGAAGGTATTTATTGGCTTAACAAAATTAAAGAAATTGATAAAGAAGTCTCCGTTGTTTTAATAACGGCTTACGGAGATTTAGATTTAGCTATACGCTCTTTAAAAGAAGGGGCTTCAGATTTTTTAGTAAAACCTTGGGAAAATACCAAGCTCATAGAATCTATTACAGACATACTTCATAAAAAGAAATCAAACACATTTAAAAAAGCAGATTTTTCAATTACACGAACCGAAATATTAGGTGAAAGTCATGCCATGAATGATGTTTTTTTGAAGATAAAAAAAATTGCTCCAACCGATGCCAATATTCTAATTCTTGGAGAAAATGGCACAGGTAAAGATTTAATTGCTAAAGCCATACACGATAATTCATTACGGAAAAACAAGCCTTTCGTTAAAGTTGATGTAGGATCCCTAACTGCTACACTTTTTGAAAGCGAATTATTCGGATATAAAAAAGGGGCTTTTACAGATGCAAAAAATGATAGACCCGGAAGATTTGTAGCTGCAGATGGCGGTACTCTTTTTTTAGATGAAATAGGAAATATTAGCCTGCAACAACAGGCTAAACTTTTAACCGTTTTACAAAATCGGAAAGTAACACCTTTAGGCTCCAATAATTCTATAGACATTAATATAAGACTAATCTGTGCTACAAATTTAAACATAGAATTTCTTGCAAATGAGGCCCATTTTAGAAAAGACCTTATTTATAGAATCAATACTGTAGAAATTATCGTTCCGCCTTTAAGGGATAGGGATAAAGATATTGTTTTACTGGCTAAACATTTTATTAAGCTATATGCTGAAAAGTATTTAAAATCCAGCTTTAAATTGGATGATGGCTTTATTGAAAAATTAAAAAGCTATTGTTTCCCTGGTAATGTCCGAGAACTTCAATATGCCCTAGAAAGAGCAGTAATTATGGCGGATGGAGACTGCTTATATAAAGAAGATTTGGTATTTTCTCCTATAGAAAAAAAAGGAAATAATATAGGCACTCCCGATTTAAAACTTGAAACCATTGAGAAAAATGCCATTTTAAAAGTTATTGAAAAAAATAATGGCAACATTTCTAAATCTGCTAAAGAATTAGGAATAACACGAACAGCGCTTTATAGAAGATTAAACAAGTATGGCTTATAGAAAATATAAATTAGCTCTAGTAATTAGAGTCATCATTTTATTTTTTGCGCTAACGGCCTTAGCGTTTGCTATAAGTATACTAGATTTTCAAAAGAACTTGCCTCTTAATATCGTCATACTAATTCCTATATTATTTATTTTATTTTATTCCTTTAGAAATCTTTATCGATTCGTTTTTAGAAGGTTTTCTGAAATGGATGATTTTTTTGAATCGGTAAAATATCGAGATTTTTCACGGTGGTTTAACGAAAAATCTGGAGCGGAAGATCTTAGAGAATTGCATAAAGGTTTTAACGAAGTTAATAAAACCATACATGAGATAAATAAAGAAAAGGAAGCTCAGCATTTATATCTTAAAAAAATCCTCGAATTAATTAATACAGGTATTATTGCATATAACATAGACTCTGGCGAAGTTTTATGGATTAACGATTCATTTAAAAAAAATCTAAACATTCCTTCACTTAAAAACATCCAATTTGTAAAAAATAGAAAACCAGATTTATTTGATTCCGTTTTCGTGAAAAATCACACAAGTGAAAATAGTATTACAGTAGACATTGAAAATGAAAAAACAAAACTATTAATTGCGAGTTCTATTTTTCAGATAAAAGAACATTCTTATAAACTTATAGTTATACAAAATATTGATAGCACCCTAACGCAAAACGAAACGGAGGCATGGAAGAAATTATTAAGTGTGATGACCCATGAAATAATGAACTCTATTGCACCAATATCGTCATTAGCAGAAACTTTACAATCTAAAGTCCAACAATCTATAGAACATCCAGAAAATCATCAAATAGATATGAACGATTTAGATACTGGTATTGAAAGCATTAAGAAAAGAAGCGAAGGTTTATTAAAATTTGCAAAAACCTACAGAAGTTTGAATAAAATCACCAAACTTAATTTAAGTAAAATATTGGTGGTTGAATTATTTGAAAATATAAAAACGTTAATGCTTCCATCCCTTGAAAGCAAGGGCATTGCATTACATTTTGAAATTGAAAATTTTAATCTTGAAATAGAAATAGACTCTTATTTGATTGAACAAGTACTCATTAACTTAATACTTAACTCCGTTGAAGCCTGTAAAGGTATTGAGTCACCAAAAATTATTTTGTCAACTCAAAAGAGTATTGATGGACAACCTATAATTCGAATAAAAGACAATGGTAAAGGCATTCCAAACGAAATAATTGATGACGTATTTATTCCCTTTTTTAGTACTAAAAAATCTGGTGGTGGTATTGGATTAAGTCTTTGTAAACAAATTATGCATCTCCATAAGGGGAGAATTCAAGTAAAAAGTATAGAAGAGAAAGGTACAATTGTTAGTTTAATATTCCATAAATTAAAAAAAGAGGAAAGTTATTAAATAAACCTTTTATCCTATCCCCTACATTCTAATTCAATAGTCATGAGTCCCTTGATGATGTCGTTTTGATTTAGAAAGCTGTTTCCTAGAAATAGAAAACAACCTCCCTAAGAAATATTACTTTTATAAACAATCGTATTTTCAATATGTTAAAATAGCAGCTATTTTCTTAAAGTATTCTTAAATTTTGATACAAATTATTATACAAATACTAATTTTCGAAACTTAAAAATAACCGCTAAATTAATATGAAATTAAATCTTTTTTTTCAGCTATCTGCTTGGTGTATTTGCCTTTGCTTTTCACCAGTATTAGCACAACAAAACTATCGTAATAATGAAGATATTAACAAAGCTCTACGTAATTTGGTAAATAACCACAAATCACATGCTTCGTTAAAATCATTAACAAAAACATTAGGAGGTAAAGATGTTTGGGTGCTTACGCTTTCAAATGGAAAACCAGAAGCCCATCCGGCAATAGTAATAGCAGGAGGTGTTAGTGGAAATCATTTATTAGGTATTGAGCTAAGTGTAAAAATGGCTGAACGAATTTTAACGAATTATAAATCTGTACTCAATCAGACGACGTTTTATATTTTCCCAAATTTAAGTCCAGATGCTACAGCTCAATATTTCGGAAAACTCAAATATGAACGTGTTGCTAATGCAAAAAAGACCGATGATGATAGGGATGGAAGTATTAATGAAGATGGATTTGAGGACTTAAATAATGATAAATTAATTACCTTAATTAGAGTAGAAGACCCGACCGGAGATTATATGCCACTAGAAGAGGATCCCCGTATCATGGTAAAAGCTAACCCTCAAAAAGGAGAAAAAGGAACACATAAGATATTTAGTGAAGGTATAGATAATGACAAAGATGGGGTGTTTAATGAAGATGGAATAGGTGGTGTTGCTTTCAATAAAAACCTCACCTATAACTACCCGTATTTTAAATCTGGAGCCGGAGAACATGCCGTTTCTGAATTAGAAAATAGAGCCTTGTTAGATTTTCTTTATGAGCGTTGGAATATTCACAGCATATTGACTTTTGGACCTTCTAATAACCTATCTGTTCCATTAAAATATAATTCAGATAGAGCAAATAAGAGGATTATTACTAGTATTCTAAAAAAAGATGAGAAACTGAATAAGCATATTTCAGAAATATATAATAAAATAACAAAAACCAAAGACGCTCCTAAATCTGTAACTGCAGGAGGTGGTTTTTTCGAATGGTCCTATTTTCATTTCGGAAGACATGCCATGAGTACGCCCGCTTGGTGGTTTCCTAAATTTGAAGGAGATTCATTAGTTAAGGCTCCTAAAAATAGAAAAGCTAACTTTTTAAAATGGGCTGAGCAGGAAGGCATTGAAAATACATTTGTGGAATGGACTTCTATTAAACATCCAGATTTCCCGAATAAGAAAGTAGAAGTAGGTGGCATAGTTCCTTTTATAATGGATAACCCTCCTTATAGTAAAGTAGATTCTATAGCGATTAAACACTCAGAATTTATTATAGAAATTGCTAAAATTCAACCTGATCTAAAACTTATCAATTTAAAAACAGAAGATTTGGGAAGTAATCTTACGCGTATAACGGTTGACCTTTATAATAAAGGATTACTCCCTACACATACAGAGATGGGAGCTAAATCCAAATGGTTACGAAAAATAAATGTAAGCTTAAAATTAGGAAAGGGTCAAGAGGTACTTTCTGGTAAAAAACGTCTGGTATTGGGTATTATAGAGGAAGATAGCAGCAAACAACTTTCATGGTTAATAAAGGGCCGTGGTAAGTTGCAAATTGAAGCTACAACACCGCATGCAGGAAAGCAAAGCATAACCATCAACCTTTAAACATTTACAATATGAAACGTTATACATATATAATTACCATTGTAGTATTATTTTTTACAACAACATATTCACTTTATGCACAGCAGGTAAATGATTTTTTTAGGGCTGCAGGAACTCCACATAACCCCAAAGTAAATATTGCTTTTAACAGATATTATACATCAGAAGGACTTGCCAGTTTAAGTAAGAAAATTGCAGAGGCATATCCAAATTTAGTAAAACGTCAATCTATAGGAAAATCTACAGAAGGTAAAGATATTTGGTTATTGGCTGTCACTGATTATTCGGTGGGAAATCCAGATAGAAAACCAGGTTTTTATGTAGATGGAAACATTCATTCTAACGAAATTCAAGGTGGTGAAATAAGTATTTATACAGCATGGTATCTTACAGAAAGTTTTAATGATGTAGCATACATAAAAAATATGCTAAGAGATCGTATTTTTTATATTGTTCCAACAATTAACCCCGATGCTCGTAATAATTATATGAAAGAGGCTAATACAGCACATAGTCCAAGGTCAGGTATGATAGCTATTGATGATGATGGGGATGGTTTATTTGATGAAGATACTTATGATGATTTAGACGCTGATGGTTCTATTACCTCGATGCGAAGAAAAAATGATAATGGAAATATGATTATCGACCCTTTAGATCCAAGAAAAATGGTTCGTATAAATCCTGATGATGTTGTAACCGTACAACGCTATGAGTTGCTGGGAGGAGAAGGGTTAGATAACGATGGAGATGGCAGTGTAAATGAAGATGTCCCTGGTTATTATGATCCAAACAGAGATTGGGCATGGAAATGGCAACCAGCACATATTCAAGGAGGTGCATATAAATACCCTTTTTCAGCACCAGAAAACAGAGCTGTTGCAGATTTTGTTTTAAAACACCCTAACATAGCTGGAGCTCAAAGTTATCATAATTCAGGAGGGATGCTTCTAAGAGGACCAGGAGCAGAAGAAGATAAAAGCACATATGATAGAGCAGATACTCGTATTTATGATGCTATAGGAAAAAAAGGAGCAGAAATGTTGCCTGGCTATAGATACATGACCGTTTATAAAGATTTATATTCTGTATTTGGAGGTGAGTTAGATTGGTTTTATGGAGCTAGAGGAGTATATACGTTTACCAATGAAATTTTTACAAATTATGCGTACTATAAAGATAAGAGTATTAAAGATGTAGATTATAAAGCCAATAAAGATTTACTATTAGGTGATGGTTTTACCAATTGGAAACCGTATGACCATCCTACTTTTGGAGATATAGAAATTGGAGGATTTCAAAAAAATGTAGGCAGAGCTACTCCTGGTTTTTTGTTAGAAGAAGAAGCACATAGAAATATGGTTTTTACTTTTTATCACGCTCATCACATGCCACACCTATCAATAGATAAAATTACAGAGAAGTCTTTAGGGGGTGGTTTAAAAGAAGTTACAGCTATTATCAAAAATGATAGAATGATGCCTACGCATGCCAGTCAAGATTTAAAAAACAAGATAGAAAGACCCGATTATATTTCTATTAGTGGTGGCAAAGTACTGGCAGGTATGGTTGTGAATAATGATGATTTTAAAGTCAATACTGAACAAAAAATAAAGCCATCTATAATAAAAATAACCAATATTCCAGGGAATAGTGTTATTAAAGTAAGATGGATTGTAAAAGGAGGGAATAATTATAAAGTAACCGTAGATAGCGCAAAAGGAGGTATTGTTACTAACACTCTTAATGATTTTAAATAATAGACATTCCTCTAAATTAATTATTGGGTTCTATGTTTTAAAATTAAATCGGCATCAAAATGAATAAAAACACTATAGCTATTGCAATATATTTAATCACATTAAATTGCTTTTTCAAATTTAGTTTATTCACAAAAAAATGTTTTACAGGGTAAGTTTAAACAATTGGATCAAAAATTTACATCTCCCAATTCATATAGAACCACCTCTGGAACTCCCGGACATGAATATTGGCAACAGAAAGCCAATTATGGTATTGATATCATTCTTGATGATAATTCACAAAAAATTAATGAATAGAAACAATTACCTATTATAATAGCTCACCCAATACATTAAATTATATATGGATTCAACTGGACCATAATGTAAGACAAAAGCAATCACTATCAAGTCTAACCAATACTTTGAGATAAATATCTCTAAAATTTTAGAGTATTTTACTGGTTTTAAAATCACCTGTTCAAAAAACGCAAATACAAGAATACTCTCTCCCTTTTTATAAGTTACACTTCCTTTTTCGAATTTAATACTGCCCTCTCCTTCTAAAACTATATAAACTACAAATGAATCAATTTCAACTAAACTTCTTTGTAAAGTTATATCCAGATTAAGCCTTTGGGCTTTAAAATACTCACATTGAACAAGGTGAATTTCATCTGATTTCTTTTTATCATATTATGGTTTTGTACCCTGAATATGATTTAAAATCTATAGCATCAATTGGGATCAGGAACAAAAGTTGTGTGAATGTTGGGTTACATCTAATAATTTTTATCAACAAAACCTCTTAACTTCTAACAGACACACTAATCTATACCTTCATTTTGTCTTGATACAAAACGAAGCAAAAAATCATGTCAAAATATAGGAAATCGCTAAAGCACCATTCGCTACGGAATTCCGTGCTTAAAGCTGCGCTTTGCATCTCCATTCCTACGCTCTCTATTTCTGAATTTTGACTTTTTAGACTGCGTCTAAATTCCAAGTTAGATTAATGTTTTCGTTTTCAATACGATCTTTTTCGGATACTTTAAACTATATACAAGATGTTATCTTAAGCCCTCCTTTACTCATTCACTAGCCGGCGTTGAACACTAATATCGTGTTATTAAACTCGTGTTATTTCTAAAACCCCACAATTACAAACTATACGCTTCTTTGATTAAACACAACAATTGGTCTTGATCCATCAATTGCCTCTTCTAAATGCAGATCTCGTTTATTACCGTCACTATCAACCCTGTCAAAATCAAAAATACGATAAGGTTATATCAGATGTTTGCAGGATCTCAGCGATTAATAGTCTTTACCTATATATGTACACGACCTGCAGAAAGAAAGAAAGAAAGAAAGAAAGAAAACATCATCTTTTTTAACTTTTTCTTTGTTTAAAATTTCTTCTAATTTTCCTAAGTCGAAATGATTGAGATATTCCTGTTTGGTAAGATATTAAATCCTGAAATTAAGGAAAATTCATTATCTAAGATATACGGCTTGAAGAATAATTGGTTTTGGAAAACTATGGTCTTTAATCATGTTGCTTTTTCTAAAGATAAATGATTAGTCTATTCTGATTAGATGCAACAGAGTCGATCAGTTAAAAAGAGGGATGTAAAACGTCCCTCTTTCCCCTCTAAAACTAACAACACTTAAAATTTCAATTTACAAATGACTAATTCAAATAAACAAAATTTTTCAACTTTTCTTACCTACGTCTCATTTAACTTTTTGAAATTAACAATCATCAAGAAAAAAATACGTCAATAACTATAATACTTTTAATTTCAATTTGTAAAAAATATTAAAACCAAAAAGAATAGGTTAAAACTTGTAAACCTGGATTTCAATCTATCTATAATATATTCTTAATTATTATGCTTTTTTTAAATTAGATAACTGATAATCCATATAAATTATAATAGCAGAGCCTATATCTTTACTAATAGCATATTTAATATCTATAACTGAGATACCTTTTTTATAAAAACATTCTATTTCTTGATTAATCAACGCTTCCAATTTTACAGGCCTATTCGCCGTTATTATTTTAACTTTTTTTACAGTTTCTAATCCTTCCATGATCTATAAATATTTTTTAATTAGTAATAATATCAAATACATTTTTCTTAAAAAGAGCGTTAATCTCTTTTTATTTTAATAAAGAAAATACTTTAATATTAATATTCATTTAAGCTTTTTTAGATAATAAATCATCTCTAGAATTCATTAAACTTAAAGTTGTAGTAGGGTTCTTAAATAAATAAAAATATTCGATAGCTATATATAATTCGTTTAATTCTGAATAAATCATAAGCTTTTTTTCATAAGGCTCTAATCCACTAAACATAATTATCTCATTTAGTTTTTTTAGAGTGTAGTTTAGCTCCTTTTCAATTTTCAAAAACTGATATGTAGATTTATCTAAAATATTAAGTTGAAATGCTACTCTAAAAGCATTAAACCAATTGGAAACTCCTAGTTTCTTAAAAATATTTTCGTCTATGTGCTTTAAATAATTAAACTTGATATTTAAATGTTTTAATATATCTCGAGTTTGTAAACATTGATGTTCATATTTATATTTCATAAAATCAATTTCTTCTTTTACAAGCTTGAACTTTTGTTTGTTCTTTCTATACTCCAACATTTCATTTTCACAAGAAACATAAAACTCTATTAGATCTTGTTTTAGTTTGCTATTTGATATTACTTTAGCATTAATGTAAGTATCAAAAATGTTTTCAGTATGTTTTAAAGCAACCTCTTTAATAATATCTTCAACGAAATCCTTTTTTAGTAAAAGGCCCACATTAAAGGCTTCTAAAATTATTTCTACCCAGTTTTTAGTTTTAAACTTTTTTTTAATATTGTTCTTAATTTTAGTAGTTTTTTTATTATCAATATCTAAAAAAGAGCTTATCTCGGCATCATTTAGATTATGAACATGAAGCCTTAAATACAATAATTCCAATTGATTCAAAAATATGTTATTTGTTGAAGTATCTTTTTTTATGTTCAAATGTTTTATATCCATGTTATGTATGTTTTTTTATTACTATAAATTAGTTTTAAAATAAGATTAAGCTTGTAAAGCTTTACTAAAAATATCTATGCTCTTAATCTGAAGGTATATTTAATGTCATTGTTAAATTATTTGTTTAAAAAGCAACTCCTATTTTAAAAAATGTGCTTAACCTCCAATAGTTTTCTATATCTGGTTCCCATTCTTTACCATCTGTTCTTAAATCTTCCGAAGATGTTACTCCAATATAAAATCCATTATCAAAATAGCGGTCTATGCCTGCTTCAAAACCTATGGTTGGATGAACAGCTTCACGTTTTATTAAACCTATTTTAAATCCTGAGTAATAGCGCCATTCATCAAAAAGACTATGCAAATTGATACTTGTAAATGGGACACTAGTCCATTCGAAATAATCCTTCCCTCTTAAATCAGGAAAAGCAAACAATTGCGTTTTAACATAAGTATATGTCATCTGATACTCTACACCAACTCCTATATTAAAACCATCTTTATAAGTAGCTCCAGGGTCTATAGATCCAAATACTGTATAACGTTTGTCTTGAGCTTGTAAGACGGTGCTTGCAATAAACATTATAATTACAATTATTATTTTTTCCACCTATACGTGCTTTTAATTAATATTATATAGTCAAGATCTTTTGTTTTTAACATATTCCTTAAACATCAAGAAACAGTTCAACTCTACTCTATCTACTATTTATTCTATGTGCTATGTATTGGAAAATAATCCTCAAAAATTTTATTAACTGTCGGTTTAGACAGTGGTTTTTTCTTAAAACTTGAAACCTCTTCTATCCTTTCGGCCTTTTTTTCATCATTTGGATTTGAAGATGTTGTTAGCATTACTATTTTTATGTCCTTTTTGCTAACATCCAGTTTCTTGTATTCCATTAAAAACTCCCAACCATTCATAACTGGCATATTAATATCAAGAAAAATCAAATTTGGCTGCGGATACTCTCCTTCAACAGTTAATTTTAGAAACTCTAAAGCTTTTTGTCCGTTTTCCGCAATGTATACTTGTTTTGCAAGATTCATTTTTTCAATAATTAATTTGTTGAAAAAGTTTGTTGCCTTGTCATCATCTATTAACAAAATACAGTCTACCTTATTTTCTATTGCTCTATTCCTATTCATTTTCACTTTAAAAACATATCTTAATTATATCATATTTGGAATTGTAAAATAAAATGTACTTCCACTGATAGAACACGAGTCTAACCATATTCTTCCACCGTGTATGTTTACTATTTTCTTACAGAAAAAGAGGCCAACCCCTAAGCTTCTATACTCATTTTTAGATCCCAGCATTCTAAAGATTCCAAATATTTTCTTCTGGTGTATAGGATCTATACCAATACCATTATCTTTTACCTTAAAAATCCATACGTCATTTTTTAACTGTGCCGATATCTCAATAATTGGTACCGAATTTTTCTTGCGAAACTTAATAGCATTAGATATCAGGTTCTCAAATAGTATTAATAACTCTTTCCTATATCCTTTTAACTTAGGTAGTTTCTTAATATGAAATATAGTCTTCGTTTCAGATATTGTAGATGAAAGCCTTTCCCGGACTTCCACTGCTAGAATATTACAGTCTACCACTGTTAAATCTTTATCCTGCCCTATAAGCAAATAATCCAATAACCCTTTTATCTTTAATTTCATGATAAGAGCAGATTGTAAAATAAAGTGTAAATAATCATTCGCATTTCCATCCAAAACATTTTTACATTCATCATCAAGTAAATCAGCAAAACTCGTAATTGTACAAAGTGGTTCTTGCAAATCATGAGACGCTATATAAATAAACTGCTCCAACTCTGTATTTAAAACATATAATTCTCGAGTTTTATCTTCTATCATATTCTCAAGGATACGAATCTTCTCTTCTGCCTTTTTAAGCTTTTTTTCATGTATATTGGTACTCACAATCATTCGTTAAACTTTAAATGAAAGTCACAAAACTCTAAGTCATTCTTAGTATAAATGGTATGTCTTTGCTCTATCGATGAATTAAAATAGCTGGCTACACCATCAATTAATCCTTCCATAAATGAATACAGTTTTCTTTTAGAATAATAAGTAATAATAAGTTCATTCTTATTAGGCTCTGCATACTGAAATACTGGCAGTTGAGTTCCTTGATAAAGCTTTTGAACTTCAACATGTACTATACTGTCAACCGTTTTAAGAAATTCCTTAGGACAATCGTAAGGCATCACAAAATTAGGAAAGCGTTCCACTAATTTATACAAAGTATATCTGCCTAGTTTTACAAAAAAATCTGATATATTTATAGATAACTTTTCTGATGATCTAGTTATAATCTCCATCATGTCACTATCCGGATACGTTCCAGGTCCAACATACGGTTCTTTGGTATGCAATTCACATTCCTTAAGAATCTCATTAAGAACCTCCTCACCATAATAATCAATGATAAAACTTTCAGTTATATTAAAGATGATTCCTTTCATGATACAGAAATAGTTATATTTTTTTGCAAGTAAAAACGATTCGTTCTAATAACCTTTTTCGTTTATTTTATTCATTTTATATTACCTTTTATAATTTTTTTAGCTTCTACTAAAACCACCCCCTTATAAAGAATACAACCCCTGGAGTTTCCTACTACCTCCAAAAACTATCATACAGAGGGCGGATCAAATTACATTTAGCAATACGTAATTATTAAAGTTTATACCCAGATGCTCAATCCTTTATGTTTATACAAAAAAATCTATAGTATAATGTAGTTATATAATATTAGCACCAGTAGATAGATTGTTTTTAATTGTGACATAAGTTTGAGGGTTATATATTATTTTCTCTGATTTTTACTTCTCAGGTTTTACTATCAAAAAAACTTTTTATTTATATGACGTACTGAAAAAACTAAATTATGGAGACAACACATCGCATACATTTTTAGTATACCAACAGCATCTATATTTAAACATCTATCTCTTAAAAAATAATACATACCTTTACAAAATACACTAGTTTAACAGCCAAAATAAGTACATTAATCATTTAAAATTTCCTTAGTTAATTCAATAAAACTTATATTAAATAAGCTATGTTCAATCAAATATACTTCAACCATTGTATTAAGACAATACACTTTATATTAGTGAGATGTTTTGTACAATAAGTGAACATATATTACTATTAACTGTGTATTATCAATAACTTGTTATGTATTTTAAATCATGTGAATTTTAATACTATTGATATTTTCAATAAAGAATTTCTTGAAACCAACTATCCTCGAGGTAGAGCCATAGAGATATTTAGCTGGTTTCATACCCAATCAAGTTGCCCACAGGTTTTGACCTGAAAAAAGTCAAAAACCAAAATTCTGTATTTAGATTACTCATGCATTTTATTTCATTAAATAGGAAATCGTGAATGCTTTGCATTTCCCGTTTTATTCATTATGCAATATTTTTATAATAATGAATTCATGAATCTTACGATTTCACGGGAATGACAATTTCAATGGAAATCCAGAAGCAAGCATCAGGGAATTCTTTTCGATTAAAAAACCCTATTAACACACTATTTACTTATTAATATTCATCCGTCTTTGTCTACAGTATCATCACCATCTAAATCTATTTGGTAACGGAGGCAAGCCCCTGAGAATTCTTCTCGATTAAAACAAAGTACATTTAATTAGATAAAATGTATAAATCGGCATTCTTTTTATTAAGTCACAAAATTATCCCTAGTATTCTGCCAAGACAACAGTCTTTTTATTAGTGTATATGTTTTAGACATAAGTGGTGTTTTTTAAAGGTTAGTTGATAAATTTTAACCTGTATAGGCATACAATACCTACTATAAACAGGCTACTTAGTACAAAGTAGATTAAAAAATTATCTTATATTTCTGGTTCAATAGCAGAAAACGTTGGGCAACATTCTCTCAAAACCTAACTATATTATAAAAACGTCATAAATAAAATACAGATATTGTATTCGATGAGAATTAACAGCCCTACTCTCCGCCCTATAAAAAAAAATGGCTTAGTCTATCTTTTTTACCTCTTAACAGCACATTTTTTACCTGCCCAGATTACTAATACATCTTTTCTTTATAAGAGTGAAATAAGCGTATTGGTAGCTAGCTCTTTTTATTCAAATGATAAAAATGATTTGAAAAGCTTCTTAACCAACAGGTCCATTAATTTAATACAAAACTATAATGTGGCATCTTATAGTTTAAAAGGAAAGCTACTAGCTTTATACAAAAATAAAGTCTTCATTATAAGTACCGTTATTTTTGTTTTAATCTTTACACTTTACAAACTATATAATGATTCTTATTTACTAAAAACAAAATATCTGGGAGAGATTAAACATTTAAATCTAAAGCTAAAATTGCTCCAATTACAAATGAATCCTCATTTTGTTTTTAACACCATTGGTGGTATAGAAAGCTTATTTATAAAAAAAAATGAAAAGGAAATCAATAGATATGTTGGATCGTTAACATCTTTAATGCGTAAAACACTTGACATCTGTAATAAAGACTCTATAACTATAGGAGAAGAAATAGAGTATCTAAAACTGTATATAAATTTAATGAGATTTAGACTGAATAATAACCTAAAAGCAAAGTATAATATAGATAAAACCATATCTCTTGAAAACAAAATAGGGTGTATGTTGTTTCAACCTATTGTTGAAAATGCTATTATTCACGGTTTGGCTCCAAAATCTGACAATCGTGAGCTTATCATTTCTTTTAATAAAAAAGGAAACCTCTTAATTGGTATCGTAAAAGATAATGGTGTAGGAAGAAAAGCAGCATTTAAAAAGAAAAAAGAACATACATCGTGGGCTACAAAATCCATAGAAGAAAGAATCAAGATTTTTAATCAGATACATGATCAAAAAGTAAAATATAAGTTTAAAGATTTAACCAAAAATGGACTCCCAAGTGGAAGTCTTGTCAAATTAATTATTCCATTAGTTTAAAATTAAAAACCCTAAAAGACAAAAATAAAAATGAAACAAATTAAAACCCTCCTTATAGATGATGAAATAAATCTTCTTGATTTACTTGAAAGGTATCTAAAAAAACACACTTCCTCTTCCATAAACATTGTTGGCAAAGCAACATCGAAAAAGGAAGGTATAGAACTGATAAAGAAACATACTCCAGAATTGGTATTTCTGGATATTCACTTAAGCGATGGCAACGGTTTTGAACTATTAACAGAAATATCTAATCTGGCATTAAACCTTAAAGTTATTTTTGTTTCTGCTTACGACCATTTTGCTATAAAAGCTTTTAGATTAAACGCTATTGACTATCTGCTAAAACCAATACAAATAGATGAGTTAAAAAGTGCTGTAAATAAAGCTATTAATGATTTGGGTAAAAAACGATTTATAAATAACGACCAGATAGAAGAACTTTTTAGCAAAACCAGTTCTTATAATACAGATATGGACTTTATAGCAGTGTCCTCTCAAAAAAAGATAAACCTTGCTAAAATTGACGATATTATTTATGCTGAATCTGACGGCAGCTATACGACTTTCTTTTTAAAGGATGGTTCTACAGTGCTATCTACAAAAAATCTGGGAGAATATGAGAATAGACTTAACAAAAAACTATTTTATAGAATACATCACAGTTACCTTATAAATTTAAAGCATATTATTAATATTAGTAAAGATGGTGGCCATTATTCCAAGATGATCAATGGGAAAAATTTACCTATTTCTAAAAGAAGGATGGGTGATTTAAATAAACTTTTAAAGTTAAAATCCTAATATATTGAGCGTTCTTAAAATGATTACTAATGGGGTTTCTAACACTCTGTTTATACACATATTCTTTTTTATAAAAAGATTATTCTTGGTGCTACCAAATTTTAATGAGAAAAAATCATTTAAGAAAACCGTATTGTAGAGACCCTCCTATTTAAAGAGACATTTTGCCCAGTATGCTCCAGGTTCTTTATTATTAATACACTATTTAAAGAACCTGTAAGGCATGCTCAAAATCATATGTTTATCAGGCCTAAAGTAACTATAACACAAGTAAGCTCGGGGAACATAATTTCTTGTATAATTTTTGTTTTAGCATATTAGTGGGCTCATATTTTATATTGACTTAGCTATAGTTATTGAACAGACGAATAACGGTAAACCAAAAATACTTCTCTCTTTGTTATACCTCATGGTAACATTAAAATATTGTTGATATTTAAAAACATAGTCAATGATATGATACCAATTAAAATTAAGACATAAATGACCTTTAACTTAAAAACTTCCATTACTTATACGCTATTGAAAAATTAACAATAGAATTCCTCTGTAAAACATGAAAATAACTGCAATAAATTCATGATAGCGAAACACCATGGTGATCTATTTTTTCTTCTTTTTACGCATCATCTAGCCCTTTTTTTTATGCTACATACTTGCATGAAAATAGCTGGTAAATAATTACATATTATAAAAGAAACAGAGGTTACCAAAAGAATAAACAGAGGCAAGGTCTTAATCCCGTTTTCTTTACTTATATTCAATAAAAACATCGAACCGCTACTAAAATTTAAAATATAAAACCAAGAAAAAAATGTCGTTGCTACTCCTAAAATAATTGAAATAATGAGCGCATAAATATTAGTCTTTTTTACAAATAGACCGATTAACAATAAAGGGAAAAGAATAAATTGAAAGGAAGAAGCAAAAAAAAAGAAATAAACAGGGTCTTTCAAAAGGTCCGTCATTTTTAAAAAATACCAAAAAAGCATTATAATAAAGGCCATCATAATAATTGCTATTTTACCAACATAATTATAACGACGATTTTCATAAGCATTTAAGTTTCCTAAGCTTTTTTGGTGTTTATTTATAACTATATCTGAAGTAAAAGAATGACTCATGGCTATTAAATAAGTATCTACTGTAGAAACAGCACACATTAATAATCCCACAAAAATTATTGCAAGCGCTATTTTCAGCCCTATTTGAAAAACATAATCACTTATTTTAAAAAAATCGATTATCAGAAATTCCTCTTGGGAAGTATCTGTTTGATAATACTGGAGTACAGGTTCTATAATATCTTTAAAGTAAATTCCAAAAATCATAAAAAGAACCAACGCTATCACTTTAAACAAACCAGACCATAAAACGCCTTTATTGGAAACCTTAAAACTTCTTGTGGCGCTAAATCTTTGCCAGGATTCTGTGGTTGTCAATAACCAGACAAAGCCAGATAAAAATGAAACAAACAGACGCAAAAACTTTGTAATAGGATTTGATTCAACCCCTAAGACCGGTTCAGGATTCAACTCTAGTTCTATAGTATGTTCAGGCTTAAATTCAATCATAAAATAAGCAGCAGCCATGCATGCTAATATGAGCATAAACGCTTGAATTACATCTGTAACAATGATACTTTTATACCCACCTAGAATGGCGTATAATGTTATTGATCCCAATAGAGAGAAAAATACAATGACAGTATCTATTCCAAATATTGATGAAAAAATAATATCCGCAATATGTAATTCAAATATTATTGAAACAATTAATATAAGCATACTAACTACTGATATACAAAAACGTAAATATTTTATTTTTTCTTGATTATTACCGTTTATGAAAAGACTACTGATAAACTCTGGTAAAGAACCTCCGTTATTAACATCTTTAATAAATTTTTTAAAATGTTTTTTAAAAATCCAATACCCAACAATGGTTGTAACAATAGAAATAATCCCGAAAAAGATGCCTTTAAAATTAAATATATACCCTACTAAGGCAGACATTAAAATGGTACGGAATGACAAGTCTGTCATGACCATTGTATTTATAAATGGTATGGTTTTTAACTTGCCATTAAGAAGGAAAAAGGAAGTACTGGTTCTTGCTCCTTTAATTAAATAAACTGCTTTAAATAGCAATATAATGCAAATTAAAACTAATAAAATAATTATGCTTATCTTAAATGCCCCCATTATTTATACTCTTAAAATAGTTCTTTTAAAGAAAACAAACCCTAACCTACGGTAAGTAATACAAATAAAAAAGTGAATTTTAAATAAAAAAAATTACAACCCATTAATTAACAAAATAAAAAAATTATTAAAACAAACTATCCCCAAGGTAAGCCGTATGGCTATTTCGCTCGTTCCATACCCAATCCCTGCCTTTGTTGGCAGGCAGACCCGATGCAAGCCTTGGAGAATTCTTTTCGATTAAAAAAATCTAGAATTAATTAAGGTAAGTCTATCACACTGCTTCTCGGAATAAAGAGTTTTAATAATCCACATAAACTCTTACTCCTAATAATGAGTTTGAAAAACACATAAGCAGATTTCACTTTCGCGAAATCACCTTATTCATTTCGTCGAGATGACAGAACTAATAGCCATTTTGTATACCACTAATAATTAAGTTTTAATTCATCATAAACAGGTAACCGAATAAGTAACTTTCGCTTTGATTTTACTTTATTTTATCAGTTACTAAGATAACTGAAAACTGTGAATAAATTAAATCAAATTCCATTAATTTTAAATATTTTTTAAACATAAAAAGCATATCAAAAGAGACTCTAAATACGATATCAACATATCCAAATGTTACATATTTCGCAACTTTGTTTTTAAAGTTAAGCATCTACTTTCTTTCGATCCCTAAAACTCAACTCCCAATTGTTTATTATCCACTAAAACAAGTTTTAATCACACATAAACAAAACTTTCCCTTTTCAGTTTTAACCTTATTAGA
The DNA here is from genome assembly GCF_030540825.1 of Flavivirga spongiicola. Classification (NCBI taxonomy): domain Bacteria; kingdom Pseudomonadati; phylum Bacteroidota; class Flavobacteriia; order Flavobacteriales; family Flavobacteriaceae; genus Flavivirga; species Flavivirga spongiicola. Next base: position 4,500,768 of record NZ_JAUOEO010000001.1, read on the forward strand.
TATTTCATGCTTTATGAATTACTTTTTGTTCTAATCTTTTATAAAAAGCTTTAATTTTTCAAGAATTGGGTAAACTAAATAACTTTTACTTTTGCTTAATTTCATTTTGACTGCACTAACGTACACTTATCAAGCAGTAACGACCACATATTATTTACACTTAGTATTTAAACACAGTTATGCCTTAATTTTGTTGATGTATGATAATGTACAGAACTGCCTTATTAAAAAAACAGGTTTAAATTTATTATCAATACTAAAATGCAACCGAATGAAACTTACTTGATTCGTCGAGCTTTTATATATACAACAATCCACTAGTTTAAAATTATAGTACAGATGAAAACGCTTTTTTTAACACTAATAATATATATTACATACACTAATACGACATATGCACAAATAAACAAAAGTGCTCATTACGAAGCTATTTTACAAACAACTATAGACACTTTAATAGTAAAAGAGACTAATAACATAGCTACAAAATTAAAGTTAAAAGACTATCAAATTAAAAAGCTTCAATCTGCTGTTATTCTCTATTATATAAACTTAAGGAAAATTAGTAATAAAAGAGATGATAATTTGATTAGTGTTTCTAACAGAAACTTAAAGTGGAACCATGCTGAATATGAGTATTTACATAATATAAAAGCATTTTTAAATACTGAACAAGAAAAAATATTTACTACAAACATATATACATTAAAAACAGACCGTTTATGTAAACGTGTTTTTAAAAAGCATATGCTAATTGATAAAGAAGAAAACCTTATAGCTTTATCTTCTGGAGGGTAATACCTAACAATAAGTATTTTAAATAAACCACTATGGGTTTTCAATCCATAATAGTTTTAAGTAAAGAATAAAATCCTTTTTTAGCGATTACTTGTCATTCACTGCCATCTGTACTAAACTTGTTTCAGTAAGGTAGAAACCCATACTTGAAAAGAGTGGATTCTGTATCAAATGGGGATGACAAAACTAGCTTTAAAAAATTTATAGAAACTAAAGTAACTACAATAAAATTGCAGGGTTTTTAACCTTTAATTGGAAAACAAATAATCATCAATAAAGCCTATTTCTTATTCACTACATACCAATCTATATATGGGCATTTTACAATAGTTATTCCCTTCATAATTTTTTAAAGCAAAAATTATATGCGCCATCTCAAATGATACTATCTAAACGTCATATTTCTAAATATCTGTTTGCGTTCTTTTATATATCTATGGTCTTAACAGCTAAAGCCCAGCTAAAAGCACACTTAATTGATGGAGAGGGCTGGATAAAAGGAAATTATATAGAAATTGGAATTAACTCAAAAGGTGTGTATGGTGCACAACTGGCTAAAAAACCAACCTTATTCCATGACAATAGAGATGTAGACAAATCAGGTTTATTTGGTTTTATAGCAAATCCTCAAAAAGATGGGTGGATAGACTATGATGGTGATTTTTTTGTTCCTGGCAAGCCAGAAGAAGGTTTTGCTATTGAAATAAATGGGGTCAACTACAATAACAATAATTTTGAGGGGCTTTATGATATTTCTGGAAGAGCAACAGGTGCAACTATATTATCTTCCGACTGTTTTGAAGATGTAGCTCAAATTACTTGGGAAGGTAATATCGATGGGCTGAATATAAAACGTTATTATAGAGTTACTCAAGATGGGTTATTCATTCAAATGAGGACTTCTATTAAAAATGTGTCAGAAGTAACTAAGAAAAATCTCTTCTTTATGCATAATGTTGATCCTGATAATAACAAATCTTTAAGCGGAACTTATAATACTGATATAAAGTTGGCTTTTCAAGCAAGTTCAATAACTGATAATATTTGCTTAGTAACAGCTTCTCAAAAAGCCTTAGGAACTCCTAAAGATAAGGACGGCTCACATGTAAGTCTTTATGCTAAAGATAGTAGAGCAAGAGTAACTTACGGAGGGTTTGCAAATAGATCGGCAAGCGGTGTGTGGAATGGTTCTGGGTTTACATATAGAGAAGGATCTAATACAGATGATATAGATGAAGCTATTTCTATAGCTTTTAATCTAGGAGATATTTCTGCTGGAAAAACCATCTATTTTGTATATTATTATGTCTTAGAAAACATAGAAGAAAATTTTACTCCCTTTATTGTAGATATTACACAAGAAAACCCTTCCTCTTGTGATGGCAATGATGGTAAGTTTTTAATCTCTGGACTAAATAGTAACAGTTCTTATTTGGTAAACTATAGAGATGATGGTATCTTAATTCCTGAAAAAACTTATATTTCTGATAATAATGGAACTATTGAAATCCTAAATTTAAATTCAGGAATATATACTGATTTTGAAATTAAATATAAAACCTGTAGTAGTATTCCAGTTGAAACCATTTTTGAATTATCTGATCCCCCAGCTCCAACCTATAGTTTTATAAAAAAAGATTTAACCAGGTGTGATAGTTTTGAAGGCATTATTAGCATTACAGGTTTAATGCCAAATGCCACATATCATGTATCTTATACAGATGATGATACAAGTATCGCAAAAGCAGCACACACAACAGATAGTTCTGGAAATATTAACCTTACAGGCTTAGACAAAGGCATTTACAAAGATTTTGTTGTTGAAATCAACAATTGTGAAACTGCAAGCAATGCAATTATTGAACTTGTTCAGCCAGACCCTCCAAATTTTAATTTAACAAAGCAAGATATTTTATCATGTAAAGATCCTGATGGAAAAATAACCTTATCTGGTTTAATTGCAAATACTTCATACAATCTATCGTATTTCTATAATGATAATGAAATAGAAAAAACTTTATACACCTCAAACGATGATGGAAAAATTATGCTTTCTAAATTAAGTAGTGGGGTATATAAAGACTTTACTTTGGAGGTTTTTAACTGTAGCGCTTTTAACAGTTCCAATATTACACTTTTAAATCCAGAAGTTTTAATTACACCTGTACATCAGTTTTATTGTGATGATGATTATGATTACATGACAACTATAGATTTATCAAAACTAGATACCGATATTTTACAAGGCCGTGATTCCAATCTATTTAAAGTAACATATCATAAAACGGAAGAAGCTATAATTAATAATGTTTCTATACCAAAAAGCAACTACACCACCCAAGGTACTCATAGTTATAATATCTATGCTAAAATAACAAATTCGAAAACAGGATGCTATAACTATGCAGCGTTTACTATAACCGTCAATATACCTCCAGATTTTGAACTAACCGAGGATTTTATTTGTTTAAACAGTGATGATACGCCCAATATAGTAGACTATAATTTACCAGTAATTAAAACTCCTTTTTCTGAATTAGATTATGATTTTCAGTGGTATTATAATGATCATTTATTAACAAAAGAAATAACTTCACAGTTAATAGTAATCGATTATGGAGAGCATACTGTGAAAATTACAAATAAAAGTACAGGGTGTCATACAACAAAATCAACATATATTTATCCTTCTGGCCCACCTCAAGAATTAGAAGTAAAGATTACGACCTCTCCTTTTTCAGAAAATCATAACATAGAAATAAGGGCTAATGGCTTTGGTGATTATGTGTTTGGTATAGATGACAAAGAACCTCAAAGTTCTCCTATATTTTTAAATATCACTCCTGGATATCATAGGTTTCGTATTATAGATTTAAATGGCTGTGGTGAAGTTATTGTAAGTAAGATTGCAATAGATTATATGAAGTATTTTACTCCAAATAACGATGGTTTTAATGACAGGTGGCAAATCATTGGGGTCGAAGCTTTAATTAAACCTGAAATATTTATCTTTGACAGGTATGGAAAACTTATAAAAAATTTGAACCCCTTAAACCCTAGATGGGATGGAACCATTAACGGAAAAAAATTACCCTCTGGGGATTATTGGTTTGTTATAGAGTTTGAAGATGATACTACAGGTAAAAATGTTTTTAAATCGCATTTTACATTAAAGCGTTAAAAAAACTGATTAAAGATAGTCTTAAATGTATATAAATAGACAGTCTCCAAAATTTTGTGTAAATAAAACAGTTTATCCTTTCTTTTTTACCAACATCATTTTTTAATTTCATTTTGCTTTTTTCTTTCAGCTGCTTCATATCACTGCTAATTTTGTAAAGCCCTACTATGAGTTTTAAATATTCATTTAGCTTTTGGGAGCAATAAATTGGCAAAAGCGAATAATCGTTTCCTGTACTAGGATAATCTACGTGTTTTCTTAGGGCGTCTTTGGCTTTTCCCAAAACTACCGTGTGTACACATATTTAAAAAAGACACGAATGACACAAATTCACACGAATCCAGCACTCTATGCCGTAGACTAGACTCAACATGAATACGAATCCCTGGCCCATACAGGCTTGAAATCTGTCTATCGACAGATTAATTAGTGAAAATTTGTGATATTCGTGTCAAGCTTTTTATTGTTCAATATTTGTGTGCACACACGGTAGTTTTCCCAAAAGCCAAAGACGTATACGCTAACCAGGCTACGCCACATCCCGTTTTAAAAGTCCAAAATAAAAACCGCACTCAAATAAATGTCATTTAATTGTTAATAACCTATTATACAACAAAAAAGGAAGTAATACCATTTCTTGTTTCAAATTACTGTAAAATAAAATAATGATTTCTTGATTTATACAAAATATAAAAATAAAGCATAGCTTAGTTACGGTTTCTTTTTATACTGAAGTAGAAAATAAAAATAGGGTGTTTTATTACGGTTATTTCAAATGAGAATTGGTATAAAATACAGTTTAGGTTAAGACCTAGAGCCAGGAAGATTTTAACTATTATTCAATTTAAATTCACCCAAGTATTTACTTGTTCCAAAGAACGTGGGTGTAGTAATATTTTTTGGGTTTTATCTAATAAAATATAGGTAGGTGTTGCGTTTACAAAATAGTCTTTAGCTGCTTGAGTATCCCAACCTTTATAATCGCAGTACGTTTGCCATGGTGTATTCTGGTAAGCTTCTTTAAAAGCTTCTATATCGGTATCTATACTTATATACACCACTTCTATATTTACTTTATCTTTCCAAACGTTATAATACTTTTTTAAAACTGGTGCTTCTTCTTCGCAATGGGAACACCAACTGGCTCCAAATACCAATAAAACGGGTTGATTAAAATCACTTAACTTTTTTATTGTTGTTAATTGTATGTCTGGAGCTGTATTGCCTACTTTTAAAGTACGGTATTTTTCTATAGTATTGGCTAAACCATCATGAAGGACACATTGATTTTGGGCTAGGAGCTGGTTTGATAAATATGCTGCCGCTGGAAACAACCCTCGGTTTTCAAATAAATGAAACAGTTTTTCTGAGACTGTGTTTAATAAGCTATCATTTTCTTTTAAATTATTTATTAAATAATCTGTACTTATATTCATTTGCTTGTAAACACTATCTATAGGTTTCCCCATATTTTCTAACAAAAAATAGTGTTTTTCTATAAGGTCTTTAAACAGACCCGACATCTTAAAATTAGGGTTGTTAAAATTAATTTTTCTAAATTGCTCTATACTTTTAGATAAACACTCTTTAGCATATTTTGGTTTTAAATAACGCCATTTATAAGCTTGTTGGTTTTGCGAATACGCTGCTGCTATAGTTATAAATTGTTGGTTTTCTGGGCTATTTATAAAATGTAAATTATCAGGCTCGCTTAGGTGTGTACCTTGCAGACTTATATTAGCTTGTGTAAGCATTACTACCAAGCTACTACTATCTTGTGTTTTTAAAATCCCAGCACCATTATAAGTACCAGGATAACTTAAGGTAAAGTTCCCTAAACTATCTACAGTTGTTTTTGCCAGTTCGTAATTATTAAAGCTTGTAAGCCATATTTTTTGATTACTTTGCTGGGTTAACTGTCCTTTTAATGTTTGTGCTGTAAGTGCTTTGGTGCTTATTACAAACACTAATAAAAACAAACAACCTCGACACAAGGTGTACAAGGTATTATAACAATCATAATAGATTGTTACGTTTTTTTTCATGTTTTAAAATTTTGTGATTGATGAAAATATTTCAAGATTTTAGTATGCATCCAACCTTCTTCTCAGTATATTCCACTATATGATATAAACTAATATTTCCTAGGCCAGTAGTACCCGCATAATCCGACCAAATCCTTCAATACATTTTAATCTTAATCTAAAGTATAAAAATACTAGCCCAAAACTACTTTTAATATATAGCAGCAGCCATATTTAATCTTCTTTAGTACAACGTATAGCAGCACCGTATGAACGAACGTCATGCGTCATGCTGGCATTTGGGTACTCCCCATCAAGTAGTGCAAAAAAGACACATAAAAACGTGCTACCATCACCTTCAGCAGGAGAACTACACCAATAAGTCGCGCTAGTTTCCATACTATGAATCTCTCCAGTATGATTTAAGCGCCCCCCTATACCTGACAACGCTAAAACATTAAAACCATAAGTCAAGTTTTTCGCTTTTTTACCAGCTAGAATTAGTCCTTCTGGAGTATCTGGGTAGCCATTATCTATTCTTTCCTTCTCTACCCAAGCATCCAACTCAGCCCTCCACTCTGTGTGTGTGGGTAGACGATAGCCATCAGGGCAAGGGTCATGAGGTCCCTTTACAGGGCTTTCTTCTGTACCACTATTCCAACGTTTATCATCTTGTGGGGTAATCCAATCATATGGAAACGTTATATTAAGAACAAATTTATCTCCTTCTGTACCAGGAGTTACAGCCCATTGCGTTACATCATCATTTAGATCTATAGTAGTCGTAGTACTATTGCGAAACTGATGTCCATCGCTATTTCTGCCCCACTGGTATATATAGCCATAAGACTCTGTATCGCCTGTATGCGTGGCAACCCGAGTAGCCCCCAAATTTCGATCCATCCAAATCCTGCCCGCTAATCCCCTAATCTTACCTATTTGTTCCTGCCTTAATGCATCTAAAGACATAAAATCTTGCGCTATAATTGGTTTGCTAATCAATAAGATTAATGCTATTATAGAATAACTGACTGACCTCATAATACTTTTTGAAATAATTAAATTGTAAATGCTTTATTTTTTACTAGTCTATTTCTCAAGAAAAAAATAGTTTATATCTGTTCCATTATCTGTATAAATAACCAGATACATATCTCCGTTTGGAGAAAACATGGCACCTCTTATTTTACCAGTACTAACGCCATTTATTGTTGGCTCTGTTGCTGCATTAATAAGTATTTTAGCCCATGCACCTGCTTTACTACCTGCAATACTTACAGTATAATTTGTTGCTGAGTTTGCGCTTGTTACAAAACGTTCTCCTCCTATATTGTTTAAAGTAATAGTTGTTTTGTTGTTTTCTGATGCTACAGGAGCTTCTGTGTAGCTTATATTATTTGCTATAGCAGTTGCTTGGGCTTCTGAGATTGTAGTAGGTTTATTTACTATAAAATCATCTGCAGTATTATCATTCTGATTCCAGTCGGACTGGACATTCTGCTCTGCGGAACTGTTAGTTGCTATAGCAGTTGCTTGGGCTTCTGAGATTGTAGTAGGTTTATTTACTATAAAATCATCTGCAGTATTATCATTCTGATTCCAGTCGGACTGGACATTCTGCTCTGCGGAACTGTTAGTTGCTATAGCAGTTGCTTGGGCTTCTGAGATTGTAGTAGGTTTATTTACTATAAAATCATCTGCAGTATTATCATTCTGATTCCAGTCGGACTGGACATTCTGCTCTGCGGAACTGTTAGTTGCTATAGCAGTTGCTTGGGCTTCTGAGATTGTAGTAGGTTTATTTACTATAAAATCATCTGCAGTATTATCATTCTGATTCCAGTCGGACTGGACATTCTGCTCTGCGGAACTGTTAGTTGCTATAGCAGTTGCTTGGGCTTCTGAGATTGTAGTAGGTTTATTTACTATAAAATCATCTTTAGTAGTATCAGTCTGATCCCAATCAGACTGGACATTTGTGATGCCTATATAAATCTGCCAACTACCATTTTTATATACGTTAAAACTATTTGTCTCAGTATTAAAAACCATTAATCCATTCGCAGGGGCACTTATAGCATTTCTCTGAGATGTGTTTATACGTGGCATTAAAAAGCCTCCTGTAGTACTCTTCACTTCTAGGGCTGCTGAAGCATCTGGGTCTGTAGTGCCAATACCTATTTGACCAAACATTAATACAGTTCCAAAAACAGTTAATGCTATACTTAGTATCTTCTTTTTCATAATACGTTATTAATAAATTTATTTTTCTTGTTATTTTTGCTTAATCCTCCCTTATTATTGAACTACTAAACGCTTTGTCATGTATTGTTGTCTGTTATTAAATGAAAATTTTAAAAAGTACAAACCTTTACTCAACTCTGGTTTGCTTATACTATTTACACCTACTCTTACAGGTATGTTGTTGTAATTCGCAACACGTTTTCCCGTAACATCGTATACCGTCACAGATAACTGCTGTACATTAGCAGGCAACGTAAAATAAACATTTGTAGCAACAGCAGAAACTGGATTAGGATACAACAAAAACTCGCCTATATTATGCTCATCATCTATCCCAAGGGCTGATTTCTGTGAAACATAGCTAAAAGAACCTTCCTTTTGGTCACCTACATATTCCTCCCATTGTGAACCATTAAACCAAACCATTTTATAAGACGTACCATCAGAACCATCATATTTTGCATCAGATTTAGGAGTGGTTCCACTTATTACATAACCATTTGAAGTCCCTGAAACCTTATTTACAGTCCAATATTCGTCATCACTTAAAAAGTAATTAGAAGACGACAAGGCTGCATCTAAACTAGCTGAAACATCTACGGCTGGGTCATTCAAGAAATAGCCTATAGAAAAATTATCGTTAGATGCATTACTAACAATTGTAATTGGAGATCTTACAATTGAGCTTCCTACAGGAACCACCGTCGTTCCCGCTCCATAAACACTTACATAATCACTTCCTGCAGATCCGGCAAAATAATCTGTTAATGAAGATAAGTTCGTCCCTGCTTCAAAAACTACGTTACCTGTCGCAGATCTGGACAAATTCCCATTAAAAACAAGAGGCAAATCTTTCTTTAAATATAATATTCCTCCATCTCCAACATATAAAGCATTTTGAGCCTTAACATCCTGAATGAAGACACATAAAAAAAAACATATTAAAGTACTGACTCCAGTACATAAACTTAACTTAAAGCTATTTTTTTTCATATTGTATATTTTATGCAAATCTCTATACATATAGAACAAAAACAATACAAAAAACAATAAGTGGTAACAAATACACAATAATTGATATAAAAATGCAATAATTAATGTTTTAATGTGTAATAAATGGTATTAAAAATACAATAACTGGTGTTTTTAAGATGTAATAAAAATATGATACCAAATAAAGAATTTCTTGAAATAAACTATCCTCGCAGAGCCTTAGAGGTATTTCGCTCGTTTCATACCCAATCAAGTTGAACACAGGTTTTGAGCTCAAGGTCAAAAATCGAAATTCTGTATTTTACCTCACCCAGGATTGCCAAAAAAAAGCAATTCTGACCTCTCCAAAGGAGAGCTACTGTGTGTACACATATTTAAAAAAGACACGAATGACACAAATTCATACGAATCCCGCACTCTATGGCGTAGATTGGACTCAACATAAATACGAATCTCTGGCCCATACAGGCTTAAAATCTGTCTATCGACAGATTAATTAGTGAAAATTTGTGATATTCGTGTCAAGCTTTTCATTGTTCAATATTTGTGCACACACGGTAGCTCCAAAGGAGAGGCTAATAGGAAACCCTGCCTTTGCCAACAGGCAGGCCCGCCCCAAGGGTCGGAGAATTTTTAGATTAAAATCAATACAATAAATGATACTTAATTTAAAGACTCCTATTACTTATAACAGAAATGGTATTATGTGCTATTAAAGTGTTTTTGTGATTCATAGTAGTACTATGGAGCAGTAAAAAGACGAAAATTGAGTAAAAAAGGGCATTTTGCAGCCAATTTAAAAAAGTTTAAATCACTTCCCTATCTACCCCCTTTTCTTTATGTTGCATACTCGCATGAAAATAATCGGTAAATAGTTAATTATTATAAAAGAAACGGTGGTTAGTAAAAAAATAAACAGGGGCAAGCTCTTAATCCCATCTTCTTTAGTCATATTTAATAAAAAAGTCGAACCTTTACTAAAATTTAAAATATAAAACCAAGAAAAAAACGTCGTTGTTATTCCTAAAATAATTGAAAAAATAAGCACATAAATGTTTACCCTTTTTACAAATAAACCAATTAACAACAGAGAAAAAAGAATACATTGAAAAGAAGAAGCAAAAAAAAAGAAATAAACAGGGTCTTTCAAAATATCTGTCATTTTTAAAAAATACCAAACAATCATTATAATAAAAGATGTAATAATAATTGCTATTTTGCCAACATAACTATAACGGAGGTTTTCATAAGTGTTTAACCCCCCCAGCCTTTTTGAAGATCTATTTAAAGCCATATCTGAAGTAAAAGAATGGCTAATACCTATCAGGTAACTGTCTACTGTAGAGACCGCGCACATTAGTAGCCCAACAAAAATTAATGCAAGTGCTATTTTTAATCCTTTTTTAAAAACATAATCGTTTATTTTAAAAAAATAGTCAACTAGAACTAAGTCATTAGAAGGAACCTTTTCATAGTATTCAACCACAGGCTCAATAACATCCCTGATATAAATTCCGAAAGCTATAAAAAAAACCAGAGCGATCATCTTAAACAAACCAGACCACAAAACTCCTTTATTAGAAATTTTAAAGCTTCTTGTGGCACTAAATCTTTGCCAGGATTCTGTGGTTGTTAACAGCCATACAAAGCCTGATAAAAATGACGTCAATAAACGTAAATACTTAGTAAAACTCGAAGTTGTTTCATCATGGAATGCTGTTTCAGTAGTCAACTTCAGTTCTATGTCATGTTCGGGTTTAAATTCAATCATAAAATAGGCAGCAGCCATGCATGCCAATATGAGCATGCACATTTGAATTATATCTGTAACAATGATGCCTTGATACCCACCTAAAATGGCGTATAATGTTATTAATCCCAGCAGAGGAAAAAAAGCGATACCATTATCTATTCCAAATATTGATGAAAAAATACTACCCGCAATATGCAATTCAAATATTATTGAAACGATTAAGATAAGTATACTAACTACTGAGATGCAATAACGTACATACTTTATTTTTTCTTGATTATTACCGTTTATAAAAAGACTACTGATAAACTCCGGTAATGTCCCTCCATTATTAACATCTTCAATAAATTTTTTAAAATACTTTTTAAAAATCCAATATCCCGAAATGGTTGTAACAATAGATATGACGCCAAAAAAAATACCTTTAAAACCAAACACGTACCCTATTGTTGTAGTAATTAAAATAATTCGGAATGACAAGTCTGTCATAACCATGGCATTTATAAATGAGACGGTTTTTAATTTGCCCTTGAGGAGAAAAAAAGACGTGGCCTTTCTTGATTTTTTTAATAAACGGGATGCTTCTAGCAGTGATATAATACTAATTAAAATTAGTATTATAATTATACTTAACTTAAAGATTTCCATTACTTATGTGCTATTAAAAAGTTAGAGTTATGACTGGAATGAACTACCTAGAGGCAAATCTATTGAGGTATAAAAAACAAAGCTAGTTGATTTGGCTGTACCATGAATGTCTTTTTTCCTTTTCTTGATTTTTTACATATCCCTAATTGCTTCCTCATTTGAATACCATCCTATTGTATTTACGTAAAAACCACTAGCCCAAATTTATCATTCCATAGCTTCACCCTTATTACTGTAAATCTTTGAAATTATTGTTTTGTGATTATACGCTTTAATATGAAGTAGTTTAAACTTTTTATAATTGGCTGCAAAATGCTCTTTCATCCCCACATTTAGTCTTTTTATACCAAATAAAGAATTTCTTGAAACCAACTATCCCCAGGGTAGAGCCCAATGTCATTAAGTTAATGATATTAAAATGTCAGTTTGAGCGCAGTCGAAAACAATAAAACTCTGTCTTTCGATAGCATTTCGACTGCGCTACCATTGACGGATTTCATACAAAGACCGTTTTCATTCCTAATTCTTTAGCCATTCTAACGACTGCTTTTTGCTTATTTAGCAGCATTTTTTCTTGATATTTTTGTATTCCATTTTCCGCGTATTCGAGCCCTTTAACAAATAATTTCCAATATAACTCAGCCAATTTTCTGGCTACTGCTTTTATAGCTACTAATCCTCCTTTTCTTGAACGAATTTTTCGTCCAAATGCTCAATGTGACAGTATAGAATAAACACCCTTAACTTAATGACATTAGGGTAGAGCCACAGGGGTATTTCGCTGGTTTGATACCCAATCAAGTTGCCCACAAGGTTTTGACCTCAAGGTCAAAAAATCGAAACTCTGTATTTTACCTCACCCAGAATTGCCTTTTTTGGCAATTCTAACCTCTCCAAAGGAGAGGTTAATAGGAAACCCTGCCTTTGCCGGTTTACCAAGCCAAAGGCATGGCAGGCAGGCCCGACGCAAGCATCTGAGAATTTTTAGATTAAATAGGTATCTACTATAGAAACCGCACACATAAGTAACCCTACAAAAATGACTGCAAGCGCTATTTTTAATCCCTTTTGAAAAACATAATCGTTTATTTAAAAAAAGTCGATTAGAGTAAGCATACATCGGGGATCATTTAACAACAGCGGTTACTACAATCATTTCTGCACGGAACAATATACGCTTATCAAATTCACCCATCAACTCATTCTTATTTTCTTATAATCATAATATCACAGTTATTATTTTATTTATGCCATTTACATTATAATTACTACCACTTATGGTTTATGCAGTGAATTATTTTATGATATCACTTACTTTTAACGTACTTATTTTCTGTAAAGAAATAAGGTTATCTCTTATTATTTTGAAAGAATAATGTGGATGACGGGCTAGTATTAGTCATCATTGTCAAGCGGCCCATCACTATTGGTCGCAAAACAAAGTGAATAAATAATTTCTTGAAACCAACTATCCTCAGGGGTATTTCACTGGTTTCATACCCAATCAAGTTGCCCACAAGGTTTTGACCTCAAGGTCAAAAATCGAAACTCTGTATTATACCTCACCCGTAATCGCTTTTAGCGATTACGACCTCTCCTAAGGAGAGGTGAATAAGGAAAAACCGACGCAGAGCCTTGAGGAATTCTTTAGATTAATGTCGCTATTTTAAGTAAAGGTTTTTACTTATCATAAATTAATAGAAGGATAGGTTGAAGAAAGACCTTTAACGGGCTAATTATAACTAGCATTGCAACTAATAAACATTAAACAACTATAAAATATTTTAAAAATGAAAAACATAACCTCCATTATAAAGCTTTCAATAGTGTTTTTAGTTAATGAACTCGCAGCAGAAAGTACACTATTATTTCTCCAATGCTTATGGTATAGAACATCATGGATAACTGGGAGGAACATACATTGAATTTGAATGATAATCTACCCATAGATATTGTTTCTAATAATGGTAGCATAATATACACAATCGAACATACTAGTGATTTTATACATGAATATAAGTCGTCCGTCTCTTACCAACTTTATCAATGTAACTAATATGGCGCAAGTATGTGCTCAGGAGATTCTTCTTTTAATCGGAATTGAACTTTTGCTATTATCAAATAGATTATGAGAATGACGGAACTATCGATACCTCTAAGTAGACAAAGTGTTAATATAAAATTATAATACAATTACAAATGAATAAATTTTTACTTTTAAAAACAACAGTACTCTTTTCTTTATACATTTTCAATAATTGGCATGTCCAAGCACAAAAAAAATTACATTACTCCCCTCCAAAAGCTTATGATGTATCTACTGCGAAGTATACTACAGTATTTTCAATAACAGCACAAGAGACCGATGTTCAGGGGATGCGCTTTAATTCCGACGGGACCAAACTATATGTTATTGGTACTGTTGGCGATGCTATTGATGAGTATACACTTAGCACCCCCTATAGCTTATCTGGAGGTGTTAGCCATATAGGTGTTTATCCACTCTCTGGGGTTGTTTTTCCTACAGGTATGGTTTTTAATGCTTCAGGTACTAAGCTCTATGTTATAGATAACGGAGGGGCTCAAACTGATGTTACCGATAAAATTGTGCAATACACACTTGGAACAGCATATGATTTATCGACTATAAGCACCACAACAGTGACTTTAGGGACTTCGGGAGTTGATAATAGCGGTCATGGGATTGCTATTAGTCCCGATGATACAAAACTATATCTTGTTGGAAACCAGAATAACAAAATATTTCAATATGATCTTTCCGCACCCGATGTTTTAACTGGAGCGACAACTGTTAAGAATTTGAGCATTACAGATAGTTTTCCTACTGGTATGGCGTTTAATGATGACGGTACTAAACTATATGTGTCTGCGACGTATACAGATAAAATTAACCAATATGATCTTTCTACACCTTACGATGTCTCTACGGGAGTTAAAATAAGAAATATAGATATTAAAGGTAAAGATAATGCCCCAAGAGGGGTAGCTTTATCTCAAGATGGTTCAAAATTTTTCTTTTTAGGGAATCAACATAATCAGGTATACGAATATACCTTAGGAGATAGATTCTATCGAGAATCTTTAGTCAACGATGGTGGTTTGGATAATACAAGCCCTTTAAGCATTAGGATAAGTGGAGATACCTTTGCAGACAGTAATAACAATAATTTATTAGAGGTTGGTACAGAAGTAACGATTGGAAATCTCCCATCAGGACTAATCCCCATACTAACACTCAATGCAGGAAAAACAGAAGCAGTATTAAGCTTTGGAGGTAAAGCTATAGATCACCAAAGTATTAATGATATATCGAGTCTCACCTTTACCTTTACCAATGCAGCTTTTACTAGTGGTAATGCCTCTAATGTAGAAAATTCAGGGTCAATCACACCCTATAACAGTGGTATTGGGGTTAACTTTAAGGACAATAATCGTAGTTTATCCTATTACCCACCTAAGTCTTATAACCTTAGCATAGAAGGATATTTAAGAGATTTCGAAGTGGGAGGACAAGATAATACCCCGTGGGATATTACTTTTAATTTAGATGGCACTAAGATGTTTGTGCTGGGGACTCAGAAAAACAGTATTTATCAATATAACCTTACTACAGCCTATGACATCTCTACCGCAAGTTTTACAACAGATTTTTCGACAAATAACAAGGAGGTTAGCCCTTCGGGTTTAGCATTTAATGATGATGGAAGCAAGATGTATGTCATTGGTTATTATGGCGATGATATTAACCATTACGATCTATCTATACCCTTCGATCTGTCTGGTACAATTACTTATAGAAATAGTTATTCGGTAAAAGATAAGGAAACAGCCCCTACAGATCTTAGTTTTAATAATGATGGAACCAAGCTGTATGTCGTTGGTAATACTGGAGCAGATATTACAGAGTATACACTTTCTATTCCCTATGATCTTTCTACAATGTCTTTTCAGGATGAATTTCCAATATCGGGAGAAGGGTATCCAACCGATATGGCTTTTAACTATAATGGAACCAAGTTATATGTATTGGGCACACTCACCGATAAAATTTATCAATATGATCTTCCCACCCCTTATGATGTGTCTACAGGAACAAATAGAATAGAGGTTAGTGTTATAACAAGGGATAATGCCCCAAGAGGCATCGTTTTTTCTCAAGATGGATCAAAGCTTTTCTTTGTAGGGCAGCAACACGATAAGATTTATGAATACAAAATAGGAGAAGAAAATTATAAGGAATCTACCGCTAATGATGGCAGCATAGATAATAGCGATCCCTTAGTTATTGCATTGCGTGGCGATACTTTTAAGAATACTGCCAGCTTAACCTATGGGACAGATTTTACCATAGGTAATTTACCATCAGGACTTAACCCAGTACTCACACTTAATGCAGAAAGAACGGAAGGCGTTTTAACCTTTAACGGTACAGCTACAGATCACCAAAGTATCAATAATATATCGAGCCTTACCTTTTCATTTACCGATGGAGCTTTTATTGGAGGAGCAGCCTCTCTGATAAGCAATTCGGGAAAAGACAGCCCATATAGTAGTGCTGTTGGTATTGAATTTTCTAATAGTCCTTTTGTAAGCACGTGGACAACAACGGTTTCCAACGAGTCCATTACGATTCCTGTTGCGCCGGGAGCAGCGTATGATTATGACGTAGACTGGGACAACGATGGTACCTTTGATGCTTTAGGGCTCACAGCCGGAGCAACGCACAGTTACCCGGTCGCTGGAAACCATACCATTCGCATTCGGGGCCAGTTCCCAAGGGTCTATTTCAACAACTCGGGGGACAAGGACAAGATTATCTCGGTGGACCAGTGGGGGACCGGGGCATGGGCCTCTATGGAAGGTGCTTTTTATGGTTGCTCCAACCTTGCGGGACAGGCATCGGATGTCCCGGACCTTTCTAATGTCACTAGTATGGTATATATGTTCAGAGCAGCCACTTCCTTTAATCATGATATCGGGAATTGGGATGTGAGCAATGTCACGGATATGTCGGGTATGTTCATTTCTGCCACTTCCTTTGATCAGGATATCGGGAATTGGGATGTGAGCAATGTCACATATATGAGCAGTATGTTCTCTTCTGCCCCTTCTTTTGATCAGGATATCGGGAATTGGAACGTAAGCAATGTCACGGACATGAGCGATATGTTTTATCTGCCCAGCTTTATGAACGGTGGCTTGTCCACGGCGAATTACGACGCCTTGCTCACTGGCTGGGGGGCTCTGGACCTAAAGCCAAATGTGGTATTCGGTGCCAATAAGAGTAGATTTTGTAGAGCAAAACAAATAAGGCTGGATATCATCAATACCAAGAACTGGACCATTACGGACGGTGGGGAAAACTGCCCGCCCGAAGCCCCTTTTGTAAGCACGTGGACAACAACGGTTTCCAACGAGTCCATTACGATTCCTGTTGCGCCGGGAGCAGCGTATGATTATGACGTAGACTGGGACAACGATGGTACCTTTGATGCTTTAGGGCTCACAGCCGGAGCAACGCACAGTTACCCGGTCGCTGGAAACCATACCATTCGCATTCGGGGCCAGTTCCCAAGGGTCTATTTCAACAACTCGGGGGACAAGGACAAGATTATCTCGGTTGACCAGTGGGGGACGGGAGTATGGTCCTCTATGGAAGGTGCTTTTTATGGTTGCTCCAACCTTGCGGGACAGGCATCGGATGTCCCGGACCTTTCTAATGTCACTAGTATGGTATATATGTTCAGAGCAGCCACTTCCTTTAATCATGATATCGGGAATTGGGATGTGAGCAATGTCACGGATATGTCGGGTATGTTCATTTCTGCCACTTCCTTTGATCAGGATATCGGGAATTGGGATGTGAGCAATGTCACATATATGAGCAGTATGTTCTCTTCTGCCCCTTCTTTTGATCAGGATATCGGGAATTGGAACGTAAGCAATGTCACGGACATGAGCGATATGTTTTATCTGCCCAGCTTTATGAACGGTGGCTTGTCCACGGCGAATTACGACGCCTTGCTCACTGGCTGGGGGGCTCTGGACCTAAAGCCAAATGTGGTATTCGGTGCCAATAAGAGTAGATTTTGTAGAGCAAAACAAATAAGGCTGGATATCATCAATACCAAGAACTGGACCATTACGGACGGTGGGGAAAACTGCCCGCCCGAAGCCCCTTTTGTAAGCACGTGGACAACAACGGTTTCCAACGAGTCCATTACGATTCCTGTTGCGCCGGGAGCAGCGTATGATTATGACGTAGACTGGGACAACGATGGTACCTTTGATGCTTTAGGGCTCACAGCCGGAGCAACGCACAGTTACCCGGTCGCTGGAAACCATACCATTCGCATTCGGGGCCAGTTCCCAAGGGTCTATTTCAACAACTCGGGGGACAAGGACAAGATTATCTCGGTGGACCAGTGGGGGACCGGGGCATGGGCCTCTATGGAAGGTGCTTTTTATGGTTGCTCCAACCTTGCGGGACAGGCATCGGATGTCCCGGACCTTTCTAATGTCACTAGTATGGTATATATGTTCAGAGCAGCCACTTCCTTTAATCATGATATCGGGAATTGGGATGTGAGCAATGTCACGGATATGTCGGGTATGTTCATTTCTGCCACTTCCTTTGATCAGGATATCGGGAATTGGGATGTGAGCAATGTCACATATATGAGCAGTATGTTCTCTTCTGCCCCTTCTTTTGATCAGGATATCGGGAATTGGAACGTAAGCAATGTCACGGACATGAGCGATATGTTTTATCTGCCCAGCTTTATGAACGGTGGCTTGTCCACGGCGAATTACGACGCCTTGCTCACTGGCTGGGGGGCTCTGGACCTAAAGCCAAATGTGGTATTCGGTGCCAATAAGAGTAGATTTTGTAGAGCAAAACAAATAAGGCTGGATATCATCAATACCAAGAACTGGACCATTACGGACGGTGGGGAAAACTGCCCGCCCGAAGCCCCTTTTGTAAGCACGTGGACAACAACGGTTTCCAACGAGTCCATTACGATTCCTGTTGCGCCGGGAGCAGCGTATGATTATGACGTAGACTGGGACAACGATGGTACCTTTGATGCTTTAGGGCTCACAGCCGGAGCAACGCACAGTTACCCGGTCGCTGGAAACCATACCATTCGCATTCGGGGCCAGTTCCCAAGGGTCTATTTCAACAACTCGGGGGACAAGGACAAGATTATCTCGGTGGACCAATGGGGGACCGGAGCATGGACCTCTATGGAAAGTGCCTTTTATGGCTGTGCCAACCTTGCGGGACAGGCATCGGATGCCCCGGACCTGTCTAATGTCACTGATATGGCATATATGTTCAGAGGAGCCACTTCTTTTAATCAGGATATCGGGAATTGGGATGTGAGCAATGTGACTACTATGTCTGTTATGTTCTATAATGCAACTTCTTTTAATCAGGATATTGGGGATTGGGATGTAAGTAAGGTAACTACTATGTCTTATATGTTCAATGGAGCAACTTCTTTTAATCAGGATATTGGGGATTGGGATGTAAGTAAGGTAAATAATATGTCAGTTATGTTCAAAGGAGCAACTTCTTTTAATCAAGATATTGGGAATTGGGATACCAGTAATGTCACTGGTATGGCATATATGTTCTCTTCTGCCTTTTCTTTTAATCAGGATATTGGGAATTGGAATACAAGTAATGTCACTGGTATGGCACATATGTTCGCGGTAGCAACTTCTTTTAATCAAGATATTGGGAATTGGAATGTAAGTAAGGTAACTGATATGGCGGCTATGTTCATTGCAGCAACTTCTTTTAATCAAGATCTTGGAAATTGGGACGTAAGCAAGGTAACTGATATGGACGGTATGTTTAATTCTGTTACCCTTTCTATGGCTAATTACGATGCCTTACTCACGGGCTGGGGCACTCTGGATCTAAAGACAAATGTAATATTTGATGGAGGTAACAGTACCTTTTGCAGTGCAAAACAAGTAAGACAGGATATCACCGACAACAAGAACTGGACTATTACGGACGGCGGGGAAAATTGCCCGCCCGAATCTCATTTTGTAAGCACATGGACAACAACGGGCTCGAACGAGTCCATTACCGTTCCTGTTGCGCCCGGAACAGCCTATGACTATGACGTAGACTGGGACAACGATGGTACCTTTGATGTTTTTGGGCTCACTACTAATGCAACCCACAATTACCCAGTCCCGGGAAATCATACCATTCGAATTAAAGGGCAATTCCCAAGGATCTATTTCAACAACTCGGGGGACAAGGACAAGATTATCTCGGTGGACCAATGGGGGACGGGAGTATGGGCCTCTATGGATAATGCTTTTTATGGGTGCGCCAACCTTGCGGGACAGGCATCGGATGCCCCGGATCTTTCTAATGTCACTAGTATGATACGTATGTTCTTAGGAGCCACTTCTTTTAATCAGGATATCGGGAATTGGGATGTAAATAAGGTAAATAATATGTGGGGTATGTTCCTTAGTGCCACTTCTTTCAATCAGGATATTGGGGATTGGGATACAAGTAGGGTAATTAGTATGGGAAGTATGTTTCATTCAGCAGCTTCTTTTAATCAGGATATTGGAAATTGGGATGTAAGTAAGGTAACTAATATGTTGGCTATGTTCCTTGGAGCAAATTCTTTTAATCAAGATATTGGGAATTGGGATACCAGTAATGTGACTAATATGTCGACTATGTTCATTGGAGCAACTTCTTTTAATCAAGATATTGGGGATTGGGATACCAGTAATGTGACTAATATGGGACATATGTTCCATAATGCCACTTCTTTTAATCAGGATATTGGGGATTGGGATGTAAGCAATGTCACTGATATGAGTAATATGTTTAATTCTGTTACCCTTTCTACGGCTAATTACGATGCCTTGCTCACGGGCTGGGGCGCTCAAGATTTAAAGGCAAATGTAATATTTGGTGGAGGTAACAGTACCTTTTGCGATGCAAAACAAGTAAGACAGGATATCATCGACAACAAGAACTGGACTATTACGGACGGTGGGGAAAATTGCCCGCCCGAATCTCATTTTGTAAGCACATGGACAACAACGGGCTCGAACGAGTCCATTACCGTTCCTGTTGCGCCCGGAACAGCCTATGACTATGACGTAGACTGGGACAACGATGGTACCTTTGATGTTTTTGGGCTCACTACTAATGCAACCCACAATTACCCAGTCCCGGGAAATCATACCATTCGAATTAAAGGGCAATTCCCAAGGATCTATTTCAACAACTCGGGGGACAAGGACAAGATTATCTCGGTGGACCAATGGGGGACGGGAGTATGGGCCTCTATGGATAATGCTTTTTATGGGTGCGCCAACCTTGCGGGACAGGCATCGGATGCCCCGGATCTTTCTAATGTCACTAGTATGATACGTATGTTCTTAGGAGCCACTTCTTTTAATCAGGATATCGGGAATTGGGATGTAAATAAGGTAAATAATATGTGGGGTATGTTCCTTAGTGCCACTTCTTTCAATCAGGATATTGGGGATTGGGATACAAGTAGGGTAATTAGTATGGGAAGTATGTTTCATTCAGCAGCTTCTTTTAATCAGGATATTGGAAATTGGGATGTAAGTAAGGTAACTAATATGTTGGCTATGTTCCTTGGAGCAAATTCTTTTAATCAAGATATTGGGAATTGGGATACCAGTAATGTGACTAATATGTCGACTATGTTCATTGGAGCAACTTCTTTTAATCAAGATATTGGGGATTGGGATACCAGTAATGTGACTAATATGGGACATATGTTCCATAATGCCACTTCTTTTAATCAGGATATTGGGGATTGGGATGTAAGCAATGTCACTGATATGAGTAATATGTTTAATTCTGTTACCCTTTCTACGGCTAATTACGATGCCTTGCTCACGGGCTGGGGCGCTCAAGATTTAAAGGCAAATGTAATATTTGGTGGAGGTAACAGTACCTTTTGCGATGCAAAACAAGTAAGACAGGATATCATCGACAACAAGAACTGGACTATTACGGACGGTGGGGAAAACTGCCCGCCAGAGATTGTGCTTAATGGAAATGCTACAATATCGATAGAACAAGGCACCACTTATACGGAGTCAGGTGCCACGGCAAGTGACGATATCGATGGCGACATCAGTGCCAACATTGTAATAGATGATAGTGAGGTTAATGTGAATGTGGTAGGTAATTATACAGTACGTTATAATGTTAGTGATGCTGCAGGAAATCCTGCGACAGAAGTAACTCGAACGATAACTATCACTTCTCCAGATGTTACCGACAAACCAGCTATTAGTTTAAAAGCACCTAACCTGCAAGATATAGAAGTAATACAAGAGGTAGGGTTTAATGACCCGGAAGAGCTTGAGCTTGGTATAAATGAGCTTTCATTATACCCTAACCCAGTTTCTGTAATCGATACAGATATTTATTTTACTATGCCAAGTAACGTACAGCAATTATCGGTAACTATATATGATGTTACAGGTAAACGTGTTGCAAACTACGGAGACCTACCTGTAAAAAAAGGGACGAATAGTATAAGTAAACCTCAGGTGGATGAAGGTTTGTATTTTTTTAAATTTTCATTTAATAACGGAAAACAATACATAACAAAAGGTTTAATTATTCAATAATAACCAGAGCACTGACCAGTATGACAAGAAAATAAGTTTAGTTTAATCTAAAAATTCTCCGACCCTTGGGTCGGGCCTGCCTGCTGGCAAAGGTAGGGTTTCCTATTAACCTCTCCCTTGGAGAGGTCAGAATTGCTTTTTTGACAATTCTGGGTGAGGTAAAATACAGAATTTCGATTTTTGACCTTGAGATCAAAACCTTGTGGACAAATTGATTGGGTATGAAACCAGCGAAATACCCCTGTGAATCTGCCCTGAGGGTAGTTGGTTTCAAAAAATTCTTTAATAAAGAATTTTTTGAAACCAACTACCCCTACTTTGCCAGTAGCTAGTGTACCCACAAAAATTAATGCATGGACATACTTAAAAATAATACTATATAAAAGGTATATACGAATTTTCCTGTCTGTTAGCGGATTTTAAACCTGACTGTATGGGCTTGAGACAGACTGAAAGTCTAATTCGTATTTATGTCGGGCATAGAAATCTCGACCTTATTGAGATTCTATTCGTGCAAATTTGTGCTATTCGTAGCTTAATTATCGTTTAATACTTTGAGTTTAATTAGCAGTCGAAATCTTAAATGGTTTAGCTTTCTTCTTCTTTTTATTATTCATAACTACAGTTATTACCTAATTATTATCACTTATTGTTTTTGATATTGTTTCTTTATATACTTATTTATTTTAGCACTTTCATCCTTCTTGAACTGAGGAATTAATTTCATGAAAGTTATTTTTTATTAATCTAAAAGGATGGATATTATAGTTAAGGGGAAAGATGAGCCAGATTGGCTCATCTTTATTTTACATTCCAAATCTTCTGCAACTTTATCTATGCCATAAGACGCTCCGCATCCACTTGTTAATAGTCGAGAATTAATAATATTTTGCGTCTTCATATAAATGTTAAATAGTTTAGCTTTCCTCTTCCTTTTATTATTTATAACCACAGTTATTGCTTAATTATTATCACTTATTGTTTTTGATATTGTATTGTTTATTCTGTTAGTTATTTTTAAAATGGTTAGGATCTGTACATTTTAGTTGTTTGTAGGTATTCAACTGTGTACAGGTATAGATTATATTTGGAATAAAGACGAACTTAGGTTCGTCTTTATTATTACTCTTTATATGATTAAACTGACCAATACTTGTGTTATTAATTTCTTATGTGACTGATTACTCTAATTTTAGATTAATTATATTTTCGCATCTTACAACTCCTCCTGATTATATAATTAATAGGTTTTTAACTTTAAAACTTATTATTGAAACTCTTACAATAATTAACACTACTGAAAAGAAAAAAGTTAAAATGGTTATATGGATGGTTTGTTCACATTACGTATACATAAGCACTTTTATCATCATTTACACTGCTCACTTTACCCCCCTATCTAGTAAAGACACTCTTAAGCCCTATAAGCAGGCTTTTTAACAGTAAAAAGTTTATCATCGTAAATATTATTTAATAAATGTTGGTATCTATTGATTTTGCACTTTTCTTAAAATCTGTATCTACTTACTACCGCATCAAATATGGTACAAAAACATACAAAAACAACACCAATCATATGGACAGAAATCCAAATAATAATCTCGGATACATAAAGTAACTCAGCTGTAGTAATAAGCTTTTTTTAATAAAAATGATACAAATTTGGTACAATTAGAATCCAAAACAATTAAACAAGAACAGATTAAAAACAAGATTTGTTTGCCTTTATTAACATGAATGCACAAACTATATCTTTGAAATGAGAACAGTCTATTGATTTATTTTCAACTATAATATTTATGTTTAATTTAATCTCTTGTATATTTATCAAAAACATTAATCACAGGCATTATGTTTCCCTCTGGGTCAAAAAATGTTCTCGATTCAAAACCTCTATTTGGTGCTGCAGGTTCCCACCAAAACACACCTTTCCCTCTGCCATTTGGAACATTTAAAATGATATCATTTACTGCTTCCAAAAATGCTTTTTGACCTTCAGGCGATTCAGAAAAAGGAGCATTTTTATTTATATATTCTTTAGGCCTGTAGTTATATGCTGCCTCTACAACAATGACATCTTTATCATATTCGTTTGAAGCAAAATGTAAACATTCTCGCAAGTCTAATAAGCTACCATGCCACCATGGATAATAGGACTGTCCAATAACATCATATTCAATACTATAGTCTTTAATCTTATCGTAAAAGTATTTTGTAAAAGCTTTATCTCCACCTTTATCAATATGAATCATAATTTTTGGGCAAGGGTTGTTGCCACAACTGGCCTTAACACCATTTATACCAGCTTGCAATAAAGCTGCAAAATTATTCCAATTATCTGGCAACTTCCCAGTAGGCCATAGCATCCCATTACTAATTTCATTTCCTACCTGTACCATGTCTGGATATACATTTTCTTTCCTGAATTCAACCATTGTAGAACGCGTATATTCATAAATTATTTGTTCTAATTCGGCAGGTGATTTTCCTTCCCATGCTTTTGGCAAAAATTGTTTCCCAGGATCTGCCCAGGTATCAGAATAATGATAGTCCAATAAAAATTTAAAGCCTTTACTTTTTGCTTCTTTTGCCAAAGCAATAGTATACTCTAGATTATTGGGTAGTTTATATGTCTCATCTAATTCCGGACTATGAAATAATCTTAAACGGATCCAATTATACCCGTGATCTTTGAATATTTCAATACATTGCTTTGGTTTTCCATTTTCTTTAAAAACGAATCCTTCATCTTCAGCATCTTTCACAAAAGACAAGTCAGCTCCTATAGCATAGTTTTGAGCATATGACGATTGAATTAACGCTAGAAAAAAAATAATTCTAAGAGCACTATTTTTTATAGTTAGATAACTTACTGATTTAATCATTTTTTTATTTTTATTATTATACTATCTATCTTCAATTCTTTAGAAAAGGCCGTTATTTTTATAGCCTCTGACGTACTTCCAACCATTAATAAAATGCTTGCTATACCTGCTTCAGAAACAACAGGGTTATCCCCTATTAGCTTTGCATTTCCTTCAACTTCGAAGGTGATTTTGTTTTTTGCTGAAGGTACATAATTTCCATTTTTGTCAACTATTTTCGCATATACAAAAGCTACGTCATTGTTATTGGCTTGCAGTGGTTTATTAGATTCATCAAAGCTAATTTCTATCTTAGAAGGTTTTCCTGGTGTAACTCTAGAGGATTCAGTAATTAGCTGCCCGTTTACATACCCTTTAGCTGTTAGTGTGCCTCTTTCATATTTTACATCTTTAAAGGTGAAAGGAGGGTGCTTTAAATTAGTCGAATTTCTATCAGTATCTGGCAGTTGCTTGCCTACCAGTTTATTATTCAACCAAAGTTCAATTTCATCACAATTACTATAGATTTTTACATTATTATAGTTGGGGTCATTCCAATAATTTGCAATAAATAATACTGGGTTTTCAATATTTAGTGCTTGCTGACTACTATAAAAGTAATAGGCAAATTTTGGTAATCTAAAAATATCCATTACGCCTGAACTTTCAATGTCTGGCGCATAGCCTCTATTATAATCAAACATTAACCAATTAGCATCTCCTGCTGCCAAATTATATAAATTATCGTTATGAGATTCCTGATAATTAAGTGCTTGTTGTCCTAACCGTTTTTGGCTATCTCCTCTTAACTGTCGTGAGGTACGCTCTTCTTCCTTTAAGTTCTTATATTCGGCCTGATTAAATCCGGCATTTTGTGCATAATATTCCCAATCTCCATATTCCGCAATAAATAATGGCTTATCTTCTGAGTATTCTTTCCAATATTGTGGTGCTTTAGCGTGTTGCCTTGCAGGGATGAACACGTCGTATGCATAATCCATCCAACCACAGGTATATACTTGTTCCCCCGGAAGTTCTTCATGAACAATAGCATGGGCTTTATCCATAAAGACTTTGGTCATTCCAGACTCATTTAAAGAAGCTTCCCAAAGTATTACTGAGGGATGGTTTCGATCCCGGCGAACCAATTGACGGATGTCTTCATAACAATTTTCCTGAAAAGGTTGATCACCAAAAAATTGCCAACCAGATATGGCATCCATTAGTAAAAGCCCTAATTCATCACAGGCATTCATAAATGATTCTGATTGAGGGTAATGTGATAATCGTACAAAATTAAAGCCAGCTTGTTTTATTTTATAAGCATCTCTGTATTGCGCATTATCCGATAAAGCATAACCAATATATGGGTATTCTTGATGTCTGTTGGTGCCTCTTAAATTGTATTTTTCTCCGTTTAAGTAAAAGCCGTTTTTATCAAATTTTATAGAACGAATTCCAAAAGCGGTTTCCGCTTCATCTATAATAGAATTATTTTTTATTAATTCTACTTTTACAGTATATAAATTGGGGGATTCTGGCGACCATAAATTGGGTTTTTCTACATTTATTTCTTTATTGAAGGAGACCGTATTTAAAGAAGTAACTTTTTTTTGTTGACTTAAAGATGATGCTATTAGTGTTTTTGAAGCATCATAGATTGAAATGTTTACGCCTATTGAAGTTTCTGACTTTGATTCATTTATAACATCTGTTTGTACTTTAAGAAGCGCTTTTTCTTTGTTAGATTTTAAAGTTTGAACAAAAATACCACCTCCAGCAACTATGTTAGTTTGGATGGGGTTTGTTATGTGAATCTTATCTTTTATTATCAGCTTAACGTTACGATAGATGCCACTATACCAATTAAAATCTAGTCCTGCCATAGGCTTTCCTGGTGGTACCTGCGGATTATCTTCATTATTTAATCTAATGGCTATGACATTTTCTTTATCAAAATAAATCTTGTCTGAAAGATTAACATAAAAAGGTAAATACCCGCCCTTATGGTGGAAGATCTTTTTTCCATTTAGCCAAATGTCTGCTATCTGCATAGCGCCTTCAAAATACAAGGCTATGTGTTTTCCTTTGTTTTCTGGCTGTATTTTAAACGTCTTTCTGTACCAACAGTTCCCTTGCCACTGCTGTTCGGTTATTATTAAAGGTTCTATATTGGCTGTATGAGGTAGTGATACATTTTGCCATTTGATGCTATCTATTTGGCTTGTATAAAATTTAGTATCGACGATAGTTTTTTGTTTAGTAAACTCCCAATCTTGATTGAAACTTATTGTTAACCTCTTAAAATAAAAATCCTTTTTAGAACAGCATAAAAACAACATTGCTCCAAGAAATAAAAGGGTTTTAAAATATGGCTTATGGTTAAAACGATTCATTTTTATTTAAATTTTAAGCTATTATTTTAATAAATACCTATTTTTTAATTAAAGTTTAACGAACTTCGTTTGCTTTACTTTGATTCCTGAATTAACAGATAAAATATACATCCCTGAGGGTAAATTTGATACATCTATTGAATTGGTGTTCGCTTTGTAAATAGAATAAACAGACTCCCCTAAGAGGTTAATTAATGTTATAGTTTCTATTTTATCATTTGATTTTTGAATCGTGATATGCTTTGTAGCAGGATTAGGATAAACTCTTAATTGATTTATTTGATTCTCTTTTACGCTTAAAGTGCCTTCTGCTACTAAAGTCATAGCTGGATAATCTCCTGCCAGCCATCCTGCCCAACCTTCTGCATTAAGTTCAACTTTTAATTCATAGTATTGCCCCCCGGTTAAATCTGCACTAGGTGTAGTGCTCGAAGGGATAGTAATAACTGATGATGTAGCTACGTCAGTTCCACTAGTACCGACAGGATTAACAAATGCTTCTACTATAGTCGCAGCCCAGTTTCCATCAGAATTTTTTAATTCTAACGCTATATAAATAATATCGTTAACATTTGTTGTTGAGTATTCTATATTAACTATAAAATCGCTGTTTACTTCTGCTGGATTGGTATTTAGGGATGTAACTGCTACTGATTGAGCCATCAAACTGCTTATTGATATTATACTCAATGTTAAGGCTAGTAATGTTTTTTTCATGATTTAAATTTTTAGTGTTAATTATTATTTAGTTCAGCTATTCTTCATTTTAAGAAACATGGAGGTTATTTATTTTACATATACTATATGCTAAGCCCTTATTTTTTTTACCATACGGTTTGTAATGGATTGGTTTTAAACTCTGAAATTCTCTCAAGGGAAGCTTTTATAAGCGCTAAAATTGTTTTAGCTGGTATTATTAGAAAGAGCTATTAAAAGCCCTTTCTAATAAATGCAATCAATCACTTCAGTATTTAATTTATTCTAAGGTTATGGTCTTATCATTGCCATTGATGGTAAGTGTATAAAGGCCTGTTGTACCATTAAATAAAAAATTCTTATCAGCAGCATCTTGCTCAGAAAAATTAGTATCTATAGTATAGCCTTCACCTGCATAAAAGGCGTAGTTATTATTGGTATCCCAAGTGTCAAAAGTTTGGAAAAAACGGAATATACCTCCATTGCTTAAAGCTATTTCGGCAGACCAGATATTTTCAGAACTCTGAGTAAACTCTACGGTATCATCGTTAAAGCCCCAGCCTCCGGGCACGGCATCACCTACTGCCCAAAGGGATGGCAATTTATCATACTCTTCTAAGGTTATTTTTTTATTATTGGCATTAATGGTTAAGGTATAAGCACCGGGAGTACCAATAAATCTAAAGTTTTCATCACCACTACCATCATTTTCAAAATTTGCATCTATCTCAAAGCCTTCATTGGCATAAAAGGCATAGTTATTATTAGTGTCCCATGTTCCAAAGGTTTGAAAAAAACGGAATACACCTGAGTTTAAATCAAGATTAGCAGTCCATATACCTCCAAAGGTTTGCGTGAATTCAATGGTGTCATCATTAAAACCCCAACCGCCAGGTACAGCATCACCTACTGTCCATAATGAGGGAAAAGGTCCTGTTCCCAGCAACGTAATGGTTTTATCATGATCATTTATTTCTAATACATATTCTCCTATGGTTCCTGTAAATCTGAAGTTTTGATCTCCATCTCCTGCATTTTCTAGATTAGCATCGATAGTATAACCTTGATCAGCAAAATAAGCATAATTTAAACCACTTGCCCAGTCGTCTTTTATAGTAAAAAACCTGAAAGTGCCAGGAGACAGATTTACAGTAGCTTTTCTTATTCCGAAAATAGGAGATTCTACCAAGGTAGCGTCGTCAAAACTCCATCCTCCCGGTAAGGTATCTCCTAAAGCATAAAAAGGCTCTGAAATCACAGGTTCTAACACTATAGTTTTTGCATTATGATCTATTTCTAAAGTATAAAGCCCCTCAGTACCTTCAAAAACAAAATTGTCGTCGCCATCACCAACTCCTTTAAGTTTAGCATCTATAGTGTAACCTCTATTAACAAAATATTGGTACCCAATTCCCGAGGTCCAATCGCCTTCAGTTTGAAAAAACCTAAAGTGACCTTCGGCTAAATTAACTTCGATGCTGTTTGATGTTCCATCACATGTAATTTCAATAGCATTATCCCAATTCCATAAAGCATCTGGCACACCATTGCCTAACGCCCAAATACTTGAGCAAGTAATATCTGGCATATAACTATCGTTTAAGGCATTAAGCCCTAAAGTTGGATTTCCATTATTATCAAATAATGTAGCATTATCCCAATGCGATCCAGAATCTGCCCAAAGCGTACCACAACCTGTTGATACCCATGCTGGTTCCCAGTATACGAAACCAAAACCATTGCCTTCCTTTATTTCTCTTTTTAAATCTAAAAGAAACTCTAACTGGCCTTGTTGCGTTGCTGGATATACCGATTTACCTAATATATTATTAGCAACATCTGCATTTTCAGTTGTAAACGGATATGCCGTTTCTACAATCATTACCTTTTTATTGTAACTAGAGCCTAAAGTTACTATGGCATCTGAAACATCTGACACTTGATAATCTGACCATTTTGGGTAATATGACACACCAATCCAATCGTAATTTACTATACCATTTTCATTAGCTTGTTCAAACCACCATAAAGCGTTTTCTGGTTGCGCAATATGTAGCATGATTTGAACTCTTGCCTCATACTTTTTAGAAATGTCTCTTACTGCTTGAATACCCTTATTTAGAAGAAAGGCATTGCGTTCCCAATCAATGTCTACCGCTCCTGCTTCTTTGTTTAAAATATTGCTATTTATTTCGTTACCTATTTGAACAATTTCTGGCAATAACTCTTTTGCAGCTAAATTATTTAAGGTTTCATAGGTATAATTGTATAATCTTTCTCCTAATGCTTCGGTATCATCTACAACATCTAACCAAGCTGAAGGTATTATTTGATTTCCAGGATCTGCCCAAGTATCAGAATAGTGAAAGTCTAACAAAACATCCATACCTTGTTCTTTAGAACTGCTTATGGTTTTCTCTACATCTTCTATATTAGAATATGCTGTCCATTCTGAAGGATCGTTCCATAAGCGAACTCTTACCAGATTATTCCCTGCATTTTTAAATATTTCATATGGATTTGCATTATTTCCCGATAAGTCGTTATAGCTGGCACCGCAATCTAACATTTCGTTTACATATGAAAGGTCAGACCCGTTGTAGAACTTCTGTTCAAAATTATTTTCAAAATTTATATCCGGATTTTCAGTATTTATCACTTCATAGGTTTCACAGCCTATACATACAGTGATAAGTATACTGAAAGCTAAATATGTTATAATGTGTTTCATGTGTTTGTTTTTTGTTTAGTAATCTGGATTTTGCTCAATAATGCCATTACCTTCTAGAATGACATCGGATGGTATTGGAAAAAGAATATGTTTTGAACTGGCACTGGTTGCTCCACGTTCAACAGCTTTCTCAATAAATTTGCCATGGCGAATTAAGTCTTGCCTTCTATGACCTTCGCAAAACAATTCACGTCCTCTTTCATCTAAAATAGCATCTCTAAATTGGTCTTGTGTTAGCCCGCTCCATGATGAAACTCCAGCTCTGTCACGCACCTGATTCACATATTGGTAGGCATCTGATGGGCCTCTTTGTTCATTAATAGCTTCAGCTACTGATAATAATACATCTGCATATCTGTAAATAACCCAATCCACAGAATAACTCGGGCCATTACCTTGTATGCTTGTATATTTAAGTGGGATGGCTCCTCTTAATCCATTATCCCTGTCTACAAACTCGCCACCGCTATTTGTATATTCTGAAATAATGGTATTGGTTCTTAGATCGCCATTCTCAAATTTATCATAAAACTCCCAAGGCATAGAATAACCATACCATCCGCCTCCGCGTTCTATTGATGTAGTTCCTGCTAATCCTTGAGCATACCCTCCAGGAAATAAATGTTGCATAAACCAATTTGGTACTGCATCATTACTTACTATAGCATAGATAAGCTCATTATTACCAGAAGTAATAAATATATCCTCATAACTAGAGTTTAATGTATAGGCCCCTGAATTAACAATGTCTTTCCCTATAGCTTCAGCATTAACCCAGGCTTTTTTATGCATATAGAGTTTTAATAGTAATGTTCTGGCTAATCCTTTTGAAGCTCTACCCCAATCTCCTGTACCGTTGTATTTTTCCGGTAATTCTTCTGTGCTAATAGCATCTAGTAAATCTTGTTCTATAACACCAGTGTATGCATCATCTGACCACCTTGGAGTAATGTCTGTATCACTTAATGTTTCAGGGTCAATTTTTGCATTTACTGGTCCAAAGAAATCGTATAGTATATACATTAGCCATGCACGCAATGTTTTTGCTTCTGCTAAATATCTATTTTTTATTAAATTGTTTACCGACGACTTTTCAATTTTGTCAATAATATCTGTTGCTCTAGCCACATATCTGATTCTGGAATAGGCAGAAGCACCAGTTCCAGAAAATGTAGCTGGACCCCAAGTGAAGTTTAAAATATCAGCGTCCCAATCATTCCAAAGCTCATCAGTAGTTAGCATACTTCTCATTACATAAGTTCGGTTGTTTGCATTATAGAGGTTGGCATACCAAATGCCTACTCCAGGATCTTCTGCACCCCAGTCTATAGAGAAAGAACTATATAATGCTACTAATGCTGCATTAAAATCTTTTTCCGTCTGAAAGAAATTTTCAGGCGTTAAATCACTAAAGACTTTTGATTCTAACTCATCTTCACAGCCCACTGTTAGCATAAAAAGAGCGAATAAGAACGATAAAATTAATACATTTTTAAATCTATTTTTCATAATGTCTTTTTTTTAGTTTAAAATTGAATATCAACTCCTATTGTTGATGATAAGGCTTGAGGGTAGGGATTAGTAGTATCTAACTCTGGATCAAACCCATCATAATCAGTAAATAGGGCTACATTTTGTAAATCCACAAAAAATCGAAGCTTATTAAATGGTAGTTTTGAATCATCTGCTATAGGAAGGTTATACCCTAAATTGATATTCTTGATTCTTAAAAAACTGGTTTTTTTCAATAAGAAATCGGTATTACCCGCTGGATTATTTCCGCTGTAAGGGTTTGAGGCTATTCCAGGTAAAAACCCATTAGGGTTGTCAAAAGACCATATATCTTTTACACTAGTAAGGGTGTTTGAGGGCGTTGAGTTAGATAACCTAAAAGAATTTGGGTACAACCCAAAACCTCTAGGTGCTCCGGCATTACCATAAGCAAAAGCTCTTAATGTGAAGTTTTTGTATCTAAAATTGGTGCCTATACCAAAATTTACTCTTGGTCCCCATGTACCTAACTTAACCACATCTTTTACATCTAAAACACCATCATTATTTTGGTCTATAAATCTAACATTACCAGGGAATGCTCCTGCCATGTAGTTTGGTACTTCTTCTAATGATCTTATAATACCATCGGTTTCCCAACCATAAAAATCACCTAATTGGTCATTTTCACCAACATACTCTGGTAAAGTGACATTAGGGTTACGTTCTACCCATTCTGATCTACTGGTTGTAAAGGTGAAGTTTGTACTCCATTCAAAGTTCTCTGTTAGAACATTAGTTGTATTTAAGGCAACATCAATTCCTCTTGCTCTTGTAGAGCCAACATTTGTAACTACTCTACCTACCGCATTGTTTGATGGTAAAGGGTCAAAATCTATTAAATCCTTTGCCTTTTTTTCATAAAGTTCTACACTTCCACTTACTCTATCATTAAAAAAGCCAAAGTCTAAACCGATATCAATACTAGTGTTGGTTTCCCATTTAAAATCAGGATTTGCTACTTGTGATAGTACAACTCCTGGTTGTACGGTATTACCAAATGTAAACTCGCCACTAATACCGTAAAGTTGAAATGCATTATTTGCCAATACGACATTACCTACTTCTCCATATCCTATTCTAAGCTTTAAATTTGATACTTTGGTGTTTTCTAAAAAGGGCTCTTCGCTAATTCTCCATGCTGCCGATATCCCTGGGAATATACCCCATTTGTTGTTGTCTGAAAAATTACTGGCACCATCTCGTCTTATTACACCGTTAAGAATATATTTCCCATTAATGCTATAGTTAATTCTGGCAAACTGTGAGAGTCTGGTTGTTTCAAACTTAAACGAATTTTGCTTGTTACGTAGCAATTGGTCTGCGATACCTACATTATCTGCACCTAATGCATCTGTAAAAAAGCCAACAGCTTGAAGGCTAAACCCATCGCTTAATGTTTTATAAACACCCGCTCCTAACACCGCTGATAATGTGCTGTTTTTAAAAGATTTCGAATATGAAAAATACGCTTCGCCAGTATATGCATCATTTCTATTGGTAGCTAATTGTGCCACACCATCAGGGAGTTGTGCATTTTCTACTATTGATGGCATAAAGAATTTTCGTGTAGAGGTTGTTCTATCCATACTACCTACCATGGTTAACGACAATTCATCAAATAGTGTAATATCTAGTTTTGGAGTTATTGAAAACCTATTGGTCCTTAAATCATCATCAATTTCCAAAAAGGCAAAAGGATTTGTTATTAATGTGTTATATGTTCTGGAAAAGCTTCCATCTGCTTCTCTTACAGGAATGTTAGGTGCAAATGCATAAGCTGCTTGTAGCATATTAAATTTTTCACTACCTCCAGAATTGGCGCCTGTTGATGCATTGTTACTATTAATTTGACTGAGGTTTGTTTTTAGGTTAAGATTAAATCGTTCTCCCAGTTTTTGGATTATGTTAAATCTAGCAGTATATCTTTGAAAATCTGAATTTTTTAAAATGGCATCACTACCATAATAATTAAAAGAAGAAAATATTTTAGTGTTTTCATTTCCACTACTTATTGAAAGATTATGTTCTTGAATAAAGCCTGATTTAATTAACCCATTTACATAGTCAACACCAGATCCAGCATTATCAATATCGTTTTGAGAAAAGAAAGGCGAGACCCCATTAACTGGTACATTTTGAGCTCCATAAGGCGCGTACTTATTATCAAAAAGGTATTTGTCATAGGCTAACCTGTTATGCTGCCTCATAAAATCTTCAGCATTCAAAAACCCTAGATAATCCTTAGGTGTTTGTACGGTTGTAGATACTCTATAATCTACCGTGGTTTTTCCCACTTTTCCTTTTTTTGTTGTTATAAATATAACGCCATTAGCAGCTGCAGACCCATAGATGGCTGTTGTACTGGCATCTTTAATAACATCAACAGATTCTATATCAGCCGGATTAATAGTTGATAAAGGACTTCTATCTACACCTCCGAAAAAACCAAGATCAGAAGCATCTAAACCTGGTTCTGGAGAATTATTTATAATAGGGACACCATCAACTACATAAAGAGGTTCTCCGCTACCTCTTGGTGATATGTCTGCTCTTATATTAGCACTTACACGGGCTCCAGGTTGTGCGGTACTTAATCCCAGGTTTAAACCAGCAACTCTTCCTTGAAGCATTTGGTCTACGGAGGTATTGGCGGCTTGTTGAATGTCAGCTACTTTAATGTTAGCGACTGAACCAGTTGTTTCTTTAATGCTTGAGGTTCCATATCCAATAACGACAACTTCATCAAGTTGTGCAGTGTCTTCTTCTAAAGTAATAGAGAATGTTTTTTGACCATTTACAGCAACTTCCTTATCTATAAAACCTAAGTAAGAAATTAAAAGTGTAGCATTTTCTGATGAAACGGTCAATGTAAAGTTTCCGTCAAAATCTGATTGTGTTCCATTTGTTGTACCTTTTTCTATAATATTGGCCCCAGGTAATGGTTGTCCGTTATTATCTGCGATTATACCGTTAACCGTATAATTTTGATTTATAATTTTAGGGCTAGTTGTTTTGTTACTGTCTTTGGCTTGAATACTTGATACTGAGAGTAATAATATAAAGGCTGTAAGATTGAGTTTTAAGTTTAGTTTAGAGAAGTTAAATTGTTTTAACCTCCTAGCTTTCGTTTTTTTCATCCGTTTATTTTTATTGTTTTTAACAGGTCAGATGTAACTTGCCATTAAACGTTTTGATTAGTTAATTTTTGTTTTACGGCTCATTTCATACTAATTAGAATAATTTTCCTCAATTATTTTTTTTAAGTTCATTAAAGTTTAGAACCCAATTCGTGTAAAATTCATGTCATATATATTGGTTTAAAGTTGTTTTGCTTTCTTGGTTAATAAAATGACTTATAGAATTATAAAGTGATAAAGGAAACCGATTATAGATCTCCTTTATAAACCAAAATTAAAAAAACTGACTTGTTATTTTTTATTTAGGATAAATCAATTATTAACCCACTGCAAGTAACTTATTGTATGAGACAATAAGGGGTGATGAATTCATTTGCGCAGGGGTAAGAATTCGTTTTTCTTATGAAGGACCTATTGTTTCTGTAGGAAAGATGAAGGGGTTTTGCCAAAACGCTGTTTGAAAAGCTTGCTAAAATACTTCCGGTCGGAATAGCCTACATAATAACACGCATCTGCAACTGTATACCCTTTTTGTATGAGCAGTTGTTTAGCTGTTTTTAGTTTGTAGTCTCTAACATATTCAATCAAAGACAGGTTGGTTAACGATTTTAGTTTTTTATAAATTACAGAATGACTCATACCTAATTCTTGAGAAACAAAATCGGCTTTTAGTGCATCAGAATCTATATGCTTTTCAATTAATTGTCCTAATTTTTGAAGAAACTCCTGATCTGTTTTGTTTTTAGCTAATTCGCTAATAGGCATAATATCTTCAGAGAGAAACCTTTTGTGCAATAACGTTCTGTTTTTTATTAGGTTTTTAATTCTGGTACGAAGTAATAATTCATTAAATGGTTTAGTTACATATTCGTCTGCACCGGTATTAAAGCCTTCCATTTGATTTATTAATGATGCTCTGGCGGTTAACAATACTATGGGAATATGACTGGTTAAAATGTTTGTTTTTAATTCTTGAGTTAATTCAATGCCATTCATAACAGGCATCATAATATCACTTATCATAAGATCTGGTAAATGGGTTCTAGCAATTTCTAAACCTTCTTTCCCATTGTTGGCTTCTAAAATATTGTACTCATCGGAAAGTAACTCTATAATATAGGCTCTAATATCCTTATTGTCTTCAACAATCAATAGTGTTTGTTCTTTAACTATATCAGTGTTTGAAGGCAGATTTTTAGTTTCTTTTTGTTTATCAACCAAATAATTTTCAATGCGTTCTGCATCAGATTCATGTCCTCCTAATTCACTTTCTTTAAAATGATTTTTTCCTTTTTTCAGTACAATTGTAAATGTAGTTCCTAATCCTTTTTTACTTTCAACTTGGATGTCTCCATGGTGCAAGGCTATAATTTCTTTTGAGATGGATAGGCCTAAACCAAAACCAGTGGCTTTAAAACTATTTATTGTTTCAGTTTGGTAGAATCTATTAAAGATCTTTGAAAGTTGTTTTTTAGAAATTCCTATACCTTCATCTTTTAAAATTAATGTAGCATTTTTCTCTGTTTCAGAAAGTGTGAGATTAATAGCCCCTCCTTTTCCTGTAAATTTAAAAGCATTAGATAATAAATTATAAAGCACTTTGTCCATTTGGTTTTTGTCGAACCATAAGGGGGTTTGTAAATTAGAACTATTAAAAGAAAAATCAATATGCTTTTGTTTTGCTATTTCAGAAAAAGACAAATACGTTTCTTCACAAAATTGCACCCAATCTTCTTTTGTTACTTTTAATTGAATTTTGTTATGTTCAAGCTTTCTAAAATCTAACAGTTCATTTACTAAATTCAATAAATGCTTAGCATTCTTTGTTAAGGTATTTACAGGGTTTAGTTGCTTTTCCTCTTTAAAGGTGTTAATCTGTAAAAGCCTATTTATAGACCCTAAAATGAGGGTGACAGGTGTTCTTATTTCATGAGATATATTGGTGAAAAATTGTTGTTTTAAGTTGTATAGCTCAATATCTTTTTCGTGAGTTAATCGTTCTAATTCTAAATTAGATTTCATTTTCTCCCAGGCAATAATATATTTTCGAAATAGGTAGAAAGCAAAAAGGATAAATAAGCCATAAATTAAAAAGGCCCACCATTCCAGCCAAAATGGTTTCAATATATCTACTTTTATAGACGTCGCTTCTTCTCCCCAGTCACTTCCAGAAGTTTTACTTTTTACTTTAAAAATATAGTCACCAGGTGCAAGGTTAGTATAAGTTACTGTTTTGTCTTTGCCAATAGTCCTCCAGTCTTTGTCAAAATTCTCTAATTTAATGGCATAATCACAATTTGCAGAAAAAGGAAATGCCATAGCGGCAAACTCAAATGTAATAACATCCAAATTGTGCTTTAAAGTTAAAGATTCTGCTAGAGTAATGTTCTTTTTTAAAACTTCATTTTCTCCTATTGGTACCTCTTTATTAAAAAGTTTAAAGTTGGTGAGTTTTACTTTTGGGTTTATGTTTTTAGTAAGTATCGTTTTTGGATTAAATCTAACGAGCCCTTTAGAGCCGCCAAAATACAATAGCCCCTTTTCGTCTTTAAAAGCTGCATTTATATGGTACTCTCCAAAAAGCTTTGAGAAACTTTTAAAACTATTTGTATCGTAGTTATAATTAAAAATACCTTGTTTGGTACTAAACCATATTTGGCCATCATTATCTTCTATAATAGACGTTATGGTTTGATATCGAATATTTTCTTTTTTCTCAAAGCGATTAATTTGCCCCGTCTTTTCATTGTATAAATTAAGTCCCTCTCCTGAGGTTCCTATCCATAGGTTTTCTTTTGAATCTTTTAGAATAGTATTGATATAATCACTACTAATTGAATTTGGGTTGTTTTCTGAGTATCTAAATTGTTTAGTCTGCTTTGTTTTAGTATTAAATAAATTAACACCGCCTCCAAAAGTTGCTAACCATAAGGAGTCTCCTTCTTTTTGTATGGAAATGATGTTATTACTGCTTAGAGAAAGCGAGTCTTCCTCTTGCTTTTGAAAGCTATTGAATTCTTTTGTTTTAGTATTTAAGTAATTTAAACCACCTCCCCAAGTTGCAATCCATAAATTATTAGTATCATCTTCAATAACATAACGAACATCATTATAGCTTAGTGATTTAGTGTTTCCTGTTTCGTGTTTATACTGTGTAAAAGCTTCTGTTTTAGGGTTAAAATTAATAAGGCCATTTACAAAAGTCCCTATCCAAAAGGTTTGGTCGCTTCCTTTTTTAATAAATTGAATGTAATCACCTCCAATTGATTTTTTATTATCCTTACTGTAGCGTTTAATACTGGCTTTATCATCCTGTAAAATAGAAAGCCCTTTCCCATCTAAACCTAAAAAACATTGATCTTCATCTTTGTAAATTGATAAAACGGGAGAAGGTGTTTCCCCTCTAAGCGTGCTTGATAAAAAGGTGTAATCATTATTCTCATTTAGAATGTTTACGCCATTCCATGCAGTGCCTATCCATATGTTAGCGTCTCCGTCCTCCATCAAATCATAAATAGCATTACTAGAGATTGAAGATTCTAATTGAGAATTATAGGTGTAATTGTGTACTTGAGCGCTGTTTTCTAATTTAAAAAGGCCGTTCCCATCAGTACCTATCCAAATAGTACCATCTTTTGCTTTTTTTACGCAACGCACAATATTAATACGTTCTTTGGCTTTTAACTCCTTTTTTTCAAATTCTAAAGTATTTAAATCAAATATAAGTAGCCCTTCTCCATTGGTGCCAATTAATATTTTATGGTTGTTCAGGCTTCCTATAGAATGAATAAAATCTGATGAAATATTATTTGATGGTTTTATATATTCAAACACTCCTTTTTCGGGAGCAAATTTATTTAAACCACCTCCGTAGGTGCCAATCCATAAATTTCCATTTATATCTTCATAAATACTTCTAACATCATTATGATTTATTGTCTGGCTGTTATTAGATTGATGTGCATAAGAAGTAAAGGTGTTTTGATTTTCTTTAAAAACAGATAGACCATTTTTTGTTCCTATCCATAGGTTACCTTTAGAGTCTTCAAATATGGTATTTATTTCATTTGAAGCAATAGATTCAGGGCTGTTTATACTACTCTTGTAAGCGGTGAATGTATCTTCTAAAGCATTATATAAATTTAATCCACCTCCTAATGTACCTATCCAAATACGTGATTTACTATCTAAAAACAGGTCTGAAATATCATTAGCATTAAGACTGCTGTTTTGCTTATTATAAACTTTTATGTTATGACCATCATAGCGGTTCAACCCATTATTAGTGCCAATCCAAACAAAGCCATTGGTTTCCTTTATAATGCTACTTACTCTGCCATTAGATAATCCGTTTGATTGATTGATTTTGTTGAATATAGGTTGGGATTGTGAACTAGCAGGAAACGAACCGATTAAAACAACTAGAAAAAAAAATATTATATTTTTAGAATTTAATTTCATTGATTATTTAATCATAGAATAAAGGATCTTTATATAAAAATCATTTCTTCTTCAAAAGTAAATATAAAGGAATTAAGATTAAAAAGTCTAGAGAAATAAAAGGTTTTTGAAGCCTCTTTATCCTTCTACCAAATTGAATAGTAGTAACGGTTCATAACGTAGTCCTTTAATTCTATACCTCTGTAAATATGGATACATTACTTTCCCGATACAATATGTAACTTTCCTTGATACACACTACTTTGGAGGTTACGAGGTGTAAATATGGTGTAATACTTTGTTTTCCTTTGATATTATTTTGGGATCTATGTTATAAATACTTTTTAGTAAAAATGCGAGATCATTACCGAAATCTGGTAATTTTATCGAAACTTTACTAAAGTTGATACGACTTTTTTTTACCTAACACATGAAGGATATTCTCTTGCATCGATAGCTTAATAAAAGCTTGCTCTTATTTTGATTCGCTAAACTTCACCTTCATTGACTTTTATATTCCACTTTATATTTTGAAGTCGGTGTTTCACTTCTAATAATGTTTTTAACACATCCTCCTCTTTAAGTAATTCTCCATAAAACAAATCCCAAATTTATATATGTTCCATTTAAGATATGTCAACTTTTTTGCTTAAAATACTTGACGTATCAAGTAGGCTTAAAATGAATGACACTAAAGAAAAGAACAATTCAAAAAATTTAAATTGCACGTCATCAAAACAAAACGACTATTTTGTTCAGTTAATGATTATGTTCATGTAACATGAACATAATCATTAACTGAACAGTGCTTTAATAAAATCTTATCGTAACCTGTATTAATCCTATGACAAATAAATATGAGTATGCACATTGCCCGACACAGTTTTGGAAATATTTCGGGCGATAAAATCTCTATTCAGATGCTACAAAATTATATCGACATTCTTCCGTTACTGCAACTATAAAGTACCGAGCCAACTTTATTCATAAGGATGTTGATTCGGCTTTGGATAAAGTTATTAATTTCTAATAAACGTATTATTCTTATTCCAGCAGCTTTTTTAGGGCAGTATGGAATGTATTAAACTTCTCTAAATTGTTTGCCTTAAGTTTTGTGAGATTCTGCAATTTCCATTGTACGGCTGGAAATCTTTCAAAATCATAAATACTCCAATCTGGTGTTACGTTGCTGAAACTTATTAAAAACTCCTTGTCTTTAGTTGTTAAACTTTGCTGTATGGTATCAATCAATGTTGCCCTAGTTTTTTCGAAGTTTTCGTAGGTGAAAGGGTCAGAACTCATACCATCAAATTGATTGACCATTGCTTCTCTTTGGTCAATTAAGTTAGGTTGCAACATTTCGTTTAAAGGTCTAATGCTGCGCAAACTTTACCGCCATATAATTGACCCATCGACACTACGAAAATTGAACAAAATGCATCATATTCTTCTTGAGCTTTATCGCATAATGGCAGTTCGACAAGTTCATCCAATATACCTCTGTTTATTTGATTTACTTCCAATTTTATCTGCGCTTTGGGTGTTGTAATTTGTAGTTTTAAAACCTTTTCCTTTAGTGTAATTTCTGCATCAAGCAAAATTTTATCAAGATTGCCTTTTATGTTATCCAAAGCTGCAATAATTTTTTTGAAGAGACGTATCTCTGTCTTCTATTGGAATATAGGTCAAATCAATATCTACAGACAATCTAGGCATATCCCGAATAAACAAGTTAATGGCTGTACCTCCGTGTAGCGCGAAACATTTTTCTTTTGCTACCTCTGGCAATACTTGTAATAATAGGGCGACTTGATTTTTATAATTACTCATATTCTGCTAGTTCTTTTGGGACAGTGATGCCATATTCAGCGATGTAAACGCCATTTTTTACTAGAGAACGTTTTCCTTTTCCAGTATCAATTTTTTCTGCATCTATGTACTTAAACCAATTGTGATTTGATTTTTCAGCCATATATAAAAAAAGCCGTTTTACTTTTATAGAGGTGCATTGCTCCAAAAGTTCTTGAACTTGTTTTGGTCTAAGGTTATTAAGCCCTTCCATTATTTCATAACACTCTACGAGTTTTTGTTTTTTTGGTGCCATATATAAGCATTCCAATAACGCTCTCACGGGATTAGATATTTGTAAACCAAAGTTGCTCTGTTCTAAAGTCTGCAATCCAGCTTTAGAAGGTAGAAAGGAAGTGCTAAAATAACTTACTTTCACACCCCAATCATACTTAGTGAACCACGCAGGTAACTTTTCTTTACTGCCACCACACAATATGATTTGTTGTGTTGATAGTTCCAAATAATGTGCTTTTCCTAATAAAGACAAGGCTGTTTTACCTCCTATATGAACGCCCAATTGAGATTGTTTTTGTAATGCATATATAGCACCTTCATACGTTGGTTCTTCTCCCACACGCATCCAAGCACCTGTTCCTATTGAATAAAGCCAATTACTCTTCTTGTAGCGATTTAACAACTGCGTGGAAAAACCATTTTCTGTTAACCACGAGCTTAAATATACAACTCCAGAAGGTTGAGAATTTAATAATCGGTTTATTTTTTGTCTAAGTAAATGCAACAACTCCCACTGAAAAATGGTTGACTTATATATACAAATCAACCATTTTAAAAACTAAAAAAACGAACTCAAAAATAATAACACTTAAATTCTTCAAATCATTTAATTAATTGGAGTAACGGGAAATTTACCCTTAGCTTCAATTTTTCCGGTAAGTAAGTTAACAACTGCTTTTACATTAGATATGTTAGACCCTATTGCACATATGTAAGCATCAGGTTTAACTAAGTTTGCATCATAGGGGTCTTTTAAAGCCACATTAATAATAGTAGTTCCCACATTTTCTTCTTGTAATTTAGATAGACGTCTACGTTGTTCTTTAAGATCCAAAGACTTTCCTGGCAACGGATAATTTTCACTCACAGCTATAATTATATTTTCGCTTGGAATTTCTTTATCATCAAAATTGTATTCCTTTACATCAAAATTCTCTGCTTTCATTTCTATAACAAAATCGCTGTAAGCATTAGCATAATTAGGTCCTATTCCTTCTGCAATTTTAATAATTTCGTCAACATTTTCTTTAGCCAATTTTACAATTGACACCTTACTATCCTTTGATAAAGGAATGGATTGTTTGTTATCGTAAGCAACAGTCATAGCAGCCTCAGCACAAGAAAGCGCTATTTGTTTGTTTTCAACATTTCCTATAATTTCTTTAGCTTTAATAGGATCTACAGGGAGTTTTTCAGCCAATTTATAACGCTTTTTTAAACTTAATAACCTGTTATATGCTTCATCAATTCTTGACATAGGAATTCTACCATCAATAACTGCTTGCTCTACCACATCCAGCATTCTATTTTGCGATTTTATATAATCCCCTACATCTTCTCCATATCTTTCTTCTGCTAGCATAATCATATCTGCTCCAGCTAAAATTGCCAAAATTGCTGCTTCAGCCGGATCGTAATTTTTTTGAATGGCTTGCATATTAAATGAGTCTGTTATTATTACTCCATTAAAACCAAGCTTTTCTCTCAAATAATTATTAAGTATTATTGGTGAAAGCGTTGCAGGGTTTTCTTTATCAATAGCATCGTATATTATATGGGCCGTCATTACAATATCTGCTCCAGATTCAACAGCCGTTTTAAATGGTAATAGGTCAACAGATTCAATTTCCTTAAGTGATCTCGAGACCTTTGGAATTCCGCTATGTGAATCGGTTGCAGTATTTCCATGCCCTGGAAAATGTTTTGCGGTAGCAATTGTTCCATTTTCATGAAGGCCTTCAATTGCAGCTTTTACTCTATCAGACACATCTGAAGCATTTTCCCCAAATGAACGTGTTCCAATAATTGGGTTTAGAGCATTAGAATTTACATCTGCAACAGGCGATAAGTTACAAAATACGCCAACGGCAGATAATTCTTTTGAAAATACAGAATACATTTTACGAGTATTAATCGGATCTGATGCTCCTAACGCCATGTTTCCTGGCCCCGTAGACGAATAAGGTACCATAACTCCCCATGCACCTTCTTGATCCGCGGCAGTTAAAAGTGGTGTTTTTGATATACCCTCTAAAGC
Organism: Flavivirga spongiicola; assembly: GCF_030540825.1. NCBI lineage: Bacteria > Pseudomonadati > Bacteroidota > Flavobacteriia > Flavobacteriales > Flavobacteriaceae > Flavivirga > Flavivirga spongiicola. The sequence goes on from NZ_JAUOEO010000001.1 coordinate 4,545,039, forward strand.
TGCCTTTTGCAAACTATTTAATAAAACGGCTGTCGCTTCTGGCTCACCAAGGTTATCATTACTTAAATAGAGTCCACCAATACCTCTTTCTTTTATTAAAGGAAGCACAACATTAATATCGTTACCTGAAAAGGCTAATAAAAATAATTGCCCCACCTTTTTTCTAACTTCTTCCTTTTGCGGCTTATTATTACAGCTTACTATTACTAGCGATATTGTAATAAGCAAAAAAACTTTAATAAGGTTTTTCATCTTTTTATATTTATTGTTTTTTTTTTACTTACTGTTCTTTATTGATAATTAAACTCATTATTTTTTAAACGAGTTTAGATTTTAACAGACAATGGTCCATTGCCTGTTAAATAATCTAAGACAATTTTATATAGCTTAATTATAAATTAGGGTCAGCTGGCGTATTAGAATTGTTAACTCTTTCAGAAGACGGATAAGGATAAAAATTCCTACTCCGTTCAGTAGAAAAATCACCGTCTGTTGTTGGCCCTTCTCTGTTAAACCTTCTACTATCTTCTAAACTCAATCCTGTTAAATGTAATTCTATCCTTCTGTTCTTATAAATTTCATTTAATAATTCAGTTTCTGTAACACCACCAGTATAAGCTGGTAGGTTTGCGCCAACACCAAAAGCATCAGATGCTCCTGTTTTTGTTCTAATAGCATCTATATCGCTAACGGCATTAACAGTTTGAGCCAATCTCGCATAAGCTTCAGCTCTATTTAATAAGACCTCTCCTGGTAAATAAACAGGAATACTTGCTGTAGGTGAGTTAAAGAATGGTGCATTTGTACCATTTAAAACTGGTAATCCGCTTAAACTGGTAGAAGCATCGCTCGTTAAATAAAACGGTATTCTCTCATCTCCAGCTTCAGGCAATAAACTTGCAGGTAAACCAAAATCTACACGTGGTGCATAGAACAATACTTCGCCTGGTCTTAACATCCCTACATACATCGGATTTTGATTTTGATCATCGTAATTAAATACAGAGGTAGAGTTTAGATCCACATTGTTTGCTGCATTAATAACTTCTTGATAATTACCTAGCATTAAATTATATCTTGATAAATAGGCATAAATACTATTTTCTAAATCAATATTCTGACCTAATAGATTTATGAACTCTTCTGATGGAGGTGTGCTTGATAGTTGTTGAAGTGCCGCTTCAAGTAAATTAACAGCTTCCTGAAGTGCTACAGTTCTATTTACGAACTGAGCATCATTGTTTCTAGAATTAACTAATGGCGCTTCTTCCCAACTTTGCACAATCGTACCTAAAGTAATGGCTCTAAAAAAATTACCCCATGCCATTAACCCAGAGATTGTACCAGCAGGAGCTATTGTTTCTGGGGCAGTTTCCAATAATGTCTCTGCCATTCCTTTTACACGCGTTAAAGAAGAGAATAAGTCTATAACTCTTAAGTTTGTTCCTAGAAGTCCTGTTCCTCCTTTTTCCAATTCTTGATTAGCCACATTAGTTAATACTAAAGAAACTTCACGAGATGACATTGCGGGCACAAATACTGCAAAATCTAATGCTTTAACTGAATATTGTTGCTGAATTCCTATGGCTAATGCAATAAGAGCATCTTTATTATTTAACTCATCCTCACCAGCTGCATTAGGATTAGAATAATCTAAACTACATCCTATAGTAAGTAATAAGAATGTAAACAAAACTATTTTATATATTATATTTTTCATTTTAGTATCTTTTAAAATTTCGAATTAAAAATTAACATTTACACCTAATTCTATAGTTCTTGGTATTGGAACTTCGTTAAAATCCATTCCTCTAAAACCGTTTCTCTGTCCAAAAGAACTCACTTCTGGATCCCATCCGCTATAGTCATCGATTGAAAACAAATTTCTACCCGTTAGCGTTACAGTTATATTGTCAATATTCTCAGATTTTAAATTAAAGTTATAAGCAAGAGATAACTCACGAAGCTTCACAAAAGAGCCATCTTCTACATACCTTTCAAATGTTTGAAATGTTGCTCCATTATAACCTCGTGGCAGTTCTCCTCTTATTTCTTGAGCATCTCTACGTCCGCCTCCAAAAAGATCGGTAAAACTATTTAGTCTATCTGTCCAGTTAAACACATCAAATCCCATAACGGCATCAAACTGAGTTCTTAATCTCCAATTCTTATATCTAATTTCGTTAATTAAAGAACCTGTCCATTCAGGGTTTGGATCACCAATAATCCTTTTATCCGTTGAGGTAATTGGTAAACCGCCAGCATCTGTTGAAATAGCACCATTCGCATCTCTTATAAAATAAGTTCCCGAGAAAACACCAATAGCCTCACCGTTTTGAGCAACTACAGCTTGATCAAAAATGTCCGGTAATATTAATTGACCTCCTTCAATATCATTTACTTCATTCTTGTTTTTACTATAAATTGCAGTTACATCCCAAGAAAAATCTTTTGTTCTAGCAATTTGTCCTTTTAAAAGAATTTCAAAACCTTTATTTGTTAACGTACCAACATTTTCAAGTCTTCTAGAAAATCCTGTTGAAGGAGCAAGTACACGACTAAGTAATAAATCTTCTACCTTCACATCAAACCATGAAAACTCAATTCCCAGTCTACCATCAAAAGTACTTGCATCAAACCCTATCTCAATTTCTTTCTGACGTTCTGGTTTAATATCCAAATTACCCGATTGCGCATCTGGTGCAAATCCTGTTTGTCCTCCTATGGGTACAGGGTTATAATTTGTTAATTTATCAAATGCTGATAATGCCGTAAGATTTCCAGCTTCTCCGTAAGAAGATCTTAATTTAAATACATTGAAAACTTTACCTAAACTTTTCTTCCAAAACGCTTCATCAGACAATAAGTATGAAAAACTTGCCTTTGGATAAAATTGAGTTCTTTCGTTTACTCCAAAAGTTGAAGCTTGATCTAATCTTACTGCTCCTGTTAAGAAAAATCTATCAGAAAAATTAAGCGTTTGCTGAAAATACCCACCTCTTATAGATCTTTCGGATCTTAAATCTGTTCGAGCTATAATACTCCCTCCTGTTGTTGATTGTATAGAAGGGGACAATCTATCTGCCGTATTGGATAAAATTGTTGTTCTTTCATATTGTTGCGTAAAACCTAAACTACTTACAGATTTAATGTTTTCTGTTAAGTCTAATGAATATTGGATATTTAAATCATTATTTAATAACAACGAAGTTTTTTCTGCAGTTCTACTCCACCCTGTTACTTTAGGAAGTATTCCAACAGGTATAAATGCAGTAGCTCTTGATGAACTACCATCATAACCTAGAATATATTCTAAGTTTAAATTTTCACTTAATGAAGCTTCTAATCTTAAACTCCCGATAAACCTATTTGTTTTTTGTCTAAAATCATAATTTTCAATTGCTGCGACTGGGTTTGCAGCTAAAGTAAATCCTAGATTATTAATGTAGCTACCATCTGGTTGTCTATCTGGGTCATAATTAGTATTAAGAAAAGCAAAACCAGTTAAGACCCCAAAAAACTCCCCTGGAGCTAACATACCTCCATTTGGCAATTCTTTACTATCACTTATTGAATAATGAGTGCTTACTGATGCTTTTAGCCAATCATTAATTTTTTCATCAACATTAGCTCTCAAAGTGTACCTTTTAAAATCGGTGTTTTTAATAATTCCACCATTTTTAGAAAAAGAACCAGAAGTATAAAATTGCGTATTATCATCACCACCGCTTATAGATATATTATTATTTGTTCCATAAGCATCTCTAAAGATTCTATCTTGCATTCTAAACCTTTCAACAGGAACCAATACACTACTCCCTGGAGCTTCAAATTGAAATGGTTCTTGGTTTTCTTCAATTTGCTTTCTTAGTTGATTAACTTTAATACTTGATGAAAAAGATATTTTAGTTTCTCCTGAAGCTCCTCTTTTTGTAAAAATCTGAACAACACCATTACTTGCTCTTGAGCCATAAATTGCGGCGGCAGCAGCTCCTTTTATAATTTCTATTCGATCAATATCATTAGTATTTAAATCGACCAAACGATTCTGCGCGTACCCTCCTAATGGTAATAATTCTGTTGAAGAGTTATCTACAATGACACCATCGAGTACATAAAGTGGATCTGAGCTTCCAAAAACTGTACTTGCTCCTCTAAGTGTTACAGAAACACCCCCTGCTGGATTACCAGAATTTTGATTTACTAAAGCACCTGGTAATTTACCAGATAAAGCTGCGGTAACATCTTGCGAACCTGAACTCTTAATAGCGCTACTCTTTATAGATGAAATGGCATTCCCCAACTGTCTTTTTTTTGTTAAAACAGAAGTTCCAGTTATTACCAATTCATCAAGTTGTAAAATATCTTCTTGCATCGATACCTTAATGGATCCTATATTCGCATTGGTTAGAACCATTTCTTTGGTTAAAAATCCAACGTAAGAGAAAACTAAAACATCAGACACCGCTGCTTCTATACTAAATTTTCCGTCAAAATCTGTAGTTGCGCCAATAGACTTTCCTTTTATTAATATAGTTGCTCCTGGTAGAGGTTGACTAAAATTATCAGTAACAAGTCCATTTACCAGCTTTTGTTGAATTTCCTCGCGAGTAGGGTTTGAATTAATAATAGCTTTTTCTTCCTTAATAATTATAGTGTTATCTGTAGAAAGAACAAAGGAGACATTGCTATTAGAAAAAGTTCGCTGTAGCAATTTAGCTATTTGAATCTCACCTTTTTTTAATTGAACTTTAGGCATATCTTTAAATTGCCTTTTATGATAAACAAAATTAAAATCGGTTTGCTTTTTAATAATTTTAAATACCTGATCAATAGTAACTAATTGATCTTTTTCTATTATTACTTTTTTTTGAGAAAACGAGTTTTCTGTGTTCAGACAAAAAACGGTTGTGCACATTAAAAAGATAAATGTTCTCATAATCATTACTAGAAGCCGTTTTCTAACTAGAGAACGGACATTAATTAATTTAATTTCCATAAATTTGTTTGGTGTTAGTTATACATTAGTTTAATTAATACAATATGAGGGACGAGGTTTGTGACACCGCGAAATGTTTTGACTTCGTTCCCTTTTTTTATTCTAATACTACTTTTTTATCAGCAATCTCAAAGTTTTTAATAACTCCAGAATTTTTAATACTAATAAGTATTTTTTCTAAACTTTGATTTTTCCTTAATACTCCTACAAACTCTTCATTTTCAATTAATTTGTTTTTAATTATTATATCGACATCATACCATCGAGATAATACTTTCATCATATCTTTAAGTGGTTTATTTTCAAAACTAAACACACCTTCTTTCCATGATATTTCTCCATAAACATCAATCTTTTTAACTATAGTTGTATTCGTATTAAGGTTTAAGTTTAATTGTTGGGTTGGTATTAAGCTTTGTTTTCTGTTATCTATACTTACATCAACTTTACCTTCTACCAGTGTGGTATAAATATTAGTTTCATCTTTATATGCTTTAATGTTAAATTCTGTACCTAATACTTCTATTTCCTGAGATTTATTAAATACCTTGAATTTTGCTCCCCCATGTTCAGTACTCGGAGAGACATCGAAATAAGCTTCGCCGTATATCAACTCAACTTGTCTAGTCTTTCCATGGTTAAAAGCTACAGGGTATTTTAATTGGGTTTCAGAATTTAACCAAACTTTAGTCCCATCAGATAACTCTATAAAAAATTGACCTCCTCTAGGAATGGTTAAATAATTGTGAACTATCTCTTTAGTATTTCTTTTACTAGAAGCATAAATAATCTCTTCCCCATTGCTTTCCACATTTGTAGTTTTAAAGTTTTTTCCTTTTTGTAATTCTACTATTGAACCGTCTTCTAGAGTAAGAATTGCTTTGTCTGTACCTGTTTGAATGGTATTATTAACTATAATTGGAATCTCTTCTTGTGGATTATTAAATAGATTATCTCTCAGTAAATAGCTTGTAGATAGTATACCAATCACAACAGCGGCAGCGGCATATTTCCAAATGCTGTGCTTAGATCTTTTTCCCCGTTTCGAATCTGATAGGATATTCTTGATAATTTGATTAGAAGTAGCTTCATCTACCTTTGAAATTTCATAAAACAACTCAAAGACATTTTCTACAGTTGGAAAGTCTTTTGTTTTTTTTGCTGCTTGGAAATAACTTACAACGCTATCAATCTCTATTTGACTACAATCGTCCTTCAAAAACTTTAGGAGTAATTCCTTAATTTTTATATTATCTTCCATATTATCTTCCATATTATCTTCTATACACTTACTAATACGGGTGAGATGAAAGAGAGTACTACTCTTATATGGAGAAATTCAACATTTTTTAAAAAAATTCAATAAATTACAGGTAAAATAACAAAGAAAGAATTACAGAATTAGCGCTAAAAAATTTTCAAAATCAATAATAAAGTAAAAGAAACATCTTGGTGTTCCTTAAAATAATTGCGTAAGGTCTCTAATGCCTTATTCATTTGAGATTTTACTGTGCTTGTAGAAATACCTAATTCCTTACCTATTTGATCATAGGTCATCCCTTTTTCCCTAGACATTTTAAAAATGGTTCTTCTCTTAGGAGGTAAACTTTCATATGCTTCTCTCTTGATACGCATAAAATCAGCTTCAATGACTTGCTTGTCTGAAGCCACGAATGATTTCTGACTTTGATAGAAAATAGCTCTTTTCATCTTTTCGTCATTGGCGGCTTTTTCCAAAAAATCAAAACATTTATTTCTAGTAATAGTATAAAGAAAGGATTTAAAGGAGAGCGCCTCATCTAATGTTTCTCTTTTTTGCCATACTTTCATAAAAACATCTTGTAACATTTCTTCGGCATTAACCCGAGATTTTAACAATTTTAAACTGTATCCATAGATTTTATTCTTATAGATATCATAAAGTTTTATAAAAGCCTTTTCATTGCCAGCAATAACTTGCTTAACCAATAACTTTTCACTATGTGCTGCTTGATTTACCGACATTAGTTTTTAATAAAAAAACACTTTATTTAATTGTTACAATATGCGCCATACATTACAATATTAAGCAAATTTTATTAATACAGATAGTTTATTTTAAGGTCATGCTATGGAACACCGTTCTTAAAGGAAAGGAATATTTTAATTAGAAGTATTGTCTTTGGTTGTATTAAAAGAGGCCAAATACTATCTGCTAGCTTCAATAATTGGTCGTTTTAGTTTTCCATTGTTTTTATTTACTAAATTTCTATCTCTATCAAAAATGTCAATCAGAGAATATTAGAAATGCTGTTGCACTAATACCAAACAATACCGCAATTATAAAAACTACAACCGCCCAATTAGGATAAATTTTAGCTTGGTTAATTTTATTGTTAAATCGATTTTAAAGGCGCTTCATTAGCTTTTAAGTGAGATGCCATTTCTTTTTGGTGTGAAAAAATTATAGTTTTATATTCCGATAAATCCATCTTGATTTTGGTGTCATTTAATTGATTATTGATGTTTTCTAATTTCTCTATGTCATTTTTAAAATCATTGATTTCATTAACGAATAGTGCTGTTAATTCTTCTAATTTTGTCATGATTTTTGTATTTAATAACCAATACCTTTATCGATTGCTTTTTTGATTATAAATTTGGTAATTTTTAATGCGAAGTAATGGCTGTCTATTTGCCGATACAGAAAGTAAGTTTATAGCCTTTATAAAACTTTGAAGGTGGTATAAATTTGATACAATCATAATCAAAATAAATCCAGATAGTATCAGGTAATTAATACTGAAATTCTCTTTTATAATTTTTATTGGATTGAAACCTGTTGCAGTAATAGATAAGCGCACATTATTTCCGATTAAAAAATGTTAAGCTTTATGTATTCTTTTAAATCTCATATTTAGTGGTTCTCTTTTTTACAACAAAAACATAAAAGAAAAGGGTTGAAACCTCAACCCTTTAATCTTTTTCTTATAGTCACTAATCTAAAGAAATAATAAAATTCAATAACCATTATAGTATTAATAGGCTAACGCTTTTTATCTGTATTAATCCTTTTTATATAAATTACCCGGTTCAATACTTAACTATCATTCTTTACTAAAGTTCCAAACTATTCAATAAAGTTCTCAACTCAGGCTGTGAAGATCTTGGCGCATCATTATCTACAATATTACCTTCTGGGTCTAATAATATAAACCTTGGAATAGTAAATATTTTATATTCTTGAGTAAATTGAGATTTTAAGGCGTTGTCTGCCAATAGCTGATGCTCTGCATCCAACCCTTTTTCTTTTACCATAGCTTTCCATTTGTCTTTATCTTTTTGTGCATCAAAAGATAAGCCTACAAATGCTATGTTTTTACCGTGATATTCTTTTTCTATCTCTTTTATAAACGGTATTTCTTTTATACAAGGTGCACACCAAGTTGCCCAACAATCAAAGAACACATATTTACCTTTTAAGTCATCTAAAGACACCTTTTCTCCTGTAGCACTTTCATAATTAACAAACTTTGGTGAAGGTGATCCTGGTTCCAACTTCATAACATCTTTATAAAAAGTGGTTCCTTTTTCTTTAAATTCAGCATTTGTACAATACGTGATAAACTTATTATAAAGTGCTTTTTTATCTTCGGTGTTTACCAAAAACATTTCCAATGCGTTTGACAACATACCTCCCTTAACATAATCATTGCTTATATCATCATTAATCTTATCCATAACTTTTAACGGCATAGTACGTTTATCTGTTTTACCAAATTTATTAGACGCATATGCTAATGAGTTATACATATATGTTCCAAATGTCTGTGAGTTCTTGAATAAAAACTCATCATTTAAATTCGCCTCCTGCTGCTTTTTTATAAAGGTTTCTGGTAATTCTCCCTTATAAATCGACTCGAAATTACCCATAATCAAAAAAGTTCCATATTTTATATCTCCTACTTTAGTTTTATAATAATCGGGCTCTATTTGATCTTTGTACTTTTCTAGAATTGCCAAGCCATCCTTCTCAAACTGTATAAAGGTTTTCATAAATTTTGAGGGATCGTAGCTCCATATATCTGGGCCAGACGCCAAAAAATTAGTTTCAAAAACCTTTTTTTCATTTAAATACTTCGTTTCTAAAGAATTAATACCGCCAATTGTAGGTGGCTCTAACAGGTTTGTGTAATTGTAAGCAATTTCCACTTCAGAGTTATTCTTAACATATACATAAACTTGTTTGGTTTTACGGCCGTCACCACAAACATACTCTCCTTTTTCAAGACCTCTTAGGGTATCTTTTGAAAAACCATTTTCATCAAGATGGATGTCCTTAACTTTTTCTCGAGTAGACGAAGAATAAAGTTCTATAATAGCATTTTTTGCATTATTTGCCTGAATAGACAATAAGGTATAGTCTGTTTTTGGCTCTTGTTGTTTACAAGCTATAAATAATATAGCTGTAAATAATATTACATATTTTTTTTTCATCTATCTATTTTTATTTATCTCTTATTGTATTAATCATCCATTTATAACCTCCTGTTTCTGTAAAAAACAACTTGTCTCTGTTTTTCTTGAACCATTTTTGCCATAGTTTTACGGTAGTAAATGTTTCTTGAGTATAACGCAATAATAATCGTTGTGCTAATTCTGGTCGATCATTAGACTTCAACATAAAAATACAGGTATCCAATAATTTAATATCGTTATTAGCTATTCCTAAATTTTGCAAATCTTTGTCAAACATAATTTTAAGAAAACCATCCGTTTTTTCATCTGTAATCTCTTTTCGTAAACCCATGTACCCAGCGTTAGCTTCATAATAACTCAGGTAAGCATTCCAATCATCACCAAATTTTTGGAGCAATTGTTTTGGTACTTGTTGTAGATAATAAGCTCTATCTGGAAGCTTTGTTTCGTAATTCAAGATATATTTATTTTCTTCTTTTAGTGTTCCACCTAACTCTTTTATTTTCGCACTATTAAGCCTATCATGTGATTTCAGTTTATTCTTAATTTCATAAGTATAAGCTTTATCCGTAGCACTGTAAACAAAATTTAAAGCTAATGATCTTGGTTGTTTTAAACGCTTAACAAATGGTTTCTGACCTTTGAAATTAGAGATATAATGAATGGAGTTGATTAAAGCTAGTTTACCACTTTCTGTTAAATGACGTGGATCTGCTCTATATCCCCATTGAAAAAAGTTTCCGTGACGCCCAATGGAAACAGCTTCCACCATCTTAATACTTGGTCCACAGGCAATGGTTTCAGCATCAGGAGAATCATCGAAACCTGGCAAGGCAACTATACCAGGTGGATATTTTTTTAAATCCACATCTTGCATCTTTAACATCGGCATTTTTTCAGGTAAATTTCTTCCTGAAAAATATACATGAACAGATTGGTTTGGTGCCCTCATTTCTGTATCAGTCTTTATTGGAAGTTTATAAGGTGTAGAAAAAACAGGATGATTTTCATCAAAATAATAAGCATGAGAATCTAAACAATTACACAACACTTGAATTTTTGATTTCTTTTCACTTAAAATAGGACCTGCAACTCCAGCTATTAGAATTGTTGGTTTGTCGTAATTATCACTTATATATTTTAAATCCCAACCACTCTCTGTTAACTCTCCATTTAATTGACGAGGAACAGCATCAAAAACCACTACATCATATTTTTTAGTTAATCCTTCATTATATTCTTCTCCATAAACCAAATCAACAGTATTAAAATACTTCTGAAAGAATTCATGAAATACTTTAGCTCGTTCCGGTATAATATCTTCCTTCCATATCTTATCGCCTAAAGAATTTGCAAACATGTAACGGTTAGGTGTTTCTGGATTTTGACCTACATAAAGTACTTTTAAATCTGATTTTTTAATGCTTTGAGCCTGTATTGGTAATACAAATAGCACTATCAATAATAGAATAACTGTTTTTTTCATTTTAATTCTATTTAATTTACTGTTAATTTTAATTCTTTTGATATTTCATTTGGAGCTAAACAATGATATGGGTCACAAGGCTGAAAAGTTAGGGTAGCTTTAATTGGATGTTCTCCTGCTTCAAATTTTCCATCTAATTCATAAACAAAAATGAGATTCCCTTTATAAATCATAATGTTTGGGTCAGCTTCATAGCCCTTAATTTTAGGTTCTTTAATTAAGTTAACGGTTATTCCTTCTGGTACTTCAATTTTCAATTCAGATTGTATAAAATAACCTCCTTCAGGTACATAGGCATAAATATGCCAGTTGTTATGTATAACTGTTTTTACTATTAACTTTGTTGTTTCACCTTCTGAAATACTACTCTTTACCAAAGTAGCATTCATACTTACTGGTTCTTCTGAAGTTGTTTGCTTTAGTTGAATATTGTCAATAACACTTGAATAAATACTCGTTTGTGGTGCTTCTTGTCCTAAACATGTTAGACTTAAGAATAAAGCATAAAGTCCAAATAGATTTTTCATTTTTTTATTGATTGCGTGAAAATCGTTAACTATTTATGTTGTAAAATCTTATAGATATCCTAAACAAAAAGCACCTTGGTTTCCCAACGTGCTCCTAATTTTTGAAATTATCAATTACAATTCCAAACTATTCAATAATGATCTTATTTCTTCACCACTCGATGGTCTTGGCGCATCATTATCCACAATGTTACCTTCGGGATCCAATAATATAAACCTTGGAATAGTAAATATTTTATATTCTTGAGTAAATTGTGATTTTAAGGCATTGTCTGCTAGTAATTGATGTTCGGCATCCAACCCTTTTTCTTTTACCATGGCTTTCCATTTGTCTTTATTTTTTTGTGTATCAAAAGATAGACCTACAAATGCTATGTTTTTACCGTGATATTCTTTTTCTATTTCTTTTAAAAACGGTATTTCTTTTATACAAGGCGCACACCAGGTTGCCCAACAATCAAAAAACACATATTTACCTTTAAGGTCGTCCAAGGAAACCTTTTCTCCTGTGGCACTTTCATAATTAACAAACTTTGGTGATGGTGATCCTGGTTCCAACTTCATTACATCTTTATAAAAAGTAGTTCCTTTTTCTTTAAATTCAGCATTTGTACAATACGTGATAAACTTATTATAAAGTGCTTTTTTATCTTCGGTGTTTACCAAAAACATTTCCAATGTGTTTGACAACATACCACCCTTAACATAATCATTAGTTATATCATCATTAATCTTATCCATAACTTTTAACGGCATAGTACGTTTATCTGTTTTACCAAATTTATGAGACGCATATGCTAAATAATTATATGCATATGATCCAAATGCCGCTGAATTCTTGAATAAAAACTCATCATTTAAATTGGCCTCCTGCTGCTTTTTTATAAAGGTTTCTGGTAATTCTCCCTTATAAATCGACTCGAAATTACCCATAACTTGAAACGTTCCATACTTTATATCTCCTACTTTAGTTTTATAATAATCGGGCTCTATTTGATCTTTGTACTTTTCTAGAATTGCCAAGCCATCCTTCTCAAACCGTAGGAAGGTTTTCATGAATTTTGTGGGATCGTAGTTCCACATATCTGAATGAGGTGCAAAAAAATTAGTATCAAATAATTTTTTTTCATTTAAAAACTTAGTTTCTACGCAATTAATACCGCCAATTGTTGGTGGCTCTAACAGGTTTGTGTAATTGTAAGCAATTTCCACTTCAGAGTTATTCTTAACATATACATAAACTTGTGGGGTTTTACGGCCGTCACCATAAACATACTCTCCTTTTTCAAAATCTCTTAAGGTATCTTTTGAAAAACCATTTTCGTCAAGATGGATGTCCTTAACTTTTTCTCGAGTAGACGAAGAATAAAGTTCTATAACAGCATTTTTTGCATTCTTTGCCTGAATAGACAATAAGGTATAATCAGTTTTTGATTCTTGTTGTTTACAAGCTATAAATAGTATAGCTGTTACTAATATCACATTTATTTTTTTCATTTTATTACGTTTTTATTTTATTATTTTCTTATATAAACCCATACATAACCATGACTATACTGTTTAGCATTAAAATTGAAATAGATATCCATAAAATCTTCATTTTTTTTATTGTTTTCCATAACTCGATCCAAAAGATCTTCAGGCAAGTCCATCCAAGCCAGACCCCTAGCTTCATGTTCCGTTAGGTCTGCATTATTGTCCATTATTTCCTTATGACTGACTTTGACAAACTCTGAACATTTTGCATATAATTCAGTAATCTCTTCACTAGGATTTAATTTTGCTTCTAGCTCTTCTTCGAATTCAATTTGCTGTTCGGGGGTTAATTCAGGCGCCTTATCTTTAGTGCTAAACACGTCTCCTATAAGTAAATCTAGTTTACCATCGTTATTGTAATCATAAGGAAATACTTTACTTCTATAGCCGTGCGGCCTGTTATCTCCTTCTAATGCATTCATATGATCTCTTTTATTGATAATAAGCATTTCCGGGTCGCCAAATTTTGGGCTTCCTTTTTTGCCTATGTTTTTATACCAGAAAACATCCCCATGTTCACTCCCGCAAACCAAATCAAAAAGGCCATCTCCGTCCCAATCTACAGGTACACTATGGCTAGATAAGTCCTCTTTTTTATCTCCATATTTTTCCATCTCTATATGCTTTGGTGCTTCAAACTGAGGTGCTGTTTTAGATCCCGTGTTAAAAGAGACAAATGTTCCTTTAAATCGTACTCCCCAAACTAAATCTAAATCGCCATCTTCATCCCAATCAAATGGAGCTATGGTTGTTGTATGTCCAGGATTCATAGCTTTATCGGTTTTATCTCTTAAAAACTGATATTCCTTATACATCCCCTCGCCAATACCTTTGTAAAAATAAGCTTGACCTGGATAAGACCCAGATAGAATATCGTCTATACCGTCTCCATCAAGATCAATCACACGAGGTACAAACCCTACGCAACAATCTGTAGGTACATAAGCCTGTTTTCCTCCTGTTAAAAGTTTACCTGTAAAAGTATATTCGGGGTTTTCATTGGTTCCCATATTTAAATAAATATTACAGCCTCCTTTAGTAAGTTTATGACCTCCTCTTACTAAATCTGTGTCTGAACGCTCTTTCCCAAAATACCCAACCAGTAAATCATCTTTACCATCGTTATTATAATCGTATATAAATGGCGCCGAATGCCCAACTTCTGCAACATCTAAAAATTTCCCGTCTGCTTTTAAACGATATGGCTGTTCAAAAACTGTGGTTTCTACTTGTCCATAAGTATTAAATATTGTCATAAAAGCTATGGCTACTAATCCTGTTTTTTTCATCTTAAATTATTCTTATTTTATTAAGTGTTTCTTTTTTATTAATTCATTCATGACCTGTATTTTTAGTTTTGCGTTCTAAAAATCATATCAATAATATAGAGCCTTATGCAATTGGCTTCGGTTAAGAAAACTTTTTAGATTATTAACTATATTTTTTTTAACAAACTATCCTCGAGGTAGAGTCATAGAGTTGTTACGCTCATTTCATTTTGACCTTTGGGTCAAAAATCAAAATTCTATATTTAGATTCCCGCCTTCTCGGGAATGACAATTTCAACGGATGCCCCGAGACAGAGCCTCGAGGGATTCTTTTCTATTAAAGGTCTAAACTTTCTAATAAAGTTCTTAATTCCGGCTGCGAAGGTTTAGGCGCATCATTATCTACAATATTACCTTCTGGGTCTAATAATATAAACCTTGGAATAGTAAATATTTTATATTCTTTAGTAAATTGTGATTTTAAGGCGTTGTCTGCCAATAGCTGATGTTCGGCATCCAACCCTTTTTCTTTTACCATAGCTTTCCATTTGTCTTTATCTTTTTGTGCATCAAAAGATAAGCCTACAAATGCTATGTTTTTACCGTGATATTCTTTTTCTATCTTTTTTATAAACGGTATTTCTTTTATACAAGGTGCACACCAGGTTGCCCAACAATCAAAAAACACATATTTACCTTTTAAGTCATCTAAAGACACCTTTTCTCCTGTGGCACTTTCATAATTAACAAACTTTGGAGATGGTGACCCTGGTTCCAACTTCATCACTTCGTTAAAAAATGTTGTTGTTGTTTCTTTAAACTCATCATTTGTGCAATATTGCAAAAACCGATTATAAAGTTCTCTCTTACCATCTGTTTTCACCAAATGCATGTCCATTGTCGCCGATAACAAAGCACTTTTTATATAATCATTGGTTACATCATTATTAATCTTATCCATAACTTTTAATGGCATTGTACGTTTATCTGTTTTAGCAAATTTATTAGATGCATGAGCTATGTAGTTATTAGTAAAAGCACTATATATTCCAGAATTGTTGAATAAAAATTCATCATTAAAATTCGCCTCCTGCTGCTTTTTTATAAAAGCCTCTGGTAATTCTCCTTTATAAATTGACGCATAATTACCCATGTTCATAAGCGTTTTATATTTTGTATCTCCTACTTTAGTTTTATAATAATCAGGCTCTAATTGATCTTTATACTTTTCTAGAAGCGCCAAGCCATCTTTATCTCGTTGTATAAAGGTTTTAGTAAGTTTTAAGGGGTCGTAATTCCAAAAATCTGAATGAGACGCACGAAAATTAATGTCTAAAGACTTTTGTTCACTTAAAAGCATAGTTTCTGCAGAATTAGTACACCTAATTGTAGGTGGCTCTAACAGGCTTGTGTAATCGTAAGCAATTTCCACTTCAGAGTTATTCTTAACATATATAAAGATAGATTGGGTTTTTCGACCGTCACCAAAACCATACTCTCCTTCTTCAAAACCTCTTAAGGTATCTTGTGAAAAACCATTTTCATCAAGATGGATGTCCATAACTTTCACTCCTTTATCCATAGAAAAAAGTTGTATAACAGCATTTTTTGCGTTCTTTGCCTTAATAGACAATAAGGTATAATCTGTTTTTGGCTCTTGTTGTTTACAAGCTATAAACAGTATAGCTGTAACTAATATTATATTTATTTTTTTCATTTTATTACTTTTTTATTTTCTTATATAAACCCATACATAACCATGACTGTAAGGTTGGCCACTCTTAAGTTTGAAATAGTCCTTTAAATCCTCTGCAGCTTTTTTATAGTATTTTTTAAGTGGAATTAATAGATCTTCAGGTAAGTCCATCCAAGCCAGACCTCTAGCTTCGGTTTCTGTAAGGTCTGCATTATTGTCCATTAATTCCTTATACCTGACATTAGCAAACTTTGCACATTTTGCATTTAATTCATTTATCTCTTCAGGAGGGTTCATAATATATTCTGATTGTAGCTCTTCGAGTCCAATTTCCTGTTCCGGGGTTAGTTTAGGTGCTTTATCTGCGGTGCTATACGTATCTCCTATAAGTAAATCGAGCTTACCATCGTTATTGTAATCATAAGGAAACACTTTGCATCTAGTGCCGTGCGGCTTGCTGTTATCCCCTTCCAATGTTCTATGTCCTCTTTTATTATTAATAATAAGCATCTCCGGGTCGCCAAATTTTGGGCTTCCTTTTTTGCCTATGTTTTTGTACCAAAAAACATCCCCTTGTTCACTCCCGCAAACCAAATCAAAATGGCCATCTCCGTCCCAATCTATAGGTACACTATGACTAGACAATTCATACATTTTTTTATCTCCATATTTTTCCATCTCTATATGCTTTGGTGCTTCAAACTGCGGTGCCGTTTTAGATCCTGTGTTAAAAGAGACAAATGTTCCTTTAAATCGTACTCCCCAAACTAAATCTAAATCGCCATCTTCATCCCAATCAAATGGTGTTATGGTTGTTGTATGATCAGGGTTCATAGCTTTACCGGTTTTATCTCTTAAAAACTGGTACGCCTTGTACATCCCCTCGCCAATACCTTTGTAAAAATAAGCTTGACCAGGATAAGACCCAGATAGAATATCGTCTATACCGTCTCCATCAAGGTCGGCCACACGCGGTACAAACCCTACGCAACAATCTGTAGGTACATAAGCCTGTTTTCCTCCTGCTAAAAGTTTACCGGTAAACGTATATTCGGGGTTTTCATTGGTTCCCATATTTAAATAAATATTACAACCTCCTTTAGTAAGATGATGACCTCCTCTTACTAAATCTGTGTCTGAACGCTCTTTCCCAAAATACCCAACCAGTAAATCATCTTTACCGTCGTTATTATAATCGTATATAAATGGTGCCGAATGTCCAGTTTCTACAACATCTATAATTTTTCCGTCTGCTTTTAAACGATATGGTTGTTCAAAAACTGTGGTTTCTATTTGTCCATAAGTACTAAATATTGTCATAAAAGCTATGGCTAATAATCCTGTTTTTTTCATCTTAAATTATTTTTTGTTATTCTGGCAATAGGCTACTTAGTATGCTAACACTATTACTGTTTCCTACTACTATTTTGGTTTCTATTGTTGCCTCACCAGCCATGCAAATGGTTGGATCGCAAACCTGCCATTCAATATTAGCAGTGATTGTAGCATCTGACTTTTTCTTTTTAGAGGCTTTTATATGATAAACTACCATAAAATCGTTTTTATAAACCTTATCCATTCCTCCTTTACGCCCAGGGACTTCTAGAGGAGTAGGCCATACTTCCTTAATTATTTCAAAACCTTTTGGAATATTTAAATCTATTGTTGTGGGAAGGTTTTTTTCACTGTCTTCTTTACTATAGGTGTACCAGTTTAGCATTAAGTCAAAGCTTACAGCCAGCTTAAATACGTTTTTGGTTTTAACCGTATCCATATTGGTAAACATACGTACTTTAAGTTCTGGCATACCCTCATTAGGTAATTTGTAAAAAGCCAATTTAGCCTCTTTACCGGGCGATTGCGAAAACCCTACAATACTAAAAACTAAAAATAAAAGTGTTACTAAATGTTTCATTTTAAATTATTTTAAAAGTTCTTCCAATTTTTTGTTTAAGGCGTGGTGACGCAAATCGCGTGCGATTATTTTTCCGGATTGATCTACCAAAAAATTTGCTGGTACGCTTTTAACACCATATGATTTTACAATATCACTTTTAAAGGCTAGCAGATCACTAACATTTATCCATGGAATATTTTCTTCTTTAGATGCTTTTGCCCAACGTTCTTTCTTTTTGTCTAATGAAAAAGAAACAATTTCAAAGCCTTTGATTTTAAAACTGTTATAAGCTTCTTTCAAATAAGGAATTTCTTCTCTACAAGGTCCACACCAACTTGCCCAAAACTCAATTAAAACATACTTGTTTTTCTTTAAGGTTTTAGATAGTCTAAACGTTTTATTCTTTAAGCTTTTAGCTTTAAAATTTTTAACTGTTTTTCCAATTGAGTCTGACACATTTTGATCAATACAGTTTTGCATCAAGCCTTGCTGAAAACATAAATTTGGTTCATACCCTTTATTGGTTTCTCCTTCATTAAATCCAAAACATATTATGATTGACGCGAACAAAACTATTTTCTTCATAATGCTATACTTATTTGATTTTAAGCTTTAAAATTTTTTAAAGGTTCTCTATGTAGGTTCAGGTAACCTCAATGTATAACGCCTACCATATTTTCATTTAGGCCTAATAGATGGTACCACTTTATAGTCTGGATTCTATAAAATTTTGATAAATAATCCCCTAGACATAATTCTAGGGGATTACTATATTCTTGTTATGGATTTGGTTCAAGTAAATTGTTACTTGCCAAAGCTAACCTTGGCATTGGAAAAATTAATTTACTCTCGTTGGTAATGCTTGGTTTTAATGACGCCGCACTAATATCTCCCAATCTATCAAAGCGTACTATATCATACCAAGATTCGGAATTTTCGCTAAACAACTCTAAACGTTTTTCGTTAAAAATTGCCGTTAAAAGCTCTGCTTTAGTAGCAGGTGTTTCATTAGAAACCCCGGCTCGTGTGCGAATTTCGTTTAGTCTTGCTAATGCTCCCGCATCTACTCCTGCACCCATTCTTGCCAAAGCCTCTGCTTCTATTAGGTATATTTCTGCTAATCTTAAATAGAATTTGGTTAAACCTATTCTACCAGCAGTACCTGTCAAATCACGAGCGACATACGGATATTTACCATGGCTATTAGGCCCCACAGTTGCATCGGCATAAGCATAATTGTAACGCGGATCGAAACCAGTTCCGGCTCCAAACAAAGATCCGGCACCAGCAACTTGATCGTCTGCCAATTGTGTTAAAGCAGGACTATAACGTGTACGGTTTATTTGATTTAAAAGCGTCATATTTTCATTTTGACTAACACCATCTATAAATGGAGCAAATAATACTTCCTGAGACAGGTGTTGACCGGAAAATATATTCGCATAAGCACTTTCCAAAGCGTATCCAGCTCCATTGCCAATTACTTGATTGGCTGTGGTAGCCGCATTGGCATAATCGCCCATATATAAATACACCTTTGCCAAATAGGCATTAGCCGTAACCCGACTTATAAACCCGCCATTGGCAACTGTGGCAGGAGCATTAGTAGCTGCAAACTGCAAATCTGCCAAAATAAAATCATAAGATTCCTGAACTGAACTTCTTGCGGCTGCTTCTAATGTTTGTGCCGGCTTATCTCGTAATACAATACCAAAATTAGAGGAGGTATTATAGAATTGACCATAAGAGCGTAACAAATCAAATGATGCCATAGCTCTTTGGCAACGTGCCTCTGCAATCATTTCGGTTTTTCGTTCTTCTGAAATGCCAACAGCCTCACCTGCTTCTAATTTTGTAATTAACCAATTGGTATTGTTAATTATTTTATAATTGGTATTATAATACCCCTGAATAAAAGAATTATCATCAGGTATTTGATTAGTTGCCATACCAGTGTCTCCAAATAATGCTGCCGTCTGCAGTATAAGGTCCCCTTGAAACTCAATCAAGAATATTGCATTGGCAACTGTAAATTCACTCCTCCACTGCGTATAAATACCATCTAAAACGCTCTGCGCAGAATTCTCGTCTCGAATAACGTTTAAATCCGTAAGTTCATTAATAGGAACAACATCATCTATACTACATGATTGGCTTAAAAATAAGACCATCAAAAAAATTACTGTTTTTATTTTATATATAACTTTCATAGTTTTTATTTTTAAAATTGAACATTGATACCAAACGAAATTGTTTTTGATAAAGGATACGGATCGGTATTTCTCTGTCTATCGGTTACACGACCTCCACCTGATGATTCTGGGTCCAGACCAGGCCAATCTGTAATTGTAAACAAGTTGCTGGCTGCTACAAACAATGATCCACTTTTCAAACCAATTGGGCTTAGAGCATCTTTAGGCAAGTTATATTTCAATTGTATGTTTTTTAATCGCAGGTACGAGGCATCGAATACTTCATTAAATCTTCTATTACTTCCCGGATCAAAATACACCACTCTTGGATATTGGGCATCGGTATTTGTTGGTGTCCATGTATTATTGTGGTAAAATGCTTGGTTATTATTTCCCGGTGTTGCAAAAGAATTGACATTGGCGTTCCCCCAGGTAGCCTCTGCCCCTACACTGAATTGAAAAAACGCATTTAATTCAAAGCCTTTGTAACTAAACCTGTTAGTAAACCCTCCAAAAAAGTCGGGTTGCACATTACCTATCACTACGCGATCGTCTGTATTAATAATGCCATCATTATTGGTATCTGTAAACCTATAATCACCAGGTGAAGTTCCTGTTTGATCATATACGGTTCCTGCACCATGCACAGTAGCAGCGTTAGCATTTAATTGGTCTATAACCGCCTGGTCTTGAAAAATACCATCAACTTTATACCCTTTTAAAGTTCCAGCTGGTTCTCCTACTACGATAGCATCTTGTAAAAAACTAGAGATAACATCACTGTTCAATTTTTTAACTTCGTTTCTGTTTAAGGCCCAATTAACCGTAGTACTCCAGTTAAAACCATTGGCCTCATTACTTCTTACAATATCACCTCCTAACTCTATTTCCAAACCTTTATTAGACATTTCTATAAAGTTTTCGGTAAATACATTAGGTCCTAATTCTTGCGGTATAGCACCTGGAGACAGACCATCTGTTGTTTCTCTAGTATATGCATCTATACTACCTCTCAATCTATTGTTAAGCAGTGCAAAATCAAATCCAACGTTAAACTCCTGAGTGGTTTCCCATCCTATGCTAGCATTAGGCAATGAACTGGATGGTTGTATAGCAGGATTACCATTATAAATCCCTAAACCTAGTTCTCCCAAAGCAAAGAATTGCAAGTATGCAAATTCCGATAGATTGGTAGATCCGGTTTTACCCCAACTAGCTCGCAATTTTAATTGGTTGATCTTATCACTTTGTAAAAAAGACTGGTTGTGCATGTTCCATCCTAAAGATACGGCTGGAAAATAAGCTCGCTTATTACCAGGTGCAAATTTAGACGAGGCATCACTTCTGAAGTTAAACGTGGCATCCAGCAAATTTTTATAACTGTAAAACGCCTGAACGAAAGCTGAATTTAGACCGACTTCAATTGTTCCCTCATCAGTATCGTTTGGTGTCAGGTTATTAGGTGTATTTAATACTTCCTCATCTAAAAAACCTTCAATGAAATTACTATAAGTACGTTCTACCTGGGTTCTATCCCAAGCAAATCCACCCAACACATTTATGGTATGATCCCCAAAAGTATTATTGTAATTGGCTGTTAAATTGGTTACCAAATTAATATTTAAATCACTAGCAGTGGTAAGTGATGGTTGCGGAAAGAAATTAAATGCAGGAATAGAGAATATACCTTCTGAACCTGAAAAATTACTCACTTTGGTATTAAACAGCCCTACATTAACATCTGCTTTTACTTTAACATTTTTTAATACTTCGGCTTCTAAAAACACCTTACTGGTAAGGGTATACCCTCTTGTTTTGTTTTTGTTAGATGATAGCGTTGCAACAGGGTTTGCGCCTTCTCCAGCTGCACCAAAAGCCCAATCTTCGTATCTAAAGAAATTGCCATCGGCATCTCTTACAGGAACATCAGGTCTGGTCGACACCAAGGAACTGCTTGTTCCAGATCCGAATGCACTTTCAGAATTTATTCTTTTGGTATGCCCCAAATTAATATTAAACCCTGCAGTAATACTTTTGTTAAGTTCAGATCTCAAATTACCATAAAAATTGAATTGCTCGTAATTATCGTTAATCTTTAGACCTTCTTGATCCATATAAGAGCCACCAAAAGCATAGGTTGATTTATCTGACCCTCCTCTTATATTTACATTGTATTGTTGGGTCATAGCACTGGTATTATAGATCTCGTCGTGCCAATCAGTATTTGCCGATCCTAAGAAATCAGGATTTAAACCGTTATAAGTATACTGAAACGTAAAAAAGTCTAAATCTAAATCTGCTATTGAGCTTGGCCCACTAAATGGAGAATTGGCAAAACTAAATAAGCTAAAAGGACTTATTTGACCACTATTAGCTGCAGCAACCGAATTCCTAAAAATTAAATCGGTGTATTCGCCATATTGTTGACTATTCATTGGATTTAACCTGTTAATAGGTTTACCAAAAGAGGTCTGGGATGAAAACTGAACCGTAGCAGCTTCATTTTTCTTTCCTTTTTTAGTAGTTACCAAAATAACCCCATTGGCACCACGCGACCCATAAATAGCCGTAGCTCCAGCATCTTTTAAAACATCAATCGACTCGATGTTATTGGGATCTAAAGACAGTAAAGGGTTTGCTGCTGCCGGGAATATAAATCTTGAACCTGTACTACCACCAGTATTAAATGTTGCATCTGTATTAAAAATAACACCATCAATAACATATAAAGGTTGGTTTGATGACGACTCAAAATCTCCTAAAAGCGGTGATGTAATTCCTCTAATGTTAATAGAAGCTCCACTACCTGGTGCACCAGAGTTTTGAGATACATTAACACCTTTAAGCATACCACCCAAGCCTCTGTCGAAACTAGCGGTTGCAGCCGTATTAATAGTTAAATCATCTTGGTTAATAGAAGAAACTGCTCCAGTTATATTTTTACGCTTTTGCGAACCGTAACCCACAAGCACTACTTCTTCTAAAGTGCTAACAGACTCTTTTAAAGTAATATTATAAACAGTTTGGTTGGCTACAATTTCCTGACGGAATATTTCATAGCCAAGGCCTTGTGCCACTAAGTAGTGTCCAACCGCTGTTTTTAAGGTAAATTTTCCGTCAAAATCTGTAGTCGTTCCTCTTACTATAAAGTCATTGTTGCTTAATTCATAAGGTTCTGTGCTAGAAACATAGACCGTAATTCCAGATAAAGGCATTCCGTTCTTGTCTGTAACAACTCCGGATATTTCAATTTCTTGTTGCTTTTCTTGCTCCGTTTTTTCTAATATCAGCAATGTATTAGAGCTACTGAACTTAACATTAAAACTGCCCGATGCTAAACTTTGACTTAATAATGTATTAGCAGGTATATAACCTTTATAAAGATTTACTTTTGGAAAATTTTTAAAAAGTTCTTCGTCATAAATAAACTTGTAGTCTGTTTGCTCCATAATAAGGTCAAAAACCTCATCTACAGTTATTGTTTTATCCGTATCAATTTTAATTTTTGCGTTTTGAGATAATACATTTTCAGGGTTTAAACTGAAGACCGCTGTGCAGCACAAGAAAATAAATGCTCTCATAATGTTAGTTGTTAATCCCTTCTTGGAATACAAAAAGGCATTTGTTGAGTTAATTTTCATAAATTTGCATTGTTATTAGTTAGTAAAAAAATTAATTGGTAACCTTTAAAGGGGGACAAAGGGATATTCATTCGACCGACTATTCTTTGCCCTCTTCTTTTTTTATTCTATAATTATTATTTTGTCTTTTATTTCATAGTTTGATAATTTTCTAGATGTTATTATGGTTTTTAAAACTTCTTCTATATTTTGATCTTTTCCTAACACACCTTTAAATGTAATATCATAGAGAGCTTCGTCTTTTACTATAAAATCGACGTCATACCATCTAGACAAAACCTTAGTAACTTCTTTCAAAGAAGTGCCTCTAAAACTGAAAATACCAGTTCTCCAAAGCGCTACTTTACTAGCATCTACAGTAATAACTTCAATCTTTTCAGTTTCTCGGGTTAAAACAGCTTGCTGATTAGGAGTTAATATTGTTCCTTCAGTAGTATTACTCAAAGCAATACTACCTTCAACAAGGGTTGTATAAATTTTGCTGTCATCACGGTAGGCTTTTACATTAAACTCTGTACCGAGCACTTTAATCATCTGTTCATCTGAAACCACTTTAAATTCTGAACCGTTATGATCTGTACTTGGCGATACATCGAAATAAGCTTCTCCGTAAACTAATTCTACTTCTCTAGTTTCTCCTTCTATAAAATTTACTGGATATTTTAGTTTAGATTCTGAATTTAGCCATACTTGGGTACCATCAGATAATGTGATTGCATATTGTCCGCCCCTTGGAATGGTTAAATAGTTATAGGCAATTTCTTGTTTTGATGCTTCTAAGGTTTTATAAACTATATGTTCACCATTACTCGTTAAGTTATTTTCGGTATAGTTTTGTCCTTTTTCCAGAACTACGGCAGATCCGTCTTCAAGAGTTAATATGGCTTTATCTGTGCCTGTTGGAATGTCATTATTTACAATTACCGGATCAACTCCTTTCGAATTATCTCCGTTAAAAAATAAAGTCAATGACACTAAAAGCGCAATTGAAGCAGCTATCGCTCCGTATTTTATAAATCGTAATTTTTTAACTTTTTTGGCTCCGATATTATTTAAAAATTCTTTGGAAGTAATTTTGTTCGAATACTTCTTGAACTCCTTGTTAACAATATAATCCATTGAAATAAAAGCTTCTAACTCATTTTTATTCTCAGGGTTTTCAATCCACTTTGTGAGTAACTCCTCCTCCGCTTTCGAAGTATTATTATCTAAATACTTAACAATAATTTTATATATTTCTTTTTTTCTCATTCTACGAATGTCTTTTGTCTATTATTACTAGTGTGTCGGAAAATTATAAAATACCACTACTATAAAAATAACTTTTATTAATATTGTACACTTAACGATAACTCATTCATAGCTTGATTACCTCTTTAAATAGCGATAAATCTCTAATTGACAGATTAAAGATTGATGATAAAAAAGCCTTTGATTATATATACAATGTCTATTATGACAAGCTATGTCTTTACATTTTTAGTTTTTCAAGTAATGATGCCATTGCCGAAGATATTGTTCAGGATATTCTGCTTAAACTATGGGAAAATAGAAAAAACCTAAATATTCATACGTCTCTTAAAGCATATTTGTATAAATCGGTATACTATACATATATAGATCATTATCGATTAAAAAGAAAAAGGAATGATCAGCTTGAAACGATTAGAATGAATGCCATTAATAATATCGTTGAAAAAGATGATGAATTCATTGAGCAAAAATTAGTTGAATTAAGAGCCGCAATTAAAGAGTTACCACCAAAAGGAAAAGAAGTATTTCTTTTAAGTAAAATGCAGGGTTACAAATATCGAGAAATTGCTGAAACGCTTAATATATCTATCAACACGGTAGAAGTGCACATGACAAAATCTTTAAAGTTTTTGCGAAAAAGACTGATTGATAAGGGTAATGACTTTATCAAATTATTTCTTTCGTTTTATCGTTGATTAACGAGTCGACCAATTACTAATAACCATTTCATTTACAGATAATTAACAATTATATAAATAAAATTAAAATCTATTTGCCGATACATAAAGTAGATTAGTAGTATTCATCAACCTTTTGATTAAAAAGGCACAAATACGGTACATTTAGTATCAAATAAAATTAAAGTATAGCAATACATTACTTCAAAATATTTTAATATCAATTAAAACTTCTATATAATTATAAAAATTATTTTTCCTTAGAATATTTGAAAACCTAAAAAAAGAGAAAATAAAAACTTCCTATTATATTATTATGTAATATAAACTTATGGTTCTTCTAGAAACCTGAAGGATTCGAACTATTTCATTTATCCCACTTATCAATTAACTTATTAATCTTTCCAAAAAAAGTTAGTGACATAATAGCGAAATATCAATTTTTCATGACCAATATCAAATATAAATTATTTTCAAATATTATCTACAATCCAAAAGCTTAAAATATAGAAGAGAAATGAGTCTTTTTTAGTAGAGCTTACAAAAAATATCATCCCTTATAACAATAAAATTCTAGCAATTATTTAGAACTAGTCTAATCTATTAATTTAAGTTATAAAATCAGTATTTACATGAAACTTTTTGATAATTTTTCGACTAATATAAAACTTTCTCGAACTAGTATCGTTTTATAGTATATAATAAGCATTTTTTAAGAGAGCAAAAATTCAATCATTAAACACCCCAAAATGAGAAAATTTAAACACTTATTAATGTTTTTCATTACAGGAATAACAATACTAAATGCACAAAACTACGAGATAAAAAGCCTTCCAATACATAATAATGGAGGGTCAAATACAGCAATCAATATAATTTCTTTTGATAAAGATGATGTATTGTGGTATAATACACATAATGGAATGATAAAAGAGTTTGAGTCTTCTCAAATTTTTTATCCTTTTATGGACGGTAAAAAGATTGTTCAAGTTACAAAAGTTAATAGTATTCTCTTAGATAGTAAAGGTCGGTTTTGGATCAATACAACGGAAGGTGTTTTCAGGTCAGAAACGTCTAAAGAAAACTTCCAAAGATTACATTGGCCTATTTTAGATAGTATAAAATCCTCCCATCTCTCTTATACTGCAGAAGATTGTTCTGGAAATATTTGGGTAGGAATTTCAAAAACGCAGATCCTAAAGATTACTTCTGACACAGAATTCAAGCTATTTAATACTGCCAAAGTTGATTCTAAAGATGAACATTTTGACCTTTCTTTGAGAAATGCATCTAATTGTGATCATATATTAATGCAAAAGGGACCAAATTATTTTGTTATAAATGAAGAAACTTCACAACTTTCGGGAATCCCTATCCAATACAAATTAGAAGATTATGATTACGATTACTATGCTAAAAATAAGAACTATAACATTTTTAAAAATGGAGAAGTATTTCCCAAGGACTTTGAAGGAGTTTATAATTATAATGGAAAGAAACTTGAGGTTACCTTTTTAAAAGCTTCAAATTTGCAGCTTATAGAGGTTCCATATGGATTAATAGCGATATCTGGAGCTAAATATCCAATTTTAAAAGAGAATATGGATTTCATTTTTTCTAGTAATGCACATGCTAGAAAATTTGGAGTTTTAAAACTTGTAAAAGAAAATGATGAATATTATCTAAAAGAAATTGAAGAAATACATTTTGATTATCTAATAGAATATTTGAAAATAGCCAATAATGGAATCATATATGTAAGTGTTTTTGATAAAATTCATAAAATAAAGGTTAAAAATAAAGGTTTTAAAAAAAGCCTTTACAATCAAAAAAATCAGGGTGAAAAAATAAACATCAGTACGCGAGATTTTCTTGAAATTTCAGAAAACGAATTTTTGGTGGCCAGTTATGGAGGCACCTTTAAATTAAGTGTATCATCTTCTAACAATGTTATTGATGAATTGAATGTATTCCCTACGTTAAATTATTGTAGAGCCCATGCTAAAGTTAACGATTCTATAGCTCTTAGTCTAGGAGAGACATCATTAGTGTCAATAAATTACAAGAAGAAAGAGGTCATTGAAATAAAAAATTTTTCTAAAGATTATGAAGATATTATTTTTTTTGACATCCAAAAACATACAGATTCAACCTATTTATTAGCATCAAATTATGGAATAGGAGTTTATAATTTTAAGAATGAAAAGCTAAAGCCTTATAAGTTATTTCCTCTAGCAAGCGATACTTCCAAATTTGTCAGAGATATTAACTACCGCAACAACACTCTCTATTTCAGTACTCAAACAGATGGTTTGTTTATACAAAATACACTAACTGATAAGGTTTTCAATATAGCATATAATGAAAACCAGGAAGAACTACCCAGTAATTATGTATACACCTCTTTTATTGATAGTAATGACAACTTATGGATTGGCACCAATAAAGGTATTGCCTGCTACAACAAAGAGCAAGAGAAGCTATTTAGCCTTGATAGACAAAACGGACTTTTAGACGAGAACATAGTTGGCATACAGGAAGATAAACTGAGGAATATTTGGTTTAGTACATACAAAGGGTTGTATAAATATAATCCAAGACTAAAAACGGTATTATCCTATTTTGAAGGAGATGGTTTACCTGATAATGAATTTAATCAAAACTCATACTATACAGCAACCGATGGCACATTATTTTTTGGAGGTGTCAACGGTATAGTAACATTCGATACTATAGAAAATATAGTAACGGAAGTCAAAATTTTACCCACCAAAATTGAATATTTTGATTCTAAAAAGAATAGAGATACTATAATCACGAACGCAGTAAATGCCGACAACTATATTCGTCTTGATACAAAAAACAGTTCGGTTTCCGTAACGTTCTCAATAAATGATTTTTTCAACATCGAAAATAATCGATATCTATATAAAGTAGATGGCTTATCAGATAAATGGATAAATCTGGGAAATCAAAACACGCTAAAGCTATTTTCAATTCCTCCTGGAAACTATACATTAAAGATAAAGGGATTAAATTCAAAAGGAATACAGTCTTTCAACGAGTTATCTTATAGTATATATGTCCCACAAATGCTCTATAAAAGAACCTGGTTTTTACTTGTTAACATTATTTTATTCATTGCCATTTTTATTGTTATAGTAATAAATTATACAGCAAAGCAGAAGAAAAAGTATAAAATGAATTTAATGCTAATTGAGTTAGAGCAGAAAGCATTAAGAGCACAAATGAACCCCCACTTTATATTCAACACCCTTAATGGTATGCGTAAAAAAGTAATAAAAGGAGCATCAGATGAAGTGGAAAATTACATCATTTCATTTTCAGAATTTTTAAGGCATACTTTAGATGTTGGAAGACGTGAAAATATATTTCTCTCTAAAGAGATTCAATATATAACAAGTTATATAGACCTTATTAGTTATCGAAATGATAGAAATATTTCATTAGATGTTTATTGTGATTCCTCTATTAATCAAAATACTACAGCTATACCTTCAATGATACTACAGCCTCTTGTAGAAAATGCTGTGATTCATAGTTTTCCTAAAAACCAAAACAATAATCTTATACATTTAATTATTAAGAAAAATTCGTTAAAGAATCAAATAGAAGTTATTTTAGAAGATAATGGCATTGGAATTAATGTATCTAAAAGCAATGAAAATATATCCACATCCTCGCACCTGTCTCATGCTACACAAATTGTAAATGAACGATTTGAATTAATGAATAAAACAAAAAGAAATAAAATAGCCTTATATAAAATGTATGTTGAAGATATTTCAGAAGAAAGTAAAACAGGAACACGAGTTACCATTAACATACCTTTTAATAACTAAAACTAATCTTTTAAAAAAAGGTTCTTTTCTTCAAGAAATGAGATTATCAGTCTCTTGATTCTAAGTTCCAATTTATAAATGGTTTACCACTTAAAATGATTAAAAATAAACTTTGATTTAGCTAAAGATGATAAAAATAGGGCTTTTAATACTATCTTTTTTTGCATATACAACGGTATTGAGAGCGCAAGAGTATGAGATGAAAAGTCTACCAATAAATAATAATGGCGGATCTAATAGTATCAAAACCAAAATTATTTTTGATGAGGACGGTGTGTTATGGTATAATACACATAGTGGAATGGTAAAAGAATTTGAGTCTTCCCATATTTTTCACCCTTATATGGATGGCCAAACGGTTGTACCAGTACAGAAAGTCAATGATGTTCTTTTAGATAGTAAAGGACGGTTTTGGGTTACAACTGAAGAAGGTATTTTTAGATCGGACACCTCTAAAGAAAACTTCCAAAAATTGCATTGGCCTATTTTTGATAATATAAAAGGTTATCCAGCTTTAATGGCTGAAGATTGTTCTGGAAATATTTGGATGGCAATCTCTAAAACACAGGTGCTAAAAATCAGTTCTGATACAGAAATTAAGCTGTTTGAAACTGCTGAAGTTGCTCCTGAAGATCAGGATAAGCACCTTCATGTAGTACATATATACGATTGTAATACTATAATAATGCAAAGGGGTTTAACTTGCTTTGTTGTAAATCAAGAAACCGCTCAGCTTTCGGAAATTCCTATCCAATACAAATTGGAAAACAGTGATTCTAAAATGGATTTTGAGGTTTTAGAAAATGGTGAAATATTTCCAAAAGACTTTGAGGGGTTCTATAATTATAATGGAAAGAAATTTAAGTTAGCCGTTTTGGAAGTTTCAAATTTACAGATTATGGAAACACCATTAGAACTATCGCGAATATCAAGAGTTAAAAACTCATTCTTAAAAGAAAATATGGATTTCGTCTTATTTGGTGATGGATTGGAGCGAAAGTTTGGATTCTTAAAACTTGTAAAAGAAAATGATGAGTATCATCTGAAAAGAATTAAGGAAATCTCATTTGATCACGTTATAGAAAATTATAAAATAGCGAATAATAGTATTATATATGTAAGTGTTTTTGATAAAATTCATAAAATAAGGCTTAAAAATAAAGGATTTAAAAAAGGCCTTCACAACCAAAAAAATCAGGATAAAAAAATAAATATCAGTACGCGAGGTTTTCTTGAAATTTCAGAGCAAGAATTTTTAGTGGCCACTTACGATGGCATCTTTAAATTAAATCTATCATCTTCAAACGACTTTATTAATGAGGTTAATTTATATGCTAATGATCGCTTTACCCTTTACAGAGCTTATGCCAAAGTTAATGATTCTGTAATACTAGCTGTTGGAGAGTCCGCACTATTAAAACTGAACCACAAAAAAAATAGAGCGGCAGTAAAAGGCTTTGAAAAAGATTTTGGAAATTTAATTTTTTTTGATATTCATAAATTTACAGATTCAACCTATTTGTTAGCATCAAATCATGGAATAGGAGTTTATAATTTTAAGAATGAAAAGCTAAAGTCTTATAAGTTATTTCCTTTAGCAAGTGATACTGCCAAGTTTGTTAAAGATATCCACTATAACATCAATAACCTATATTTTAGCACAGAAGCTAATGGCTTGTTTATTCAAAATACTATAACTAATGAAGTTATTAATATTAGGCATAATGAAAATCAAGAGGAACTACCTAGCAATTATGTATATACCTCCTATGTAGATACTAACGAAAACCTATGGGTAGGCACCAATAAAGGAATTACTTGTTTCAACAAAGAAAGAAAGAAGTTATTTAATTTAGGTAAACAAGATGGTCTATTAGATGAAAATATTGTTGGCATACAGGAAGATAAGTTGGGAAATATTTGGTTTAGTACCTATAAAGGATTGTATAAATATAATACAAGGCTAAAAACTGTATTTTCTTATTTTAAGGAAGATGGCTTACCTGATAATGAATTTAATCAAAACTCATACTATACGGCAACCGATGGCACATTATTTTTTGGAGGAGTTAATGGTATAGTGTCATTTGATACTATAGTGGATAATACGTTTTCGGAAATTAAAATTTTGCCTACGAAAATTGAATATTTTGACTCTAAAAAGAATAGAGATACCATTATAACCTACACAGAAAATGCCAACAACTATATTCGTCTTAGTACAAAAAACAGCTCATTGTCTGTAACGTTCTCAATAAATGATTTTTTCAACATCGAAAATAATCGATATCTATATAAAGTAAGTGGGTTGTCAGATGGATGGATAAATCTAGGAGGTCAAAATACGCTTAGACTATTTTCAATACCTCCTGGAAGCTATACATTAAAAATAAAGGGATTAAATTCAACAGGAATACAGTCTTCCAACGAATTATCTTACAACATATATGTCCCGCAAGTTTTGTACAAAAGAACCTGGTTTTTACTTGTTAGTATTATTTTATTCATTGGCACTTTTATTTTTATAGTAATAAAATATGCAGCAAAGCAGAAGAAAAAATATAAAATGAATTTAATGTTAATTGAGTTAGAACAGAAAGTATTAAGAGCGCAAATGAATCCTCATTTTATATTTAATATCTTAAACGGAATGCGTAAAAAAGTGATGAAAGGCACAGCAAGTGAAATAGAAGATTACATCGTTACATTTTCAAATTTTTTAAGATATACATTAGATATAGGTAGAAGTGAAAACATCCTTATTTGCAAAGAAATACAGTACATTACAAGTTATATTAACCTTATTAACTATGATAATAATGTAATTTCATTACATGTTAAGCGTGAACCCTCTGTTGATCAAAACTTAGTAACAATTCCTTCAATGATATTACAGCCTCTTGTAGAAAATGCTGTGATTCATGGTTTCACTAAAAACCAAAAGAACAATATTATTAATTTAATCATTAAGAACAATTCATTAAAAAAACAAATAGAAATTATTATTGAAGATAATGGTATTGGAATTAATGCATCTAAAGAAAAAAAAGAATCCACATCAATGATACCTCATCAGTCATATGCTACACAAATTATAAATGAACGATTTGAACTAATGAACAAAACTCGT
Organism: Flavivirga spongiicola; assembly: GCF_030540825.1. Taxonomy (NCBI): domain Bacteria; kingdom Pseudomonadati; phylum Bacteroidota; class Flavobacteriia; order Flavobacteriales; family Flavobacteriaceae; genus Flavivirga; species Flavivirga spongiicola. The sequence continues at coordinate 4,577,663 of NZ_JAUOEO010000001.1, forward strand.
AAAGGTAAAAAGGCTAAATATAAAATGCATATTGAAGATATTTCAGATGTGCATAGAACAGGAACTCGAATTACTATAAGTATATCTTATTAAACAAACTCAACAATTCGGTTCTTCTTCTTCTAGCTACAGGAACATGCTCTCCATTTTTTAATACAAGTGTACCGTCAGTAAAAAGTTTTTTAACCTTAGTTAAATTTATTAAATGAGACTTATGCACCCTAAAAAAGATTGGAGAAATCAAACTAGTCTCAAAATATTTTATACCATGAGAGCTTATGTGAAAAGTACCATCTGTGAGGTATATCTTAGCATAACTATCAACACTTTCAAAACGTATTATTTCAGAAATCTTTAAAAAATATGTACAACCCAAAGTAGGTACTGTTATAACTTGTTCATCTAAAATAGGTTTTATTGCTTTTGGAAAATCATTATTAGCTTTAACACTCTTCAATCGCTGTATTGCTTTAGACATTATGGCTATAAAGTTACTTTCACTATAAGGTTTTAATAAAAAACCCAATGCGAGGTTTTTAAATGCCTCGATGGCAAATTGATCGTGCGAAGTACAAAAAATCAGTTCAGTTGTTGGAGATTTAATTCGATTTAATAAATCTATACCACCAATATCGGGCATTTCCATATCTAAAATCAACAAATCAGGGTGTGCTTCATTTATATAATCTAACCCTTCTAACGGATTAGTAAAACTTTCAATATTATTAAAGTCATTAAAATTTTTAACCAATAAACTTTTATAATATTCTATATCAGACGCACTATCATCTATAATTATTAAATTCATTAAACAGATTTTAGAGGATATTAATAGCTAATTCATCTTTATACTTAAAAAACATCATTGAATTGAATCTCTTTTATCTTATTCAATTTTAACACTTAGTTATGTTAGTATTTTATGTTTTTCTATTGATTTTGTTTTGTTTCAAAAAAGATTAGTTAAATCAATTTTTTACAAAATCTATTATCTGAATTTTATATTCCATTTTATTTGCAGAAAGATCCATAAGCTTAATCCCTTCTATTTTAGATAATCGTTTATAACTTCTTTTATCTGTAGGAGCAAAAATAATGGGAATGTCCAAATTATATAATTCAAGACAAGTAACTAATTCATATTCTTCAAAAAAAATAAACAATAAAAAATCAAATTTGGTATTAGGTTTTAAATATAAGAAATCAGTAAGCCTTTTCGTACTTTTACATCTATAAACCTTCAAAGAAGTATCTTTTAAAGAATGTTTAATCACTTTACTAAATGGACCTTGCTTATCCAATATTATAAAACTTTTATTCAATTTTAAAACAATTAAGTATATTAATTAATCGTCACAATTCATAATATAGAAGTGTGAACGTCTATTTTTTTGATGCTTGGCTTCAGAGCATTCATTTTCGTCATTACACTCATTAACCAATTGAGTTTCCCCGTAGCCAATAGCACTTACAAATCGTGAGGCATCAATGCCACGAAATACCAAATAGTCTCTGGTAGATTGCGCTCTTCTATTAGATAATTTTAGGTTATATCTATGGCTTCCTCTGCTATCGGTATGCGATTCTATTTTTATAGAAATTAGAGGATGCTCGTTCATGACGTCGACAATATTCTCTAGTTCTACTTTAGAATCTGTTCTAATATTCCATTTGTCAAAATCAAAGAATATAGGGTTGATAACAATTTCGCAGTTATTAATAAGCGGTACTAAGAACAGGTCAACATCAGAATCCGTGTTTTTGAGTTTCGAAGTTCTTACTTTTTGAATATCATCTTTATAGTCAGGCTTAGATCCTAAAATCGTATAATCTTTGTCACATTCTACATTATCAAACCTATATTCTCCTGTAATAGATGATGTCACTTCATGAATAATCTTTCCAGTATCATCTATCAGTTTAACTGTGGCGTTATGTATTATTTCATTAGTTTTACTATCCCTAGAGAATCCTTTTATTGTTTGCGCACAAGGATATATGACAAAACTGTAGATGTCATCCTTTCCTTTACCACCAGGCCTATTAGAAGAAAAATAACCTTTTTTGTTATCAGAATCAATATAGAAAGCAAAATCATCTTCACCACTATTATAAGGTAACCCTAAATTTTTTGGTTGTATATTCTCGCCTTTTAAAATATTAGATTTAAAAATATCTAATAGACCTATATTAATATTATCATCTGAAGAGAAATACAAAGTACTGTCTTTAGCGATGAAGGGAAACATTTCTCTACCTTTGGTATTTACATGCTCTCCCAAATTCCTAGGCTCACTATAGGTATTATTCTCCAAAATATCTACAACATAAATATCTGTTAACCCAAAACCTCCCTCACGGTCCGATACAAAGTATAGCTTTTTATTGTCGGGACTTAAAGCTGGGTGACCGGTAGAGTATGCTTTGCTATTAAAAGGCAACTCTATAATGTTTTCCCAACTTTCATTCTCAAGAGTAGCCTTATAAATTTTTAAATGAGTTGTACCTTCCTTATCATAAGATATTCTATTGCGTTTGTTTACATTGACTCTGGTAAAATATAGAGTTTTCCCATCATCTGTAATAGTTACCGACGATTCATGATATTTTGTATTAACTTTAGAAGACTTAATTAAACTTACTTCTCCAATCTGATTATCACTTAAAATAGACCCTTGATATAAATCTAGAAAAGGCTCTTCATTCCAACCGTAAATTTTATTTCCAGTGCCATCAAATAGGCTTCTTGTAGAAGCAAACAATATTTTCCCTTCATGGATATAAGCTCCAAAATCTGAAAATTCAGAATTAACTTCCAAATTTTTTGTGGCTATAAATTTTTCTTTAGCAGAGATAATAGCTTTTACTTTATCTGAATTTTTACGATTAGATTCATTTAACTTACCTAACCATTTATCAGCCTCATCATAATTACCCTGACTTTGCAATGTCTGTACATATTTGAGTAGATACTCAGTGTCAATTTTTGAATATTTTTCTAATGCGAGTTTATACCAATAGGATGCCTTTATAGAATTTGAATTATTGTAATAACTATCTCCTAATCTTAAAAGAAGTTGTTTACTATCATCCCCTTTATTATATGCTTTTTCATAAAATTCACTAGCTTTTATATAAGCAAATTTTTCAAAAAATTTATCGCCAACATTCTTTTGAGCAAAAGCAAAAGAACAGCTCATAAATAAGATTAATAAAATTTTTGTTTTCATAGTTGATTATGTTTTAGAAATATCTTGGAGATTTTATACGTTTACTTTTAAAGACTTCAAAAATTAAGAGTACTTCGTGCGTTCCACCTGTATATGCTCTTAAATCTGATAAAGGGTATTCATAAGCATAGCCAATTCTTAGCTGATTAGATATTTGAAAATCCACAAGTGCTCCAATAGCTTCAGTTTGCTCATTAATACGATAAGCAGCCCCTAACCAAAATTTTTCGTTAAATAAAAAATTAGTTGTAAAATCAAATGAAGCAGGAGCTCCATTAGTAGCTCTAGCTAAAACTGAAGGTTTAAATTTAATAGCATCATTAAGGTCAAATACATAACCTGCTGTTAGAAAATAATTAATTCTTTCTAGAGAAACAAAATTTGCCTGAATGTTATTCCTAGTATTATTTAAATCAGTGTTTAATATCCGTGGGGCAGATAATCCGATATACCATTTATTGGTATGCCAATAAAATCCGACGCCAAAATTAGGAGCTATACGATTAGAAAACTCATTAAAAAATGGGTCATTCGCAATTGAAGAATCATCTAATAATTTTTGATCAAGATTGAAAAAAGTAAAACCTCCTTTTAAACCAAAAGCAAGTTCTGTTTTTTTTCCTGTTTTAATTGTATAAGAAAAATCGCCATAAACATAAGAGAAGTTTTCAAATCCCAAATGATCATTTATAAAAGATAGCCCCAATCCAATCCTTTCATTTCTTAAAGGTGAATGTATTGAGGCAGTTTGAGTTACTGGAGCACCTTCTATACCAACCCATTGACTTCGATGTAGTGCCGTAATGTTTAATGTTTCTCTACTACCAGCATAAGCAGGATTTATTGAAACTGTATTAAACATATATTGCGTAAACTGAGGCAATTGTTGTGCAAATGCTGATATACAACATAAAAGTGCAGTTGCAATCATGAGATTATACTTAATATTTATTTTCATAATAGCTAAAAATTTATTTTGTTCCCAGATAAATTGGGCCTGTGATTGGTTTTATTCCACTGTTTTGAATATTTACTATATAATAATAAGTTCCACTAGGAAGAGTGTTTGCGCTTCCTAGTGAATTTTTCGAAGACTCCCCACTCCAATTATTCTGATAATTATTGGATTGAAATACTAAAGAACCCCATCGATTGAATATTTTTACATTAAATATAAAGTCGCAGTTTTCAACACCAGTAATGGCAAAGAATTGATTATGCTGATCTCCATTTGGTGTCACTCCTTTTGAAATAATGACATCTTCAGAACTACATGGAAAAACAATACAACGATCATGCAGATTAATTGTGACTTCAGTAGAACTCACACAATCAATCATAGTTGTTGCAGTATAGGTAAATATGTAATCTCCCAAGGGCAAATCAGAAGGATCAAAAACACTTCCATTAAGAATTACATCATTAGGTCCAGAAGTAAATATCCATGTACCGTTTGTAGGTTGATTCGTTAAAAAGGTATCCAGATCTATAATACCATCATCTTCACAGGCTACAACGTCTAATACAATAGGATTTGCTTCGAGAAGCTCAATGACAATATCATCAGTAAAAATAAAGCAACCATTGTTATCCGTTACAAGAATATTGTAAACATCAGGAACTAAATCAGAAAATATACTGCTATCCTGAGATGTTACTCCATTATCAATAGAATATATATAAGGTGCTGTCCCTCCAGTAGCTCTTAAGATGATTTCTCCTAAGATACCAGCGTCACAATCCACATTAAGCATTGAATCAACTATCACTCCAAGAACCTCAGGCTGTGTTATATCTATGGCTCCTGCTGCTGGAGCACAATTATTCACATCGGTAACAGAATATGTTAATCCTGTTCCTGCTAATACGTTGGTAAAGATACCTGTATCATTAACCTGTCCGTTAAAGGTATAGCTGTATGGTGCTGTGCCACCTGTCGCTGTAAAGGTTACCGTAGTCGTATCATCATTACAAAGTATCGGGTCTACTTCTGGTGTACTTGCTAGTGTTATCGCATCGGGTTGTGTTATATCTAAGGTTCCTGTTGCTGGTGTACACATATTAGCATCAGTCACAGAGTATGCTAAGCCTGTACCTGAAGCAACATTAGTAAACACTCCTGTATCATTAGTTTCCCCATTAAAGGAGTACTCATAGGGTGCTATTCCACCTGTGGCTGTAAAAGTTACCGTAGTCGTATCACCATTACAAAGTATCAGATCTACCTCAGGTGTACCTATTAGACTAATAACTTCTGGCTGCGTAATATCTAAGGTTCCAGTTACTGCAGCACAGTTGTTAGCGTCAGTGATGGAATACGGTAGCACCGTTCCTGCTGCAACATTAGCAAAGATGCCTGTATCATTAGTTTGTCCATTAAAAGTATAGCTGTATGGTGCTATTCCACCTGTCGCTGTAAAAGTCACTGTGGTTAAATCACCATTACAAAGTATCGGATCTACCTCAGGTGTACCTATTAGACTAATAACTTCTGGCTCCGTAATATCTAAGGTTCCAGTTACTGCAGTACAGTTGTTAGCGTCAGTGATGGAATACGGTAGCGCCGTTCCTGCTGCAACATTAGCAAAGATACCTGTATCATTAGTCTCGCCATTAAATGTATAGCTGTATGGTGCGGTGCCGCCTGTCGCTGTAAAGGTTACCGTAGTCGTATCTCCATTACAGAGTATCGGATCGACTACTGGTGCATTTGTTAGTGTTATAGCATCTGGTTGTATAACATCTACGATGCCTGTTGCTGGCGTACATGTATTCGCATCGGTAACAGAATATGGTAATCCTGTACCTGCGGATACACCTGTAAAGATACCTGTATCATTAGTCTCGCCATTAAATATATAGCTGTATGGTGCGGTGCCGCCTGTCGCTGTAAAGGTTACTGTAGTTGTATCGCCATTACATAATATCGGATCGACTACTGGTGCATTTGTTAGTGTTATAGCATCGGGTTGAACAACATCTACGGTGCCTGTTGCTGGCGTGCATGTATTCGCATCGGTAACAGAATATGGTAATCCTGTGCCTGCGGATACACCTGTAAAGATACCTGTATCATTAGTCTCGCCATTAAATGTATAGCTGTATGGTGCGGTGCCGCCTGTCGCTGTAAAGGTTACTGTAGTTGTATCGCCATTACATAATATCGGATCGACTACTGGTGCATTTGTTAGTGTTATAGCATCGGGTTGAACAACATCTACGGTGCCTGTTGCTGGCGTGCATGTATTCGCATCGGTAACAGAATATGGTAATCCTGTGCCTGCGGATACACCTGTAAAGATACCTGTATCATTAGTCTCGCCATTAAATGTATAGCTGTATGGTGCGGTGCCGCCTGTCGCTGTAAAGGTTACTGTAGTTGTATCGCCATTACATAATATCGGATCTACCTCAGGTGTACCTATTAGACTAATAACTTCTGGCTGCGTAATATCTAAGGTTCCTGTTACTGCAGCACAGTTGTTAGCGTCAGTGATGGAATACGGTAGTGCCGTTCCTGCTGCAACATTAGCAAAGATGCCTGTATCATTAGTCTCGCCATTAAATGTATAGCTGTATGGTGCTGTTCCGCCTGTCGCTGTAAAAGTTACCGTAGTCGTATCGCCATTACATAAAATAGGATCGACTACTGGGGTATTAGCTAGTGTTATAGCATCTGGTTGTATAACATCTACAGTGCCTGTGGCTGCCGTACAAGTGTTAGCGTCTGTAATAGAATATACAAGGTTAGTTCCTGCTGCTACGTTATTGAACAAGCCGGTAGCATTGGTCTCTCCATTAAAGGTATAGGCATATGGTGCCATACCGCCTGTGGCCGTAAAGGTCACCGTAGTCGTATCGCCATTACATAAAATAGGATCGACCACTGGGATACTTGCCAATGTAATTGCATCTGGTTGTATGATATCTATGGTGCCTGTAGCTGCCGTACAGGTATTTACATCAGTAATACTATACGCTAATCCTGTGCCTGCTGCTACGTTATTAAATATGCCGGTTGCATTGGTCTCTCCATTAAAAGTATAAGCATATGGTGCCGTACCGCCTGTGGCTGTAAAGGTCACCGTAGTCGTATCGCCATTACATAAAATAGGATCTACAACTGGGGCATTAGCTAGTGTTATAGCATCTGGTTGAATAACATCTACGTTGCCTGTGGCTGCTGCACAGCTGTTTGCATCTGTAATACTATATGCTAATCCTGTACCTGCTGCTACGTTATTAAATACGCCGGTAGCATTGGTCTCTCCATTAAAGGCATAAGCATATGGTGCCGTACCGCCTGTGGCTGTAAAGGTTACCGTAGTCGTATCACCATTACATAAAATAGGATTTACCACTGGGGTATTAGCTAGTGTTATAGCATCTGGTTGTGTAATGGTAACTGTTATCGGTGTAGGATCAAGACAGCCCGTAACGTTCGCATCGTTCACAGTCACAGTATAATCCCCGGAAGCAAGCCCAGAAAATTCTCCGTCGGTGTTTGTTACAGGATTCCCATTAATTGTTGTTGTATATGTAAATGACCCTGATCCTCCAGAAGCATCAACATTGAATGCTCCATCGTTACCTCCAAAACAGGACACATCTACATGGTCTGCAATGGCTTCTATAGTTTCAATTTCATCAGGTTGTGTAATTTGAGCATTGTCAATGGCTTGGCCATCATTACCTCCAGGAATGAAATTAGCATCTTGAACCGTAATGATATAGTTACCAGCAGGAAGATTGCTAAAATCAAAAGTGCCGCCATCTGTAGCAACAGTAGTGGTATCTGATCCATCACCAGAAAGGATTACAGTATATGGTGCTACTCCACCTGTAATAGTACCAGTAACATTACCATCTGTATCACCATTACAAGCTAGAGTTTCTCCATTAACTATCAAAATAATAGAGTCTGGCTGGGTAATTTGCACATTGTCAATAACTTCACAACCCGTATTGCTTATACTGAAGTTAGCGTCTTGTATAGTGACAACATAGTTACCAGCAGAAAGATTGCTAAAATCAAAGGCACCACCATCTGTTGCTACAATAATAGTATCAGAAGCATCACCAGAGAGTATTACAGTGTAAGGCGCAGTACCTCCAGATACTGTACCCGTAACATTACCATCTGTAGCACCATTAAAAGCTAAAATTTCTCCATTAGCTATTAAAACGATTGCATCTGGTTGAATAACATCTATAGTTCCAGTGGCTGCTGTACAAGTATTTACATCAGTGAAAGAATATGCTAGTCCAGTACCTGCTGCTACGTTATTAAATATGCCTGTTGCATTGGTCTCTCCATTAAAGGTATAAGCATATGGTGCTGTACCACCTGTGGCTGTAAAGGTCACCGTAGTCGTATTGCCATTACATAAAATAGGATCAACCACTGGGGTATTAGCTAGTGTTATAGCATCTGGTTGTATGATATCTATGGTGCCTGTGGCTGCTGTACAAGTATTTACATCAGTGAAGGAATATGCTAGTCCAGTACCTGCCGCTACGTTATTAAATATGCCGGTAGCATTGGTCTCTCCATTAAAGGTATAAGCATATGGTGCTGTACCACCTGTGGCTGTAAAGGTCACCGTAGTCGTATCGCCATTACATAGGATGGGATCTACGACTGGGATACTTGCCAATGTAATCGCATCTGGTTGTGTGATCTCTATGGTACCTGTGGCTGCTGCACAGCTGTTTGCATCTGTGATACTATATGCTAATCCTGTACCTGCTGCTACGTTATTAAATATGCCTGTTGCATTGGTCTCTCCATTAAAAGTATAAGCATATGGTGCCGTACCGCCTGTGGCTGTAAAGGTCACCGTAGTCGTATCGCCATTACATAAAATAGGATCGACAACTGGGGTATTAGCTAGTGTTATAGCATCTGGTTGAATAACATCTACGTTGCCTGTGGCTGCTGCACAGCTGTTTGCATCTGTAATACTATATGCTAATCCTGTGCCTGCTGCTACGTTATTAAATATGCCGGTAGCATTGGTCTCTCCATTAAAAGTATAAGCATATGGTGCCGTACTGCCTGCGGCTGTAAAGGTTACCGTAGTCGTATCGCCATTACATAGAATAGGATCTACAACTGGGGCATTAGCTAGTGTTATAGCATCTGGTTGAATAACATCTACGTTGCCTGTGGCTGCTGCACAGCTGTTTGCATCTGTAATACTATATGCTAATCCTATGGCTGCTGCTACATTATTAAATACGCCTGTTGCATTGGTCTCTCCATTAAAGGTATAAACATATGGTGCTGTACCACCTGTGGCTATAAAAGTCACCGTAGTCGTATCGCCATTACATAAAATAGGATCTACAACTGGGGTATTAGCTAGTGTTATAGCATCTGGTTCAGTAATGGTTACGATAAGAGATGTAGTATCTTCACAACCACTAGTATCTCTAATATAAATAGTATGTGAACCCGCTGTAAGCCCTGTAAAAATTCCCGTAGTATTTGAAAAATCTACATTGTCTAGACTGAAGCTATACGGTATTGCACCACCACTGGGTATTATTGTAAAAGCGCCATCATTACCACCATTACAACTTACATCTATATGGTCTAGGATAGATTCTACACCTTCTACATCTGTGACACTTACTTCTAATGATGTTGAATTGGCTTGTGAGCCTGGACAGAACGTAGTTTTTGCGATATAATTGGCCGTATATGTTGTGGTTGAGTTGATAAAGACAGTGACTAAATTCCCGCTACCTAAATTATTGCCCTGATCGTCTACCCATGTAATATCAAAAAGGTTGTTGGGCAAGTTAATGGATAACTGTATGTTTTCACCAGGAAAACATATCACATTATTGGATACTCTAGTAATTACGGGGTTAAATACTGGTGGTACTAATTCCGTATCCAGATTGACACTTCCACATAACGAGGATATTCTTACAAAGTAATCGCCTTGTGCAACATTCTCAAATAAGTGGGTGAGGCCTCCTGAAGCATTATTTATTGTGAAAGATTGTACAGGCGTAATAGGGCTTGCTGTTTGAAATAATTCAAAAGTTATAGGATAGGTAGGTGAACTACTGGTAACCTCTGAGAATACAAATCCTGTAGATGGATTATTGGCATCGCAAAAACCACCTATGGTTGTTCCTGTAACAATTTCAAAAGAATCTATAGTTACTGGAGCCAAAAATTCTCTATTGTTGCTGCTTGAGGTTGCAACGGAAAAAACATCAGCATTATTAGGTAGAATAGATGGAGAGGATACATTGTTGAATCGGAGCAGATAATCGCCTTGCGAAATATTATTAAAAATTCCGGAATATCCAGTAGGGGGTATTTCTCCCTGTACTAAGGTTCCCAATCCACCACTGCCATTGTTTGTCCATAATTCTGTTTCGCTAAAATGAAAAAATGCATTAGTCTCATTCATATCGAATTGAATACTTCCAGAGCCTACACATCCAGCAGTTGGAGTTATTTGGGGGGTGTATTCGGTTATTGTGCCTGTTGAGAATGGAATAACACGCTGTGCCCCACATGGATAACTTGCTGTAAGTGTATAGTCGCCAGGCGGAATATCTCCAATCTGCTTAGAGGGTGTTATGTTGCCCGTATTTCCTACAACTACAGGAAAATTAATGGTATATGTGCCTCCCAGTGTAAAGGGATGTGTGGGATTGATGGTTTTACTAGCAACAAAAGGTACCGGATTTATAGTATATGTTATAGGCGCAGCAATTGGAACAGGGTTATGTACACTAATAGCAAAGGTGCCTTCTAGTACCGACTCGCTATCATTAATGGTTATTTGGTCTAATGGGCTGGAGTTAGGGGGCGTATTAAATGTCTTAACAACAGTATGGCAAGCATCCGCGACGGTTAGTCTGTAGGTTCCACTCCTAGGAAGTGAAGCACTAAACCTATTTGTTGCATCAAGTGGAAAAGAAGTATTAAAAGTTCCTGGGGAACTTATTTCTTGTATAGCTACAGTAGCGCTAGGAGTACAAAACATAGTGTGGGTTGCCCTACTTCCTGGAGGGACTATTTCAGCTTGACTCTGAAGCGTAAATGTTTGTGCGCAAGTAGTTGGATCAAGACTACCGTTTACAGTAAAGTCGAGTAAATTATTATCTATAGGTGCTGCTGTTTCGGAAATATTGAGTACGGAACATCCATTATTAAATCTCAATGTATAGTTCGCACCTCCGCTAATACCAGGAGGATAGGTAAAGACCATAGAAACTCCATTAAAAGAATTCACGGTCAGGTTTTGAGGTGTGCCGCCATTAATACTAATAGTGGCATTACCTGGTAGTTGAACTATATTGGCACCTTCAGGTGAAAACACTAAATATTCAATAAAGGGGATGTAACGATTACAATCTATAGTACAATCCCTTCTCATAGTAAATATTCTAACATCGGAAATACCTGTAGTATTGGCATTAATAGTAGGAGTTTCTGTTTGGGTTACACCGCAAATATCATCTGTAACGTTTAATGTAACCTGCTCACCGCCATTCATACCGTTAAACGTATGAGATGTATCTGTTGTAGGTCCAAACGTTTGTGTTCCAGATGATGGTGAAATCACCTGATATGTAAAACTATTAAAAGTACTACTGTTAACATTAACCGTTAATGTACCATCGGGCGTGGATTGATTTGCATTATTTGGACAAGACGGTGCTGTAGAACTAAAACTAATGTCCATATCTTGATAGGACGTGGTTACGGTAATGGGATTGTTTTGGTATTGTATGGTTGTACTGCCATTAATAAACCGAAGGTTATAATCACCAGGCGCTAAATCGTTAAACTGAGCAACTCCAAAAATATTCACATTTAGTGGTATGTCAACGCCTGAAGGTGTCGTTAATATAGCGAATTGACCCACACATGGTCCACCACCAGGAAGAACTGCAGTTATTCTACCATTAGCAGGACAAGTAGAATTGCTGGGAATTACTATGGCATTGTTTGGATCGCATTGCGATAATGCCATTTGTGTTCCAAATAGCATTAAAAATATGATTAGCAATACATTATATTTTTTACCGATAAGGGTTTGAGTAACTTTATTATTCATAATAGCATGATTTTTAAGAACCTCAAATTTATTAATAGAATTAACTTGTAGTTTCCGACACAGCTTCATCAATACTTATAAATCGCTTATCGGTTTATATTAATTGTTTATCGGTATTTGACTAATAATTATTCAAAAGAGTAAAAAAAGTATTGATTTTAGTAAACAATGATAACTTTACTTATCAATTTAAAGGCTGTTTAATTTTGAAGAGTTTTAGAGTCCATATAATAAGATTTACTAATCCCTATTCCTATGAATAAATATGAAAAACAATACTGTAAATAGAAATGAAAGTAATTTACATCTAAGGTTTTAAGTTAACTTCAAAACCTAATTATATAATGGAAATGATTTTAATGGTATACAGATTGCCAGTAAATCTTATTTTAACTTTGTACTTGTAATAATTTCTTTTAATGAATTCTTAATAGATTAATTTACAAGGACTATTTATTTTGATTTTTCTAGCTCATTTATTTTTTATAAACAAAGAGAAACAGTCGTTTCATAATTCCATTAACGAAAATACTTTACTACATCGAACTAAAAAAAATCAATAATACTTATTAGTATTCACTATTTAATATCGCTTTAATGCTTTTTCAATTTGTATTAAATTAAGTCTTCTTTTATTTTCAATTGCTTTTTCAAACCAATCAATGAGTTCTCTTGCATCTAATTCGTCGACCGCTTTAGTAGCCATAAAAACAATTTCTGAACGTTCTCGTAAGTTATATTCGTATTTCATAGTATATGGGTGTTAATTTTATTTCTAGTGATTTATTAATGAGGTTTGATTAATTATTAAATATATAAATATGCCAAAAGAAACACAGAAAAGAATAAAAAGAACGTATTCGATTATTGTAATTGGGAAGAATCGTTTACGTAAAAAAAATAAAACTTTTCTTATAAGTAGAACTGGTTCAAATATTGGTTTCATATATAAATCAATATTATATTAAGATTAAAATATGTATAAAAATAGTTTACTATAAACCTAAACATTTGTTATAGGTCATATGCATATGTTTATGTTTATAGGTACTTTAATAGAATTGATTGGATAATTTTAAATAAACACTCCTTCAATAATTTATTGAAAGAGTGTTTTGCTATTAATAAACCAACCTCAATTTGATAATAACTAACCCGATTTTAACATATTTAAATTAGTATAATACTAAGATATTAGGTTTAGTATTTCAATCATTACATAAATCCTTTAAAGGTTAATACCATCTTCTTATCGGGTTGTATATTGCTCTTTCGAAGTAAAACATGACTCTTTAGATAACAAATAAAAGACTGGAATTCCAATAAAAAAATGAGCATTTCTCTTGCTAGTTTATGGTTTTGATAAAATAATAGTGGAATAAAAAAGTAACCCCAAGCGAATTAAACCGAAACCATATGAAAACAAAAACCCCACAATTCATAGGAACTGTGAGGTAATGAATTTGAAAATATTTAAGTGAGCCAATCCAGATTTGAACTACATATAGTAATCCCTTTATTTGATATATTTCCTAAAACTATAAATGGTTAGGTGAAATAATGGTGAAACATAATATTTCCTTAGTTATTGTATATAAGGATACAGTTACTTTCCTATACAGAAATTAGCAAAAATATTCCCTAGCAAATCATCATTTGTGATTTCGCCAGTAATCTCACCAAAGTAGAATAGTGCTTGACGAATATCTATAGCCAATAGGTCTCCTGATAGACCAGATTCTAGCCCGCTTTTTACTTTATCAATTTCCTCAAAAGCTTTTAAAAGGGAATCATAATGGCGCGAATTGGTAACAATCGTATCATTATTTCTTAGAGCTCCTGTATTAACAAAACTTAAAAGCTTATTTTTTAATTCCTCTACTCCCACTCTTTGTTTTGCAGATAATAGTACATAATGAGACCTTTCGACTGCGCTCAAGGTGACATCTAATTCATTCATTTTATCTTTAGATAACTTATCTACTTTATTGGCGATAATAAGAATTGCCTTTTGGGGATATTTATTCTTTATTTTTTCAATCTCGAGTTGAATAGTATCAAAATCACCTGATTCCGAAGCATCAAAAAGATAAACAACTACTTGTGCCTGTTCTATTTTTTCAAAGGTCTTTTTTATACCAATGCTTTCTACGACATCTTTAGTATCTCTTATTCCTGCTGTATCTATAAACCTAAAACCTATACCCCCAATTGATATTTCATCTTCAATAGTATCTCTAGTTGTACCTGCTATTTCTGAAACTATGGCACGCTCTTCATTTAAAAGTGCATTTAAAAGTGTAGACTTTCCAACATTAGGTTCGCCTACTATAGCAACCGGAATGCCGTTTTTAATAACATTGCCAACAGCAAACGAATCTATTAATCTCTTAAGTACAAACGTAATGCGTTCTACTAAATCTTTAAACTGCGTTCTATCTGCAAACTCTACATCCTCTTCTGCAAAATCCAATTCTAACTCAATTAAGGAAGCAAAGTTTAACAGTTCCTCACGAAGCTTTGCTATTTCTGATGAGAAACCACCTCGCATTTGTTGCATGGCAATTTGATGAGACGCTTCATTATCACTTGAAATTAGATCGGCCACAGCCTCTGCCTGACTCAAGTCTAATTTACCGTTTAAAAAAGCTCGTAAAGTAAACTCACCTGCTGTTGCCATTCTACAGCCTTGACGTAAAAACAACTGAATAATTTCCTGTTGAATATAATTAGAACCATGGCAAGAAATCTCAACAACATTTTCACCAGTGTATGAATTGGGATTTTTAAAAACAGATACCAATACTTCATCTATAGTTCTATTTCCTTCTATAATATGTCCTAAGTGAATGGTGTGTGTGTCTTGTTTACTTAATTGCTTTCCTGAAACTGATTTAAATTGACTTTCTACGAAGCCTATAGCATCTTTTCCAGATAATCGTATAATAGCAATAGCACCTGCTCCTGATGGCGTTGCTAAAGCCACTATGGTATCTTGATTAATCATCTGACAAAAGTACTAAATTTGTAATGCTAATACCTATAAGATAAACTACAAAAAATCAATCCTTAAAATAAATTAAAACACTTTATTTGTTATGGTTTTCACTCACAAAAGACAAAATAAATTTCAAATAACTGATTATACCATAATAAAATTATAAGAAACATAAACATTTAGTAGTATTCGTATAAAAAAATTATAAAGAACATAATTTATAACACATTTTACAGAATTATTTACAATTACATGATTAGCAAGTATTTAGCCTTGCACATATTATGCATACATAGTATATTTGCCATCCTGTTTTTATAACCACATAATAATAATTTAACAGGAATTATAACTTCCAGCCACAACCCAAATAAATTGAAGTGTATAATAAAAGTGCAGTATATGAAAATTATTGAATCAGACTTTTCTAATCATATTATAAAGTCAGCACAAAAAGAATTGGGAATCATATTCTTTTTTAATCACATAGCCGTTATAGAGTTTAACGAAGGTGTACACGTTGATATTAATAATTCATCTGAAATTTTTGATGAACTAAAAACCTACTTTGGTGATTCAAGACCATTTGGTGTGGTCGCGAATAGGGTAAATTCTTATTCTGTAAAATTATTGGATATCGATTTATTTAGACAGAAAGTTAAAAACTTACGTAGCTATGCTGTTGTTGGGCATAATAATGCAAGTAAAATGAATGCTGAGATTGAGAACAGTTTCTGTATCTCAGATAAAATCAATTATGATAGTATTTATGAAGCAATAGATAATGTTTACAGCAAAGTAAAAGAAGATATTCTATTCTCTTTAAACTAAAAAATTCATTTTCTCTTTTTCAGATAATCTTACAATTGTAACAACTCTAGACGACGTAGCTAAAGCCACTATATAGTCTTGATATTTGAAATGCTAATACTCATAAGCTAAGCCTCAAAAAAGTCATTTTCAAAATAAATAAAACGCATTATTGATTAAGATTTTTCATATAATAAAAAGCTCTAATAAGTTTTAGACTGTCCATTACAAAGCGACAGAATCACAAAATGGTAAACATTTTTTGGAATTTTGACATGAAATACAACAAAAACACAACAAAAATTGCAAAAAAAAGAATTATTCATAATAATAGAATAGACATGTATTTAGTCTTGACTATATTATGAGCTCATAGTATATTTACATTCTGTTCTTTTATAGTTGACTAATATAAATTAACAGAAAGCACAACTTCCATGCTCTCAACCCTAAAAGAAGTGTATAATAGTATATGAAAATTTCTGAATCTGATTTCTCAAACCATATTGTAGAATCCGTACAAAAAGAATTAGGAAATATATTCTTTTTTAAACATATTGCCGTTATTGAATTTAACGAAGGTGTACACATTGATATAGATAATTCATGCGAGTTCTTTGATGAACTGATAAGTTATTATGGTCATTCCAGACCATTTGGTGTAGTCGCGAATAGAATAAACTCTTATTCTGTAAATTTATTGGATGCTGAATCATTCGTTCAGAAGATTAAAAACCTATGCTATTATGCTGTAGTTGGCCATAATAAGGCAAGTAAAATGAATGCTGAAATTGAGAATGAATTCTGTGATTCAACTAAAATTAATTACGATACTATTCATGAAGCTATGAATAGTATTTACAGTAAAGTAAAAAATGACATATTACTTTCTTTACACTAAATAAATACCATCAGGTTTTATTTCAATTTGGCGCTGTTTATACAAAGTACCAATAGCCTTTTTGAAATTTTTCTTACTCATTTGAAGCGTTTCCTTTATAACTTCTGGACTCGATTTATCTGTAAGTTTTAAATAACCGCTATTGTCATGAAGTTCGTGCATAATACGTTCTGCGTTAGGCTCAATATTTCTATATCCTATTTGCCCCAAAGCAATGTCTAACTTATTTCCTTGACGGATTTTTTTAACGATACCTTTTAACTTATCACCAACACTAAGGTCTGAAAAAATAGCATCTTTATAAATCAGCCCGGAATGCATTTTATTAACAATAACATTCATTCCTATGTCAGATGGATGTGATACAATTAAATCAACCTCATCAAATGCCTTTACAGTAAGCTCTTTATTATCTAAAAAGCGATTCGTTTTACTCGAAGCCACTAACCTATTAGTTTTTTCGTCTAGATAACAATACACCAAATACCAACCTCCTGGCTTCATCTTAAAGGCTTGTTCTTTAAACGGACAAAATAATTCTTTAACCAGCCCCCAATCTAAAAATGCGCCATAGTCTGTTACCTGATTACAACGTAATAAAGCGAAATCGTCACGTTTAATATAAGGAATGTCTGTGGTAGCAACGGGACGTTCTTCATTATCCAAATACACAAAAACCTCGAGTTTCTCCCAAATTTTAAAAGTCTCCGGTACATACCTATTTGGTAATAACACTTCATTATCCTCATCATCAATTAAATACACCCCATGATCTGTTTCACGAAGTATCTCTAATGTATTTATCTGTCCTAAATGTATCATGCAGCAAAGGTAATAATATTAGGCCGAGTCCAAACGATTTTATGAATAAGATAAGTATTAAAAAAACAAAACCCTGAACTTGATTCAGGGTAAAAAGCACTATAACAATTGTAACGCTTATAATATATAAAAGATCTTATTAGTAAGCTGATTCTTTTTTAAAATGCTTAGTTAATAAATAATATACAACGACTCTATATTTATTACGGTTAGATTGACCATACTTATCCATCACAGCAGCAATGCCTTTATCTAAATCAGCACTATCATTTAAACCCAATTTTTTAATTAAAAAATTGTTTTTTACAGTGGCAAGTTCAGACTCGTCAGAACCAGAAACTGTTGCAGAATCTGCATTGTAAATTGATGGGCCACAGCCAATAGCTACTTTGGTTAAAAGGTCCATATCTGCATTAACCTCGAATTTGTCTTTTAAATCTGCAGCATACTTCGCAATAAGCTCGTCTCTTTTACTCATAATAATATGTTTAGTGTGTTTGTAAAATACGTGTATTGATAACTGTTTAAAGATAACAATTATTTAGACTCAAAGAATGGGAGAATGTTACACATTATTCTAACCAATATATTTAAAATAGTTTAAAAGCACTTCGTCATTAAGATTCTTTGGTGTAAAAACTTCTAATAACTTTGGCTGGTTTCCTTCTGAATAAAATGAATTTAATGACGTCTTTAATGCCGCTTCGTCTGAAACAGATTCATATTTCAAACCATACATATTACACAAATGCTCTGCTGTTAAATGATGATTTGTTTCAAAATAAGTATCAAAATTCTCGGTATTTTTATGACCCGGAAGAATTCTAAATATCCCTCCCCCTTGGTTATTAATAACAATGATTCTGAAATTATCAGGAATGTAATTATTCCATAAGGCATTGCTATCGTATATAAAACTTAAATCACCTGTTATTAAAGTGGTTTGTTTTTTATTCGCAACAGCACTACCAATAGCCGTGGCTGTACAACCATCAATACCACTAGTACCGCGATTACAAAATACTTCTAATGTTTTATTTAAGTCGAATAATTGCGCATAACGAACAGTAGAGCTATTTCCCAATTGTAAAATAGTATCGCCTGGTATTGAATTCAATATAACATCAAAGGCTTTTAAATCGCTAAAATCTATACTATTTAAGTAATTATTATGCTTAACACGTCTCGATGCTTTTATATGGCTCCAATATGAATTATAATCACTTTTAATTGATTTGATTTGAGGTAAAAATTTAGAAAAGAAATAATTTGGTGTTGTCTTTACAAAATTATTTAAACAAAAGAATGTATCGTTTGCTTTCTTTAAATCTATATGCCAATGTTGTTGTGGTCTATATGCTCTTAAAAATGCTTTTACCTTTTTTGAAACGATCAAACCTCCGAACGTGAGTAAAATATCTGGTTGCAACTTTCCAAAATCTTCACTTTTTAAAGGAGCTATTAGCTTATCTATGCTCGGAAAAAATGTATCATGATGTAAATTTGATGTTGTTTCAGTAAATACGATAACACTATCATCGGCTGCTAAATTGTCTAACCAGTGTTGCTCTATTTGATTGGGTTGATTCACTCCAACTAGCACTATTTTTTTCGAAGCAGCATTCCAGTCTTTTATACAGTCACCTAAAATGTAATCATCAATTTCTAACGGTTGGTTTTCCAGATCAATTGACTTTGGTTTTACAGATGACTCATTTACCATAGTATATAATGGTTCATCAAACGGAACGTTAATATGCACAGGACCATTTTTAAGAAGCGCCATATTTATAGCCTTATCGATCTCTTCTTCATTATATTCCTGAACGGTTTTCTTTAGCTCAGGTAAAGTTTTAACCTTATTCTCCAGGTTTTCAAAAACAGGCAGTTCTTCTTCTATAAGATCAATGTTATCTTCTTTTAAATCAAGTTTTAAATTTGATGAGCATAGCACATGATTTTCAAATACATTTTTCTGATTAATGGTTTGACCATCTCCAATACCTATTAAATGCTTTGGTCTATCTGCAGATAATACTATTAAAGGAATATCACTATAAAACGCTTCAGCAACGGCTGGGTAATAGTTTAACAATGCACTTCCAGAGGTACAAACAACTGCTGTTGGTTCTTGTAACTGTTGGGCAATTCCTAAAGCAAAAAAGGCTGCACAACGCTCATCTACAATACTATAACATTTAAAATAATCGTCGTTAGAAAAACCAATGGTTAATGGCGCATTTCTACTACCTGGAGAGATAACAATATGTTTAACACCTTTCGCTTTACATAACTGTATAACGGTTTGTGCTAGTGGGATTTTTGGATAAATCATGTGGTAATAATCTAGTACAAAAATAAGAAATAGGTACAAATACCTAACTACAAAATGTTTTTAATTACTAAAGATTTAGATACAGTTTCCTCCCATTCTTTTTCCGGATCAGAATATTTTGTAATACCGCCGCCAACATAAATAATTGCATTATTATTCTTTAGTTGCATACATCTTAAGTTTACATACAATTGCGTACTTTTTTTATTGATGGTATAAGCCCTGTTTTCAATATTGCGTTTTGCAGACCTTGATTGTAATTTGGTTTCCATGTTCAACTCTCCTAAAAAACCCGTATAAAACGCTCTGTTATAGTGCTCATTATCTAAAATAAACTGTTTTGCATCTGGTTTGGGTAAACCACAGACTGCAGGTGTGGGGTGTAATAAAGAAATGATCTTTTTTAAATTTGATTCTGATTTTAACCGCGCAGAAATCATCGTTTTTAAATGCAGTAAATTACCCGCCTTTACGGTCTCGACATCAGATACTTTCAAACTCTCAACTGAAGATCTTAAATGATCTATTATAAAATCAGTCACAAATTGTTGTTCTTGTTCTTCTTTATTCTGC
Source organism: Flavivirga spongiicola (assembly GCF_030540825.1). NCBI lineage: Bacteria > Pseudomonadati > Bacteroidota > Flavobacteriia > Flavobacteriales > Flavobacteriaceae > Flavivirga > Flavivirga spongiicola. The sequence continues at coordinate 4,598,424 of NZ_JAUOEO010000001.1, forward strand.
CAAACAACATCCAAAGTTCCTTTGTAATCTTGTGTACCGGCTAATGCCATGATTGAAAACTGGCTCCCTTCAATTTTTATTAGAGTCTCCGGTGTAGCTCCTAACCACAACCCTACATTAGGGTGATACCAACAATACACAAATGCCGACGTATAAGCGTTTAAAAGATTTTTAAAAATAGATATAGGGTTCGATTCGGATACCGTAATAGCTTCCTGTCTGGACAGTACTACTTTTTTAAAGTAATGATTGGAAATAGCCTCAACACCTTTTTTAATTAAATTAATATGTTGTTGTCTTGCTTTTAAATCTTCTGTTGAATTAACTTTTTTCTTTTTTACTGGCTCCGCATGAAACTCTGAAACCAAAGCGTCTGCCCTTAGGTATTCAGAATTATCTAAAGGTATTAAAACCGTTTTTTCAGTATCATCAAATGGAGAAAACACAAAACCTTTTTCTGTAAAATCACTTGTAAAATGTAAATCGTTTGTTTGTTGTAATAAGGCATTTACCCGGTTTTCTTTTGGTTTTCTATAAGCTACAAAAGGTAATTTATTGTTGTATTGTGCTTCAATACGTTTAAAAAAAGGTTCCAATGTCATTAACTATTTCTTTTTTGGTAAAGTAATAGTGGACAATTTACAAATTGAAATTAAATTATCAGCTTCATCTGTAATTCGTATATCTAATAATTGCGTTGTCCTGCCTTTATGCAAAAAAGTCGCTTTGGCATAAACATACCCTTCCTTTATACTTTTCAAATGATTTGCCGTAATTTCTATACCGCGTACAAAGAATTTTTCTGTATCTGTAAAAATATGCGAAGCAAAACTACCAACACTTTCAGCTAAAGCAGCTGTAGCACCACCATGCAATACACCGTCTGGTTGATGTACTCTGGAATTTACAGGCATTTTAGCTATTAAAAAATTATCTCCGTAGTCTATAACTTCAATATTCAAGGTTTCCATTAAAGTGTTTTTACAAGCAGCATTTGCCTGAGCTAAAACTTTTTCCTTAGATAATTGCATAGAATAATTTATTTTTAAGAACTCGTTAAAACGAGTTCAATATCTGAAACAAAAGTACAAAACCCGTTTAATAAATGAATTCTAGCGAAAAAGAAATATCATATCAGACTACAAATACGTATTCTACTTTAAATACACTTACTGGTAAAACAAAAAATGTTTGGTTAGTCTGTCATGGTATGGGTTATTTAAGTCGATACTTCTTAAAATATTTTAAACAATTAAATGCTGAAGAAAACTATATTATTGCGCCACAGGCAAGCAGTAAATACTATTTAAATTCGCAGTTTAAACATGTTGGCGCTGGCTGGTTAACTAAAGAAAACACCTTAGCAGAAACCAAAAATGTGCTACGCTATTTAGATGCCGTTTTAGAAGCTGAAAACATTACAAAAGATAAGAAACTAATCATTTTTGGGTATTCACAAGGCGTGAGTATTGCGATGCGTTATGTGGCAAAAAGAAAAATACAGTGTAGTCAATTGGTGTTACATTCCGGAGGCATTCCAAAAGAATTAGTTGTTGAAGATTTTAAATTCCTAAAAGCAAAAGTATCATTAATTTATGGGAAAGATGATGCTTACTTAAATAAAGAGCGTATCCTTATTGAAACTAAAAGAGCCACCGAGTTATTTAGAAATAACCTAAACGTAATACCATTTGATGGTGTACACCAAGTTAATGTAGCATTGATTAATAATATTGCTTGTCATTCCGACGAAGGAGGAATCACATAATACATATTAACGGTTATGATTGAGTTTATTGAAGGACATCACATTTATTATGTTTATATAATTACCAATAAATACAGGTCAACATATTATGTTGGTGTCACTAATAGTCTAAATAAAAGGTTACTACAACATCATGAAAATATAGAACTTAAACGGAACACTTTTGCTTCAAAGTATAATTTAAAGTATTTAGTTTATTACGAGCAATTTTCTTGGATTCAATTAGCAACCTCAAGAGAAAAAGAAATTAAAGGCTGGAGAAGAGATAAAAAGTTAAATTTAATACGAAGCTTTAATGAGAATTTTGAATTTTTAAATCACCATTTCATAGATAATGTGATTCCTCCTTCGTCGGAATGACAAAACAAAATAATGACCCCGCAGCAAGCTGACGAGATTACCAAACGATTATTAACAATTTCACAAAAAACACATTCAGCAAGTTTGGAAAAGTTTCTATCTTGATTACTGAATACATTTGCAGTATAAATACGAAACAATGAAACCGAAACAAACCAACAAAGCGTTTTATGAACAAAAGCTAAACTTGATTATTGAGTACATTCACAATAATCTGGATAGCAAAATAGACATAAAAATGCTAGCTGAGATCTCACATTTTTCACCGTTTCATTTTCATCGTATTAGTAGAGCGCTTTTAGGAGAACCCATTGGAGCATACATTTCTAGAACACGTGTAGAAATGGCTGCCAAAATGGTTCGTTACACCTCTTTAGATATTGAAAGCATTGCTTATAATGTTGGTTTTGAAACACCATCGTCCTTATCTAAAAAGTTTAAAACTCATTTTGGAGTGTCCCCAACAGCGTATCGCAAAAACAAATTATTCACAATTAAAAAAATGAACATCATGGGAACAACATCCAGTACTGAAAACAGTCAAAGTTTAAACATTAAAAAAGCCAAAATTCTAGATATAGAAGACAAAAAATGCATCTACATTCGTATGCAAGGGGCTTATGAATCTTTAGATTATCCTACTGCCTGGAAAAAGCTTTGGGGACAAGTAAAAGAGCAAAAGTTATTCACCGCAGGGATAGAACATATAGGCTTGCCATATGACGACCCTAAAGTAACCGACGAAGATAAAATTAGATACGATTCTTGTTTGGTTATACATAAAGATGCTGAAGCCTCTGGAGATATTGGTGTTAAAACACTTAAAGGTGGTAAATTTGCGGTGTTTTTATATCAAGGTAGTTATGAATTTTTTGCCGATGTTTACAATTACATTTTTAATGAATGGTTATTAAATAACGATTACGAATTACGTGATGAAACTGTTAGAGAAAAATACATTAGTAATCCAGAACGTGTAGAACCACATAAATTAAAAACAGAATTTTACTTACCAATAAAATAGAGCTTATTTTAATATAAGTTCAAAGTCTAATTTCATTTTCTAAAGCTAAAAGATGTGTAATTTTATTATTACCATCTTTTAGTGGATAGACTTCAATACTACAATGATACATCTCGCCATTTTTTCTATAATTAACAATGCTTTCTTTAAAATGAACACCGCTTTTTAAATAGCTACGTATATTATTTAGAGTTTTGGAAGAGGTCTTTTCTCCTTGTAAAAAATGAGGTTTCTTCCCTTTCGCATATTTAAAAGAATAGCCCGTCATTTTTGTAAATCCTTTATTTACCCATTGAATTTCTTGTGTAAGGCCGGTAAGCACTAAAGCTTCAAATTGATTATTAGTGAGTATGGTTTCAACATCAAAAGACCAGCTAAATTTGTTCTTGTATGTTTTTAAAATTTCAATATCATTTTGCTTAGTAAATTTAATAGCTTGTTCTGCCAAATGCATTGAATAAATATCCCAGCATTTTAAAGGACCTTGTAACGTATGTGGTTTTGTTTTCATTGCTTCAATAATTTTGTGCAGAGAGAGATAAAAAGAAGCAAGACACCAACAATAAGCAGAATAAATTAAGCTCGCCGGTATATATATCTTGACTTGGCCTTAAAATCGCGAAAGCACGTTTGTCTTTTTTAAAGGGAAGTATCTGGCTTGTAATAATTGATATTACTTACAGTTGCGCGACAGCTTGTGAGTTTAACACAATTCCTTATTATATAGCACTAGCTAAACCTTTAAATAATACCAGCTATAGTTTGAATTTATTATAAATGGTAATACTCAAATATATAGTTTTTAAGGTAAATACAGCACTAAATGATTAACTCTTCTAATATTAAACTTATTTATAGGTCTTTTTCATAACGTTTAATCATATCTTCTCTAGATTCTGGAGCTTCTAAACCTCCTAACTGATCTTTTAACATGTGCCCCATTGTCGGAAATGTGTTCCTATCAATTTTTGCCTTTTCATCCCATAATTTAGAGCGCATAAAAGCCTTTGCACAATGTAAAAACAATGTTTCGATAGCAACAACGATACATGCCTTTGGTGGATGATTTTCTGAAGTAAACAACTCTAAATATTCAGCATCAGTACTAATAGAAGCCTGACCATTTACGCGCAAAGTTTCATCAATACCCGGTATTAAAAATAATAAACCAACCGTTCCAGTTTCTAAAATATTAACAATGCTATCAAGTCTATTGTTCCCTTTAGAATCTGGGATTACAATTTCTGTTTCATTAATCACTTTTACAAATCCTGGTGTTCCTCCTCTTGGAGACGCATCTAATTTTCCTTCTTTATTTGATGTAGACATTACCAAAAATGGAGATGTATTAATAAAATGAATGGCATGTTTGTCTAAGTTAAAAAGGTCTTTATCCTTAGCTCTTCCTTTAGGGAATCCATATAATTTGCGAAGTTCTGACGTTGTTTTAATTTGCATAATAGTCGTTATAAATATGATAATCAAATGTAGCTATTATGTCTAAAAAAATCATCTCCTAATCAAATAAAACGGTATTTCATCAAGTATTTATAGATCGTATTGTAAATATTATATAAAATTACACCCAAGAAACTTATACCAATTTGAGTGAAAATAATTGTTACTATTATATTGTTGTCTTTTGCAGGCTTATGTAATGCGCAGTCCATTACAGCAGACCATAAACTACATTTTGGAGCAGGCGCAATAATATCTGCAACGACATATACTGTCGTATACACGACTACAAAAAATAAGAAAAAAGCTTTTTGGTATAGTTTAGGTACTTCTGCATTAGCAGGTCTTGCTAAAGAAATTTATGATAGCAGTAAAGAAAATAATCGCTTTGACACTAGTGAATTAGTAGCTACTTCTCTTGGAGGCTTAACTGCTAGTGCCACCATTAGCCTATTTGTTGGAAAAAACAAGAACAAAAGAAAAGCTAAAATAGCTTTAGTTAATTAACCAAACGATTAATAATTTCTTTTGTCGGTAGAATTTCTTTTGTATGCTCAATACTAGGTCCTGCTACCCAAACTGTTTTATATGTTGCTTTGGTAGCTGCGTTTTTAGTTGCATTCATACCAATTGAGAAACGAATCATTTTCACCCACTTTTTAAGCTTTTTGTTTTTATTTAAAACAGATTCCAGCCAAGTTTGTTTTGTTCCAATTTTTTGAACATAAGGTGTATTTATCACGGTGCATGGGGTTCCTGAAATACGTTCAGTCATGACAATATCATTTGCACCATAATCAACACAAGCTTGTTTATATTCGTTAGTAACATTCGCTTCAAAAGAGGCTATAAAAGGACTTCCAACAGATACTCCTGCTGCACCATAACTCAACATACTATCAATATCTCCCTTACTTCCAACACCACCAGCAGAAATTATAGGAATATGACAATTTGAACTTAATTCTTTAATCAAATCTTCTGGTGATTTATCACCTCGATGACCGCCAGCCTGATTATTTACCGCTATAATAGCATCAGCCCCAAGTTGTTCTACCTTTTTTGCAAATTTTAAATCAACCACATCACAAAACACTTTAATACCAACTTTATGTGCTTGATTGATTGTTTCCTCTGGGCTTCCTAAAGATGTGATAATAAAATCACACCCGACTTCACAAAGAATTTCTAATTGTCCTTTATACTTTACATTCGATTTATTAACGATTAAATTAAACCCGAAAGATCCACCCGCTACTCTATTAGCTTTTAATTCTTTTATAGCAGATCTTAATTCTTCAAGTGTTCTATAGTTTAATGCAGGAATACAACCAGCAATACCACCTTTCATTGCTTCAATAACCATAGCAACGTTAGAAACTAAAAACATAGGGGCTTGAATTACTGGGTGTTTTATATTTAGAAGTTCGGTAAGTTTACTAGCCATTAATTAAAGTTTGAACAAATATAACAAATATTATGCATGCATAACAACTAGCATTCAAATAGTTATATAATCATCAATAATAATTACTCATAAATATCTGGTATTATGACTTTTATCATATTTATATTATAAGCGCATAGTTAATTTTAACTATGCAAAACTTAATATCATTTGCCATGGAAAAAATATTATTTGGTTTATTTATTTTTGGATTAACCGCCCAAGTCAACTCACAAACAATTGAATTACCAAACACATTAATTTCAGTAAATTACAAATATTTAGACGCAACAGATTCAGATAATGCTCCTAAAGAAGTTAAAAGGTTAGAAGATGAAATTCTAAATTACAATCATAAAGAAATCTCAAAACTTTACAATGATACTGATAAAGTCTACGAAGTATCTTTTTCTGTTCCTAAAGGAAAAATAGTTGCTGCTTATGATAAAAATGGAAAAATAATAAGAACTAACGAAAAGTATTACAATGTAAGATTACCATTGGAAGTTGCTCAAGCCATTTCAAAACGATTTCCAAATTGGGGCATCATTGAAGATGTTTATCTTATTAAATATCATTGTGATAAAGATTCTTTAAAACAGGAATACAAAGTCAAAATAAAAAATAACACTGAAATTATTAAGGTAAGAACCGACGAAAAAGGAATATTCTTATAAAGCCTTTTCAGTTTAAAAAACTAATTAAGAAATCTATAATACCCACATTTTAAATAAGCACCTTCATTAAACCCAATAGGGTGATCTAAGTCATGATTCGTTTTTAATATCACTTTAAAATCTCTGTTTGATAATGATAGGACTTGTGAGTTAATATCGAAAAAAGCTTGAGATAAAACTCTAGATGAACAAGAGGCTAGCACTAGCAATCCATTTTTAGCAGTCAATTTTTCTCCTAATTGAGCTAATTGGGCATATTTTTTCTTAGCTAATTCAACCTCTGAAGCTTGTTTTGCAAAGCTAGGAGGATCTATAACTACGATATCAAAAGTAATCTTGTTTTTAATTAATTTTTTAAGCGCTTCAAAAGCATCACCTGCAATCGTTTTATGTTTACCTGTATAATGGTTCAGTTTTCCATTTTGTATAGCTATTTCTAATGCTTGCTTACTAATATCCAGACTTGTTACTTCTTTAGCTCCATGGTATAACGCATGAACTGAAAACCCACCAGCATAGGAAAAAACGTCTAAAACCGTTTTCCCTTTACTCCACTCACCTACTTGTTTTCGGTTAGCCCGATGATCTAAAAAATAGCCTGTCTTATGACCTTTAATCACGTTTGCAGAAAACTTCACATGATGTTCAATAAATTGAACAACTTCATTTTCCAATACACCAAAAACCACATCACCATCTTTTAATTGATGGTTTTTAGATTGTTGCAACCCGCGACTTAAACGAATAACTATGGTATCAGTATTAGAAATTTTTTGCAAACTTTTTAAAATAGATTCTAAATAAGGTAACCAAATCTCGGAATATAATTTTACTACTAAAACAGTATCATAAACATCCGCAATTAAACCGGGAAACCCATCATTTTCTCCAAATAATAAGCGATAACTAGTCGTGTTTGTTTTTAATAAACTTAATCGCTTTTTATGAGCTTCTTCTATTTTGTGATGAAAAAAATCGGCATTTATTTCTACTTTTGAGGAGTCGCTATGAATAATTTTAATGCGAATAGGTGAATTGGCATCATACAAACCTAAACCAACAACTTTGTTTTTATTTTTACTAAAAATAATCGCTAAATCTCCTGTTCGAGACCCATCATTAATCTTCACAATATTATTTGAAAAAACCCAGGGGTGCTTTTTAACCACAAATTGTTCACCTTTAGCATTTAGTTTTACGGCTAAGCGTTTTGGTATATAATCTGATTTAATTTTAGTTGAAAATGACATATTATAGATTTCCTAGCGTTCAAAAGTATGCGTTTTAAAGGTGATTAAAAAGCAAACAAAATAAAAACGCAACCATTTTGGCTGCGTTTTTATTATAATGGGAATTTACAACTATTGTTTTTTATAAGTAGTGATGACATCAGTTGTGCTAATAACACTAACACCTCCTTGTGATAAGTCCGTTACCTCAGTTGCTGATAAAACAAGTTCTGACTCAGTAAGCTTCTCGATTTTCATTACTCCAGTTCCATTTCCTGTGATAATTTCTAATTCGTTATTTTCCATTTTCCAAGTACCATCTCCTAAAACTTTTAAATTTTCTACAGTCCTAGTAGTTGTCTGACCTGCAACTGTAGATGTTAATTTAATACTATATGATCCCGTTGAAATTAAATTGTTAGGATTTTCATTAAAAGTTAATGAATAATCAATATCGTATGCTTCTCCAACGTAATCAGTATTAACACTCTGCCCTTGAGCTGAAGTAACAGTAGTTCCTGAATAATCTACAGATATTCCTTTCCATGTCCCAATTATACTTCCTGATATTTCTGGAGAAGCATCATCACTTGAACAAGATGTTGTTAATACTAAGGTTAATGCAATAAATAAAATACTTAATTTTTTCATGTTTTTGGTTTGATTTATACTACAAAAATAATAAGTAAAAAACGTTAAAAAAGCACAATCAAAAAAGATGTAAAACTATTAGTTAAAGGCTTAAAAATATCGATTAAAGTAATATTCGTATATCTTTTATAAGACTAAGAATACAAAAAACGCAACCAAATTGGTTGCGTTCTTTATATCTAGGTTCTCCCATTCAATTTGGGAAGGTAAAACTAATTAAGACACTCTTAATTGATACGCTTTGGGCTGGACAAAAGCCCTGATTCCCTGTGATGACAAAGTAGAGCCTAGTCCAGAATTCTTTCTACCTGACCATGGTATATTTGGACTTACACGATCACAGCAATTCCAATATACGGTTCCTGAATTCATATGATCTAAAATATGCATCGCTCTTTCTTCATTGCTTGAGAAAACGGCTGACGTTAATCCATATTCTGTATCTAACATCAGTGAGGTAGCCTCTTCATCAGAACTTACTTTTTGCAATCCAATAATAGGTCCAAATGATTCATCAATCATAACTTTCATATCGTGATTACAATTCGCTAAAACCGTAGGCTCAAAATAATAACCATCACCTTCTATAGCTTTTCCTCCTGCCAATAACGTGGCTCCTTTAGCAACTGCATCTTCAACTTGCTCTTTTAATACCTCTAATTGTTGTCCTCTTGTTAGAGAGCCTATAAAAGTTGATAAATCTGTTGGATCTCCTATTTTATAAGACGTTACTTCTTCAGTGAAAGCTTCTATAAATTCATCATAAATACCTTCAGCAATATAAATGCGTTCTACAGCACAACAACTTTGTCCGTTATTATAAAAGGCCCCTTCGGCAGCATTAATAGCGGATTGCTTAACATCAACAACGTCTTCGGTAACATATAAAGGATCTTTGCCTCCTAACTCCAATTGCACTGGAACCATTTTTGGTGCAACCGTTTGATATATGTGCAATCCTGTTTTATGTGATCCTGTAAAGAAATAACCATCTACATGAGACTCTAAAATGTGTTGGCCTAAACTTCCATCTCCTATAACACATTGGAAAACATCTTTAGGGATACCTGCTTGATGCAAATAAGCTTCAAACTGTTTTCCTGTTAACGTTGCAAACTCTGATGGTTTATATAATACCGCATTTCCAGCAACTAATGCATATAAAAACACATTATAACCAACATTATATGGAAAGTTCCAGGCTGAAATATTTGCTATAACGCCAAGAGGCTCATACTTAATACGCTCAAGGGTTGGTCCTTTATTTACTAATACTTCTGGTGCCAACCATTGTTGGGCATAACTACATAGGTGGTCTACTCTATTTTGAGCGCCTTGAATTTCATTTAACGATTGTTGTAATGGTTTCCCTGTCTCTGAGGTTAAAATTTGAGCCAGTTCATCTTTATTCTCTTGTACCAGTTCTCCAAACTTTTTGATACAATTCAACCTTTCCTCAATCGATCTTTTCGTCCAACTTTTTTGTCCTTGTCTTAAAGACTCAAGTTTAGCATTTAAAGATTCCTGAGTGTCTGATTCTATAGTTGAAATAATCGCTCCCGTAGCAGGATTAATAATATTCATATCTCTTTTATTTAAAATGTTTTAAAAACGCATCAAAAAGTAAATCTGCGTCAACTAGTTCGTCTTTTATTGTGTGGAAAAATTCTGGATGCCATTGTACTCCAATCACTTTTCCTTCTGGCTCTTTAACAAACCCAAAAGCTTCTATTAAGCCATCATCAGAATATGCATATACTTCTAGATCTTTCCCTAAGTCTTTAACCGCTTGATGATGAACCGTATTTACATAAATTTGCTTTTCGTTATTGTATAATCGATCTAAAAACTTATCTTCCGTAAAAGCTACGGGGTGTTTAATGGTATCATATAACTCAGCAGATCTATGGTCATTAACATTATCTTTTTGTGTTAGCGTATCTTGGTATAGTGTACCTCCAAAGTATGCATTCATTAATTGAAACCCTCTACAAATTCCCATAATAGGTTTAGAGTTTTTCACAGCATAATCTAATATCTTTAATTCATAAGCATCTCTATAAGCATCTCCTTTCCATTTCCCTATAGGCTGTTCTCCATAAGTTTCTGGAGCTAAATCTACGCCACCTTGCAGGATAAAACCATCCATTTGATCTAAAATGTCGTTAAATAACTCTTCTTCATTAATATCTGGAATCAAAACAGGTAAAACGCCCTTTCGAGTCACATAATTAGCCATGTCATTTTCTACATAGCTCAATGATTTATGCCCAAAAACATTTCTGCTGGTATCAGGATACATAAAGCACGATGATATTCCTAACTTAATCATTTTCTAATTTTTATAATGCTTTCTTATAAATGGCTGCAAAATCGGCTTTGGTTACTGGTTTTGGATTTGAAGGGTGACAGAAATCCTCTAACGCCAATTGAGACAAAGCTTCAATATGGGATGATTCAACACCGACATCTCCCAATTTAGTAGGTAATCCTAACTCATTATTTAATTCAAACAAAGAAGGAATTACTTTTGCTGCTGAATTAGATCCAAGACCTAAGGCCACTCCCATTTTATCAAACCTATCTTCAAAACCTTCATAATTGAATGCCATACCATAAGGTAAATTAACCGCATTGGCTAACCCATGGTGTGTATCTAATAAACTTGACATGGGGTGTGCTAAACTATGAACTATTCCTAGTCCTTTTTGAAAAGCTACTGCTCCCATAAGTGAAGCTAATAACATCTTAGCTCTGGACTCAACATCTGGGTTTTTAGTAGCAGTCGCTAAAGAATCCTTAATTAATGAAATCCCCTCTAAGGCAATACCGTCACACATGGGGTGAAATCCTTTTGCTAAATAAGCTTCCATGTTATGGGTAAGCGCATCCATACCTGTAGCTGCTGTAATAAAACCGGGCAACTCCATAGTTAATAATGGATCGGCAAAAACGATTTTAGCTAGTAATTTAGGCGAAAAAAGAATACGTTTCTTTTTCGTGTCATCTTCAGATATAATGGCACTTCTCCCTACTTCACTTCCAGTTCCAGATGTTGTTGGTACAGTAATAAAGTGAGGAACGTCTTCAGTAACATATTTATCCCCTCCAATTAAATCATCATAATCAAATAAGTCTCTTTTATGATTTACTCTCAAAACAATGGCTCTGGCAACATCAAGCGCTACCCCGCCACCAATACCTATAATACAATCTCTATTCGTTTTGTGATATAAATCACCACCACTTAGCACATCAGATTTTACAGGATTTTTATGCATCTCTTTGTACACTTCTGTAGATAACCCTTGTTGTTCTAAATCCTTTTGAATGTCTTTGAAAAAAGAAAGTTCTGCCACATTTGGATCTGTTACCAGTAACGGACTTGATAAATTATTATCCTTTAAATAGGCTCCTAATTCTTTGATTACTCCTGCACCAAATCTAATAGGTGTTGGAAAATTAAAACTGTATGTTTGCTTAATATCTAACATTTTATAATTATTATACTATTTCAAAATATCTCTTTGTTTCCCAATCGGTCACTTCTTTAGCAAATTCTCTCCACTCCCATTCTCTCGTTTTTGTAAAATGATCTACAAAATCTTCTCCGAATAACTCTTTTGCTATTTCTGAATTTTTCATTTCCTGTGAAGCGTCCCATAAATTTTTAGGTAATGAACCATTACTGTAATCTTCATAGCCATTCCCTACCGTAGCTGGAGTATCTAACTTTAATCCTTTTTTAATTCCGTACAATCCACTTGCTAAAGCGGCTGCCATAGCTAAATATGAATTAGTATCAGACCCCACGACTCTATGTTCTATTCTTGTTGATTTTTTTCCTGTTGCTAATACACGTAACGCCGTCGTTCTATTATCTATACCCCATGTTAAATTAGTAGGCGCCCAAGCACCTTCAACTAATCGTTTATAACTGTTTATGGTAGGTGCAAACATGGGAAGGATCTCTGGCAAACAAAGCAATTGTCCTGCTATATAGCTTTTCATGATATCACTCATTTCATTCTCAGAATTAGCATCATAAAACAGGTTATTCTTCTTCTCTAAATCCCACAAGCTTTGGTGTACATGCCCACTACAACCTGGCAAACTACTTATTTGTTTTGCCATAAAACTTGGAATAATACCATGCTTAAATCCTATTTGTTTAGCAGCTAGTTTAAAAAGCACTGCTCTATCAGCAGCTTCTAAAATGTCTCCATATTGAATGGCTGCCTCTGTAACTCCAGGTCCTGTTTCTGTGTGCAACCCTTCTAACGGAATATTGAAATCGTTCATTAAATCAAATAAATCAGAGAAATAGGCATCATTCTCTCCTATTTTTAATAATGAATACCCAAACATTCCTGATGTGATAGGTTGCAAGTTTTGAAAATTCTTTTCATATAAAGATGTTGAAGTTTCTCTATAGTTAAACCATTCAAACTCCTGTGAAAATAAAGGCTTGAAGTTCATTCCTTTTGCCTGGGTAATTACTTTTTTAAGCAATGTTCTAGGACACACATAACTTTTACTCTTGTCATCTGTATCAAAATCAGCTAAAAAGAAAGGTACGTCATCTTCCCACGGAATTGTCCTAAAGGTTGAAGTGTCAACTTTAGCATCCATATCTCCATACCCTGTGTGCCAACCTGTAACTTTCACATTGTCATAACATTTATCATTTATATCCCAACCAAAAACAACCTGACAAAACCCAAACTCCGACTCTAATGCCGAAATGAATTTTTCTTTGGACATAAATTTTCCTCGCGCAACGCCATCAATATCAACAATGGCGACTTTAATTTTTTCGTGCTTTTGCTCCTTTAATAGAGCTATAATTTCTTGTGTATTCATACTATTAAGATACCATTTTCTTATTTAAAAAGGCTACAAAGTAAAGATAAGACAGCCCTACTAATGTAAAAAATACAGTTGCGATAACTGGATTGTAATAACTCATTGCTATTATTGCAATAGATGCAATAATGAGTGCTGTTAATGGAAAGACAGGATACATTGGTGCCTTGAATGGCCTTTCCATTTCTGGTTCATTTTTTTTAAGTCGTAAATATGCGAGCATTGAAACGATGTATAGTGTTAAGGCTCCAAAACATGCCACTGTAATAATTTCTGCAGTTTTTCCAGAAAATAAAGCTATTATTCCCACTAACATATTTACTAAAAGAGCATTTGCTGGTGTTTTAAACCTACTATGTATATTTCCAAGATATCTAGGCGCATACCCTACTCTACCAAATTCCATTATAGCCCTTCCTCCTGCTAGAATAATGCCATGGAAAGAGGCTATTAAACCTAATAGTCCAATGCCAATTAATAATTTATATAGCACGTGTGAACTATCTATAATTTGACCTAAAGCTAATGGTAATGGTGAATCTGACGCCACGTTACTTCCTTCAGGATATACAACTGCTTCCCAACCTCCTACACCTACAGCCGCTACAAAGGTTAAAATACACAATACTACTAATGTTGCTATGGCAGAGCCAAATCCTATTAAAATACTACGCTGTGGGTTTATAGCTTCTTCTGCAACATTAGCAACACCTTCAATGGCTAAGAAAAACCATATAGCAAAAGGAATAGCAGCAAAAATCCCCGAAATGCCATTTGGCATAGCATTAATTTCAAGATTACTATACTCAAATTCGGGTAAAGCAACCCCTGCAAAAATCAATAATTCTATGACCGCAAAAATGGTTATTACCAGTTCAAAAGTGGCAGCAATCTTAACTCCCAAAATATTTACAACGGTAAAAATTAAATAAGCACTTATAGCAAAAACAAGTAACGGTATACTAGGGTATAATAAATTCAAATAGGCTCCGATAGCTGCAGCAATAGCTGGTGGTGCAAATACAAATTCAATATTTTGTGCAATGCCTGCTATAAACCCTAAATGCTTTCCTAAACCTCTATTAGCATACTCGAAGGCACCTCCTGCTTTAGGTATAGCACAAGCCATTTCTGTATAACTAAAGGTAAAAGTGACATACATGATTATGATGAAAAAGGTAGCAATCGCTAATCCCCATGTCCCACCTTCGGCCAACCCCAAGTTCCATCCGAAATACATTCCGGAAATTACATATCCTACTCCTAGTCCCCATAACATTAGAGGGCTTAACACTTTAGTTAGTTGATTGTTGCTCATAAATTATAAAATAACAGAAGTTCAAACTTACTAAATTCACATCATTAACAGTTTAAAAATACTTATTATTTAAACTTTTTAGTAGTTATTTTCTAATATTTAACTATAAAATAGCATATATTTGCTGTTCACATCCAAATATTTGAAATGTTTTAGATAAATTTGACTAAAAAATGAAATTAGACGACAAAGACTTAATTATACTAGGCTTACTTCAAGAAAATGCAAACATATCTAACAAGGAAATTGCTGAGGCTACAGACTTGACAGCAACTCCAGTCTATGAACGAATAAAAAAACTAAATGCTTTAAAATTACTCAAGAAGAAAGTGTTTTTATTAGACAGAAAAAAACTTGGACTCAGTCTAATGGTAATAGTTTCTGTAGCTATTGAGAAACATTCAGAAAGAAGTGCCATAAAATTCATGAATGCCATTAAAAAATTAGATGAAGTTGTAGAATGTTTACACACTACTGGTGATTTTGATTTTCAACTAAAAGTTTACGCAAAAGATATTGACCATTACCATGAATTTAATTTAAAAAAATTAGGCGCTATAGAAAACATAAGACACATGCAAAGTCATTTTGTAATGAAAGAAATTGTTAATACCACAAGTTTACCTCTTCTCATTTAAACATGGATCTTATTAGTTTTATGACAACAAAAGGAGCTAGAGCTATTACATTTATTATTATTCTTATTACTAAGAATACCTTATATTAAAAACAAAAGCTTAAATCATTAATCCAAATAAAATGAAAAGTCGTTGAACACTTCTTTACTCCATGACTTTTCTTGAGTTTGTGGAGAAATTGCAAAGAAAGGGGAAAATGTATGCATTTTTACAGTTTTTTTATCAGGTAAAAACTCAAGGATACGAAGCCAACCATTACCGCCATTGCCGTGCCAACCACCTCCTAGTGCTTGTGCATTAAATGTTATTTGATTCACTTTTTTACCGGCGTAATTTGTATCGATTCTGTAACCAACATGTGCTTTAAAGTTATTAGGAGCTCCAATATGCCCAGAAAAAACCATCTGAATATTTGTTGATGGCTTAACTAATTTTTCCCAAATTGCTTTTCCATAGTTACCATCTTTAATAGGATAGTTTTCTTTTTCAATATGCTCATTTTTAGCGTTTAAATATGAATGTGTTAATACTGTAATTGTATGGTTTTTATATTCCTTTTTACTCGCTAAGCTTTGAGCCCATTCAATAACGGCATCTCTTGGTGCAAATTCCAAATTCAAAAAAAGAAATTTACGGTTATGAGGAGAAACAAACTCAAAAGCCGAATTTTCTAAGGTAGGTATTCCATCAATATTATAAGTCACTTCTCTAAGAAGCTCTGAGTTTAATATGTTTCTGTGAGCTGGGAAATAATCATTATAGTTTGACTTTCTATTCTCAATATTTTTATAACCGAAATCATGATTGCCAGCGGCTAAGATATATGGTACTTTCCCATCTAATCTGTCAAAAGCTTTTGATATTGCAATCCACTGATCCCTACTGGGTTTATTACCATTAATATTATCGGTTACCAATAGTTCATTTTGCTCTACCAAATCTCCCGTGCATAGTACCATTTTTATATTTAGAGTACTAATATTTTCTTCTATCCATCCTGTCATGAGTTCAAATATCCCTTGATTTCTTCCAAACTTCATGTAAGATTGTGGGTCTGGCAATAAAATAAGAGACCATGAATTAGAGTCAGAAAGTTTTGGCGGAACATATGCTTCTTGGGCGTTAATAGAGTTTTTTATACAAAAGACGCATAATAGCATTATGATATACTTTGAAAAGGTCTTGTTTCTATAATTCATAATGTTAGATGATTTTAATTTAGAACACTAAAAATAACATGAATTTTGTGAATATGAGAATAATAAATCATTTTAAAAAAGATTGACTCCTTTCTTTAAAACAAAAAGAGACTGTCTTTTCAGACAGTCTCTTTACTTTTTAATCTATATTAAGATCCTTCGACTATGCTCAGGATAAGTGATTCACTCAATTTTGTTTTACAAAATTGGTTCTCTACTTACTTAACTTCTTCGAAGTCTACCCTTCGACTTCGCTCAGGACAGGCTACTTGACTTCTTCGAAGTCTACGTCTTCTACGTCACTTCCTTCTGCTTGAGCCTGTTCTCCAGCTCCTGCATCTGGTCCTGGCGCTCCTCCTTGAGCTTCAGCTTGTGCCTTGTACATTTCTTCAGAAGCTACTTTCCAAGCTTCATTTATTTTATCTAAAGCAGGTGTAATTACCTCTAAATCTTTAGTTTCGTAAGCTTTCTTCAATTCTTCTAAAGCATCAACGATAGGCTGTTTTTTATCTTCTGATAATTTATCACCAAACTCTTCTAATTGTTTTTCCGTTTGGAAAATCATAGAATCAGCTTCATTCAATTTTTGAGCGCTTTCTGCTGCTACTTTATCTGCTTCAGCATTCGCTTCAGCATCTGCTTTCATCTTTTCGATTTCTTCTTCACTTAAACCAGAAGATGCTTCAATACGAATATCTTGTGATTTATTAGTTGCTTTATCTGTAGCTGATACTTTAATGATACCATTAGCATCAATATCAAACGTTACTTCAATTTGAGGTGTTCCTCGTCTTGCTGGAGGAATGTCACTTAAGTGAAAACGACCAATCGTTTTATTATCCGCAGCCATCGCTCTTTCTCCTTGCAATACATGAATTTCAACTGATGGTTGATTATCTGCTGCAGTAGAGAATATCTGAGACTTTTTAGTTGGGATCGTTGTATTTGCTTCAATAAGCTTTGTAAATACATTACCCATAGTTTCAATACCAAGAGATAATGGTGTTACGTCTAAAAGTAATACATCCTTAACATCTCCAGTTAATACACCACCTTGGATACCAGCTCCTAATGATACTACCTCATCTGGGTTTACACCTTTACTTGGTGCTTTTCCAAAGAATTTCTCAACAGCTTCCTGTACCGCAGGGATACGGGTAGAACCACCTACTAAAATAACTTCATCAATATCACTTTTTGATAAACCTGCTGCTTTTAAAGCAGACTGACAAGGCTCTATAGTACGTTTTACTAAATCGTCTATTAATTGCTCAAATTTAGACCTTGTAAGTGTACGAACTAAGTGTTTTGGTCCACTAGCAGTTGCTGTGATATATGGTAAATTAATTTCAGTTTGTGCAGAAGAAGATAATTCAATCTTAGCTTTTTCAGCTGCTTCTTTTAAACGTTGTAAAGACATTGGGTCTTTACGTAAATCCATATTTTCTTCAGTATTAAACTCATCTGCTAACCAGTTGATGATTTTTTCATCTACATCATCACCACCTAAATGCGTATCTCCA
The DNA here is from genome assembly GCF_030540825.1 of Flavivirga spongiicola. NCBI lineage: Bacteria > Pseudomonadati > Bacteroidota > Flavobacteriia > Flavobacteriales > Flavobacteriaceae > Flavivirga > Flavivirga spongiicola. Next base: position 4,616,582 of record NZ_JAUOEO010000001.1, read on the forward strand.
TCTGTAGAAAGTACTTCAAAAACACCATCACCTAATTCTAAAATAGATACATCATGTGTTCCTCCACCAAAATCAAATACAACTATTTTTTGGTCTGTTCCTTTCTTATCCATTCCGTAAGCTAAAGCTGCAGCTGTAGGTTCGTTGATAATTCTACGAACTTTTAAACCTGCAATCTCTCCTGCTTCTTTTGTTGCCTGACGTTGTGAATCGTTAAAATAAGCTGGCACAGTAATTACTGCTTCACTTACATCTGTTCCTAAATAATCTTCAGCAGTTTTCTTCATTTTTTGAAGAATCATTGCCGATAATTCTTGAGGTGTATATAAACGACCTTCAATATCTACACGAGGTGTGTCATTATCACCTTTTACTACTTTATATGGTACACGTTCTGCTTCTTTCTTAGACTCAGAATATTTATTTCCCATAAAACGTTTAATAGAATAAACTGTTTTTGTTGGGTTAGTAACTGCTTGACGTTTTGCTGGATCACCAACTTTAATTTCACCGCCTTCTACAAAAGCTATGACCGATGGTGTAGTACGTTTACCTTCTGCGTTTGGGATAACAACAGGTTCGTTACCTTCCATCACAGAAACGCAAGAGTTGGTTGTTCCTAAATCGATTCCAATAATTTTACTCATAATATTTTATACTTTATTTGTGTTCAATGTTCATTTTTAAACTCGTTTTCTAATAGTCAATCATTATGCCATTTGAGAAATACTGACAAGCTGTCATTTATAACACATATATTTTAAAGAATAGACTTAAATGTAGTAAAACAATTTATATTTGCTCCATTAAAACGATAACGATATAGTTACATGGAATGTATTTCTGTTTTTGACATGTTAAAAATTGGTATTGGACCATCGAGTTCGCATACCTTGGGGCCTTGGAGAGCTGCTGAAAGATGGATTAAAGAGTTAAAGGACACCAACACTTTTGATATCGTTGAAAAAATATCTGTAGATTTATATGGTTCCTTATCATTAACAGGAAAAGGCCATGCAACAGATTATGCTGTCATGCTTGGATTAAATGGTTCTGATCCTGAAATCATTCCTACGGAAAACATTGCTTCTATTATTTCTGAAATAAAAAAAACTAACATATTAAACTTTAACAATGAAAAGTCTATAGCTTTTAATGTAGAAACAGACATTGTGTTCAATAGAAAATTTTTACCATTTCACTCTAATGGAATGACTTTTACTGCAATTATTAATGGTAAAAAATATCAATCAACATTCTACTCTATTGGAGGGGGATTTGTTATTAAAGAAGAACTCAATAATTCAAAAAAGAATTTCGAAATTAAATGCTCATTCCCTTACCCTATTGATAAAGGCACAGAGCTTTTACAGTTTTGTGAAACTTTAAAGAAACCTATCTCTGAAGTTGTTTTAGAGAATGAAAAATCGATTCGTTCAGAAAAAGAAATAGATCTGGAGCTAAAACGCATTTGGAACACCATGCTTGAATGTATATATATTGGCTGCCATACAGAAGGTAATCTTCCTGGAGGGTTGAATGTAAGACGCCGTGCTTTTGATATGCACCAAAGCTTAAAAGGACATACTGCTTACACAAACCCTGTTGAATGGGTTTATGCCATAAGAGATACCGAAGTTAAATTTCGACAGATTTTAAAATGGGTGAGCTGTTTTGCGCTTGCTGTAAATGAAGTCAATGCTTCTTTAGGAAGAGTCGTTACAGCTCCCACTAACGGAAGTGCTGGAGTCATTCCTGCTGTTTTATTATATTATTTAGTGATTGAAAATCATGACGCCAATTTTGAAGATATAAAACGTTTTTTATTAGTGGCTGGCGAAATTGGTAGTATCTTTAAAAAAGGCGCAACCATTAGTGCTGCCATGGGAGGCTGCCAAGCGGAAATTGGTGTATCATCAGCTATGGCTTCCGGTGCACTTTGTGAACTTTTAGGAGGCACTCCGGAACAAGTATTAATTGCTGCAGAAATAGCTATGGAACATCATTTAGGGTTAACATGCGACCCCATTGGTGGATTGGTACAAATACCATGTATTGAGCGTAATGCTATGGGGGCCATTAAAGCTATAAATGCTGCTGAAATGGCATTAGATACAGATCCTAAAAATGTAAAAGTACCACTGGATAAAGTCGTTGCTACCATGTGGGAAACGGCCAAAGATATGCATACAAAATATAAAGAAACTTCTGAAGGTGGTTTAGCTGTTGGGGTTAATCTAACAGATTGTTAGATAACGTTTAATTAAAATTAACACTGTTTTCATAAGCTTTTATTAATTTAAAACCTTCATTTTTTACAAATAGTTAAATTTGAGTTAACTTCAAAGTTGTTATTGATTTTGATCTTTATGCATCAAAAAATGATAACACATGAAAACCTTTAAGTTTCTTTTTATACCTTGTTTATTATTAGTTACTATTTTAGTCTTAGAAGACAATAGCAATACATTAAACACAGGAGATATTGTTTTCACTTCGTTTAATGCAACTGGTAATGATAGTTTTTCTATAACTGCCTTAAAATCAATCAAACCAAAAACAACTATATTTTTTACTGATGCCAAATGGAATGGGAGCAGATTTAGAATAGGCGGCAATCACCTCATTTGGGTATCTGGTGATAAGGAAATTAAAGAAGGGGCTTTAATTGAATTCAAAAATATAAAAACCGAAGCAATAGTTACTTTTGGAAAAATAACATCAAATTTGGCGATTAGTAAAAAAGGAGATGCTATTTATGCCTATACTGGATCATATAAAATGCCAAGTAAATTTTTAGCTGGAATAGCTAATAACATCAATGACTATGGAACACTTATTAATACAGGTTTGGAGGAAGGAAAAACAACAATTACTTTTCCAAATGGGACATATTTTGCCAATTATAAACTTAAACTAAAAAATTTAGATAGAATTGATTTTCTAGAAGGCTTGAAAAAACTAGAAAACTATACTATAAAGCCAAGACTTTAAACGGTAAAAATATATTTGTTTAATTAAAAGAAATTAATCGCAAATAGATTTCCTTCCAGTATCAATTAAATAGATAACTTTCCACATATCTCTCTCAAGTGCAATAACAAACAGATGTTTTTTAAACGTACTAAACAATATAACTTCTTTATCAAAAGCCTCTATCTGGAACCTAATAACATTTTAATTTAATGTACAATAAACTATTTTAATGTTATAGGAACTACAACTTTAGTCATATCCCATTTCATAATTAACTTTGCTCCTTTTTTGTGTTTTTTTAAGATAATTGTAAATTGTTCTAACTCTTGCTTCATTGCTTTTGGAGTTGCAGAAACCTCTAATACATCTAGATCATAATTTGGTTCATAAAAACCTTTCTTTCCCAGTTCACTATTAAGTTTGACAATCCATTTCGTTTTTCCTGGTATAGTATACAACCTATAACGACCAGATTTAATTTCTTTTCCTCCAAATTTAACATCTTTAGAAAACGATATTTCTGTTGCTAAATTCGCGCCTGTACGCCAATATTTATTATATGGCACTAATCCTCCAAAAATGTCTCTCCCTTTTTTATATGGCCTTGAATAATCTACTGAAATTTCTACGCCTTCGATCACAATCTCCGTATTTCCCTTGGGGCTTTTTACTTGTGACATAGCTGTATTTGAAACAACAAAAAGTGTAAAAATCATTACACAAATAGTAAAACTTTTGATTTTCATAATTTATTTATAGTTTTAATTATTATTTACAGTTCGCTTTCCTTCTGGTATCAATTAAATAGATAATTTTCCATTGATCACCATCTTTAAAAAACTGAAACGAGTTAACACCGCAGTGGCTAAATGCACCATTAAACCAAAATTCATATGGTGTCCAGGCATTTGCCATATTACCATCTACCTGAATGCTATAATCCAATAAACGTTCATCCCATTTTTGGTCATCTGGTCTATTTGCAATCGCATTGATAAGTTTTTCAGGGTTATCAGTAACCAAAATATCTTTTCCTTCTTTATTTTTATAAGCTGTTTGCAGAAGTATTTTATCCATCATAACAGACTTCATAAGTGTTGTATCTCCTTTATGAAATCCTTCAAAAAAAGTGTCTACAGCTGATTTTACTTGAGCTTGCTCATCGTTTTGAGCATATATAGTTGAAGTAATTAAAACGAATAAATAGAATATTGTTCGAGCCATAATATGTAAATTTTCAACTAATGTAGAATAACATACGTAATGATGGTATGCCTTAAAGAAAAGTTTAACATATATACTCAAATTGGTATAATTCATTACTTTTACGTACTATTTTAAAAATCAGAAAAATTATGTCTGTAGCTAAAAAAGAGTATAAACGTATCACAGTTAAATCATTGGTTGACATGAAAGCTAATGGTGAAAAAATATCGATGTTAACCGCTTACGATTATACAATGGCAAAAATTGTTGATGGTGCTGGTATCGATGTTATACTTGTTGGTGATTCTGCAAGTAACGTTATGGCTGGACATGAAACTACATTACCTATTACTTTAGATCAAATGATTTATCATGCATCTTCTGTAATTCGTGCCATATACCGCGCTTTAGTGGTTGTTGATTTACCATTTGGCAGCTACCAAAGTGACCCAAAAGAGGCACTACGATCTGCTATTAGAATTATGAAGGAAAGTGGCGCCCATTCAGTTAAACTAGAAGGTGGCAAAGAAATAAAAGACTCTATTAAGCGTATATTAAATGCTGGTATTCCTGTCATGGGACATTTAGGATTAACACCTCAATCCATATATAAATTTGGAACATATACAGTAAGAGCCAAAGAAGAACAAGAAGCTCAGCAACTTATTAATGATGCAAAAATGCTGGAACGCATTGGTTGTTTTGCTATTGTTCTTGAAAAAATTCCTGCTAAACTAGCAAAACAAGTAGCCGAAAGTGTAAGTATTCCTATTATAGGCATTGGAGCAGGAAACGGTGTTGATGGACAAGTACTGGTATTGCATGATATGCTGGGAATGACTCACGAATTCAATCCTCGTTTCTTACGTCGTTATATGAATTTATATGAAGATATGACCAATGCCATCTCCCAATATGTTGGTGATGTAAAAAGCCTTGATTTTCCAAGTGATGGGGAACAATATTAGTTTAGATTGTTAGACTTTTTAGATAATTGGATTATTAGATTTTAGATACTTTATATGCATAGGTTTAAAGACTTAGAAATTTGGAAAAGAAGTAGGTCTTTTTGTTCTGAAATATATTCTATTACCTCAAAGTTTCCTGAATCTGAAAAATTTGGTCTAACAAACCAATTAAGAAGAGCATCTGTTTCTATACCTTCCAATATAGCTGAAGGTTCTTCAAGACAATCGAATAAAGATTTTGCTCGGTTCTTACAAATAACTTTAGGTTCTGCATACGAAATTGAGACACAGTTATTAATAGCATCAGATTTAGGTTTTATAAATAATGAAGAATTAAAAGAACTTTCTAAAAACTTAGAATCCATTATAAAAATGACTTCTAAATTTAAATCTACTCTAAAATAACCCAACAATCCAGTGATCCAATAATCGAATAATCCAAAAACCTAACATGTCTAAAATTTTATCTAACAAGTCTAACCTTCTAATTCTTTACGAAGACAATCATATTATTATCATTAACAAACGCGCTGGGGATATTGTACAAGGTGATAAAACAGGTGATAAACCATTAAGTGATGTCGTAAAAGAATATATTAAAGACAAGTATAACAAACCTGGAAATGTCTATTTAGGAGTTGTGCATCGTTTAGACAGGCCTACAACAGGTCTTGTCATTTTTGCAAAAACAAGTAAAGTATTACCCAGACTTAATAAATTATTTCTTTCAAAGGACATAAAAAAAACATACTGGGCTATTGTAAAAAATGCTCCTCCTAAACCTGAAGATACTTTAATAAATTGGCTGAAAAAAAATCCAAAAAACAATAAATCTACTGCGTACATAAAAGAGGTAAAAGACAGCAAAAAAGCTATTCTTCACTATGAATTATTAAAGAAGTTAGACAACTATTATTTACTTGAAATTAATTTGGAAACAGGCAGACACCATCAAATACGGTCTCAATTAGCAAACATCGGATGTCCAATTAAAGGGGATCTAAAATATGGTTTTGATAGAAGCAATAAAGACGCCGGTATCCATTTACATGCTAGATATATTGAGTTTATTCATCCCGTTAAAAAAGAACTAATAAACATTTCAGCACCACCTCCAAAAGATGCCATTTGGGATGCTTGTTTCCCATAATTTGAATATCTTTATAAAAAACACTTTTGAATACCATAACTCAAATACTTTCAAAACAAAAGGCTTTTTTCAAGTCTCAAAAAACGAAAGATGTCCCTTATAGATTATCACTTTTAAAGGCTTTAAAACAAGAAATAGTTTCTAATGAACATGCTATTTACGATGCTCTAAAAAAAGATTTCAAAAAACCAGAATTCGAAACTTTTATTAGCGAATTTGGGTTAGTTATTTCTGAGCTGAACTTAGCTATTAAAAACCTTAAAAAGTGGGCGAAGCCAAAACGAGTAAAACCATCGATGTTAACATTTCCTGCTCGAGATTATATTTACAAAGAGCCTTACGGAACGATATTAATTATTGCCCCTTGGAACTATCCTTTTCTATTAGCAATTGAGCCTTTAATTATGGCGATTGCCGCTGGAAATACGGTTATTTTAAAACCTAGCGAACTAACTAAGCACACTTCACAACTCATCACAGACATCGTTCAAAAAATATTTCCGGAAGCTGTTGCAGCATCCATTGAAGGCGGTGTTGAAATAGCTACAGAGTTACTATCCCAAAAATGGGATTATATATTCTTTACGGGTAGTGTTTCTGTTGGAAAAATTGTTGCTCGTGCTGCAGCTAGACATTTAACGCCTGTTACTTTAGAATTAGGTGGAAAATCACCTTGTATTATTGATGACACGGCTGATTTAAAACTGGTTGCTCGACGCATATCCTGGGGGAAGTTTTTAAATGCCGGACAAACATGTATTTCTGCTGATTACATCATTATAAAATCTAATCTTAAAGACGCTTTTATTGATGCATTAAAAATTGAAATTATTAAAAGATATGGTGCTAACCCAAAAGAATCTCGCGATTTACCGAGAATTATCAATAAGAGAAATGTGCAACGAATAGCGGAGATGCTAGAGGATTCTCATGTGATTTTTGGTGGTAATATCGATGTAGAAGATTGCTATATTGCTCCTACATTAATTGATTCACCTAATTTAGATAGTAAACTAATGAGTGATGAAATTTTTGGTCCCGTTTTACCCATTCTAACTTATGATACTGAGCAGGATATAGAAAGTATTATTTGGAATTATGACAAACCATTGGCGCTTTATGTGTTTTCGAATAATGACACTTTTATTGAGCAAACAATTAAAAAATATAGTTTTGGTGGCGGTGTTATAAATGATTTATTAATCCATTTTGGAAATCACAGATTGCCATTTGGAGGTATTGGAGCTAGCGGTATGGGTGCCTATCATGGAAAAACTGGTTTCGACACGTTTTCACACAATAAAGCCATATCCAAACGCGGAAACTGGTCAGACCCAAGTATAAGATACGCGCCTTATAAAGGGAAATTAGGGCTCTTAAAAAAAATGTTTAAATACTTCTCTTAATGAAGTGGTTTAAACCATTTTTTAGGAAATTGGATAATCTAATATTAATTGCACACCTTCATTTGGTTTGGAAAACAACTCTAACTCTGCATTAATTAATGATGCCCTACTCTTCATATTTATTAATCCCGAGCCTTTTTCTATATCATTCATATCAAAGCCTTTACCATCATCTGTCGCAATGATTTTTAAGCTTTTTGTTTGATACTCTATTGTAACAGCTAGATTTTCAGCCTCAGAATATTTTACCGAATTAGATAAAAACTCTTGTATGATTCTAAAAATAATGATCTCATGTTTCCTGTTTGTAAAATCGATCTTCTCTCCTACGGTTTTTAGTTTAGCAGAAGTGAATTTCATCTTTTTAAGTCGATCTAATTCGTTGGTGATAGACTTTTCAAAACCAATATTTAAAACAACCTCATTATTTAATGTTTTCGAAAGTGCTCTTACTTCAGATAAACTATTTTTAAGGGCTTCAGTAGTATCTTTAAATTTATCCTTTACATCATCAGCTACCTGCATTTTTAAAATACTTAATTGCATACTCGCAAAGGATAATAATTGCCCAACATTATCGTGCAATTCCCACCCTATATTCTTAAGCGTTTGTTCTTGTATTTCGGTTTGAGCCTGAGCTATCTCTTCTTCAAAAGCTTGTTGTTGTTTAATTTTATCCAACAACAATTTATTCTTTCTTTTTTGAAATACAATAAAAAAGACAATTACCAGTGATGTTACAACTACTAAAACAGTAATCATATATATTAATAAATAGCGTTCAGAAGCTGTACTCGCTAATTGTTCTCCGGTTTGCACCATATCAAAGCAAAAGTATAAGTTAAATACATAAATATATTGGCAAATAAATAAATTTCCCATTTTAGAAATATAAAATTCCAATCACGATTAGGGTTTCCTACTTCATAAGCAAAGTAAATATCATAAAACGTTAAAGGTGTGATGATTAACCACCAAATAAATATAGCAATACTAATATAAAAATTGAGCGATCTATAAAAGGTTAGTATTTTATCACTTTGTAACGTTTCAATGAAATAAAATACTGCACAGAGAAATATAACTATGGCTCCAAAAATACTTATTAAAGGAAAAAAACGAGTAAAATACTCATCCCAATTTATAATAATACAAAGGATAGAAAACACTAAAAATATATAACTGGTATACTTTACTATGGTTTTAAATGTTCTGTTTTTTAAAATTTTAAAATAATAAAACGCAAAAAACAAAATAGCACCAATGGACCAGTATAAAGTGGACCACCAATAATTCTTTTCAAAAACAGTACCAATGAGGAAACCAAAAATTTTTTCAGGATGAACATACCATGTATAAGAACAAATAAAATCGCAAATTATTAGGTATATCAAAAAATATATAAAATACTTAGCAGCTGCAGTTTTATATTTTTTATAAAATAATAATCCTGTTACAGCTGCTAATAATTCTATGCTAAGAGTTATAAAACTGTAATTTTGCTTTAAAAACTCTTCCATTTTATTCTATATTCTAATTAGGATACCCTCCTGAACCTCCATGACCGTTATTTAAAGGAGGCATAGGAAGATCTGTATTACTTTGAAAAGTAAAAGGCATCATACTAGCAGTATCATGAGATTTTTTACCTGTTGGCACTATAAACATAGTCGTTAAATTCTTTTTATTTAACCCAGCGTTTTCTCCATAAACACCTAAATAAACACGAATACCGTTCATATCGTACCCTAATTTTTCCGCTTCTTCTTTTGAGTAAGCCAAATAATTTTCAATATCTTTTAACTTCCAAGAAGTCCAACGATTATCTTTTTTTCTTCCTTGTCGTTGCGCTGCAGAATCTACTGCTGCTTCTCTGTACTCAGTCCAATTGTTATTTAATTCTTCAGCCTTGTCCCTTTCAATAACGCCATCTGGTATTTCAAATTTTGTTGACATTGATTTGACATCAATGTCTCTTGAACAAAAATAATACGTTAATACGGCTCCAATAATAAATCCCAAGATAATGTAACTTAATTTCTTCATGTTGATTAGTAAGTTGTGGTTAATAAATAGCTAGCCAAAAATAAGAAAAAGATTTAAAAGTGTAGTCTTTTTATACACTTAGGATAAGTGCTTTTAAAAATCAAGCAGGAAAACCAAGCATACCTCCCATTCCTACTGTAAATAACCAACAACCATAAACAGCATGTTCTATAGATACCAAGAGTGTAGATTGTGTCTTTTTATAGGTCATTGCAAACAGTAGTCCTCCAAAAAAAGTTAATACTAGCACTAAACTGTTTTTAAAAAACACATGCCCCAAAGAAAATATAATAGCATTTACGAAAACAAATAACGTTTCGTTTTTAAATAAACCTTTATAACGTTGAAAATAAAAAGTTCTATAAATTATTTCTTGCGGATATACCGAAAAGAAACTATAAATAAACAATATAAAAACCCACAGTTTAGGCTTATTTAGTAATACATTAAAAAGCAATTCATTATCCGTTAACCAAACAAACAATGTCGTAAGAATTGCAATGACAATTAATTTAAAAATGGTTTGTTTCCAGAATATATGCCATTTCAAACCTGAAGCAATTTTAAACTTTTTCTTCTCAACCCTTAACAAAATATAAATGATATATATAAACCCGATGATACCTATACTCACTTTGAGTTTTATAGAATAGGTCATAGCAAAACTAATAGGTAATAGAATAAAAATAATTAAAAACTCAATGCCTTTATAGATAGTTGTATTCATAATTACATATTAATCGCTGTAGTATGCTTTACTTCACTTATTACAAACATGCTATGCGTACTACCAATATGATTGATGGTCGTTAACTTTTTAACCATAAACTCACGAAAAGCTTGCATGTCTTTTACTAAAACTTTTAATAAATAGTCGTAATCACCACTAATATGATAACATTCTAACACCTCATTTATATTGGCTACCTCTTTTTCAAACTTTACAACATATTCTTGGCTGTGCTGTACAAGCTTGATATGGCAAAATGCTACAAATGCTTTATCGACGCGTTCTTTATTTACTAATGCCACATATCTATTAATGTACCCTTCTCTTTCTAGCTTTTTTATACGTTCATAAACCGCCGTTACAGAAAGATTTAATTTATTGGAAAGCTCTTTATTTGTTTGTTTACTATCCACTTGTAAGTAATCTAGTAACTTTCTATCAATGTCATCAAATATCATAATTGAAATTTTTTCATCAATATACACAAAAACACACAAGAATCAATAATATAATCTACAAATTAGACATAATTAAGTTTTATTTTCTAAATATTTAAATATTCATTGTTTTATAATCTTATAATATTGAATTTTGTTATATATAAATCAAACTTAAAACATCATGGCTTTTAAACCAGCAAATAGTATACAAGACTTACAATATTTTGGTGAATTTGGAGGTGTAAACCCTTCTATTTCTGATTCTTCGACCTATACATTCTTATCAGCAAAAACAATGTTTGATACTTTTGAAGGCAATGCAGATGGTTGCTATTTATATTCGCGTCATTCTTCGCCTTCAAATTTATACCTTGGAGAAGCTTTAGCAGCCATGGAAGGCACAGAGACGGCTAATGTTTCTGCATCTGGAATGGGAGCCATCACTCCTGTATTACTACAATTATGTGGTGCTGGAGATCATATTATTTCCAGTAGAACTATTTACGGTGGTACTTATGCGTTTTTGAAAAATTTCACACCACGATTTAATATAGACACTTCTTTCGTAGACATTACTAATTTAGAAATTGTCGAAAGTGCTATTACAGAAAACACAAAAGTACTGTATTGTGAATCTGTAAGTAATCCTCTTTTAGAAGTTGCCAACATTAAAGGATTAGCAGATATTGCCAGGAGACATCATTTAAAATTAGTGGTAGACAACACCTTTTCTCCGCTATCTATTTCTCCAGCCATGTTAGGTGCCGACGTAGTTATACATAGCTTAACAAAATTTATTAATGGATCTAGTGATACCGTTGGCGGTGTTGTTTGCGGTACTCAAGAATTTATAAATGATTTACGAAATGTGAATGATGGTGCATCGATGTTATTAGGTTCTACAATGGATAGTTTAAGAGCTTCATCTATTTTAAAGAACTTAAGAACATTGCACATTAGAATGCAACAGCATAGTCATAACGCCTCTTATTTGGCTAAAAGATTTGAAGCCGACGGCTTAAAAACTGTTTATCCCGGACTAGAATCTCATCCATCTCACGAATTATTTAAAACTATGATGAATGAAAAATATGGTTTTGGAGGCATGTTAACTATTGATGTAGGTTCTTTAGATAAAGCAAACGAGCTTATGGAAATGATGCAAGATAAAAATCTAGGCTATTTGGCTGTAAGTCTAGGGTTTTACAAAACGCTTTTTAGTGCGCCAGGAAGCTCTACATCATCTGAAATTCCAGAAGAAGAGCAAAAGGAAATGGGTTTAAGCGACGGGTTAATTCGTTTTTCCATAGGGTTAGATGCAGATATTGAACGCACTTACCAAACGATGCGTGAATGTATGGAAGCTCTTAATATTCTCGATTCAAAAGTAATAGAAACTGTTTAACCTAGGTTAAGCATTAGATCTTCGTTATGATGGTTAAAACTATAAAAAGTAGTGAAGTCCATAGTTTTAAGTCTTTTTAAGACGCCACCTACCCGTCCGGCTGGTGGAGGTTTTTAATGTATAACCTGAGTTAAATCCCTTTAATACGTGTCCATAAATCTGACATAATGGTTTCAAAACTCTCAAATTTAGGCTTAAAGGGCTTTATATTTAATCGGTCATTGTCTTTGTAAAGTGTTAAACTAAAAACGGATGAGTTTGGATTGTTTTTATCTAAAATAGGATATCTTAAATCATTGTATTGATATTCATTGTCTTTAACCTTATAAATACTATAATAATGATTACTAAACCATGCTAAGTTTTTAATATCATTGAATTCAGCAGGTTTTAAATCGCGTTGTTTAGACAATTTTTTAAAATTTAAAAACCTGTTTTTTTTATCTAGCAAAGAGTAGTTAGACACAAAATACAAAGAATCCGTTTCAATAATTCCGTACCATAATACATTATTAAATATAGCTGGTTGTGTACTATAGCGTTCAAAATTAATATTGTTTTCTGCCATAGATTTTTTAAATACAGCATCTATATAAAACTTGTTTCCTATAGTTAATAACATATAAACAGAACTAATTCCTAAACCTAGTTTTAACCAAAGCTTTCTTCTATTCGATTTTCTATTAAAAAACATTAAGACAATCATACAGATGAGGAACGGCAATGTATAAATAGGATCTGCCACCGCAATATTATTAAACGCAACACGGTAATTACTAAACGGTGTAAATAATTGCGTGCCATATGGTGTAAAACAATCTAAAACTGGATGTGTAAATAATGACCAAAAGAACAGTTTAATCCAATCATTTTGAGTCGTAGTATGCAAGCGTTTACCCGAATTATATAATTTATAAATACCCCATCCAAAAAGAAATGCTGCAAAAACTGAAAATAAAATAGAGTGCATAAAGCCTCTATGAAACAACATGGCATCAATTTCATTATTATACAGCAAACTACCAACGTAAACATCTAAATCTGGAATAGTACCACCAATAGCTCCAAATAGCAAAGCCTTATTACCAATTTTTTTTCCTAGAACTGCTTCACCACAAGCAGCTCCTAAAACGATTTGAGTTAATGAATCCATGTATGCAGATAAAAATACAATTTAAACCAAAATACACATCATATACTCTAAAATTTTAATTTCTTTTGCAAAGATTTATAATAATTTATTTTTTGAGTAGTCTTTATAATATGTTTTTGGATATTGGTTTTAAAGTTTAAAAGTTCTTTAAAATGCTTTTTTTTTACCTTTTTTTCATAATTAACTTCTAACATGTAAATATATTCTAGAGTTTTTAAACTTCTTGATAATTGCTGATTATACTTTTTAATTTTTAGATTTATATCCTTGATTTTAAGGCTTATATTTTTACTGGACATAATAGTTCGCTTCATCATTATTGATTCTAATTCATTTAATTTAAACCGAAGTGAGAGAGCTTACTAAATAAGTTAGACGGTAAAACTAACTCAAGAGGAGAGAAATTTAAACTGTAAATCAGGGGTGTTAAAACAATAGAATAATTACATCATTTTGATATAAATAAAAGATTTACAGCGTCTTATTTTTATGACACCACTCTTACAGAAAAGTCACATGATTTTTAACACATTAATCATAAATTTTATTAAACATTTAAAAATCGAAGCTAAGTAATTTGTTAAAAAATAATGATTATCGTAACATTACGTGATTAAAACTTAATAGATGCAAAACGAAAACAACCTTACCGAAATAAACATAGAGGATCAAAAAATTATTGATAATAAAGAATTAAGTATATGGGAAGCTTTAATTCCTGTTTTCTTTTTAATGGTATTATTAGCTTATAATATCTTTTTTGCAGACGGTGGCATGTTGGGAGATTATTCTAATCAATTTATTTTATTAATGTCTGGGGGTGTTGCGGCAATAGTTGGTTTTTTTAACAAAGTGTCTCTTAACATCATGTTGAAAGAGATTTGGGAGAACTTAAGAAGCGTTTTCGTTCCCATTATGATTTTATTCTTAGTAGGCGCTCTTGCCGGAACATGGTTAATTAGTGGAATTATCCCTGCCATGGTATACTATGGTTTACAAGTTTTAAATCCATCCATATTTTTACCGGCTTCTGTAATAATAGCAGCCATAATTTCTATTGCAACTGGAAGTTCCTGGACTACTTCTGCAACTGTTGGTATTGCACTGGTAGGAATTGGCAGTGCTTTAGGTATTCCTTCAGGAATGATTGCCGGTGCTGTTATTTCCGGAGCTTATTTTGGAGACAAAATGTCTCCCTTAAGTGATACTACAAACTTAGCTCCAGCTATGGCGGGAACAGATTTGTTTACTCATATTCGGTATATGACGATTACCACGGTGCCAACTATAATTATTACATTAATAGTTTTTTCTATTTTGAGTACAACTATTGATACTACTGGAAGTACAGACACTGCCTTTATATTAGAAACAATAAATAAAAACTTTAACACAACACCGCTATTGTTTATTGTCCCTTTAACTGTTGTTGTTCTAATATTACTCAAAACTAAACCTTTAATTGCATTAGCCTCTGGTGTCATATTAGCTGCCGTATTTGCATTAGTATTCCAGCCTGAAGTATTAAATAAATTATCTTCATCTAAAACAAAAACAATTGTTACTTCTGTTTTGACTGATACTCAAATCACTATTGATGATAATGAATACATCGCATCCTATACCGATAAAGAATTAGAGGCTATTAAATCGAATGAAGACTTAAAAAACTTATTTACTGACGATGATTTAGAAAAAATTTACACCAAAGAAGATTTAGCAAAAGTCTTCTCTTTTAAATCATTAGATCAAACCACATTGGCTAGTAAAGTTAGTAGTTTAGATAAGTTAATAACCTTAAAAAGATTAAAGAAACTACTTAATTCTGGAGGTATGAATGGTATGCTTTGGACGATTTATTTAGTATGTTGCGCCATGGTATTAGGAGGTATCATGGATGCCATTGGAGCCTTAGCTAGAATTACAAATGCCCTATTAGCATTTGCAACTACTGTATTTGGTTTATTTTCTAGCACAGTAATAAGCTGTTTAGGTTTAAACGCTGTTGCTTCAGATCAATATTTAGCCATCGTTATTCCAGGAAAAATGTTTAAGCAGGCCTTTGAAGATAAAGGATTGGCTCCAGAAAACCTTAGTAGAACTCTAGAGGACTCTGGAACAGTAACCTCCGTTTTAATTCCCTGGAATACCTGCGGAGCTTATCAATCTGGAGTACTAGGTGTAGGAGTTGGTGACTATTTTATGTATGCCATTTTCAACTGGCTTAGTCCTTTTACCACACTCTTATTTGCTGCTTTTTCTATTAAGATAAAACTACTAACAAAAAAATAAAAGGCTAACACTCTCATTTTCAAACATTATAGACAAATACTATTAGTCTATAGTTATTTAAAATTTTATTTCTATTTCATTTTCTCTTGTTATAAAGTATTTTTGCACACTTACAAATGAATTATTAATTATAAAATTTAAATACAAATGGCATTAGTAGGAAAACAATTTCCAGATTTAAATGTGGACGCAATGAACGACATGGGCGATACTTTTAAAGTAAACGTTCTTGAAGAAGCAAAAAACAACAACAAAAAAGTATTACTATTCTGGTATCCTAAAGATTTTACTTTTGTTTGTCCAACAGAATTACATGCCTTTCAAGCAGCATTAGCAGAATTCGAAAAACGTAACACGATTGTTATAGGAGCATCTTGCGATACTCCGGAAGTACATTTTGCATGGTTAAACACAGCAAAAGATAACGGTGGCATTGAAGGTGTTACTTACCCACTTCTAGCTGATTCTAACAGAAATTTAGCATCTACTTTAGGCATTTTAGATATCACTAACGAGCAATACAATGAAGAAACCGGTGTTGTAACCGTAGAAGGTGACAATGTAACTTACAGAGCAACTTACGTCATAGATGAAAACGGTATTGTACAACACGAAGGTGTAAACAATATGCCTATTGGTAGAAACGTAAATGAATTTTTACGCATTATAGACGCTTTAACACATGTACAAGAAAAAGGAGAAGTTTGTCCTGCAAACTGGGAAGAAGGTAAAGATGCCATGAATGCAAACAGAAATGCAACAGCTGAGTATTTAGCTGCTCACGTGAATTAAGAAATTTCAATAATCAAAATACCAAATTCCAATCGCTTCTGTTTGGAATTTGGTACTTGATATATTGAAGTGGTTTAAAATTTTTGATTGAGGTAAAAAATTTAAACCTCTTCATTTAAAATTCAAAAAAGTATTATGGTACAAGAATTAAATCAGGATAACTTAAGTGAATTGGTTGCCAATAACAAAACTGTTGTCGTGCAATATTCTGCAACTTGGTGCGGCAATTGTCGTATTATGAAACCAAAAGTTAAAAAATTAGCTTCCGAATTAGAAAATGTAACTTTTATTATCGCAGATGCGGAAAAGTTTCCAGAATCCAGACAATTAGCTACCGTTGATAACTTACCAACGTTTGCTACTTTTAAAGATGGAAAATTTGTAAATCAAACACAGACTAACAAATTTGACGTTTTAAAAGAACTTGTTGAAGAAGTAATTTAAAGCCTTATGATAGGCAAAATTTGATTGATTGTACCTGAATTAGAGATTTCCGCCTTTGCGGAAATGAAAAATCAATTTTTTATATGAAGTTACCAGTAATTAAACATCTTACACAATTTATTGAAGACAATGATGAAGATTACATTGTAGAAACTGTTGAAACATTAGAAGCTTTAACTGAAGTTTCTTCTCTTAAAGACGAAGAATTAGATGTTATTGGCGAGCTTATTTCTAATATGTATGGTGCTATTGAAGTGAATAAAATGATAAAAGAAGGCATACCACAAAAAGAAGCTTTAAATAGTTTTATGAAACGTGTCATGGGCTCGATTGATAAATAACTGAAAAAGAAAAATTACCAATAAAAAAACACTTCTAGCGAGGTGTTTTTTTTATTGACAGACTTTTAAAAGGTTCTATTTCCTTCATTAACAACTAATAAAGTGTACTTGTGATGAACTTGTTTCATTATAAAACGGCATTTTATCTTTACATTATCTGAAATAAACTAATCAAATATTCCCAGTAAATTTACAATCCAATTTTAATTTATTAGATTCGTTATATGTCAAATAAACCCAAGAGTTGATGTCGGCTAAACACTTACACCGTGTTTCCACAAGACGTTAAAGGAACCTTTTAAAATAGTCACAATATGAGAAACATTGAATTGAAAGAGGTTATTAAGATTAGTATTAAATACAGTCTATTTTTTGTCTTATTTACTAATTTCATTGAGAAAAGTTATTATCTCATATTTAATATTCAAAAATATGAAGATGTTGGGATTGGTCAATTTATTTTTAATCCAATATCTTACATGTTGGTTTTTATTATAACCCTACTTCTAGCCCATAAAAAATATATAAAAACAAATAAAAACGCATTTAATGGCATTCTCTTTATCACATTCTTTTTTATTGTTATTTCATATTTAGTAGCATATATTAATGATTTTATTTTTTACCCTATAAATGAATTAATCAATAATCCTGTAGAGCAAAAAAATACTGGTATCATGTCTTTATTTGATGCCATGGAAAACACGTTCTCAACATCAAGTTTTCTTCCAATATTTGATTTGTTTGTATTACCTTTTCAAAATATCAAGAATTCTATAATTACCCTTGATGGCTATGCCTTTATTTTAAGTGTTATTCGATCCAAAATACTGCTATCAACTATCATTATTTTTTATGAAAGTCTTTTTTATCTGTTCAATAAATTCAACAGGTCAGGTTATCAAGCATTAATTCCTATAAAAAACAATTTAATGTTATTGGAATTAACAAACAATCCAACATGGTGGATCATCCCTATTTACATTCCATTTGTTCGATTTATCCCGAAATACCTAATAAACTTAGATATATCAAAAAAAATTGACAAGCAAAATAGTTTTGTGATTGGAATGACTTTAATGCCTTGGTATTTTTATGGACTAATTAGTTTGAATAAAATAAATGCAGTACAGTAGATAACAAAAAATAAATATCATTAAAACGAGTCTTTTGAAAATAGACTTAATAAATTAACACAATACTATTTTAAAAGTCTTGCAATAATTTTAAATCCCTTTTCATCTGCATAATCTAAAGCTGTTTTACCTTCGTTATCTTTAATAATTTTATCAACGCCATGTTTCATTAATAATTCAATCATTTTGGTTTGATTGTACATGGATGCAAAAATTAAAGGCGTTACTCCACCACTGTTTTTAGCATTAATATCTGCCCCATTTTTAATCAAT
This sequence comes from Flavivirga spongiicola, assembly GCF_030540825.1. NCBI lineage: Bacteria > Pseudomonadati > Bacteroidota > Flavobacteriia > Flavobacteriales > Flavobacteriaceae > Flavivirga > Flavivirga spongiicola. Next base: position 4,635,340 of record NZ_JAUOEO010000001.1, read on the forward strand.
AAGGAAGCTAAAGTTGTATTTCCTTTAAAAGCTACGCCAATTAAAGCTGTATTTCCTGAGGCATCTTTAGTATCAACAGACGCATTATGTTCTATCAGCACTTTAACTATAGCTTCTTTATCAAAATAAGAAGCAAAAATTAAGGGTGTAAAACCTCTAGTGTCTTTAGCGCTTACTAAATTTGGATTTGACCTGAGTTGATCTTCAACCTGCTCTTTATTACCAGACTGAATCGTATTAAAAAAAACTTCTACATCGTTCATACTAACTAAATTTTAAAACAAAATTGAGACAAGCATCATAAAAACACTTACCCCAATTTAATTATTTAATACTCAAAATTATTTTAAATCAAAACGATCTAAATTCATAACCTTTGTCCAGGCTTTAATAAAATCATTTACAAACTTTTCCTGAGCATCATCTGCTCCATAAACCTCTGCAACTGCTCTTAACTCTGTATTTGAACCAAAAATTAAATCAGCACGGGTTCCCGTAAACTTCACAGACCCAGTTCGACGATCGCTTCCTTCAAATAACGTATCATCATTTGTGGTTGCTTTCCATGTATAAGTAAAATCCAGAATATTCGCAAAGAAATCATTGGTCAGATGACCTACACGATCCGTAAACACACCATGGTTAGAACCGTCATAATTAGCTCCTAACACACGTAAACCACCTACTAACACTGTCATTTCTGGAATAGAAAGTGTTAATAAGTTAGCACGATCCACCAATAAATTTTCTGCAGCTACTTTCAAATCTGATTTTATGTAATTTCTGAAACCATCTGCTTGTGGTTCTAAATGACCAAAAGACTCTACGTCTGTTTGTTCTTGAGAAGCATCTCCTCTACCTCCTATAAAAGATACTGTTACATCATGTCCTGCGTTTTTAGATGCTTGCTCTACCCCTGCAGATCCTCCTAAAACAATTAAGTCTGCTATCGAAACAGTGCCGTCAAATTCTTTCTGTATACCCTTATATACAGCAAGTACTTTTGCCAGTTCTACTGGATTATTTACTTCCCAATCTTTTTGAGGTGCTAAACGAATACGACCACCATTAGCTCCACCACGCATATCCGAACCTCTAAACGTAGATGCTGAAGCCCAAGCTGTAGATACTAATTGCGATATGGATAAACCAGAAGCAAGAATCATCTTTTTTAAAGATGAAACAGCATCATCATTCAATGTGTAATCAACCGCCGGTATAGGATCTTGCCATAACAATTCCTCATTAGGCACCTCAGGTCCCAAATAACGAGATACTGGTCCCATATCACGGTGTGTTAATTTATACCAGGCACGTGCAAAGGCATCTTCAAAAGCTTTATGATCTTTATGGAAACGCTTAGAAATTTCCAGATAAGTTGGATCTACTTTTAAGGCTATATCCGCATCGGTCATCATTAAAGCCTGTCGCTTTGATGCATCCCCTGCTGTAGGTGCCATTCTAGCTTGTGATTCTTTTGTCGGAGTCCATTGGCTAGCTCCTGCCGGACTTTTAGTTAACTCCCAATCGTAATTTAATAACACATCAAAGTAATCATGATCCCATTGTGTTGGATTTGGTGTCCAGGCACCTTCAAGACCACTAGTAACCGCATCATCTAAAACGCCTGTACCATATGTATTTTTCCATCCTGTGCTCATTTCTTCTATGGAAGCACCTGCAGGTTCTGCGCCTACATATTTATCAGGATCTGCAGCACCATGTGCTTTTCCAAAGGTATGACCTCCAGCAGTTAGAGCTACTGTTTCTTCATCATTCATGGCCATACGTCCAAAAGTTTCTTTAATAAGCTTAGCAGTGCCTAATGGGTCAGATGCGCCATTAGGCCCTTCAGGGTTTACATAAATCAACCCCATATGTGCTGCTCCTAAATGTCCTTCTAGATCTTCTCCATCTTCAAACCGTTCTTTATTTCCTAACCACTCTGTTTCTGATCCCCAATAAATATCTTGTTCCGGCTCCCAAATATCTTCACGACCACCAGCAAAACCAAATGTTTTAAAGCCCATAGATTCTAAAGCACAGTTACCGGCAAGAATCAATAAATCTGCCCAAGAAATCTTCTTTCCATATTTCTTTTTTACAGGCCATAGCAATAAACGCGCTTTATCTAAATTTCCATTATCAGGCCAACTATTTATTGGAGCAAAACGTTGGTTTCCGGTTGCAGCTCCACCACGTCCATCCCCAACACGATAAGTCCCGGCACTATGCCATGCCATACGAATCATAAATGGTCCGTAGTGCCCATAATCTGCAGGCCACCAATCTTGTGAGTCTGTCATTAAATCAATAACTTCTTGCTTTAAAGTTGGAAAATCAACACTTTTAAATGCTTCAGCATAATTAAAATCTTTTCCCATAGGGTTAGATTTTACTCCATTTTGACGGAGGATGTTTAATTTTAGTTCATTTGGCCACCAGTCCCGATTTCTTGTACCACTACCAGCAGTTTCTTTTTTAGCCCCGCCCATAAATGGGCATTTGTTTATGTCACCACCATTTGTATCCATTTATATTTGATTTATTAGTTATTGAAATGATTTAAGCTTTTTATAATTGGCTGCAAAATGTCCTTTCATCCCTACATTTTGTCTTTTTATTGTCCCATAGCAATGCTATGCAACTCAAAAAAGCCTTCATTTGTGAATGAAATCACTATTTTTCGCTTCAATCAAAAAAGTCCAAATCACTTCATTTAATTCATTTACACAAACTTAATTTTTAAGTAAGAAAAATTAGTGTTTTATTTATATTTATAAGCTATAAATCCATAATTAAAATTTATTGAAAATTATTTTTTAATAGTTTTATATAATAGTTTTGATTGTTTTTTAATAATTTCAAAAATTAGTATTTCTAAACAATTTTATATGCTTACTTTTAAAGTTTAATAAAAACACATAGACAATGGCAACAGTAACCTTAAAAGGAAATTCAATAGAAACATCTGGAAACTTACCACAAGTAGGAAGTTTAGCTCCAGATTTCACATTAACAGCAACCGATTTATCAACTAAAACTTTAAACGATTTTAAAGGGCAAAAATTAGTTTTAAATATTTTTCCCAGTATAGACACAGGCACTTGTGCGCAATCTGTTAGACAATTTAATAAAGAAGCCAGTCAATTAGAAAATACTAAAGTTTTATGTATCTCTCACGATTTACCTTTTGCACATGCTCGTTTTTGTGGTGCTGAAGGTTTAGATAACGTCATTAGTTTATCCGATTATAAAGATGGTAGTTTTGGAAAAACTTACGGGTTGAATTTCATTACAGGGCCATTAGAAGCTCTACATTCTAGAAGCGTTATCATAGTAGATGAAAACGGTACCGTAAAATACACCGAACAAGTTTCAGAAACCGTTGACGAACCAAATTATAAAGCAGCTCTTGAAGCTTTATAAAAACTATTAAAACCACGGTTCTATACATGACAAAAAAAGACTCCTTTGTAGTAAATCGATTTAAAAGTATTGGTTATGCTTTTAAAGGAGCTTTACTACTTTTAAAAACAGAAGCTAGTATTAAAATTCAGTTTGCAATTGCTGTGATACTTACTTTTGCTGGGTTTTATTATGAAATTTCGGTAACCGAATGGCTTATTCAACTATTATGTATAGGTGTTGTAATGAGTATTGAAGGCGTCAATACAGCCATAGAAGCCATAGCCGATTTTATTCATCCGGAACATCATAATAAGATTGGTTTAATAAAAGATATAGCCGCTGGCGCTGTATTTATAGCTTCCATTTTTGCCATTATCGTCGGTTTTATTATTTATATCCCAAAGATTTTTTAAAATACTATTACTTTAGAATAAACGTTAGTAATTTGTATTTTTGTTTAAACTAACAACGCATTAATGGCGAAAAGAAAAACTAAGACCAAAAAACCACCTAAACAAAAAATTAAAAAGCCAAGTTTTAAGCTATCGAGTCAACAAAAGTTGGTTTTTGGTAGTTTACTTGTTATATGTGGTGTTTGGTTGTGCATAGCCTTAGTTTCTTATTTCTTTACCGGAGAAGCAGATCAAAGTGTCATAAACACATTTCCTTCCAGAACTTCAGAAACTCAAAATTGGGTAAGTCAATTTGGTGCTTGGATTGGTGAGTTTTTTATTCAACGTGGTTTTGGCATTGCTTCATTTATATATTCTGGATTAATCTTTTTATCAGGGATCTATGTTTTAATGAACCTGAATAAAACCAAATTAAGAAAGCATTGGTTTTGGGGGATTTTAATAGCTGTATGGTTATCCGTTCTTTTTGGATTTTTCGGGAGTAAAACCGATATCCTTGGCGGAACTATTGGTTTTGAAATTAACGCATTCCTACAAGATTATATTGGCAAAATAGGAACATCTCTACTCCTTTTATTAGGACTAATCACTTATTTAGCTATTCGTTTTAGAGTCACTTTTGAAAGTTTTACTAATATTTTTAAGTCAGCAAAAAAGGACATTAAAAATGAGATTTCTGATCTAAAAGATGATTTAGTTATTCCTTTAGATAATAATTTGTCAGAAGAGGCCGAAGCTATTAAATCTGCTTATGAAATTCCTTTACAAAAGAATGAACCTCCAGTAAAAAAGGAAACTAAGCCTGCCCCGCTTGAAGTTAAAATTGCTCCAGAAGAAACCGAAGAAGAATTAGATCTTGAAATGAAAGTTGAAAAAGTTGCTGAAGAACTTTCTGAAACAAATAACTTAGCAAATAAATTAGTTGAAGATTTTGGACAATTTGACCCTACGCTAGAGTTGGCAAAATATCAATTCCCACCTCTAGACCTTCTAAAAAAATATGATTCTGAGGGCATTACCATAAATCAGGAAGAATTAGAAGAGAATAAGAATAAAATTGTTGAAACTTTAAATAACTACAAGATTGGTATAGCTAGTATTAAAGCGACTATTGGTCCAACAGTTACTTTATATGAAATAGTTCCCGAAGCCGGTGTACGTATTTCAAAAATTAAAAATTTAGAGGACGATATTGCTTTATCATTATCTGCCCTTGGCATTCGTATTATTGCTCCTATTCCCGGAAAAGGCACTATTGGTATAGAAGTTCCAAATAAAAACGCCACCATCGTCTCCATGCGTTCGGTCATTGCATCTAAAAAGTTTCAAACTTCAGAAATGCAACTCCCTATAGCTTTAGGAAAAACGATTAGTAATGAAACCTTTGTAGTCGATCTTGCCAAAATGCCTCACTTGCTAATGGCAGGTGCTACCGGGCAAGGTAAATCGGTAGGTTTAAATGCGGTTTTAACATCGTTACTATATAAAAAACATCCGGCAGAAGTTAAATTTATTTTAGTAGATCCTAAAAAAGTAGAACTAACGCTTTTCAATAAAATTGAACGCCATTATTTAGCTAAATTACCAGATAGTGAGGAAGCTATCATCACAGACAACACGAAGGTTATCAATACATTAAATTCTTTATGTATTGAAATGGATAATCGTTACGAGCTGCTAAAAAATGCCATGTGTAGAAACATTGCAGAATACAACACAAAATTTAAGGGGCGTAAATTAAACCCTAATGATGGGCACCAGTTCTTACCATACATTGTTTTAGTGGTAGACGAGTTTGCAGATTTAATTATGACAGCTGGAAAAGAGGTCGAAACACCCATAGCACGTTTAGCGCAATTAGCCAGAGCCATTGGAATACATTTAATCATAGCAACACAACGCCCATCCGTTAACGTTATTACGGGTATAATAAAAGCAAACTTCCCTGCCCGTATAGCATTTAGAGTGACATCCAAAATTGATTCAAGAACTATTCTGGATGGTTCAGGTGCCGATCAATTAATTGGTCGTGGTGATATGCTATTTACACAAGGTAATGATGTTATTCGTGTACAATGTGCTTTTGTGGATACACCAGAAGTTGAAAAAATAACGGATTATATAGGCTCTCAAAAAGCATATCCGGACGCTTACCTTTTACCAGAATATGTTGGCGAAGAAAGTGGCACAGGTATTGATATAGACATATCAGATAGAGACAAACTGTTTAAAGATGCTGCTATTGTTATTGTAACAGCACAACAGGGTTCTGCTTCATTATTGCAACGAAAATTAAAATTAGGCTATAATAGAGCGGGAAGATTAATAGATCAATTAGAAGCAGCAGGAATCGTAGGTCCTTTTGAAGGCAGCAAAGCAAGACAAGTCTTAATTACTGACCTTATAGCTTTAGATCAACATTTAGAAAACGAGATATAATTTAAATTTGAAAATGAAAAATATTATAACATTCTTATTAATTGCTTTTACAATTAGTGGTTTTGCACAAAACAAAGCCAAAACATTATTAGATGAAGTTTCTCAAAAAGTAAAGGGCTATGAAAATATTTCGATAGACTTTAAGTATACGCTTGAAAACGCTTCAGAAAATATAAAACAAGAAACCCGAGGTGATGTTATCATGAAAGGTGATAAATATAAACTAAACATCCTTGGAGTGATACGCCTTTTTGATGGTAAAACACTTTACACCATAAGTCCTGAAGATGAAGAAGTGACTATTTCTTCAGATAATGATAATGAAGAAGATGCCATTACACCAAGTAAAATGTTGTCTTTTTATGAAGATGGCTATATGTATACGCTAGATATTGAACAAAGCATAAAGGGCAGAAAAATACAATACATCAAATTAACACCTATAGATTCAAACTCTGAAATAAAGTATATCCTACTAGGTATTGATTCACAGACCAAACATATATACAATTTAATTCAACTTGGAAAAAACAGTACAAAAACAACATTCACTGTTAATTCTTTTAAAACAAATGAGCCTTTATCAGAAACCTTATTTACCTTTGATGCCAATAAATATCAAGATTATTACATCAACAAATTAGATTAGGTAAATACTTGTAAAAAGAGTATTAACAAATTTTAAAGAACATTTTATTTTTTTAAAGATTTTTAATATGAGAACGAAGTGCTTACACAGGTTTTTAATTTTATAACCAGCCTGTTAAACTAATGATTCGTAATACCAATTGAATTTAAACGTGTGAAAATATTAGACCGCTACATACTAACTACATATCTTAAAACTTTTATCAGTGTGTTTATAATACTCATACTGATATTTATTTTACAGACCATTTGGTTGTATATTAAAGAGCTTGCCGGCAAAGATTTAGACATTGTAATCATAGCCAAATTTTTAATTTACTTTATGCCAAAGCTAATTCCTTTGGTATTACCACTTACCATATTACTAGCATCCATTATGGTATTTGGATCTTTTGCAGAAAACTATGAGTTTGCTGCTATGAAATCAACAGGTATTTCTTTACAGCGCGCTATGTCCGGCCTTAGCATCTTTATTGTTATACTAGGGTTCGTTACCTTTTTATTTTCTAATAATGTTATTCCATGGGCTGAACTTAATTCTTATAACTTGCGTAGAAACATCGCAAAGCTAAAACCTGCTATGTTACTAGCAGAAGGGCAGTTTAATGAAGTTGGTACTTATAATATAAAATTCGCCGATAAACATGGTGATAGAGATCAATATTTAAATGATATTACCATACATATTAAAGGAGCAGACGGAAGAAAAAATGCTACAACGATAAAATCTAAAACAGGTGAACTTGCGAGCGAAAAAGATTCAAATGTTTTAAAACTTATATTGTTAGATGGTAATTACTATACAGACATTACCCCTACGAAAGCAAAATCTAAAGCTAAAGCTAAAAACAATAGGCCGTTCGCAAAAAGTACGTTTGAAAAATATATTATTAATATAGATTTATCTAAACTTAACAAAGTTGATTTTGATGAAAAATCGCAAACAGACAAGTACAATATGCTTGATATTGTTGGTTTAAATAAATCCATTGATTCTCTTACAGAAAAAAGACAAGTAGAATATCAATCATTTTCAAAAAATTTATTTCAACGGTCTGGTGTCTCTAAAAAAATCAAAACCAAAAATGTTAAAGAGTCTATTAATGACTCTATTTATACCGGGAACCTTTTAGACCTTTTCAGCCCTTCTAAAAAGTCTAAGTTGATTGATATTGCCGATAAATCAATAACCAGTGCAAAACAAATCATCATTTCTAAAGAAAAGACAAAAAAGAATTCTGTCATTTTAATCAACAGACATATTATTTCATTACATGAAAAGTTTGCATTGGGCTTTGCTTGTATCATCTTATTTTTTGTTGGTGCACCATTAGGTGCTTTAATACGTAAAGGAGGGATTGGCCTCCCTATGGTCATCGCCATACTATTATTTTTAACCTATCATTTTATTGGTATTTTTGCCACTAATAGTGCAAAAAGCGGAAATCTTAATCCTATTTTAGCAAGCTGGTTTTCAACTTTAATGATGCTCCCCCTTGGGATCTTTTTGACTAAAAGAGCTACAGCTGATAGGGGCATATTTGAATTAGGCAATATTATTGAACCATTAAAGAAAGTTTTTAATATTAAAGAAAAAGATGCTGTCGATTATAAGTTTTTATCTCCTTATAACAATGAAGAACTCTATAATATAATTAACAACTACGAGACGCTCGGACATGACGAAAATATCCGCTATGAAGCTATAAAATTATTAAATAATCGAGGGCTTTCTATAAAACAAATTAGAGAACAAGGAATAAATATCAAGGATGATTATGACGTTTCAGAACACATCGTTAAAAAACACAAAAATCAATCTAAATTTGCTATAATTTTATATAGTATTGGAGCCATATTGCTTATTCTATATTTTATATGTAATAACAATAAGTTACCCTCATTAGCATCTGTATTGATTAAAATTAGTGTTGGTGCATTCGTTTTATTCGCAGTTTACTATATCAGGCTATTAGCTAATACTTTCAGATTTTATACCCATATCCAAAAGAGAGATAAAAGACCTAATTTTTTCCTTTTATTAATCGGGCTTCCTACATACATAATTTCATATGCATTTTTAAATGTAAAAATTAAGGAAGACTTAAAGCAAAATTGTTTAAAATCTTTAAAATAAGCAATATCTTTGCATTATGATTGATACCATGACACAAAAAGCTACTACCAAATTTAAATTAAATACGATACACGAAGCCATTGATGATATTAGAAATGGCAAAGTAATTATAGTTGTTGATGATGAAAACCGTGAAAATGAAGGTGATTTTGTTGCTGCTGCCGATAAGGTAACACCACAGATGATAAACTTTATGGCAACGCATGGTAGGGGTCTTATATGTACACCACTAACAGAAAACAGATGTAAAGAACTCGATCTTAATATGATGGTGCGCAATAATACCGATCCTATGGAAACAGCCTTTACAGTATCGGTAGATTTAAGAGGTGGTGGTGTTACTACTGGTATTTCTGCAAGTGATAGAGCAAAAACTGTTAAAGCTTTAATCGATCCAAATACGAAGCCATTTGAATTAGCACGACCTGGACATATTTTTCCTTTAGTAGCTAAAGAAGGAGGCGTTTTAAGAAGAACTGGCCATACAGAAGCTGCTATTGATTTTGCAAGATTAGCAGGTTTAAAACCTGCTGGTGTGATTGTAGAGATTATGAATGAAGATGGTACTATGGCACGTTTACCAGAACTCATGGAAGTTGCTAAAAAACTAGACCTTAAAATTGTCTCCATAGAAGATTTAGTAGCTTATAGAATGCAACATGACTCTTTAATTGAGAAAAAAGAAGATTTTCAAATTGAAACTCGATTTGGAAGTTTTAGGTTAAGAGCTTATAAACAAACAACTAACAATCAAATACATATAGCATTAACCAAAGGTCAATGGAAAGATAATGAGCCAGTACACACAAGAATAAACTCTAAATTAGTTAATAACGATATTTTAGGCACCCTTACTAATGATGTTGACAAGAAATTACACGACATGTTTAAAGTTATTAACGAAGAAGGTAAAGGGGCCATATTATTTATTAATCAGCAAATCCAAAGTAGAAATATTTTAAAAAGGTTGAATATTTTAAAAGAAAACCAGGTTGTTGGTAAGTTAATTAAAGCACCTCGAATTGAAATGGATTCTAAAGATTTTGGCATAGGCGCACAAATACTTCATGATTTAAATATTCATAAATTAAGATTAATTTCTAACGCTGAGGAGCATACTAAACGTGTTGGTTTAATAGGATACGGCTTGGAGATTGTAGATTATGTGAAGTATTAGTTTTTAACTATTTTTTGGTTATTACTTCTCTAGTTTCAGAGTAAATTCTTAATAACACGAATAGCAGATAAGAAATTATCCCTGTTTGAATGTCAAATATTTATTTCGATTTAACCCTCCTAAATTTCGATTTAATCAAAATTATCCACCCTTTTAAAAAGGAAGGAGCAAGTCTGATTTATATTTTCGGGTACTATTTTAAATTTTAGTCATAATTTTAGCTTAACATAGCTAGCTCAGCTCTAATGTCATTAAGTTAAGCGTTTTAGCACCCTCAATATCCGGTTGAGATTAGAGACAAAAAATCGTATCGAGAACAAATAAATTTTCGACTAAAAAAGCTTCTCGATACAAAATTCTTCCAGAATTTCACTCGAAGTGACATCATGAACGCTTAAACAAGATTCACGTTATTTTAAGTTTAAAGAAGTGTTATTGTTATTATTATTTCTAGGTACTAGTTTGAGCAGTTTGTGTATTGAAAGCTTATCTTCCTAAATAACTGATTTTATAATCTCTACCATTTTTGCTGCTCTAATTCTAACTTCTTCTTCCGTCCAAGAAAGTTTTATTAAGCAAGAAATATTTCTGGCAATATAATTATCTGATTGGGTAAACTCTTTTGTTTTTAAATAACTGAGTCCTTTTTTAACTTCTTCCGAAATAGGGAACAATGACTTCAAATTTGTTAAATGATCCCATTTTCTAATATAATGCCAATTATTATCGTAATAATGAAAACAGGCATCTACACCATGTTGTTTAAAGGCTTCTGATACTTTTCGAGTGATGTCCAAATCCGGTAAAAAGAAATTTAAAAACGCGTAGCTCTCTTCTCCTCCTTCTGGAACTGTTCTAAAGATTACTTCTGGAATTTGAGATAAAGCTTCTCGAAGTATGGTGTAATTTTTCTTTTGAATCGCTAAAAATTCTGGCAATCGCTTTATCTGTGCTAATCCTACCGCAGCATGTAGTTCTGAAATTCTAAAATTATAGCCTAAAAATGGGTGTGTTTCTGCTCCTCTATCATGACCAATATGGTCATGACCATGATCACTATAATGATCTGCATTCGTATAATATGCTTTATTATTCGTAATAACAGCGCCGCCTTCACCACATGTAATCGTTTTTACAAAATCAAAAGAAAAACAACCAAGATTCCCTAAACTCCCTAGTGGTTTTCCATTATACGTCCCTCCTATCGCTTGACAAGCATCTTCTACTAATAATAAATTATGGGTATCACAAACAGCCTGTATAGCGTTCATATTACCCATACTCCCGCACATTTGCACAACCATAACTGCTTTCGTTTTTGGAGTAATTGCAGCCTCTACAGCTTTAGGGTCTACAGCAAGCGTGTCATCTATATCAACTAAAACGGGAATAGCACCAAGCATCATAATAGCTTCAAAGCTAGCCACAAAAGTAAATACTGGCATAATAACTTCGTCTCCTGCTCCAACTCCTGCAGAAGCCAATGCGACAGAAACTGCAGCCGTTCCACTCGAAACAAGTTGTACATGCTTCGTTTTAAAAGACTGTTGTAAAGACGTTTCTAGTTCCTTCGATTTCCAATGCCCTTTTCGCATACCATCAAAACCATATCGCATTAAAACGCCATTATCTAAGACATCATTGACTTCTTTACGTTCTAATTCTCCAAATAATTCAAATCCTGGCATATTTTTATTCTATTTCTTATTTATAGTTCTATAATTGTTTCACTTAAAGGTTTTCTAACTTTTTCAAAATCAGCAAACATGTCATCATCAGCCCTGTAACCAACTGGTAATAACAGTACAGATTTTAACCCTCTTTCCCTTAGCTTAAGAAGCTCATCATACTTTTCAGGTACAAACCCCTCCATTGGGCAAGAGTCTATCCCCTCTATAGCACAAACTGTCATTAAGTTACCTAATGCAATATAGGATTGGTTTTTAGACCATTGCAGACGCTCATCTATAGACATTTCTTGCATGGTTTTAATGAGGTTATTTCTATAGGGTTCCAGAATAGTTTCCGGAGTGTCTCTTATGGTTTTTATATTATGAAAATAATTATTAACATCGTTATCAATAATGTTCTCCTGAATACAGATAACACATAAATGAGAAGCCTCTAAAACTTGTTTTTGTCCATAAGAATGTTCCACAAGCGAAGCTTTAAGTATATCATCAGTGACAACAACCAGCTTTATGGTTTGAAGACCAAAAGAGGTTGCTGTCAAATTAAATGCTTGTTTTAATATTTCAATTTTACTTTTAGAAAGCGTCTTGCTGTTATCAAACTTCTTTGTAGCATAACGCCACTCTAACCGTTTTATAATATTCATTGTTATTTCCTATTATTCTACAAAAATAAGATTTGAAATATCTTTTCTACTATGCTTGTAAAAAAAATTTTGAATATGCATAACTGCCTACAACGAATAAAATTGTTTTAAAAGAATGTTAAATTATTAATATCTAACTTTATTATTTTTTCAAGTTCTATACTTTTATAATCAGATCAAATACAATTAATTTTATTTAGCATTTTAATATAAAAAACTATGGACGATTATAAAAGAAGAGACTTTATTAAACTAAGTGCTTTAGGTTTTGCATCTATTGCTTTACAATTAAACTCTGTAACATCTTATGCGCAAATGGCAAATGGTCACCTGGGAAAGTGGGATGCTAATACAAAACTAAATTGGGATGCCTTTTTAGAAAAGCTTTCTAAATTAGCTAAAACGCAGCACGAATTACCATGGGACCAAAAAGAGTATACCCAAAAAGTAAAAAAATTACTTTTACAATGTGATTTTCCTGAATTTAAGAATGTAAAAAAAGAATTTGATAATTACGAAAACCGAATACCTAATTGGTTTGAATCTACAAGTTTACATAATGAAGTAGACTTTCAAGTTTCATTATTTCAATTTGAAAAGGGCGAATATATTTCACATCATGATCATCCGGATATGACTGGAGTTATTAATGTTGTTTCCGGAAATGCACTGTTAAAGAATTACACCATTGAAGAACAATTAAAGGGTTCTAGAAAAGTTTTAAAAAATGGTAGAGAGTATTTAAAAAAGAGGTGTCTGCTTAAAGAAATAGAAAATGAAGTTTGTAAAGCTAGAGATGTAAGTATTCTTACTGCACACGAGGGAAATATACACTCACTAATGCCTAATGAATATACACAATTAGTAGATGTATTTACGCCTTCATATAAACGTACCACTAATTCTAAATGGTATAAAGTAAATGAAGATGGGTTTTACCAAAATCGAAAAAACATATTCGAAGCCGAATATTAATAATGAAATTAAAACGATATACCCTTTATCAAAAAATTTATATCAAAAAGTTAGTCTTTTATTTGAAAGAATTAAAAAAGGGTTCTATATTTGCACCCGCATTCAGGCAAATAGTCTGATGAGGCACTCAAGGAGAAATGGCAGAGTGGTCGAATGCGGCAGTCTTGAAAACTGTTGAGGGTCACACCTCCGGGGGTTCGAATCCCTCTTTCTCCGCTGAAACGATGTTTCAAAAGAAACATAAAATTTCAAAAACCCTTTAAGCTCAGTGTTTAAAGGGTTTTTCTTTTTTTAGTTATTTTCAAAAAGCACCTAAAAGCGCATAGAACAGTTACCCTATAGGTTACCCTCTAGTTTTTTAGGTTCGATTCCAACCCTTAGGGTAACTACTTTTTTAAGAATTCGTAGCGAATTCGCCTAAAACACTAGGCTATCAAAATGTTTTTAAATCAATTAGTACTAATTTAAAAACTAAGCTATGCTTAAAATTATTTATTTTATCAAATCGGAAAAGTCAAATAAGAATGGTGAATGTCCCATTTATGCCAAGATTTCTTATCAAGGTAAAAGTATTACCATGAGTACTGGTAAATATATTACCAAAGAAAGATGGAACTTCACAAGTCACCTTAGAGGCTCGCTAAAAATTCAAAAAGAAAAAGTTATTAAAGCGTCATTGGATTCATTAGCAATGCTATTTGAGACTAAATTCAATTTATTACTAAAAAATCATGCTACTATTAACCTTAATGAAATTAAAATTGACATTCTTGGAAAAAAACAAATAAAAGCTAAAACCAAAATTGGTCTACTAGACATATTTGATATCCATAATAAAGATTTTGAAAGAAAAGTGAGCTATGGAGAACGCTCTCCTGCTTCTTTACAAAAATACTATCGAGCCCAAGACTTAATTAAAATATTCTTACGTAAAAAATATAAGATTGAGAATATAGCTGTGGAAAAAATAACTGGTGCTTTTATACATAATCTCGAATCTTTTTTGAAGTATGAAAGCGAATATAAAGGCAGGGTTGGGATACAAAATAATTCGGTAGTGAAGTATTTTAAAACTTTTAAAACCGTATGTAATTTCGGAATTAAGCTAGACCTAATTGTTAAAAACCCATTTTCAAAATATGACGGCAAATTACAGAAAAAGGATGCTACATTTTTAACACAAGATGAATTGAATAAAATTGAAGAAAGAGTTTTTAAAGTTGAACGGTTGGAAAAGGTAAAAGATATATTCCTTTTCAGTTGCTACACCGGTTATGCACCTATTGATGCTGAAAGCTTAACATCAGAGAATTTAATCTGTGGTAATGATGGAGATTTATGGATAATAACTGATAGAATTAAAACTGGCATTAGAGCTAATGTCCCTGTTTTGCCTCCAGTTCAAAGAATTATTGAAAAATATAGATATAAGCAACAAACTTTAATTCCTAAAATTTCTAATCAAAAAATGAATGCATATCTCAAAGAAATAGCAGATATATGTGGAATTTATAAAAACCTGACCTGGTATGTTGCCAGACACACTTTTGCAACAACGGTGACTCTAGGGAATGGTGTTAGATTAGAAAATGTTTCTGCTATGATGGGACATTCAAATATTAAACAAACTCAACATTATGCTAAGGTTTTAGATTCAAATGTAAATAATGACATGAAAATATTAAAAGCTAAATATAAATAGTGGTTAAAATTGATTCTGTATTATTATTTCCAATAGATTTTAAAAATTAACAAAACCCCTCCTAAGCATACTATACATTTGTATAAAACTTAAATATAATGGCCTATAATTACGCATACCAAACAGAGAAAGCAGTTATTGAACTAACACAATTTGATGTAAAATTTTGTAAAATTAGTCAAAGCTATTTAATCAACAATGAATTAACTAATACATATATTAATTCTTACTACAAGGAGCAAGTGAATAACATTAAAAGTCTACTTTACAATCAATTAAAAACAGGATTAAAACATAAGGAGTTTCTTGGAAATCTGATGAGTATTTTAGAAAAGAGAAATGAATGGTTAGAAAAAAAGGAATACAAGTCAATTAATTTTTTCGAAAATTATCCAATTGAAACAATCGACGCTACATATTTTACCCGGTTAGGAACTTCAAATAAAACAAGTTTTGAAAATTATTTAAATAATATAATTGTTCCAAATGTAGAAGAAATGAAAGCTTATTGGTTTTTAGATTTATACAAGAAGGAATTTAATGATTATAAAAACATTATTGATTTTGAAAAAGGGCTGCTTCTATATATTATAATGTTATACAAATGTGCAATATCAAATCTTCATAGTTACTTTAAGTCAATATATGTAATGGCGGAATTCATTGATTTTAAAAACCTAAATCTAGGAAATCTTTCAGAACTAGAACAAAGCCAAAAAAAAGAAAGAATTGGCAAGTTTAATCTTGATAAAAAAAGTGTTGCACACTTATTTAGAATCTTGATGGATGAAAAAATAATTTTATTTCATGAAACTGATGAAATTAAAAACGAATCTATTATGAAAAACTTTGTAGAACAAAATTTTAAATATCAAAATACAAGTAAAGAATATAAGGAAATAACAACATTTAATAGAGAGTGTTCTGAAGCAAAGTCCTCTGAAACTGAACCACTAGAAAAACAGTTAAAAGTTATTGATTCACTTGTGAATATTTTAGAAAACAGAAAAAACAATATAACCAACCGAATTAAAAAAAATGTAAAAACAAAATTCGCCACGAATTCGCCCAAATCATAAGTTCATTTACTTATATATGAATTTCTTTGTCGAAACTTAATAAAGAAAATTATGCTTACTAATAAATCAGAAATATTAATTCCATCAGTTAAAGCAATCAAAAACTTGCTTGAGCCTATACTGCTAAAACTGGATCATATAGATTCGGTAATTAAACGAACTCCTTTAAATCCAAAATCAAGGAAATATTACAGGAATTCTGACTTAAAAAATATTTTTGGACTCTCATCGAATACGATAATTAAATATCGAGAAACAGGAGTGCTCCCCTATACCAAACTAGGAGAGGTATATTTGTATGAGGTGAAAGTTATTGATTCAATTCTTAAAGAAAACAGCTCGAAATAGAACTGAAATATGTATATGATATTAGCTTATCAAACAACTTTTTGAATTTTACTTGATATAAGAATAATTATAGTACAAATGTATTGTTTAGTTAATAAGAATGGTTTATCCATTTGATAGCAATAATGTAGTATTATGTATAATATCCCAGAAACATTCGGACCTAATAAACAACAATAAAGGAATTAGTTAACTTCCTAAAAATGGACAACTCACTCTCCTATTATTTTAGCCAAAATCTTAAGAGGTCGAGTGCCCCTATTTGACATAATGCTTAAAAACTAAAATCAAAACCAGAGCAATAATAGCTTGCAAAGAATATAAAGTCCAAATAGTTTTATTCAATAAAGTATGATTCCATGAATTATTCCCTTCTGTATATTCTTTTTTTAGCTTTAGATTAAAGTCAATATTATCTTCAGTTAATCTTCGAACTTCTTCGTACAATTCTCTATAACCTTTTTCTTGGCTTAAATAATAAGCATCCAATCCCCAAAAAACAAAAAGAGAAAAATACACAATTGAAACATAGAGTATGTTGTAATCACTTGCTGTAAGAGCTAATAATGCCGCCGTGATAGTTATACTCATTCCTTTTATTTGAAAGGAATTTGTATTCATTCTTGTTATAATACTTTGGATAAACTCAAGATGTTTTAACTTGTTTTCCATATTATACAATTAGTTTAGTTTGATTGTATTCAGACCAATTAATTGGGTCTCCATTAATTCCTTCATTAAAATTAGCTTGTAACCATTTAATAAATTCGTTTGCAATATTCTTATCAATGCTTTTGGATTTCATGTTTCTTCCCGCACTACAAACATCCCAAAACTCTTCAGGAATTTCAGGAGAATTATTCCCAAAATAGTAAAAATCACTTGAAAACAATACATTTTTACCACCTGTATCATTTTCAAGATGCGCTTGCTTATCTACAATTGAATGAGCTGATTCTTCTTGAATCCATTTACCTCGTGAATCCTTATGATAAAAATTATCGCCATACATTTGAACTAAACTCCCATTTAAAATAGGTTTTTTATATTGGAATCTTTCATCTTTCCAGTATTCCTCGAAAGTTAGTTTTCCTTCTACTTTCATTGCAAAAATCAAATGATGTAAATTTTTTAATTGTTTACTCCCAGTTCCAATTATCCAGTCGCCTATATTTAAATTTTTATTTTTTCTAATTGAAGGTTTACAAACAGCCAAAGTGCAGTATTGTCCAAAAGGATTTGGAGCTAAGCCATAATCGTGGTCTATTTTATATGAGAAGTAATTCATCTTTACTATTTATTACATTTTACTTTAGCCATTTCATAATTTGGAGTTCTTGGGCTTCCATCTGGGTTTTCAACTGGGAACTGTTTGTCTGCCATTATTTCTCCAAGTTTGTCAACAGAATTCCAGCCCATAGTTGGACCTCCATATTTTTTAAACGCTTCAGGTAATTCAACATTATTATTACCATGAGTAAATATACCAACTATTTTTTTTCCTTGTAGATAGGCTTTTCTAATTTCATAATTAACCCATTTACGTTTATGAGTGTCTTTTCCAATAAGACATATGAAAGTTCCTGCCCAAGTAATTTGTCTTCGCAAATGTCTTTGTATCACAGCATCCGAGGGTCTTCTTCCATCTTTATGTTTAGTGCTATCAACTGAATAATTTCGAATTGTATATCCTCTATCGTTTAGTCTTTGTTTTAAGGCTTGAACCTTATCATCGTCTTTACCGTGATGGCTTATAAAAACATTATGGCTTTTATTTTCACTCATAAGCTCATTTATTTATATTTTCATTAATATTCCATTTTGGTGGATACCAATATTCAATTTCTTTGTTTTTAGGCTTAAATATTTGTTTTATTCTTGAACGTCCAGAGATTCCCAAAACATTTGGATGAGCAACTCTAGCATATTTATCTACTTCGCAAAACAAGTTTTGGCAATCAATGAGTTGCAGCGGTCTTCCCCATAAATTTTTGAAATTAATATCATTCCTTTGGAATTCTAATTCTTGATTTTCTGTAACATATTTAATGATATCAGAATCGCTATATTCTCCTGTATCAGTAAAACACTTTTTTATTCCATCCAACGCTCCAGGTCCTGGAAAAACAAAATCCATTTCATCAAAATCTACTAGATTACTATAATTGATATCAATAGCATATTGATAAGCCAGAAAATTTCCTATTGTTGGATATTCTTTTAATAGATTAAACAAGCTTTCTAAACTTTGAGATTGCATTACCTTTTCTGCTAGATCGTCTTCAATCATAAATTCAATCAATTTTAAATGATTACGATGTTTTTTAGAATAACCAAATATGCTTCTGCCCGAGGTCATAATATAGGCACCAGAATAAATAGACGTTCCATTATTCAGTAAGGCGCTTAAAATTTCATCATATAGTGCAAAATTGAATTCCCGATAAGAAATATTTCCCATTCGATTTAACAAAAGTTCCCAAGTTTCAATTTTATTAAAAGTCTTAAATAGCAAAAGTCTAAATAATGTCTCTTTAGGTTCGAAACTATGATTGTAGATAACATTCTTAATCAAATATTGACTAACTCTATCTGAAGCTCTATATGCATTTGTAAATTTATGTTTAATCAATATTTCATCATTTGTCCAACGTAATTCATTATTAATTCTATTAAAGAAAATGTTTTGCCTTTCACCAGCAAATTTCCAATAAGTTGAGTATACTTCGGATTCTTTAGGACGACTTAGTTTGGAGTGAATTTCAATCATATTATTGTTAAATACTTTTTAAAGCTCTAAAGTATTAATTCTTTCCTAGATAAATTAACGAACGGTTTTTCTTGCTCACCAAAACTCTTCCCCCATCATTTTCTCTGAGAGCGTTGAATATCCTATAAGATTCGAGTATTGCTCTCTCCCATTGTTTTCCGCTACAATTTTTGACTTCTGTATTCTTTACCAAGTTTTGAACCTTTTTTATTATACCAGAATCAACACTATCACTATATTTAAGTAAATCATGTTCTAGAGCATGGTGGTAGGTAAACAACGAGATAAGTTCTTCAGTTATTTGCGCTCTTGCTCCATCTTCATTTTCATCAACTAAAGGCTTACTTTTCCTTTTTAAGGATAGTAATTTCCTTATCACTGGAGACCAACCTAAAATGGCTAAATATCCATAATGAAAAATGTCATGAAATCTATAACCGTCATCTTCATAGGAATTATCAGTTAATGGGTCACCTATCAATTTGCCATCTCTTTTGTCTATAATCTTCAGCTTATTTTTTTTGTCCTCTATGTAAGTGACGAATTCAATTTCAAATTCGTCAGGGAACCTTTCACTTGCCGGATAATTAGAATCAAAATCAATATACTCAGAAGGGTCTGTAGCTAAAAATCTATCTTTAATTTTGGAAAGGTTTAAGTCGACGACATCATCCAGAAGAATATTATTTTGAGTTGCTATTGTTGACAAATACCATAAAACATCACCAAGTTCTTCCGATAACTTGGTCTTATATGCAATGTATGCATCACCATCTCTTAGTTTGATTTTTAACTGCGTTAAAACTGACCCAATTTCACCTATTATACCTAAAAAAGGAACTACTTCTGATAATTGGTCATTACTCGCATGGTCTTGTATGGTTTCTTTGGCTGCTTCTTGGTACTCACTAAAATCCATAAATTTCTATATTAAGGTTTTGGTATTGATTTTTAGCATAATAAATGCTTAAAAAGCAAAATAATTTTACTTGAATAATTAATTACAGAGAGAATCTAAATATAGTAAATTTTGTAGGAATTATTACAGTAGAAAGCCGTAATTGTAAGAATGATTTTTAATTTAAAATCATTCTGCACATTCCACTAATCTCCTATTGTCGTATGGAACTTAAAAAAATAAAAAATAGCCCGAATCTTTGAATAAAACTATTTATCATTCTTCTTCATGATTTGAGATTTCTTGTTCTTCATTTTCAATTATATGATATTTCATATCATTCAACTGAATAATTACTGGTTGTTTTAATTTTAGAGCTTTACCAACTGCTATTGCATGCCTTTCTTCTAAAGTTGGTAATGTATTAGAATAATCGCTACCTATATAATTTTCTAAAAATTGTTTTCCAGTATCATCAAAAACCCTTAAAGCAAATATTGTATTACATTGATTTAATATACTCTTACTAATATTTGCTGTTCTCTGAGTTATTACTAAAGAACCCAAGCCATATTTTCTACCTTGTAATATAACTTTAGCTGTTCCATTTACTGCTGTTTTATCACCATCATTTGCAACAGAATTCCATTCTGGTATTAAAGAGTGTGCTTCTTCATAAACTAATAAACATTTAGCTTCCATTGTTTCTCCTTGTTCATAAGAATATTTAAAAGCACGTTCACTTATAATTCTGGTCTTTTGTGCTACTGATAAATCATTTTTATGAGTAATATTAAAATTGCTTCCAGCGATTGAGACATTGTGCCAATCAGGATTTAGAATTAAAATCCTAGCGTCATCATTTCCATAGAAATCTGATATACATTTATCCAATTTCACTTTATAAAGAGCCTCATTTCCCCAAGTTTGTGGATTGTCACGAACACCCGTTAAATTATTGTTTTTTAAATCTAATCTTTCTGCTGCTTCAATATCAACTACTATATTTGATTCTTCGAAATAACTAGAGAGTTCTTTTTCATATTGATTTGTAACATCTATACATATAATTTTGACTAAAGAATTGTATATAAGTTTTTTAAGTAATTCAAAAGTTAATCTAGATTTTCCTATCCCTAATATACCAAGGATTGCAGTATTATGTGTAACTAATGAATTATAATCCATTATTGGAATTTTTAGTGATGTTTCAGGCAATCTTCCTATTGCCATTTCGGCTATATCAATTAATTTTTCTTCTTGTATAGCTTCATTTTCAAACAAGAAAACTGGTGTATATATTTTTGGCATCCATTTTCTAGTATTCAACTCATTCTTTTCATCATTGTAATAACCTAATTTTCTCGCGTAAGCAACTTCATATCCATATCCATCTTTGTATTCTAATGGTTCTTCACGTGTTTGCCCATCAATTAGTTGATATAGGGTCTCTTCTCCATAAATTGTAGTGTATACTATTCCTCCCTCACTTATTTTATTATCACCTAAATGTTGAAAAACTATTTGGTTAATATTTGACCCTTTTTCAATGTAACCTACAAACTCTTCTTTTTGAGAATATAAACTACTTGCTAAAACTTTATCACGTAGATTTTGTGGAAATGACTCTATAGATTTTACCTTGTTTACAGTATTTAGTGATTTTAAAGTCGTTTTGACATTATCGTACTGTAATCGGTGATTTTGAGGTAGTTTTAAGATTGTTTCATTCTCATCTGTCAGTAAATATATTTCCAGCCATAATTTATTTAGAAGTTGTTTCTTATTAATTATCAGACCAATAGATTTTGATAATTTTTGATTTTCTATTGTTACTAAATCTCCAATTGTGGTATTTGTACTTTTATGCTTTAAGTAGTCAATTTCAACTTGATAAAGCATGGGGTTTTCACAACCGATTGCTTGCCCTAATTCTTCTTCATTAATTTCTTTCTTTTTAAATAATACCGCAAATAATTCTACAAATTTTCCAATGACGTCAAAGAATACAATACAAATCCAAAAGGCTAACAGGACCACAAATCCTGCAATATCTGGATTATCAGTCTTTATGAAGTAAGAGTAAATTGCTGGTACATATATTAAAGAAAACAGAAAGCTACTGTTACCTATCTTAGTTGAGAAATCGTATGAAAACTTGTTAATCTTGTCTATTGTTTCTCCACTAAAACTTTTTAAGAAAATAGTAGTTAAACTAAAAAAGAGAACTAATAGTGAAATGACTAATATTATTTCATAGAAAACAAATTTCTCTTTATCATTAATCGTAAGTAGCGTAATAATTATTGCGGCAGAATTAGTTATAGCATCAGTTGGTTTACTAAAGAAGGGTTCTGCAACATATTTACCCAAGATTATTAATAAAGCTCCAGAAAAAAACCAAATTCTTTTATCATTTGATGTTTTCCAGAGAAGTTCATTATAGTTTCCATCAATTATTGTGAATAAAATAATTAATACTATTAGATAAATTATAGCAACGAATACCCTTTGTAATTGTGTTAATGATACTTTCATATATAAAAATTTTCCAGAAATCTATGTTCTGTTTTTAGTAATTAATAAATTATAGGGAGAGAATTGACTATTTCAAAGATATAAAATTTTAACAAGTGATTTTTTACGTAATTCCGTAATTAGTTGAAGGTTAGAGAGAATAATCCCATTCCATACACATTTTATCCCTCACCACTTCTTTTTCAGCAAAAAGAGTATTCCATTACATTCTTAAAGAAACTTTTAGAATAAATTTTTTCAAGAAATTGCAGAAAAGACTTTCGCTTTTTTCCAAATCTCAAGTTACATAACGCGAGAACATTATAGCACAAATATCATTATGATTAAAATGATTATAACATACCACTAGTATATAGTGTTTAAAAATAATAACGTAATTTAGCGTAAGAAAATATAGTATAGCGTTAGCTATTTAACCTTGTCAAGGAAAACTGGTAATTTTTAAGATGCACAAGATAAATAGACAATACGCTTGCGCTACGGCGTGGGCTGTGTTTATTTGTGCATTGGGTATACCAGTACCTCCTTGACGATAAGCTACAGTTCCACGCTTATTGTTTTATAACCTTCACTTTGGGACTGGGTGAGTAAAATTTTACTTATGAAACCATTCCCAACAAACCATTTATTAATTTATCTACTAGTATTATTATCTAGCAATGTCTTTGGGCAAAAAATACTTTCAAAAAAGCCTATTAATCAATTCAGAAAAATTTCTGAAATAAAGAACAGTAATACAAAATTTTCAGCCTCAACATTATTGTTTTTAAGTGATAGCGCTACTTCCCTTAACAAAGAATATATCAGGAAAAATAATTCAAACTATATTAACACCGCTTTAATTCTTAATTCGGGGTGCTCCATTGAAGACATCAATGATTTACCCATATTAATCAATACAGGAAATAAAAATACCTTAACGGCATTAATACCAGTAAATAGTTTTGAATTGGTTTCAAAAAGTCCTTGTATTAAAAAGATAGATATAGGTAATTCTTTTGGAAATTCACTTGATGAGGCTAGAGACTTAACAAACGTTAACCTTATACATCAGGGCTCTGGTTTGAGTTCTAGTTATGATGGTAGTGGAGTTATAATTGGGGTTATAGACGAAGGGTTTGACTTTACACATCCAACTTTCAGAGACGAATTAGGTAATTCAAGAATTAGCCGAGTTTGGATTCAAGGAGACAATACTGGTAGTAATCCATCAGGTTACAACTATGGCTCAGAATATATTGGTGGAACTCAAATACTAGCTAAACAATTTGATAAAGAAAACAGTTCGCACGGTACTCATGTTGCTGGTATAGCTGCGGGCTCTGGCTTTGATGGGGATAATGATAATTTTAAGGGTATAGCTTTTAATAGTGAAATTGTTTTTGTTTCATATTATATACCTGATGATCAAATAAGAGCAAATACCAATATCAATGTTATTGACGCTTTAAATTATTTGGTCAATTATGCCAAGTCTGTTAATAAACCTCTTGTTATAAATATGAGTTTTGGTACTCATATTGGTTCTCATGATGGCACATCGCTACTAGACCAAGAAATTGACAACCTTGTTGATAAAGGAATTATCATCGTAGGTGCAGCAGGTAATGAAGGGAATAGAAAAATTCATGCTTCCTCTAATTTTGGAATGGAATCGTCAAAATTCTATTTTATCGACAATAAAAACTCTGAAGTATTAATAGATATATGGGGAGATATTAATTCTGATTTTGATGTTAATTTTAGCGTTTACAACACTGCGAGTGACGAATGGATTGCTATTTCACCTGATTTTATTAGTACCCAAAGCACAGGTCAAGGACAAAAGTCTCTAGTCGATGTATCTGATAATGACAAGTGGAATATCACCTATGTCACTTCACATGAATTAAACCTTAAACCTCGTGCATTTTTTCGGATTGACTATTCGGAAGATTTAGTATCAAATGATGGCGACGTATTTGCAATTGAAATAAAGGCTGAAAATACATCGATTAATGCTTGGTGTACTTCACCTGGTTATATGTCTGAATTTAATAATTATGGGTATTTAAACGTTGAAAATGGCAATAACAATATAACTATTCGCGAAATCGGAGGAACTGCTAATAAAATAATTACTGTTGGTGCATTTACTTCTAAAAACAACTATACAGATTTTCTTGGTATTAATCGTAACATACCTTTCTTTGAAGAACTTGGAGAAATAGCTCCTTTTTCAAGTATAGGGAGTACAGTTGACGGAAGAATGAAACCAGACATTACCGCTCCCGGAAATGCCATTGCGTCATCAGTAAGTTCTTTCGATATTAATTTTTTAGATTCCAGCCCAACTGTGGTTAAAGGAGTTACAGATGGATCTTTAGAATGGTGGTATGCCAACCTAGAAGGAACCTCTATGGCTTCTCCAATTGTTACAGGTATCATTGCGTTATGGTTAGAAGCTAGACCAAGTCTTACCGTCGATGATGTTAAGGCTATCTTAGATAACACTTCTACTCATGATTCTTACACAGGAACTTCAAATAATAACATTTGGGGGCGAGGAAAAATTGATGCTTGGTTAGCTATGTTTTTGATTGAACAGTCATTGGATATAAGTGAAAAGGAAACAACAAAAAATGTAAAAATTTATCCTAATCCAACACAAGGTTCAATAACGATCAAAACTACTTTTAATTATCTAAATTTTGAGTTGTATAACCTCATGGGTAAAAAAATCAATGAATTCATTGTAACTCCAGAAAAAACAGGGTATTCAATAGATTTAAAAGGCTTGCAATCAGGGGTTTATTTCTTGTCCGCAAGCGGGCACTTACAACATGACGTTTTTAAGGTGGTTAAAACTAGCTTTACGGATTAGTTTAAACGTATGTTAAAATCAATCAATTAACAGTCCATGATTTTGATGTTGTTTAACTGAAAACTATTTTTTTAGGTAGATTAAAAAAATTGTATTAAAGAATAATTTTTGTTTTAATCAATAATACAAGTTTCTGTTTAGCCGAAATACAAGACCTAATAGAGAACAGATGATATTTAATTTTTTAAATTTAGGATTTAATCTCCTAACATACTTTTATTTTGGTATGGCACATAACCACAATAAATTATAGGAGTCATTGTTGTGGTTAGTTTTATTCAATTCGTTTAATGTATTCATTCATTTTCGGATGTATATACCAAATTCCAATGAAGTAATATTAAATTCCTTTACATTCGGTATTAATCCGTTACATTCTGTATTAATCCGTTACATTCTGTATTAATCCGTATTGTCTGTATTAATCCGTATTGTCTGTATCGTCCGTATTATTTTTATTCAGTTCAATTCGGATTGAGTACATCCATATCATATACGGAATTCCTAATAATGAAAGTAAAATAATTTTTTTGGTGTTTTACTTAAATAGCTTTTCGTCAACTCTGCTTTCAAAATTTTCTCAAATTAGAATAAGTTCTTAGACTATATTATTAAAAATGGAGAAAAAATTCAAGTCTTGAATGTAAATTGCGGAATGGATAAATATGTGATTGAAAAAAGGTTACCCTTTTAGTTACCCTAGGTTCTCTTAAAAAAGTAAATCCTTGATATCACTGGAGAAATCAGTATAGGTTCCGGAGTGAGAGCGACATTAATTTATTTGATAGTTAAGGAGAATAGTATATTAAAACATAGTGCTAATCTTATTCATTATACATTATAGTAAGGAAAGTGAGTACAATAAAGATCGATCCTAAATTTATGGTGTATCTTTAATGATTAAATAATCCCAATAAAAAAATCAAGTACTATTTTATGAAAATCAATAGCACTAATATTTTCGAATCAATTAAAAGGCAAATTGCCCTAAATAACCTGAGGGATGCAATTCAATTACTTGAATTTGTAGATAAAAAATCTGAAAAAATATATTCAAACCAGATATTAAAAATTAAGGCAGACTTAAGGGAATACGAGGATATTATAATTAAAGGTACTGAGAATAGTGATGAATTAGGAGTTCGACGAAGTAAAATTATTAATCACACTTTAATTTTAACTGATAGAATAAATATCGAGAACTCAACTTATTTGAATGAAGTGAAGTTGGATTCTGATGAACAAGAAGAGTTTAATAGTTTATTTGGCACGCAAGAAGGAAAAGCAATTTCTAAAGATTTTAAGGAGCAAAACAAAGAATTAAAAAAGATAAAAACTTTTAATTGGATACTGCTTGCTGTGATAGTGTCCATATCGATTTTAGCCTATAAATATATGGATTTCAGCCAGAAGAAATCGTTCAAAAAAATTAAGACAGATTTAATTGAAATAAATAGTGATATAAACCATTTAACTACCTCATATATTAATTGGATTAATGAGTTAAAAAAAATTGAAGGAATATACTGTGAACGAATTGATGGAGATAACAGCTCACTGGCAATTTGTAAAATCTATGTCGATGAAAATGATAATCTTCGTTTTGATGGACACTATTATAACCTTTCTCCATTTAAGAGGAAAGGATGGTGGAATTCAAAATATGCATATTTTAAAGACAATAAATTAGAATATAACTATGAAGGATGGAAATACAACAGTGAGGAAAAAAGAGATATACCTATAGGCGAAAGTAATGATCTTGGTATAGGAAGCATAACATTTTATTTCGATGGTCAAAAATTTCATGAAGCGAAGGGCACATATTTATCTCCGGATTGGGAAAAAAAATCTTTTAGCCTTTTAAAACTTGACGCAAGTTATATGCAAAATTGCAATCTTGATCCCAATAATTATACAATTAAAGAATTGAATGAGTTTGTTCGGAGAAATGGTTCTGATCTAATCAAAGAGTAATTATTAATTGGCTTTGCGGGCTATCTCTTATCTGAACTCCTCTACTCTAAATTCGAAAAAAAATTGTTTTAACTTCAGGTTTTGGGATTAAATTTATTTCTTATCCAAAGCTATGTATAAAATCAGTAGGGATCCATTTTCTAAAGTGTAAAATAATTAAGACTTAATTATTCATTAAAATCAGCAAAAAATCTTTTCTTCTGTTTTTTAGTTAGTTCCCCGACCTGCCCGAAGTCTTCTCCTTTTTTAATAGCCTTTATAATCTCACTTATGTCCAATAATATTGGTTTTATTTTAATTAAGCCATCATTCGTTCCCATTAGTAATGATCGATTATCTTTAGATAATTCTGCAATTGAAATATTATCTCCTTCTTCCGTTAGATCTAGGATTAGTTTACCACCATCTTCTATTGACCATATTTTGATTGTATTGTCTTTGGAACAACTTATGATAAATCTTCCATCTGGTGAAAAATTAGCATATTTTATACCACTAGAGTGACCTGTTAATTTTAAGAATATTGAATCTGTAAAACCATTACTGAAATCATAAACATGAATCGTTCTATCTTCTGAAGCAGTTAAATATAAGGTTTGATCTCTAGAAGCTTTTATTAAATTAATTTTGGCACTATGACTTTTCAGAGTACCAACTTGATTGAATAAATATTTTGAGCTAGAACTTAGTTTATCTTCTTTAACTATTTTGTAAAATTCAACATGGTTATTAGGTGTTATTGCAGAAAGTAGGCTTGTACTATTATCAAAAGTATTATCATTAAATTCCATAATAATAGATTCCCCAATTCCTATAGTTGGAAACTTGGAGGACCATTTATCAATTTGCATGCACTTATCCAAGTTACTATTCCATATCAATGCTTCGCCTCTGTTTGTAGATGTTACTAATTGTTTGCCTTCTGCAAAGAAATTAATGGAGTTGAACATTTGATTATCTTTTAAAGTACACCTATTAAGTAGACTTATAGAATCGTTCCTAAATACAAAACTCATCAACTCGTTATTTCTAATTATAGAGAAATAATCCTTAAAATGAGGATCCGTATTATTGTATATTGGTATTGATCCAATAACCTTATTTTTACTGTCATTTGAAATTAATAATGGTTTACCAAATTCAGAAATTTGGACTTTGGCGTCTTGATTCTGTAATGAATAAATACTGGCCATTCCATTTTGAAAAGTTGCCAAAATATTATCTTCATTATTTAAATATTTCAAACTCAGTATCTCTGCTTGTTGATTTGAATCATAAACAGTTGCAGCTTTCTTTTTCATAGGCCATTGGCGAATCTTTTTGTCCGATACTGTAATTATGAAATCATCATTTTTGGAAAACCACATCTTAGTGAGGTTTATATGACCTGATAGAGTTGCAAGAGGATTACCTTCGAGATCCCAGAGTTTAACGTTTTGGTCATCTCCAGATGTTAAGAAATAATCTCCATGGTTAGAGATTTTCAAACGTTTTATTTCCGAAGAATGGGGATTATCAATCTTATGAATTCTCTTACTCTTCAATATATCATAAATGAATATGTCATTACCTACTGTTGCAACAACTAAGTTTTTCTCTTTAGAAAATGTAGCGTGTTTTAATTTTTGATTACCTACTTTTAGACTGAACTCTAGTGGGTTCTTGATCCTAACTGTATTTGAATCTATAACATTGAACTGGTTATTCAAAAATATCTTACCATTTTCGTAAGCACACAAAACAATTTTATCCTCATACAGGTGCGCCAATGGCGATAGTTCATTGTTTCCGTGCGTATTATCACCCGCTTCATATAATTTGCCGTTTACAAAATGATAAAAACGTACAATTTTTCCTTTAGACTTAGTGACAATTTTGTTTTGGGTTACAAAATCAGCGTAAACCATATTTCCTCTATAGGTGTCTTTGTCAAGGAGAAGTCCTTTTCTGTTATAAATTCTGACTTCTCCATTGCGACTACCATTTGGAGCATCTGATGCTGTTATTACAAAGTTTTCATCTGGATCAAAAAAAGCTGTATTGACTGCAGCATGATGCTTTATACATATTGTATCATTGTTCTTGAGATTTCGCAATACGACAGTACCGTCTAAGGATGAAGTAAGCAAAAAATCCCCTGATTTATTGATTGATATTGTATTTATTTTATCCTCATGTCCCGATGGAAAAGATTGAATTGAATCTGATGGAGAACTAAGATTATGTATTTGGATACTTAAATTTTCAGTTGCCGCAAATAGAATATTTTTACCTTCATGAACTCTTATACCGGTGATCTTTTCGTTATTAGGATTAAGATAGGTGTTGGAGAACTTTAAATAGTTTGGCACATTATAAAATGAACGAATAATATTCTCAGACCTTTCAAGGTCATCTTTGGCAAGAATAACGCTATCTTTCGTGATATCTTTATAGGCTTTTTCAGCCAATCGAAAACTCAATGTAGCGTCATTTGCGTTTATTTCAGCAAAGCCAATTAGAGTTTGTTGCTTAACTTTTTTAAGTTCGTTTAGTTGCTTTAGTGACTTTTTATTCAAATCATCTGCAGCTTTTTTTTCTTTACTCAATTCAACATAAAGCCAACCTGAAGCCACTAAGAAAATACCTAATAAGAAACTCAATTGCTTTATTCTTTTATTTTTTCTTTTTAACCTTTCGTTTTCTTCCTTTTCCCTTTCCTTTTCTTCATTCAATTTTTTGAGCTCAAGAAGTCTTTTTTCAGTTAATTCTTTTTGTTTTCGCCGAGCTTTTGCTTTAAGAATTGGGGCCATCAATGAGTCATGGCTAAGTTCATAAGAGAACGCGCCTCCCTCTAAAGGTTCAGATCTAAGTAAATGACTGTCAACAAGTGCTTTAATAGTGTTTTTATTAATTTTTTGCAGAAGTTTACCCTCAAAAATGGCTAGTCTTCTTTGTTGCTCATCGTCATCAAACAATAATTCATCTTCAATAATTTCAACCGCTTTTCTACGCTGTTCTATGTCATTAATTGCATTTATTCTCTGTTCATAATAATTTCCAATGATTGAATCAAGATCGTTAACATCCTCAAGTTGAATTATTTTAATTTTTGAGTCAATTACCTTTTCTTCGATGGAATTACAAATTATTTGAAGTTGAGAGCTTTCAATTTGCTTAGTTTTGCCTTTATTTAAAAATTTTAGTATATGCTTTAAAGCTTTTTCACTAAACTTAAAGGTAGTACTATCGAACCTTCCTTCGATTTTGGCTGGTAATTCAATCGCTTCTTTTGCAGAAGACTCATCCAGAGGACCAAGTTTATACCAATTGCTGCTATTCGTTGGTAAATAATCTGACATTTTTGCTAAATGATGCAGCCGATCTTCTCTTATTGAGATAAGAACTCTTAAGTTTAAATTTTTCTGAAGCAAGGCCAATTCATCATCTTTAAATGGCATGTCCTCATCCGAGTAAAGACCGAGAATATCCCAATACCTTTGTGGTGTTGGTGTATTTAAGACCTCGGATAGCTGTTTCCTAAATTCAAGTTGGTCCTCAAGTGAATATGTAAAGAATTCTTCAAACTGATCAAATATTAGAACAGGATTTGTTTCTTCATTTTCATCAATGCTATTCAATTTATTAATTGATGTTATCTGGCACTCTTTTAAATCGTGCCACAAAGATTTTTCATCTTTAATAAGATTATCTAAATAGGTATTTACACTTTCTTTACCTGCTCTAACTCTTAATCCTGTTTTTTCAACTGGGCTCAAGTTCTCGCTACCTTTTGGTAGAAACCTAACGTATATTGGTCTAAATTGTTTCTCTTTCTCAATTTTCGGGATTAATCCTGCATTAATTAATGAGCTTTTGCCAAGCCCCGATTTACTGAATAATATTGTAAAAGGTTCTAATGAAATTCTCCGATATAATTCCTCAATGTTAGTTTTTCTCCCGAAAAAAATATCTTTCTGAGCTGCTTCAAATGGTTTAGAACCTGGATATCTATATGATTTCAATTTATTTATCGGATTTTGTTAATCAAAAGGTTAATCATTTTAACTATAAATTTTCAATCAATTTTTCGTACTCATTTATTAATTCTAGATAATTATAAGCTATCAGCTTTAATCCACGTCGCTCTTCTTCTAGGCTAATAATTCCAACTTGTCTATGCTCTTTAAGTTTATTGTAATCACTAAATTGATTTATCAATTTAATTAAAAGTTCTTTGCCATTTTTACCAATTCCTTTCAAGCTTTCTTTTAACACATCAGTAACTTTATCAAAATTATTTCTAGAAATTAAAACTTGTAAGCTTTCAATTTTCGATGAATTTTGTTTCTTTTTCTCTTGGGGGTCCTTAATTTTTTTGAGAAGTCCATTTTCTTTACATTTTGCATGTAATTGATTGATAAATTCTGAAATTTCAGAATTAACAAATTGTATCTGGTATTGCTCGGTACAAATATGTATGTCCTTATCGGATAGATTTCCAGCCGTTGAAAATTTAGTCTTTCTTTCGTCCTTATGTTGCCGAAGGACTCTCATAAATAAATGAACAAACCACTGATGAAAGGACATTCCTATAAACAAAAAATACTGTGAATTTAAGATGCTATTCTTAATTGAACGAGACATACTATTGCCTTTAATAATACTTTCAAAATAATCATAAAAATCATCGTAGGTGAGTACTAATGAATTACGCTCATTTAATGAACCAAGTAAATTATAAATTAAAGGCTCTTTAATTGATGGGATATAATCACTTTCTAATTCTGGCATATTCTTTACATACTCTTTAGACTTGTAAGAAAATCCATGGGCTTCAAAAGCATTGTCAAGATGATTGTCAGGTGTTAATGACAGAAATAGATGAAATTTAATTTGTGCAATTTTTTCAAGTAGCTTTCTGGAAGTAGGGTTTATAATTTTGTTATAATACTCTTTTACAGCTTGATAAGCTGGACCGTCATTACCACCTGGATTTACATGGAACCAGCCATTTTCTTGAACCTTGATATTAAGTTCATCTTCCATTGATTCAAGATAATTAGACAAATAATCTGAAAAGGATAGAGAACGTTCTTTATTAACAGGTTCTTTTCCTAACAAAAATAATTCTGGACCAATACAAACGACACATCGCTCGTCTTTTATCCCATCTATTATTGATTTCCATTCATATTCTCCTAGCATTTCTTTAAATTTTTTATGTTTTAAATTTCAGATCAAAAATCATCAAATGTATCAGGTTCATTTTCAAACATATCTAAATAAGTAAGCACTTTATGCTTTATTTGAGCTAACCAAATTCTATAATTCGTATCATCGATAATACCTTTTTGCTTGCGGCTTAGAAGATCATTATACTCTCCTGAAAGCATTATTATTCCATTAAAGTGAGATTTGAAGTGAGATTTCGACAATTTTAACAATGGCGAAATAGATTTATTAACATTATTTAAGGAGATGTCCTTTCTTATGGATGAAATTAACTTTTTGGCCTCATTATAAGAACTAATAGAACTGGCTGACTGTGATATCTTGCTAATATCAATTTCTTTATGAGCATTAGTGAGATTGTATGATTTAACTAATTCAGATAATACCTGTTCATTTATTTTACCTGCTTTACTTATATCTGTACTTGATTTGCATAGGAAATAATCTGAACTTAATTTTTGAATATTATTAATAATTGGTCTTTGAATATGATTATACTCTTCAACTCGTTTTGGGACTTCTCGCAAAACATGATATAATAAATCTATCATACTCACATAGGGCTCCCCATTACTTGCATAACCTTCTAAAGCTTCAAGTACTACTTCTGTAAAAAGACTATTTTTAGCTTCCGGTAATATTACAGATTGTTCATCATCATCACATGATGTAATAAAAACTTTACCTTCACCAGTCTTTAGTCTTTTCAAAAGCTCAACATTCGAATTTACCATGTCATTATCAGAACTTTTAAGCTTCAGCAAAGGTCTCTCATCAATCATACCTGAAGCATGACAGCAATCTAGCATCACTAACATTTTTTTTGCATTTATCTTGTTGATTAGATTAGAAAACTCTTTACCATTAACCATTGTATTTTCTCTATCTAAAGAATTAGCTCCATGAGTCAATAAGTAGTAGTCATTGGATGATTCATTCTGAATCTTCCCTCCATGTCCCGAATAATATATAATTACTGTAGCGTCATCCTCAGCTTCTACTTTCTCCACTATATCCTCAAGTGAGGATAAAACATTTAACCTATTGGCTTCTTCGTTGACCAATACCTTGACATTCTCCTTTTTATATGCAGCTTTCTGAGAATTCTTAAGCAACTCACCTAGGACTTTGGCATCATCTACTGTTACTGGTATATCGTGACCACCAACACCAATTAGTAAGGCATAAGCATTTGATAGATTCAAACATTCCAAATCTTCGACTATTGAATTTAGGCGTTTTTTAAGACTATTAGAAGTTTTTTCTGAATTTATGAGTTTTTCAATTATCTCACGCTTTTGTTCTGAAGACCATGTCTTATCTTCATCAATATCAAGGTAGGTGTGCAGATTTGGTTCCATGTGAAGAAGCTGTAGTATTTCGGTAGAATACATCATCTCCTCTGATTCATTTTGGTTACCTTTCAACCGTAACATAATTCCCAATAAATCTAATATCCCATTTAAGGAACATCTCGCTTTTTTAGATCTCTTCAATGTATTCCAGTCAGGGAAAACATCTAATGAATCATTAGCTTTTAGAATGCCTTGACCATAATATTTTTTATATTTTTCATACGATTTATCAGCGCTCTTGAATAGAGCATACTTTACAGCTTCAACCTTTTTCCATTTCTCAGATGGATCAAGATTTGATTCGATTTCCTGTCTATGAAAACTTAGCCATAATGCTGCTGCTGCTGCTATTTGTGGTGTCGCAGATGAAGTACCTCCTCCGTCTAAACGATAAAAAATATTGTTCTTCTCCTGGTTCATAGTAGCCCAAACGGTGTTGGGAGTATAAGCGGCTATTGAATTATCCATAACCCTTTTTGGTCCAAAATTACCCTGCATAGTTTCTCCTCCTTCCGTCTTAGTGTTAATTTGTGCCTTAAAGACATAAGGTAAATGATTCGCAGTAACTCCAGTAGCAGATATTACTCTTTCCCAACGAGCTGGATATAACGTTTTTTTTGGTAATAACTTCTTAAATTCTCTATTCCAACTATTGCCAGCCGCTGTAACTATAGTTACTCCAGCTTCATAGGCTCTATTTATGGCCTGTGCCCATTGATTAGTTGGAGCACCCGCCATAGACATTGTAACAACCTCACAACCAATATCAATTGCATAATCTATTGCCTTCACAAAATTTTGAGATCGAATTAAAGCAACTGTATCACAAATTCGTATAGGAATAATCTCAGCAAATGGTATAGCGCCCAATTCGTCATTAAATGAAATCCCATTATGATTTATTGAAATTTTCTTTCCTGCCAGAATTGACATTGTAGCTGTGCCATGGCCATCCTGCTCTTGAAAAGAATCTTTTGTAACGTCAATTGCTGGTCCTTTGTTTTCATCTTTTAAAAAGCTAATACCTTTAGTCATGAATTTTGGAAGACCTGGATGATTCGGTTGATAACCAGTATCAATATGAGCTATTTTTATACATCTATCTTTCTGAACCTTATTCCAAACTCGTTCTTTAGCTTTTCTTAATTGAGAAAAGTTATCCAATAAATGCCATATGATACGATTTTCAATTTCTGGTGGAGATGGCCAATTCTGTAGATATGGTCCTTCAATTGACTTAGTAACTAAGTTATCTTCAATATCATTATTATAAAGATCATTTGTAATATTCGGTTCCGTAAAACCTTTATAATCTGTTTTCTGCCTGTATCGATGAGCTGCATCCCAAGGGGTCTCACCTTCGGTAATAACATTGTTACCAAGCCCGTACGTGCTATCAATGGACTTAGTAATTGGGGGGGCGATTAAAATTTCAAATTCTTTCAAATTACAACAGATTAATGGCTTGTATCACCGTTAAAAACTGCTATAAATTAGATCTTTAATAAGGGATGAAGTACTAATATTACAATTTTTTAATTGAATATCAATAAATTATAGTCAAAGTTCAAGATAATAGGATGAAGAACTAAAATTACTTATAATTAATAAAAACTAATTGTTTAACTTTTGTATAAATTAAAATATTTGAGTTACTCTTTTAGTTACCCTAGATTAGCTTGATATGCAAATGCTTGATATCACTAATAAAATTTACATAGGTTCTAGATGAGGGAGTTATAGTAATATTGATTTAATACCCGAAAAAAGGCAAGGACAAAGACATTGGCATGGGTATTTAAATTATATTTTAGAGATTTAATCATTAATCTCAAAAAATATGAAAGTAATCTGTATTGAAAAAAAAGCTTTTTACAAAATCATTGATAAAGTTATTGACCATGTTGAAAAGAGGTGTATTGCCAAAAATGAACAATCTAAATGGGTAAGTGGCAAAGAAGTCATGAAATTGCTCAATATTAAATCAAGAACAACTTTACAAAAATTACGTGATGAGGGAAAAATTCGTTTTTCCCAGCCACAAAGGAGAATTATTCTCTATGATCGTTACTCCATAGACAATTATCTAGAACAACATGCTAAAGAAGTTTTTTAGATATGAGCCGATTAATTTTGTTAATCGGCTCATTATTTTATGTATTTTTGAGCCAATTAAGTAATGTTATCGGCTCATGAAATATAATTGGCAACAAAAAGATTGGACAAAATTCAGCTATGATATAAGCAAGCTGGAGGAACGAATATATGCTTTTGCTGAAAAATCTGGACGTATTAGTGGGATTCTAAAAACAATGTCCAAAGAAGCCCATGTACAAACGACGATTGATATTCTAGTTACTGAAGCCATTAAAACATCTGAAATTGAGGGAGAATATCTAAGTCGAGAAGATGTTACCTCTTCTATACGAAATAATTTAGGGCTTAATATCAAGGCAGAACAGGTTAAGGATGAAGAAGCCAAAGGTATGGCGACATTGATAACAGATGTCCAAAATAGTTATGCTGAGACCTTAACTAAAGAAAAGCTATTCGATTGGCATAAAATGGTATTTCCCAATGTTAAAAATATTAATATTGGAACATGGCGTACCCACGAAGAACCCATGCAAGTGGTATCGGGTAGAATAGATAAACCAACGGTGCATTTTGAAGCACCTCCATCTAATAGAGTGCCTTTAGAAATGGAGAATTTTATCAATTGGTTTAATGAGACTTCTCCCAGTGGAGGTAATCCAATTAAGCATGCACCCATACGGTCAGCGATTTCTCATTTGTATTTTGAAACGATACACCCTTTTGAAGATGGGAACGGTCGAGTTGGGCGAGCTATAGCGGAAAAAGCATTATCTCAAACAGTTGGTTATCCACTACTTTTGAGTCTTTCTGTAGCTATAGAAGCTAAGAGAAAAAATTATTATAATGCTTTGAAATTTGGACAAAGTAGTAACGAAATTACAGCTTGGTTAGAATATTTTATTGATGTGATATTACAAGCACAAAGTAATTCAGAAGCTTTGATTGATTTTACATTAAAAAAGACAAAACTATTTGATATTTACCAAGATCAACTTAATGATAGGCAATTAAAAACTATAATGCGTATGTTGCAAGAAGGCCCAAAAGGCTTTGAAGGTGGTATGACTGCGAAAAAATATATGCGCATTACCCAAACATCTAAAGCTACTGCTACAAGAGATTTACAAAAACTGTTAGAGTTAGGTGTTTTTAAAGTTCAGGGGGATGGTCGAAGTACATCTTATCAAATCAAGTTTTAATTGTTAGTACAAGAGTAATAAACCTCTACAATATAGGTTCCGGATGAGGGAGTTTTATAACCAAAAGAATGAGTGATTCATTAACACAAAAACTAAAGAATAAAGACAAACTAAAATGGAACTACTACATAACCAGAAACCCTAGATAGGTTTTCATCATTAATTTTTTTAATTGTATTATCATGATAATCTGATAAAGAAATAGACATATAAGCTAAGAAGGATGCACCGCCCACGATAGCATCGACATCTATAATACTTTTGGCATTATCAGGAATATCACTAACCTCCTTTATAACTACACTAACCGGTTCAGATGGAATCAAATCAAAAGATTTCATTCTTTTAATAAATTTTTGTTTTATGGAATATTCAATAGTAGAATCCGTAAATTCAAAATGATCAATACTCTTAAAGTCGAAATTAACAATAGATTCAGCATTTCTTATAGAATTTAATCCGATTTTTTGTAATAATGAACTTTCCTTTTCTTTTTGAATAATCGAGTTTCGTATATCTTTCCAACTATGAATTCCAAAATAAATGGCTTTATTTATAGCTTCTTCATTTCGAAGTCCTTTACCTATAAATTCCTTATAAGCATTATTAATAAAGGAATAAATTTTCCATTTGGACTTGACTAACTCAAAATCTTTACAAGCCAATTTATAGTTGTCAATCCTTTGCTCAACTCTTCTTCGATAATCATCTATATCTTCATTAAAATATATTTTGGGCAATAAAAACTTCCATGGAGCAAAAAGTCTTAGACATTCTTCAATAATACTTTCATCTCGCTTTAACTTTTTGTATTTACCTTTAGTTTTAGCAGGGAGCTTATTGATGAATGAAATTAGCGTTTTTATATTTTTAGGAGTATCACTTTTATTGTCAATGGTTTCTAATAACTTTTCAAGAAGTCCAACAAATGTAGTTATCTGAGTTTTAAAATTCTTACTGGACGGAGAAACACTTCTATGTAACTCAAGCAAAATGTCTTTAATATCATTTACAGAGCATATAATAGGTTCGAAATCATCTTTAAAATAAATTACTTTTCTATCAACATTTAAACTCCCAACATTTAGTAAAGATTGAAAATATTTACTACTCGCAAAATATTCTTTAAAAACGTTGCGAATAGATTCAATTTTTAGCCAGTAATTTTGATTTTCAGCCATTGTTCTTAGGCCAAGTCCACTATCAAACTCTAACCAAACTATTTCCTCTGGCAATAAACCTATCGGCCATGTAGAATCAAATATCAATGCACAGAATTTTGGTATAAGTTTAAGAGTACTATGCTTTTTAATTTTTGAGTAAGTATCGCTTTTTGATAAATCATTAACCACATAACCTTTACCATTCGAAGCCGAATTGTATAAAACCACCTTGATATAATCCAAATAATTCTCAGGATCAAGTAAGAAAGTTTGTTTGTTTCTATCACTTCTAAGAAAAGCATAAAGACCAATTGCAAATCTCCTGGTAATCAATATTTCTTTGATTGCAACTGTTTTTTTGTCATCTCTTTCCGGAAAACAACTCGTTCTGACTTTAAAAGTATCTGTAAATTTTAAACTCCAAATACCTTGTTTGTTATTTTGACTATTGAAATTATTAATAAAAGTGTCAAGGTTTTGCTTTACTAATCTTGAAACATGGTTTTGATAAGTATAAAATGAAAACCCATTCTTAAGTTTATGATAGGTTGAAGCTAGATTAGCCCATTCTGTTGCCTGTGGTCCATTATTTATTTCAATCCAATGATCATCTCCAAGTCTAACTATTTCATCTGTGAGAAAGGCTAGATCATATTTCTCATATTGATTAAAATCTATTTTGGAGTAAATATTAATTTGTATTCCATAGTATTTGAAGCTCTCTATTAGAAATTTCCTTTTTAATCCGGAATAAGCAATTTTACCCACATTTCTTTCTGTTTCGGACAAATACTTCATAAAGTCATAACCTTGTTTCTTAGCTGGCGTTCCATCCTCTTTCTTAAGGCGATAGTCACAGATCACCAAAGCTATCTCTCTAAAAGCTTTGTCAGCTTCCCATTCGTAAACTGCATCTCTAAAAGTCTTACACAGAATTACTTTTTCTTCAGAACCAAGTCTGCTCACCAATTCTTTGAACAATGGACTTTCCTCATTTTCTTCATCATCAAGCCATAACACCTTCCAATGTTTCCATTTGGGTAGAAGCTTTTTACTTTCCTCTGTGGTCGATTCTGGTAAAACAATTTCGCAAAGACGTCTTAATGATCTTAATGCCTCAATTCCTGAGACGTCAATATTTAAAACCGAATCTAATTTTGGCAAAGGTTTATTCAAACTATCGTAAATCAATTTCACTAATTCATTTCCTTCACTTATTAAAGAAGGTGTTAATTTTTTAGTAACATTAAATTTTGGGGTTAAACTATGAAATCGTTCTTCAATAACCTGTTCAATACCACAGCAGTGATTTTTAACATCGTATAATGATAAATCTGACAATGCCTCAAAGCATTCAAATTCATCAATCCATTCAGTAGATGACGTTGGTAACTGTATAAAACCATGCCCTGGGAAGAACATAATCTTTGAATTAAGCACTCTCGTTTTATAATAATCTTCATGCAAAAAGGATACAAACAGTACCTTATTCATATAATTTTTCCTTCTCAGTTCCTGAACAAAAGACACTCCATAAAAATCCTTTCTACTAACTGTTTCTTTACTAGAACTAATATCTAATTCACATAGCACTACTAAATTATCATCTATTTTAACGTCATCCAACTCCATAAAATCAGCTGGAGATATACCAGTAATTCTATCATCTAAACTATCAGTATTTATATTATAATCTATATAATAAATCATAGATGCTTTAGTTATAAGTGAACTTATGTTCGTATAAAATTGGACATATAAGCTTTCTGTAAGTACTATCTGTTCATTAACAAATACAGAATTTATTTTGAGAATACCAAGTCAACCAAAAATATCACAAACATTTCATTTTCAGATACCTAATATAATTTTTTTCTACTCATCCACAACATAAATCTTATTGTTCTCTAATCCATGAATTGATATGTGCCCCAAATCTATGACTTCTAACAGGTATTCAACATGTTTGTCGGAAATTGTTTCACCTGGAAGTATTAATGGAATACCGGGAGGATAAGGTGTTACAAGTGTGGCACTTGTTAAACCTGAAGCCTCGTTGATTTTTTTTGCCGTTCTTTTACCGTAAAAAAACTCTCTTGGCGATTTATCTTTATAGCCTAGATTATTAATCTTTGGAACCATGGTTTCTTTCCTCTTTTCAATGGGTACTTTCGGTAATTTACCTGCGATACAGTCTTGTTCTAGACTATATAGAGTGGTAATAAGTGTCGCCGCTTTATTTCTATCGAACGCTGTACCAATTGTAAAAAGAATTTGTATGCAGTTTTTAGTGTGTTTTATTAAATCTACCTGAGCATTTTTTCTTATATAGTCAAACGCATCTTTAGCATTAATTTCCAATTCAGAAATATCAAAGGATATCTTAAGAGGGTCGAGAAATATTCCTTCGCCCTCCATATCATAACCTATCGAACGGAATTCTTGTTTTAAATCCATCTCACCGACAATTCTAATTTTCTCAAAAGATTGGTCATGAAAGTCTTCTCTAAACATTTCTGCTCTCTCTAAGGCTTGACTAATTAATTCAAAGCCTTCCATTCTCATTTGCATAGCTGCGACATCCATTGAAGCAATTAATTGGTACTGCGGTGACGTGCTAGTAAATGTATTGTATATGTCCTTAAAAAAAGCCATATCTAAGCTTGCATTAGCATTGACATGAATAAATGCCGACTGCCTAAGCGCCGATAACATCTTATGAGCACTTTGTGTCACATATTGAACTCCATTTCTTGTTGCACTAGTGGGTTGAAAAAGAGGATGAAAATTGGAATACCCATACCATGCTTCATCTACAAAAAGCTCAGTCTCATATTCGTCACACAACTTTTTTAACCTTTTAATATCCATTACAAAGCCCTCATAACTACATCCCGTTACAACTAATAGTTTATAATAGCCTTTATTTTTTTCTTTAAATTCAGCTTCAATATCAGAAATTGAAGGAGGTGCCATGATTTCATATTTCTGAGAATAAAGTGATTTCACATAAGTCGGAGACGCTCCAGACATAATCATAGCGTAATGGATTGATTTATGACAACTTCTAGACACCAATACAGGATCATCAGGTTTTAACAATGACATTAGAATGATATTATTAGCAGACGAGTTACCATTAGTCACAAAAAATGTTTGTCCTGTATCAAATGTATTTGCTACCTTACGTTGTGTCACACCAATAATATTCTTAGCAGAACCTTTGGCAAAAATTGATCCAAATGTCTTAGGAATATCATGATCAGCTGTGAACGTTCTTTCTCCAAAAAAGTCATAGAAATGTTTTGCATATACAGAATTTTTCAAAGCTTCACCACGATTATGACCTGGTACATGCCAACTATTGCTAGATCTTTTTACATATTTCTCAAACTTATCAAAAAAAGGAGTCTCAATATCGCTAAGCATATCTCTGAATATTCTAGTTAAAACGGAAGTTGCGTCTCTTCCGCCTTTAAGTATCTTGTCCTTCCAGATAAAGTCGTCCTTAACGTTAGGATGCTTTCTAAATCTTTTAAAGTTAAGATTATTCCTATTTCGTGATGACTGAGGGTCATGAGCAGATATCCCAAATATTTTTATTGAAGGGTTTTTAGTGATGATTATATCTACTAAGTCGGCACCGAATACATCTTGCCATTCGGCTTCATTTTCTGGCTGACGTAATTCCCAATCTATGAGAATAGCTTTAACGTTACGCCATTTTTTGGATTCAAGAGCTGAAATCAATTCCTCCGAAGTTGCAAACCCAAGAACCTCAATTTCAAGATTTTTTAGTTCCTCTAATTGAATTGAACTTAAGGCTTCTTTTAAATTAGTTTCTAGTTTTGATGATACGTCGTCATCAAGAACAAATAGCTGTATGGTCTTATTTTGCCGCATAGTTAGTAATGTTTTTCTCTATCTTGGCGATGATAGAATGATTATACTTTTCATTTTGAATGTCGTGTTCAAATTGTTCCGTAATTCTATCCTTTTTAAGGAGTTTATAATAGTTAGTAATTTCAAAACAACCTTTAGAGTGCATTATCTGAATATCTGGCAAGTACAAAAAACTAATATCATGTAAACCAAAAGTTTCTACTTTATAAAAGTATAAATCTAAAAATGAAGTAAATATTATCTCATGGTATGAAGCCCCCCCAAATCTTAAAAGGAGCATTTCATAAACAGTTCTGTCAATAGAAGCCTTAGAATCTCCCATATGTAATATT
Source organism: Flavivirga spongiicola (assembly GCF_030540825.1). Taxonomy (NCBI): domain Bacteria; kingdom Pseudomonadati; phylum Bacteroidota; class Flavobacteriia; order Flavobacteriales; family Flavobacteriaceae; genus Flavivirga; species Flavivirga spongiicola. Next base: position 4,678,316 of record NZ_JAUOEO010000001.1, read on the forward strand.
ATTTTGCAGGGTTCATGTTGAGCCTTTAAAAATTCAGAAATTTTTGTTATCTGTTTTAAATTTGGGAAGGACCGAACTAGTCCACTTAAGACATCGGTTCTCCCAAAAAAATAATCTGGATTGGTTATCATAAAATCGAAGTTGCTTAACTAAATGTCTGACAACAGCACATCTCTTAGGGAAGAAAGCAAGTGTTGCTGGCTGTCATCGTATTTATAATTCTCTTGTTGTACATCATTTATGAATTTTTTTGTGCCCTCATGTATGTTTTTTTTTGAAATCGTATTAAGTCTTTCACCATATTTATTAACAAAACCATTGGTAATAGGCCTACCACTGTAGATAGTATGAAGCAGATCTAGTATTTCTTTTAACTCAGAGGTAGCTTCAAATAGACTCCATAGTTTTTCAAATAACTCTTTGCTAATCTTCTTCTGTTCTCTTAGGGTATATTCTCCAACATCAAGCAACCATAAATAGTATCCTTTTGCTAGTGAATCATCTTTATCCACGTTATGATCTAAAAAACCAAGGAAGCTATTTTTATCCATAAGCTCTTGCAGATCAGGATTTGTCTTACTATGGAACACATAAAAACCTTTAGCATTTGTGACAATATCTGTCAATTCTACTTTTGTGTCATCATGAAGTATAAAAACAAAGCTATTATTGCACCCTTCTATTTCATATTTTACTTTGTTTAACTCGTCAAACTCAACAACAACATCATCAGTTAGAAATATATCTTTAATTTTTTCTTCGGTAGTAAAGAAAACCACGACTCTATTATCTTCCATTTTTATTCTTGTTAATTGGCTTTGCAGCGTATAATAATTCGCTTAAATACAGTTTAAATCTTTTTTTAATTAAGTATTGAGATAGCATAGAATAACTTACAAAAGGGATATTATTTGGTAAATTAGCAGGTTGACCTCTACCTGAAGTAATTACTATTTCCACATCATCAAATTCTTTTTTGATCTCTTCCACTTTATCTAAAACTTCCTCTTGTTTCTTTTTGGAAGATCTATGATCTGCTATCAATATTTTTTCAATTACACCTAGATGTATTACTATAAAATCGATTCCTTTGCATACACGCTCTTCATGTTCATAAAACTGTTTTTGTATAATTTTAATAATTTTCTTGGTATAATTAGTATCATAGTTTTTCTGGTTTAAATCAATTTCTTCTTCCTGCGGAATATATACGTTTATCATGTTCCAGAATTCGTGATAAGTAATAGATCCAAAATCATCATTATTTGATAAGGATATTTTGGATTCTGATTGTTTTTGAATTCGTTCATCTAATATCAACACATTAGTAACTGATGCAGTTAAAACTTTATAAATTAAGATTTCACTTTCAACTGAATTATCATTCTTGAAATCAAAATTTTTCTTTATACGGTGAACAATCCTATTATTTTGTGAACCATAAATATGATGATGTTTTGAGAAGTTTATTCCTCTAAATTCTTTACCATGATCATCAAAAGAATATGCATACTTGCGGTAAGCTTTTTCAATCAATAATCTATCTGGACTGTTCCCGGAAATCAATCCTTTTTTCTCAAACAATCTTGAAACATATGCGCTCCAAACCTTTAGAATTAAACTTTCATTGTACAGTTTTCGCCTGTTATTTTTATTCGCAAAATGATATTTTCCAACTGTATTCCATGAAATCCTTCGAACTGGTAAGTTCATACTGCTTTTGTAATCTTGAAACGTATCGTTTATAAGACAGATATCATGTAAAATAGCATCATCTTGTTTTACAGAAGGCTCTATCCATATACCTTTCCTTTTTGACTCTTCTAAGTCTAAAGTATTAATGAATTCTTCTTTTTTGTCTATGATAAAAATGTCCTTAGGCTTAGGTAGGTAAAATTGAAACCCAAGGTGTTTTTTCTTATAAGCAATTGCTCGGAAAATTTTTAGAGAATTTTCTCCTTTACGTACTTGTTTATTGAATTCTTCAATTCTGTAATTGTCAAAAATTAGTCGGTATTTGTCATCCTGAACCTTATGAGATGGAATCCGTCTTAAGTAGGCTGCACATACTAACATCTCAATCATTCCCATACCTTCTTCCCGGAGTTCAAAATTATCTTTATCAATGATATCACTATCGATTAAAGCGTTTAATTCAAGAGCAATTTTCTGTGTTTCAGTAATTATCAGTTTTTCGTTTTGATTCTTTTCACTATAGGTTTTAAACCACTTTAATATTTTTTTTACCTTTTCATTTTTTTCATCTTTATAGTTTTTCTTAAAAGTGTCAAGGGAATATCTAACTGGTTTATCTTTTCTTTCTACATTGTCAAAAACAATCACTTTATAGAACGATTTATCTAAATGTGATTCCTCGACTTTGATAGTGAAGCATACATCATCAGTTTCACTAGGAGGACTATGTTTAGCAGTGTTACGGATTATATTCTCAAGTATGATATATAGGGCATGCTGCCCAAGTAGATCATTGGAAATTGAAACTCTCAAATCTTCAACCCCATCGGGCAACTCAATCTTGAACTTGAATTTAAAATCTTTACTTAAACCACTTATTCTGTTTAATAAGTATTTATTCTTATCGAAAGGCTTGATTACTTCTTCAATAAAAAATTTTGAAACTTGAAGTAGTGGTGGCCCTGTTACAATATCTGCAAGAAACTCCATACGTGTTTGCACGTAAGAATTAAAAGTACTTAGATATTTTCTATAAAGAACCCATAGAACATTACTTTCCTCTCTACCCTTACTTAAGGCCTTTCTTACTTCTTCAAAAATTGTTAATGAATGATCTTCATCTTTAAGTCCAACTCCTCTATACTGCTCATTTTGAGGAGCATCAAGATAATTTTCGCTATTTAATAGTAATGAAAGCATGTTTAAATCTTTGGTTGTAACCATTCTACTTAACACATGAGACCCAATATTATGAGACAGAGTTCTGAGAAACACTTTAGCTATTGCATTATGGAATGACGCTCTCTTTTGTTTTTTAGACAAGTTTATTCTTTTTTTATTAATAGAGTCTTCCAAGCTTTGCTTTTCAATGGCGTAAATTGATGTAAGTATGGGAAGTAGATTCTTAACTTTTTGATTGATATTCTCAGTACATTTCGACCTCATATATATATCTGTATCTACTTCATCCTTTATCATAAGGATTAATCCGCTTATTGATATAATATTCCGCCCATCTATTTTTGGAGTCATTGGAATAAAAAACCATCGCACTGGAGTTTCCCAAAATGCTCTTACTATTAAGTGAATTGATGGATCAAGAGTAAAATCTCCCTTAACTTTTTTAGAGTAGTTGATTTGAGCAATCTTGCTCTGATCTATTGTTATTCTTGGTTCCTCCAAACTAAGTGTTACAACATTTTTAAACTCTTCCTTATATGGAATCATCACATTATTTGTTTCTTCATCTCGATTATTATATAACCAAGTGTAAAATAATTTGAGTTTATCGGTTGTTTTATTTTCATCATCTACAAATCCCAAAAATTTTAAATCTTCCTTCCAAGTTGATTCTCGATACACTTTTTTGCCTTTGTGTATCAGGTTCAATCTGTTATGTTTGGTTTTTTTCAGATAATCTTTAAGTGGATCATTTGCGTCTGAAATACACCATTTTAATTTTCCATAAAACTTGTTTTCTTTATTCGATTGATTTTCTAGAGCTCGAAATCTCCTCGAGATAACGAAGTAGGTCATCATAAATGAAGCATGACCTTCACAAACGTCTATGTACTTCGCTTTTTCATCCGCACTATACTTAGTTTTTTCGACTTTTTTAAAAATACTAAAGGGGATTTCGGCTTCGGTTTTAACACCGTCCCTTTGCTTGGTTATTTCCCATCGAAGTTCGTTTAAAGATATATCTTCCGATAAATCTATGGTTTCTTCGAAATCTTCGGTCATAGATTCTAAATCTAGATAAGCACTACCTGACCTAAAAGGATACCAATAGTCATCCTCATAAGAAATAGTTTCATTTTCTAAGTTTTGTACTCTAAACAATGGGGCTGCAATTACAAAGTCATTCTGCTTTAGATATTTTAAAAAATCTTTGTTATATTTCATATAACATCTTACGGAGCGCATAGGATTTTTAACTGATTCAGATGAATCATCTCTGTGATTGAAAGGACATTCTTTAGCATTCTTTTTTATGCACTCAACACAATCTTCATCCATATAATGAAACTCATTGTCATCAGCATCATATCCAAATAAGTACATACTCTTCCTTTTATGAATGTCATATATGATATCTTGTATGGTCTTTGTTGAAACGTCGTTGTTCATCTTAAACTCTCATTAAATCTTTTTTCCTAATATGAGGACTGTATTGAATTTTTCAAAAATTACTTCGGTACTAAACCCTACGTCATTCATCCATTTGATATGTGATTCCTTTGAAGCCAAACTATTAAGATACTTATGATGATAAGCCCATTCTTTGAGCATCTCTTCACCTTCCGCATTTTCTACTAAAAAATGATAATGCTTAGCCTCATTAATGGCAGCGAATTCTTTATTATCATAAGTCATTAAATCACCCAAAATAAAGAGTCCACCTCTTTTTAATGAATTATATATTTTAAGAATCATGGTTTTTTTGTTTTTGTCACTCTCTTGATGATGAAATCCGATAACACATATAACTGCATCATGTTTTTGAGGAAGTTCAATGGCTGAATAATCTTCCAAAAGATATTTACAATTAAGCTTGTCTAATTTATGTTTAGCACCATTCAGCATTTTTTCAGAAAAGTCAACAAGTGTAAAATTCGGGTTCTTAGTATTTTGGGCAATAGCAAGCGTAGTATTACCAGTTCCAACGCCAAGTTCTAATATTCTTGGATTAGGAGGTAAGTTTTTAGCAATACGAGCAATTTCATTATGCAGTACTTTATAGCCTGGAATTGTACTTACTATATCCCTATCGTATTGTTCTGTAGAATAATAATGATAATTTAAATCTTCTGGTTTTATATTTGTCATGCTGTTGCATTCTTTACAAATTCTCCACTATTGAATAATTGAGAATACTTAGTTAAATAATAATCAACTCCATTTCCTGAAACTGTCCTTATAGCATTTACTAAATAACTTACATCTTCTTCTTCATTCTCCAAGCCAAAACTCACCCTCACCGAACCTGGAATTAAAGACATATTTCCAAATTTTGCTTGTTCAAGAATTTTTTCATCTGATTTTACATTCATAATTCGTCTCGAGAATTCGTAGACACAATATGATCCTGCACGTGTTCCTATTCCATATTCATCATTTAAAATCTCTGCCAATAATCGACAAGGAAATTTTTTCAGGTTAAAAATCAACAAACTTGTATTCAATAATCCATCCTTATTTTCATTAACATATAGTATTAATCCTTTTATGGATTTTAATCCTATGTATGCCCTATTTACCAAGTTTAATTCGTGAGTTTTGATTTTTGAAAAACCAATATTTAATAACTGCTTGATGGAAAAATGTAATGCTCTTGCTCCGACATAGTTGGGAGTACCAGATTCATGCGCTTGTTCATTTTTCACTCTTACTATTTCACCACTAGCCGATATATAAGGAAAGTTTCCACCGCCTATTTGGTATGGCCAAAATGCATCAAATATTTTCTTGTTACCCACTATAGCTCCAGATCCAAACGGAGCATACATTTTATGCCCTGAAAACAAAGCAAAATCCACATCTTCTTCTCTTACATCAAGTTTTTCATGTTGTAATAATTGACAAGCATCTAACAAAACCATAGCGCCATACATATGTGCAATCTTACTCATTTGTTTAATTGGTGCTCTATATCCTGTTACATTCGATTTACCTGTAACTACTAAGAGCTTTATTCGGTCATCAGGTAATTTCGACGAGTTTTCTTTGAATACGCTTTCAATATCTTTTAGATTAAATGAAAAATCCTCTTTGGTCTTATGGACTATAACCTTTTCCCTTCCCTTAGTTAAAATAGTATCATTATAAGTTTCCGTATTGTTTTTTAATGCGTCTTCCAAGGATACTTGTTCTTTGTTTTGATGCCTTCCTTCATGGAACATCCACGGAATTAAACTAGAGGAATGCTCAATATCAGAAACTAATATCTTTCCTTTTATTTGAGAAAACATATAAGCAACAACATTAATTCCTGATGTCGTATTGGGAACAAAAACAGCATAATCATCCTGTCTTGCATTTACAAACTTTTTTACTGTATCTCTAGCTTCTTCATATTTGTTAGTCGAAATTTTTGATTTTTTACCAGCGCCTCTATGGACACTTCCATATTCAATTAAATCATTTAGCACACCATTTTCAACAGAAGCAAATGGCGGTGTTGTCGCTGCATTATCCAAGTTAACATACCTTCTCTGCTCTCCACATGGTAAGTTAACATCGTAAAAAAAATATTTATGGTTGAACAAGTTTTTCATTTAGCAAATCATGAATTAGTTAAAAAATGAATTAATCTTTCATTCTTGGGGTTATTAAATATTTCAATAGGAGTACCTTTTTCCAAGAAAAGCCCCTTATCCAAGAAAAAAGTGTAATCAGATATTTTCTTTAGGAAGTTCATCTGATGGGCAATTATTAGAACCATATTACCTTCATTAGCATAATTTTTTATAAGCTTTCCAAAATAGTCCGTCCATTCGGGGTCTAGAGCTGAGGTTGGTTCATCGAGAAATAAAAATTTAGGCCTCATAGCAAATGTTCTTGCTTGAACTACTCTCTGCCTCAATCCGCCAGACAGTTGATGAGGTAGAGACTTATAATGATCTTTTAAAGCAAACCGCTCAATCTCATAATCTACTTTGCTTTTAACTTCCTTTTTGGACAAACCAAAGGACTTCATTAAAGGCAGGGCTATATTATTGTATACATTAAGATGAGGCCAAGGTTCCGCTTGTTGAAAAACGGCAGAATAAAGTAGTCTTTGCTCTTCTAAACTCTTGAAAACATATTGAATATCACCTTTATCTAGTTCTTCAAGCTTGCATAGACTTCTGATCAATGTCGTTTTACCAGAGGCGTTGGGTCCAATAATTGAATAGATTTTATTCACTTCTAAAGTTATAGTAACTGGTCCAATACCTTTTTCAGGAAAATATCTTTTTTCAAGATTATTTACGATTATCCTATCTATATCTCCACTCACAATTTAGAATTGATAAATTAATTAATACCCCTTATTAGATTTCTTCATCATTGCCTTTAGCTCATAACGTTTTGACAAAAGCGTCCCAGGTAATAAAATCACGAGAAAAACAATTGCTAATACTGTGTAAAACTCTAGAGGTCTATAGGTTTGACTTATGATGTCTTGTGTAACACTCAGTAATTCTGGAACTGCAATAAACGACGCTAAAACTGAAAGCTTAATACTATTAATATATTGACCAACTATTGGAGGAGTCATATTTCTTAAGGCAATTGGTAAAACAATATATCTAAGATTATTCCTTTTAGAAAAGCCTAGTAATTCCCCATAGTCTTTATGGAGTTCAGGAACAGATTCAATTCCTGCATCTACAATTTCAGCAATAAATACTGCCAAGTTCAAAGAAAGTACTATAACAGTAGTTGTAAAGGCATCTATGCTTATCTGAAAAAAAATAGGAACACAAAAATAAAACCATATTAAAAGCACTAGTGCAGGTAGTGTTCTTATGATATCAATAAATCCAATTGTTATAATTCGAATAGGAAAGAAATTAACTCTCTTCAACAATCCTAAAAGCAATCCAATTACTGACCCAATAAGGATTATATAAATATTAAGTTTAATAGTGACATAAGCAGCCTCTATAAGCTGTTCCTTATACTCAATGACCCAATCCCAATTCCATTTATACATCTCCTTTACTTATCCGTTAATGGAAAAAAATATTCTTTTTTATCGTGCATTAGAGGCACTCCATATTCCTTTTCAAACCTGTACATCTTTCCTGAATTGATCATATAGTCAATACTCGTATTGATAAAATTCAACCAGACTAAGTCATCTTGTCTAACGGACCATGAAAAATATGTCGTTGCTAATGGGTCATTACCTAAAACCTCTACTAATTGGGGATGCTCCCTGAGATATGTAAATACCGTAATCTGATTCATCAATCCAATATCTGCCTGATCTGAACCAACAGCTGCTAAGGGCAATGTCAAATCAGATCCACTATATGAGACAATATTTTTTTGATTTTCAAATTCTACTCTCACTAAATCAGATATTGCGCTTCCTTGTAATACAGCTACCTTAACATCAGGATTGTCTACTCTTTCCCAAGAGTCATAATTTTCAGCATTTTCTTTTTTTGTAATTCCTGTATATCCACAATAAAACAATGGATGAGAAAAAGTCACAACTGCCGACCTTTTTGGTGTTGCAAAAGTAGCTCCTATACATATATCAAATTTTTTAGAGTTTAACTCTGTATGAAATGTTGCTAATGTTGTAGGCAGGTAATTAATCTTAATAGTTGGATTTATTGACTTTGTAATTTCTTCAAACATATCAATAAAAACACCCTCTAATTTTCCGGTATCAGGATTTGTCATAATAGTAGGTTCAAAAATGAAATAACCAACGTTAATTTCGTTTTTTTCAATAATTCTACCGAATGTGTTAGTTGATTTATTGCTTGATACTTTATCTTTACTATTATTACAACCAACAAAGATAAATCCTAAAGACAATGTTAATCCAAATACAAATTTTGCATATCTATTCATTGTTCTAAATATTTTAAGTTAATACTTCTAGTTTTGGTATCGGTTAGCATTAGTTAGTAAATTATTTTTTGATGAAATCTATATTAGGGTAAAGGCAAATTTTTAAATCTAAGTTGAAGAATCAAGATTAACTTATTAATTAGCAACACATATATTTCTCCTCAATAAATTTTCAGCTTTATTCATACAAGACGCTTTCAGCTTTTTTTAATAAAATTTGATGAACAGATGCTTCTAATTCACTCTCTAAAATTTCTTTTAATGCAATGATTTTTTTAATTTCTGCATCGTCATTAGCTCCATCTAGCTTTTCGCTTATATCCTGAATTCTTGAGATTATCAATTCCTGCTTTCTTTCTAGAAATTTTACTTCACGAGCATTATCCTCAGATTTGAGCTCATTTTTCAGACTTCTACTTTCTTTTTCAAGTTTTTCTTTAAATTTAGGTGACTGGAATGATTGAAATAAAGTTGAAGCATTGTTCCTAGCAGCAAGAAGAGTACCTGATACATCTATTATAGACGTCGTGAAATTATCAAAATATGATTGTGTTTCTTCCTGCACTATTTTTCTTCCTTCTGATATTTCTTTTTCTAATGCTATAAAAAATTCATTAGTATTTGATCTATTTAATTTATCTATCCAGGTATCCTCTAGAGCATAAAGTCTATTTTTTAATTTAGCTGATGCCTCCCAAAATAATCCTTCAAATTTCTTGGCACCAAACCATTGAGATGTTACTTTATATAGACCTAAAATAATAGTTAAAAACATAGTTATAATAGCGCCTGAAGAGGACGCGGCTGTACCCTTAATAGATTCAACCTTTGTTAATGCGAAAATTGAAATAGGTATTAGTATAATCAAAACGATACCAACAGTATATAATATATTTTTCTTCCTAGTTACTTTTCTTATTTTATTAATATACCATTCAATATTTAAATGATAAATCCTGATATATTCCCTTAAACTTGCAATGCTATCTTTCCCTAACTTATTGGCATCAGTAAAACCAATTTTTTTTATCATAACCTTCAATTCATCCATCTCCTTGGCGGGATTCTTGATTTTCTTGCCTATATCAATAAGCTCGAAACCATATTCCAGCTCTTCTCTTTCTTTTAACGACATTTGATCCGCGTAGTCTTTTTTTTCTAAATACATAATGTTCTTTTAAGCACAATGAAATGGAATATTTTTTCCTGGTATACTAATACTAAATTTTGTTCTAAGGAATGTAGCCTTATCAAACCTGTTAAAATGAAAACTACTGGTTTCTAGCCAATTATCTTTATGTTTAGCCATTTCTGTCCCAATCATAACAGAATTGTCAGAGTCTGGGTTACTGGGATGGCAAAAATTAAAAATATGACCAATTTCGTGAATAGAGGTTCTCGCACAAACAGCCTGCATTTTGGTTGCATTAAAATTAGCCTTAATGGCATTTAGAAATACAGCACACCCTTGTCTTTTTCTGTTACCAAAATTAGAAAACATAGATCCATAATCTCCATCCCGATTTGAGTGAACAATAAGCAGATTAATATACCATTTCTGTTCTAAAATGGCTTGTTGTTTAAATTCATCTGTTTTATTCATCAGTATATGTAAGTCAAAATCTTTAAGTTTTGGCTTTACATTTGGAATTTTTTTAATTTTTATTTCAACGTTTAAACCCAATTGACTTAAACTATCCACAATAAGTTGTCTCCAGCGTTTAGTTGGATTAAACTCTGCAACGTGCGTGACCTGTAGAATTAAATCAATCATTACTCAATTGGAATGGCGGTTGATAGCCCAAAGAGCTTGGTTATTACATCGGTATCAATAACAATGGATCCGAATATACCTGTAGCCCATTCTTTACCAATAACAGCATCATTTATTTTATCGGGTTGACCAATTTTATCTCTTTCCCCTATATGCAAACCACCCATCAAGCTTACACCGCTAAAAGGTTCTAAACCAGCACCCACATAAAGGTTTTCTGTTATAGATTTCATAGAAAAACCTAAATATATAAAAGGTGCCACTGATCGTTTCCCTCTAAACTTTGTTCCTATTTTTCTAATATCCGTACGTTTAAAATAGATTTGCAAGCCAAACGTTCCATCTACACCAAAATCATTTTTCCTACCTACATCCGCTGTCCCTGTGGTATCAATGCTCTGCAACTTTAAACCACTGTACAACAGTCCAGCTTTTAATCGCAACCTATACAGCTTATTATTTCTGAATTTTGCATTGACTTCTTCTTTTTCTTTACCGCTAGGCCCACTTTTAATAGTATATGAGACATTTGAAGGAGCCAAAACGGGTGGTTGATATGGAACTATTATAGTCTGTAAACTGGGAGAAGTATCTTCTATAGAAGAAGTAGGTATTTCATAGGCAAAATCGGCAATATAAAAAGTCTTCTTTTTAGAAATTTCTGATAAATCCATTTTAACTACCTGTGACCCTCCATCAATTGGTGCACCATCTTTATTCGCATCTCCTCCAGTTATTGTTTCTTCATTGTCAATAGCGGTTTCTGTTAAGCTTAAATTTAATACTGTACTCACTTTTTCATTTTCAACTAAAACATGAAGTTCTTGGTTTTCAGATACTTCTTTAGTATCCGCTTCATACCATGAAATGTACTTATTCTTGGCATCATGATGCCTCATAAGATCTGTTATATTTTTTTTCTCTTGTGATAGGAATAGCCTCCCCTTATAGAGCAGCTGACCTCTTGATTTAAGACTGTTAATGGCTTCTATTTTACCTTTAACTCTAGCAAACGCCTTCTTTTTGCCGTTTAACTCTACCGGATCTTTATAGAAGTAGCTTTTTTCATTAGCCCTTGAGGCGAGCTTATGTATATCTTTTGAATTGGCTATTCTAGATTCTAATAATTTAATATCTGCATCCAAAGATTTATATTCTTGTGATAATAGGGCATTATTAAACGGGTTGACTTTTAGCGCTCCCTTATTGAACCAGAGTAAATCAAGAAACCATTTGTTAAAATTGGTATTGGATTGTACAGATAGATCGTACAACTTGACCTCATGTTTTAATGCGGCCTCAAACATGGCTTTATCATATTCAGATAGTTTCTGGCTTTTATTGATTTGAGAATACTTCTTAAAAATATTATCTAAAGGTTTTTTCGAAAGAAACTTAGAAGACTCAGACCTTACATTTGCGTCATCTAATTGATTTAAGTAATCACCAAATGGGTTGATCATTCTTAACTCATAAGCTATTTCTGATGCACCATTATTTTCTATGCTTATTAAAGGGAATGATGCTATCAATTTATTAGAGTTAGTATTAGATATTGAAACTTTAGGCAGTGTCCTTAAATCAATTTTTGGGTTCAACTTCTGGAATGTTTCATTGATAACTTGACCTTTAGCGTCAAAATAGGTTATTTTAAGCTCATAATCTCTTTTAAACATAGTGGTATAATCAGGTACATTAAAATTCTTGGTGTAAGACGTGATAGAATTCTTATCAGGAAATTCCAAAGCATCCCTCTGTCTATCATAACTATTCCAATCAATCAATTTTTGTTGACCTATTAAATCAAATAAAGGGTCGTTCATTATACAATTAACCTGTTCTTTAATCTTTGTTTGAATTGTTTTTAGATTCTGTACAGAAAATAGACCTTGGTTAAAATTAAATTGGGAAGATCTAACCGATGCATTTATCAATCCTGCAGGGGCATTACCTCCAAATATAGTTTTGTGAGTATTTGGTTTTATATTGACATTAGAAAAAGTATGTAACAGATTTTGTCCGTTATAGAGCTTCCAGCCGTTCATATTCTCTTCTTTGTATGAATAATTTGTGATTTCTATAAATCGATCTGCAGCACTTACTGTTCCGTCTCTATTTAAATCTGTATTGGGGTTTATAAATATTTCATTAATGACTACACTGTTTGGTACAAAAGCTCTCAGAAATTTATCTTCTATTATATTATTTATAGATGTTTTAACAGGTTCACCATAACTTTCAAAAATTACTTTCCCGTCTTTATAAGACCAAGTGAGAGGTTTATCTTTCTTTTTAGGTTCTTGAATAGGAAAATCAAAATAAACCTCATCAATTTTATTTCCTACATTATCCTCTAGCCAAATCTCTAAGCCGGATAGACTTCTCTCATATTTATTGAATTCAAAATCTTTCGATTTAATTTTAACTTCTCCATATTTAATTTTAGTAGAATTATCAAACTTATAAATTTCACTTCCATTAATAAAAATTTTCCAATCCTTTATATCTATCTCATCAAAACCAAGATTAAGGAATTCAATATATTGATCAGATTCATTAACATTACCATTACCGTCTGTATCATTCTTAGATTGTAATGGATCAAATAATATTTCTGAGATAACTACACCATTAAGAATCTGTTTATCATAAGAATATAGCTTGCTATTAATTTTTGGATGTATATTAAAACCATCTTTTCCTATTATACGTGTATAAGATGCCGGACTTCCATTTAATTTATAGCCATTCGAATCAAGAAACACATAATCTATTACGAGCCCTTTCTCATCCTTTAATAATAAAACGCTTTTATCATTGGATTTAATGAGTTGGTTTATTCTTTTGTAGGCTTTAAAATGATGGTCTAAGAGTTTTTTGATTTCCCTTAATTTGTATGAAGGGTCAAAATACAATTGAAACTCAAGTTTGTCTTCTGGAGCTAAGCTTGTTGGTAATCCTGAAATTACTTCTCCTGTTTCAGCATTTAATTTGACTGTAAAGTTTTGAGAATTTGATACACTAACTAATAACAAAAGTGTAATAAAAAGGAAAAAGGACTTCATTTTAAATAAGGTTTTAGTTGTTTTTATTTATATACAATAAAATTAAAGACCTCTATATTTTTCAAAATACCCAATAGAGGGTATATTAAGGAAATCTTTATACTACTAAAAACTTAAAAGGGAGGTAATACAATTTCTAAAGAAATATACTACTTTATAAATATATACATTTTTTTTTAACTCCCCATTAACTTCACTCTTATTATCACTATTATGGAGAAAGTTTGTTACTACATTATGTTTAAATCAGTTGTATTATATCAAAAATTTTAAAACTTACTTTTATTATTATTTTAAGATTTGGAGTAACTCTATCAATTTCTTATTTTGGATATATACAAAAACTCACAATAATTAAAGGAAATAATAATTGTATATTCTAAATGACTTAAAACTAATTAACTATATTTACATTTAAACATTTTGATACTAAAAAAAGCGGTTACCCTATAAGTTACCCTAAGGCAACTAAAAAATCGGGAGCCCCTGATATCACTGATAAAATTTAAAGGTCAGCGGAGCCTCTTTCTCCGCAAAAGAAAAACCAGAACGTAAGTTCTGGTTTTTTTGTTTTTATATGCGTCGAAAGCTTGCTTTTGTAAGTGTATAAAAACAAAAAAACATAATACGCGCAGCGTATTCAGGTTTTCCATGCTTGTACAGGATTTCAACTAAGGGATGCACGAAGTGAATCCCTCTTTCTCCGCCAAGATTTATTCAAAATCGACGAAAGTCCTGTAAACTCAATGTTTATGGGACTTTTTATTTTACCCAAAACATCAAAATATGTATTAAAAACCATTCTGTTGGTGACCTATTAGGTGACCTTTTTAAAACCTTAATTAGGTCACCTAATTACTTATAACTACTTATAAATCAGTAATATAAATCAACTAAAAGACCTCTATATTTTGTAAATTAATGTATAATTAAAGGTCACCAGAATGAACAAAACATTTGGATTATTATTCTACTTAAAAAAGAGTAAAGTAGATGCACAGGGTAAATGCCCTATTTACCTACGTATTATCATAGATGGTAAGCGTACAGAGATTAGTACAAAACGTACCATTGAGATTGAAAAATGGAGCGTTGAAGCCAATAAAGCTATTGGAAGAACAGAAGATATACGAGAACTAAATGCCTATTTAGATTCACTTACTACAAAAGTATATCAAAGTCAAAGAGACTTAATTCAAGATAATAAAGAGGTTACAACTGAAACCCTTAAAAACAAGTTTTTAGGTATTGAGGAAAAACAAAGAACGCTCATAACCATCTTTAACAATCACAACAAGCAAGTTGAAAAATTAGTTGGTAAAGAATTTTCGGCAGGAACTTTAGAACGTTATAAAACCGTATGTAAGCATCTGCAAGAGTTTATGCAACATCAGTACAACGTAAGTGATATTCCTGTGAACAGAATAGACCACAAGTATATTACAGATTTTGAGTTCTATTTAAAAACGGTTAGAAACTGCGGACATAACAGTACTATAAAGTATATCAAGAACTTTAAAAAGATAGTACGTATAGCAATAGCCAACGATTGGATTAAAAAAGACCCATTTCTAAATTATAAAGTGCGTTTAAAAGAAGTGGAACGTCAATTCCTTTCAGAAGAAGAAATACAAACAATGCTCGAAAAAGAGTTACACACCAATCGTTTAGAGCAAGTAAGAGACATTTTTATATTCTGTTGCTTTACAGGTTTAGCGTATAGCGACGTTAAGAAACTCTCAAAAGACAATTTGGTGTTTGGTATTGATGGCGATAAGTGGATAAAGACAAAGTGTACTAAAACAGATACACGCAGTAATTCCACTACTTCCAACCGCTTTAGAGATTATAAAGAAATACGAGAACCATCCAGAAGCAGTTACAAAAGGGGTTTTACTTCCTGTATTAAGCAATCAAAAGTCTAATGCCTATTTAAAAGAGATAGCAGACTTGTGTGGTATTAATAAAAACTTAACCACCCATTTAGCTCGTCATACGTTTGCAACTACTGTAACGCTCTCTAATGGTGTCCCAATGGAATCAGTAAGCAAGATGTTAGGTCATAAATCATTAAAAACAACTCAACACTATGCTAAAATATTGGATAGAAAAGTAAGTGATGATATGGCAATTTTAAAACAAAAGTTTGCAGATAAAACTAATATTGACGCTTCCAATAGAATAGCAAATTAGAACATAAATACAAAATATATAAGTATATGCTTAAACCCTTGTTTTTACAGGGGTTTTTCTGTTGAAAAAAGAGCCCTTTTTGTTTACAACTGTTTATAACTTCATTTTATAAAGGCATCAAATTGTCGTAAATTAACACAATATAAATCAGGTGTTTACACGTTTTAATACAGAATGACATTTGAAGTAATTACAAAGGATGATTTAAAGACTCTTAAACAGGAAATCATCACAGAACTGAAGACAATTTTAGGAAGCCAAACAGAGCAAAAAAAGTGGTTAAAATCAGCAGACGTACGTGAGCTATTAAATATTTCAGCAGGCACATTGCAGAACTTACGAATCAACGGAACATTACCTTATACCAAGATGGGTAAAACAATGTATTATGAGTATGATGATGTAATCGGAATTTTAATCCAAAACAAAAGTGCATAATGAGATTATACATACCAGAAAATTTAGACATAGACCAAATTGTCTATGATTATCCACCTAATTTTAAAAAGTACAAACACAAAAGAGATAAGCTATTATATGTTATTCACTTAATAAATGCGCTTACACTCTACAACAAAGATTTAATGTATGATGATTTTGTGTCTATAAGTGCAAAAATCTTGCAGGACAAAACCTCTAATTACAAAGAGTACTTAAATTATCTTATCAATGTTGCAAAAGTTATTGAAACGGATAATCAATACTTTGTTGGGTCAAAATCAAAAGGGTTTAGGCTAACTGAAAAATACAGATGCGAAGTGGCTATTCATACAATAAGCGAACAAACATTTTATAGAAAACTAAAAGTTGAGCGTAATAATAGAATAGCATCGGTAAAGCATCTAAACTATCTAACCAAATGGTTTGATGAAAAATTAGAAATTGATATTGATTACGTCAACAAGTTTTTATCCGTAGAGTATGTATTAAAGAAAGACAACAAATCATTATGGCAATCCAAAAAGGTTAATAACTATGGTAAGGTTGAAGTCAAATATAAAAGACCGATTGACCAATTAAACCACGCAAAAATTAGCGCAGAAAAAATAAGCCGTCAAGATTATTATTTGTTGCACGATGATAATGTGTATCGTTTCCATTCTAACCTTACGAATATGCGAAGCGTTATCAGAAATGCAGTAACGAAAAATTAATTTCGATTGATATTAAAAATAGTCAACCTTATTTAAGCACCATATTGTTGAGTCGCTCGTTCTGGATTGAGCAAAAAAATGAGCCTAATGCACCAAAAGAGTTATCAATCACGTTTGACGAGCCCAAAAAGTCATTATTTTCTTCTTTTAATAATATAAATGATAATAATTATGAGGTTGATGGTAGGATTGATGATAGATTGAATATATCACATATCAAAGTACACGATACTGATTCTTACATTATGTTAGGAGATATTGATAAAACCCTTATGAATAATGAGTTTAGTCAGTATATAAATCTTGTGGTGAGTGGTACACTTTATGAGTTTTTAGAGCAACAGTTTAGCCAACGATTGGGAGAAACATTTGCTAACCGTAAGGAAGTAAAAACAGCAGTATTCCAAGTGCTATTTACAGATAATAGATTCTTGGGGCAAGAGGATGCAAAACCAAAGAAGATGTTTAAGGAGATGTTCCCATACGTTTATGAGGTGTTTAGACAGATTAAGAGTAAAGACAAATCACTACTTCCAAGATTATTGCAGAGTATTGAGAGTTACTTAATGATAGATGTTATAGCAAAACGTATTTCTGTAGAATATCCAGATGCACCAATATTTACAATTCACGATAGTATTTCTACCACAGCAGAATATGTAGATGTTGTTGAGGCTATAATGACTGAGGAATTAACCAAAGCGATAGGGCACGCACCTAAATTAGAGCCAGAGGTATGGTGTAAAAGCAATATGGTAAAGCATCTTGAAACTTTAAAGGAGAAAGCAAAGGTTGTCGCTTAACACATATTCACCTACATTCATATTTATTATAAAAATATAACGTAATACGATGTATTAATACAAAGTATATACTATATTTAACATTCAAAATAATTCCCTATGAACCGTATTAAAGAAGTCCTCGAAGAACGAGGGGTTAAGCAGGTATGGCTTGCTGAGCGATTAGGTAAGAGTTTCAATACTGTTAATGGTTATGTGCAAAACAGAAACCAACCAAGTTTGGAAGTACTTTATCAAATAGCGGAAATATTAAATATAAAGGTAAGTGACCTTTTAATTGAAAATTAACCGTAGCATAAAAAATGACAAGTATAAATCAAAGGTCAATCAATACTAATGAAATTCAACGAAGATTCAAGAGTTAAAATACCATCAATACTGCATCTTACTCGTTTAGGATATAAGTATTTATCGTTAAAGGGAGCTGTTTGGAATCAAGAAACAAACATATTCACAGATATATTTATTGATAGCATACAAAGAATAAATCACAATTTAGAGGAAGATGAAGCCAAAAGATTATTGAGTGATGTTTCGTTGCTTTTAGATAATGAAGATTTAGGTAAGGCTTTTTACGAGCGCATAATTCAAAAAACAGGACATAAGATTATTGATTTTGAAAACTTTGAAAACAATACGTTTAATGTCGTTACAGAACTTACCTATAAAAATGGAGACGAGGAGTTTAGACCTGATATAATTCTTTTGGTTAATGGATTGCCTTTAGTTTTTATTGAAGTAAAAAAGCCTAACAATAGAGAGGGTATAATTGCAGAACGCAACAGAATTAATAAACGTTTTCAGAATAAAAAGTTCAGACGCTTTGTAAACATTACTCAGTTAATGGTATTCTCTAATAATATGGAATACGATACTGATGATGTAGATACTGTACAAGGTGTCTTTTACGCTTCACCTTCTTATCATAAACCAATATTTAATTATTTCAGAGAAGAAGAAGCATTTGATTTAAATAGTCTTTTGTTACCTGAAAATGATGCTACTGAAAATGAAATATTAAAAGACAACAACTTAGTTATCATAAAACACTCACCAGAGTTTTTAACTAATAAAGATTCAAATACACCAACAAATAGAGTTTCTACGTCATTGTTTTCAAAAGACCGTTTATCATTTATCTTACAATATGCTATTGCTTATGTAAATGAAAGTGCAGGCTTACAGAAGCACATAATGCGTTATCCTCAATTATTTGCAACTAAAGCAATAGAGAGTAAATTAAATGAGGGTATTAGAAAAGGTATTATTTGGCACACACAAGGAAGTGGTAAAACAGCTTTAACCTACTACAATGTAAAGTTTCTAACTGATTATTATCAAAAGCAAAACGTAATACCAAAATTCTATTTTATAGTAGATAGATTGGACTTATTAATACAAGCTAAAAGAGAATTTACCAGCAGAGGTTTAACCGTTCATATTGTTAATTCAAGAAATGAATTTGTTGCAGATATAAAATCTAAAGCAGCACTTCATAACGAAAGAGGTAATGCAGAAATTACAGTAGTAAATATTCAAAAGTTTTCTGAGGATGCTCAGATAGTAACAGAACAAGATTATGATATTAATATTCAACGTATTTACTTCTTAGATGAAGTTCATAGAAGTTATAATCCTAAAGGTAGTTTCTTAGCTAATTTAGAACAGTCCGATAAAAATGCTATTAAAATTGGATTAACAGGTACACCTTTATTGGGTACTGAATACAATTCTAAAACCTTGTTTGGTGACTATATTCATAAGTACTATTACAACGCTTCTATTGCTGATGGTTATACATTAAAACTAATTAGAGAAGAAATTGCTTCTAATTACAAAATGGTTTTAGAACAAGCCTTAAAAGAAATAAAAGTATTGCAAGGTGATGTGCCCAAGAAAAAAATCTATGCAGATGCAAGATTTGCTGAACCAATGTTAGATTACATTGTTGAAGATTTTGAGGATTTCAGATTAATGAATAATGATGAGTCTGTTGGTGGTATGGTAGTTTGTGATAGTTCTGACCAAGCTAAAATGCTATTTGAAATTTTCAATAATAAATACAGTATTAGCAATAATATAGTTTTAGACAAAGTTGCAGAAGAAAATGAATCTTATGGTAAGCAAAAAAAGGAAAGTTATAAAGTAAAAACAGCTGCTTTAATACTTCACGATATTGGTACTAAAGATGAACGCAAACAGGAAGTGGAAGATTTTAAAGATGGTAAAATTGACTTACTCTTTGTTTACAATATGTTGCTTACAGGTTTTGATGCTAAACGTTTGAAGAAATTATATATAGGTCGTGTAATTAAAAAGCATAATCTATTACAAACTTTAACCAGAGTAAACAGAACATATAAAGATTATAGATACGGTTTTGTTGTTGATTTTGCAGATATTAAAGCTGAATTTGATAAAACTAATAAAGATTATTTTGAGGAGTTACAAGATGTTTTAGGAGATGAAATGGAACATTATTCCAACATCTTTAAATCTAAAGAAGAAATTCAAGAAGAGATAGCAGATATTAAGGAGATTCTATTTCATTTTGACACCCAAAATGCTGAAATATTCTCGCAACAAATCTCTGAAATATCAGACCGTAAAAAGATGTTAGGTTTAGTTAAGGCTTTAGGTAATGCTAAAAGTCTATATAATCTAATACGTTTATTTAGACATTTTGAGTTATTAGAAAAAATAGATTTTAAAAAGCTATCATTATTATATAGAGAAGCTAATAATCATCTACAATTACTCAATCAAAAAGAAGCATTAGAAAATGATATTGATACTACTAATCTTTTAAATGTAGCTTTAGAGGATGTTATTTTTATGTTTAATAAAGTTGGTGAAGAAGAACTCATATTAGCAGACCAACTAAAAGACACACTTCGTAAAACAAGAGAGGAATTAGCAAGTAATTTTGATAAAAAAGACCCAGAGTTTGTTAGCCTATATGAAGAATTAGAGCGTTTGTTTAAGAAGAAGAAATTAAACGAAGTAACTCAAGATGAAATGAAAGCAAATATTGGTGCTTTAAGAGAAATACACGCAAAAATATTAGAGTTAAATAGGCAGAATAGGTTATTACAAGCAAAATATGATAATGACCCTAAATACTGTCGTATTCATAAAAGACTAATTGAAAAAGGAGGTTTAACGAAAAGAGAAAGCCAACTATTTGAAGCCTTACAATCCGTTAAAAATGAAGCTGACCTTCAAGTAATACAAAACAGTCGCTTACTGCAAAACGAGGGCTATTTAGATAAGATGATGATTAAATTGGTGATTAACCAATTTGTAAAACAAAACAATATTAAACTAAATCCAGAGACTTCTAAATTCATAAATAATTTAGTGGTACAAGAATATACAAACGAATTTCACGGGCGTACAGCTTAGATAAATAAATGACGACAACAGTACAATTTCAAACACAAGTAAAAAACCTAATAGACAGCCTTAAAGGAATTTGTTCTAATTACGGTTTGGGTAATAGTGGCGACGAATACATTATCATCACACAAACTTTCCTATACAAGTTTTTAAACGATAAGTTTGCTTATGAGGTAAAACAGCTGAATACTGAATTAGCTAAAGCGGAAAAATGGCAGCAAGCAATTGAACAATTAACAGAGGAAGAATACGAAATGTTAACCTTGCAATTGAGTGCAGATACAGCAGTTTTACAATCACACCATTTTATATCACATTTATTTGGTATTCAAAATACATCAGATTTCGCAAAAACATTTGACGATACTTTGATGGATATTGCGATTCAAAACAATGATATATTTTCTGTAATAACCACAAGTGGCTCAAAAGAACCATTATTTGAAAGAATAAGCGAAAAAATTGATGAAGGTGATAGAAATGCATTTGCTAAAGCAGTAATTAATCAATTAGTAGACTTTAGTTTTGAGCATATTTTTAATGAGAAATACGACTTCTATGCTACTATTTTTGAATACTTAATAAAAGACTATAATAATGATAGTGGTGGTACGTATGCAGAGTATTACACACCGCACGCAGTTGCCAAAATAATGGCCTCTATTTTAGTAACAGAAGATAACATACAAGATGTTACGTGTTACGACCCAAGTGCAGGTTCTGGAACATTATTAATGAATTTAGCGCACGCAATTGGTGAGGACAAGTGTACTATTTATTCACAAGACGTTTCTAAAAAATCATCGAAACTATTACGCTTAAATTTAATCTTAAACAACTTAGTACATTCACTTCAAAATGTAGTACGTGGTAATACTATTTTAGCACCTTTTCATAAAGATAATGATAATGAACTACAGAAGTTTGACTATATCGTATCTAATCCACCATTTAAGTTAGATTTTAGCGAGTATAGAGACGATTTAGATAGTAAAGAAAATAATGAGCGCTTCTTTGCAGGAATACCAAATATTCCTAAAAAGAAAAAGGAATCAATGGCTATCTATAGTTTGTTCTTGCAGCATATTATACACAGTTTAACCAAAAATGGTAAAGCAGCTATTGTTGTACCTACAGGTTTTATTACAGCACAAACTGGCATAGACAAAAAGATTAGAAAAAAAATGGTGGAAAGCAAAATGCTTGCAGGTGTAGTAAGTATGCCATCTAATATTTTTGCTACTACAGGTACAAATGTTTCAATTGTTTTTATAGATAAAAATAATACTGAAGATGTTGTGTTAATCGACGCCTCAAATTTAGGTACACAAATAAAAGAAGGTAAAAATAAAAAAACAGTATTAAGTGATATAGAAGAACAACAAATTATAGAAATCTTTAATAATAAGAAAACTGTAGATAATATTTCAGTAGTGGTTTCTAATAATGATATTATAAAAAAGAATTATTCTTTCAGTGCTGGTCAATATTTCAAAGTAAAAATAGAATACATTGATATATCAAATGAAAGTTTTGTCGATAGTATGGTAAGCTATCAAAAATCTATTAGTGAACTTTCTGTAAAATCTTCACAATTAGAAAATGAGATTTTCAAAAATTTAAAAAAATTGTCTTGCAGTGGTAAATAAATTAAAAAAATATAGATTTGATGAACTCTATGATATGAGTTCAGGTATATCTTCTAAACCCGAACAAGCAGGTCACGGTTTTCCGTTTGTATCATTTAGCACAATTTTTAATAATGTTTTTCTTCCAAATGAACTTGATGAGTTAATGAATACATCAATAAAGGAAAGACAAATATATTCTGTAAAGAAAGGGGATATTTTTTTAACTCGTACGAGTGAAACACTTGATGAGTTGGGTATGAGTTCAGTTGCCTTAAAGGATTATCCAGATGCTACATTTAGCGGTTTTTCTAAGAGGTTACGACCTAAAGAAGAAGGTTTAGTAGACTCAAAATTTATTGGTTTTTACTTGAGAAGTTATCTTTTTAGAAAAGCAATGAATAATAACGCTATAATGACATTAAGAGCAAGTTTTAATGAGCAAATTTTTTCATATTTAGAATTACTTTTACCAACCTTTGAAGTTCAATGTAAAATAGGTGAATTATTATATAATATATATGAAAAAATAGAAGTTTGTAATAGCTTAATTAATCAAATTGAAAATATGTCTATGTCAATTTTCGACTATTGGTTTATTCAATTTGATTTTCCTAACATTAGCATTAAACCCTATAAAACATCGGGTGGTGAAATGTTTTATTCTAAAGAGTTAAATAGAAAAATACCTGATGGTTGGAAAACCATAACTTTAGGTGATTTTTGTGAAATATATCAGCCTAAAACTATATCCCAAAAAGTTATGGATGCTAATGCGAGTTATTTAGTTTATGGCTCAAATGGTATCATTGGCAAGTATTCAAAATTTAATCACGAAGATTCAGAAGTTGTTGTTTCTTGCAGAGGTGCTTGTGGTAACATACATAGGACGAGGCCCAAATCTTGGATAACTGGTAATTCAATGGTTTTTAAAATAAAGAATAAGAATATTAATAATGAATTTATTTATCATTCTCTACGTTGGCTAAATTTAAAAAACTCTTCAACTGGTTCAGTTCAAGGTCAGTTAACTCGGACGAATGTTTCAGTGCACAACATTGTGCTACCAGATGAAAAAATTATTAAAAAGTATAATAATATAGTTGCCCCTTTAGTTGAAAAAAAGTTATTACTTTTTGCCGAAATTGATAAATATCAAAATCTTTTGGACTGGCTTACCCCATTGCTTATAAATGGTCAAGTAACGTTTAAAGAAGCGCAAAAGCATATTAACCAAGCAGCAGAACCACAAGAAGATTATGGCTAAAAAGAAAAAAGACATAAAAATAATGGTAGGCTCTACTGTCTATGGTTTTGAAGACCAACTATCCCAAATAGTAGCGCAATTACAGCAGTTAGGTTATACAGTTTTAAACTCTCATATAGGTACTATAAAAGTAAATCCTACATTGTCTAATTTAGAAAACTGTTTAAATACAGTAGAAGAATGTGATTTGTTTTTAGGGATTATAAGACCTTATTATGGTACAGGAAATATTGGAGATAAAAACATAACTTTTGAAGAAATTAAAAAAGCGATTGAGCTAAAGAAACCATATTGGTTTTTAGTACATAGAGACGTTACGTTTGGTCGTTTATTACGTGGTAAATTACGTCTTAAAAAAGGAGATACAATTATTGCAAAAGATGATGATGAATACAAAGACTTTTCTATAGTTGTAGATAAGAATAAATTTTTTGATGAGCGTACTATTGAAATATATGAGTACGTTATAGAGAATCATATACCTGTTACATTAAGAAATGGTAATTGGGCACAAGAATTTTATCGTTTAGATGAAATGCTAACTTATATTATTACTCAGTTTTCAGATAAAGGTTTTGTTGAGGGTATAATTAATGAAATACAAGAGGCAGATGGAGAATAGTTTTATTATAAATAACTTATTACAGAAAGAAGAGAGTGTACGTTTAGAGTTTAAAACGAATGCCCATATAACTACTATTGCCAAAACTATAACCGCTTTTATTAATACAGAAGGTGGTGATTTATTAATTGGTGTAGCTGATAATAAACAAATAGTTGGTGTAGATAATGCTCAAAGGTTAAGAAATAGAATACAACATCAATTAATAGATACTATTAGACCTAATGCACCGATTTCATCGCAAGTAATTAGATATAAAGGTAAAGACCTTGTATTAATAAGTGTTTGGGAAGGTGCAAATAAACCTTATCAATACAAAGGTCAGATTTTTACTCGTGAAAATGACAGAACTAAACTATCAAGTCAAGATATACTAAAAGAACTAATTAGTGAGCGTAAAGCAGCAGATTTTCATTGGGAAAGACGTTCGGTTTTAGGTGCTTCTCTTTCAGATTTAGATAAAGATGAAATAAACAAAACTATTGAGTATTATCAAGATTTTAAATCTGATGTTCATTTTGAAGATGAAGAAGATTTCCTAATTCAAATGGGATTAATGCAAAACGGTCATTATACGAACGCTTGTATTGTACTGTTTGCAAAATCACCTATGCTGTTTATTCCGCAGTCTAAAATAAGAATTACAGTATATCCATCAGATAGTACAGGAGATAGGTTTTTAAACGACCGCATTTTTGATGATAATTTATTTAGTAACATAACTGGTGTACTAAGTTTTTTAGATGCAACTTTTGGTAAAAGTATTAGTGTTGATGGTATTCATAGAAAAGAAAAATTAAACTATCCTTTATTAGCTTTAAGAGAAGGTTTACTAAATGCAATGGTACATAGAGATTATAATTCTGTTAATGGTTTTTTACAAATCTCAATTTTTTCTGATAGAACAGAAATTGCTAATTATGGTGGTTTGCCAGAAGGTATTACATTAAGAGATTTAAGAAGAGAACATAATTCTATACTACGTAATCCAGATATTGCTAAAATATGTTTTATAAGAAGGTATATTGAAATGCTTGGTAGTGGTACTTTAAGAATGATTAATGATTGTAAGAAGAATAAGTTCAAAACACCTTCCTGGAAACAAAATAATAATATTACTACAGTTGTTTTTCCGGAACTTAAAGTAACTCTTAAAAATAGTGAGGGTATAAATGAGGGTATAAATGAGGGTATAAAAAGTAAGCTAAAAGAAACTTTTAAAGATGAAAATGAGGGTATAAAAAATGAACTTATTACTATTTATGAGCTTATTGATTCTACTTCTGGTTTAAAAACTAAAGATATTGCTACTGTTATAGATAAAGGTTTATCTACTACAGAACGTTATCTTAAAAAATTAAAAGATGAAGGTTTTATTGAATATGTAGGTTCTCTTAAAACAGGTAGTTATACTATTAAAAATTATTAAGATGAACTTATATAACTTAAAATCAAAAGATACTATAAGTATTCTAAAGGAAAAGCCATTTAAATTAGAAAAGGAGATACAAGCTCTTTTTGAAAGTAATTTAGATGCTTTGATGAATTTACAATTAGTAAAGTCAGAGTTCTCTATAAAAAATAAGCGTATAGATACTTTAGCTTATGATAAACAATCAAATGCATTTATAATTATTGAATATAAGAGAAGTAAGAATATAAGTGTTGTTGACCAAGGTTTTACGTATCTAAGTTTAATGCTCGAAAACAAAGCTGATTTTATTGTAGAGTATAATGAAACTTTAAAAGAGAATTTAAAGCGTACTGATGTAGATTGGAGTCAAACAAGAGTCGTTTTTGTTTCAACAATTTTTACTGATAATCAACGAACAGCAACAAATTTTAAAGATATAGCAATTGAACTGTGGGAAGTAAAACGCTATGAAAATAATTTAATAAGTATTAATCAAATTAGAAAAAGTAAGTCTGCAGAAAGTATTAAGCCAATAACAGCATCTAATAAGGAATTAGAAAACATTACCAAAGAAATAAAAGTTTACTCAGAAGAAGGCCATACATTAAATAAGTCTGATAGTGCAGTAGAGTTGTATGAATCTTTTAGAGATGCTATTCTAAATTTCAAAGAAGACATAGAAATAATACCACGAAAGAAAAGAATTGCATTTAAAGGCAACCGTATCATTTGTGATATTTTAATTCAAAAAAGCGGTATAAAGTTATGGGTAAACTTAAAAAGTGGAGAACTTGATGACCCTAAAAACTTAATGCGTGATGTTTCTAACATTGGTCATTGGGGTAATGGAGATTATGAATTAGTTATAAAAAATACAAACGATTTAGAATACATAATGAGTTTAATAAAACAAGCTATTTGATTATAATATTTAATATGCTTGTGACAAAAAAGATATGTTATTAGGCTTTTTTAGTTTTAAAAAGGCATTTTAAACAATATTAAATAACTGATTATCAAATTGATATAAAACAAAAAATCATTGTAGATAAAAATTAAAGAGTGCCATAAAAGGTGTTAATTAAATAATATAAGTGCAGTGTGACATTCACTATGGCTAATTTAAATAAATATGAATCTTTTATTCTAAAATCTCTTGACGATAAAAATGTAAAAGTAAGCAATGAATTATGTCAGTTACTTGAAGATTCTTTTAATATATCAAACAGTAACGCTCGTAAAATAATCCAAAGAGCAACACAGAAAGGTGTAATTAAATCTTCAACACCTTTAACTTTTGGCAAGGGGCAATATGCTTATTGTAAGCCTACTACAAATTTCACAAAAGATAGAATTAAAATCATTTGTAAAAAGCACAGACCAACATTGTACCGTTTACTTGTTGCTTTAGACATAAACGATGGTATTTTGTCTTATTATGAAGCATTAAAAATCACTGCATCACCTCTTATAGATGGTATATCAAAAGTTGATTATCTCGATGACTTAATCGGATTGTTAATGAAGTTCGAGATTGTATATCAAAAAGTAGATAAGAATTTAGTTAAGTATTTAATCTTAAAATTAAAAAAGGAAGATGAAGAAAACCTAATGCATATTCATTTTGCTAAAATATCTACAGATACCACATTTATAACAGATGTTCTAAAAAACTAAAATCACTACTTACAAATTGGGTAAATACTAATTATTCTAAAAAATTACAACCTTACCCTAATTGGAATGGAAAAGACTCTATTCCTTAAAGCATCATAATCAAAAACGACAGTGCATAAAAAACCACCCATAATGGGTGGTTTTCGCTTTCTAACCATTACCGTTTTATTAGTTAGTTCTCTTGTTTGTTCTCTTCATTTTCGGGCATTAAAATAAATTGGGCATAATTATTCATATTAAAGTAAATGTTTGCAGACTGTTTGAAATATTCTGAATCAATTTTATTTATTTTCGTCTCGTAATCTAAAATGTCATCATAATTCAAATTGAATTCATTAACATTTTTAATCTGAGAAACCCAATAATAATTTAACTTAAGGCGTTCTTCAATATTCGCCAATTCTGCTTCTTTTATTTTGTTTATATCAGCTTCTGACACCCCTTCATTTTTAATCTTTTCAATTTCCTCAAATACTTTTCTTATTAACTTATCTACGTTTTCTGGAGCACAAGTAAACCGTATATTCATCCTATACCAATCATAGGGTTTATTTATAGCAAAACCTGAAACTTGCACTCCATAAACACCAGACATTTTTTCACGTAACTTCTCCGTTAGCTTAATCTTCAACAATTTACCCAATAAGCTTATTTGTCCTTTTTTTTCTGGTGAAAAGTCAAGTTCTCCAGTAAAATTAATAGTTACTTTACTTTTATCATCAATGCCTTTTACAAATGTCTTCTTAATAACACCTTTTGGACGTCTTAAGCCAATATCTTTCCAAGAGTTTTCTTCCTTTAAATTGGAAGGAAGGCTTCCTAAATAGCCTGTCACCAACTTTTTGAGCGTTTCCAATTCAAAACTTCCAACAAAAATAAAAGTAAAGTTATTGGCAGATTCAAGACGTTTTTTATAAAAATTATAAACTTCATCCAATTTTAGTTCATTTTCAATTTGTCCTTCTGTTAATGGAACACCTCTTAAATGATTTTGGGTCATCACCTCGCTTTTCTTTTTCTCAAAGAAAGCCCCTGGACTGTTATCTCTATCCTTATATGTTGATTTTAAACGTTCTTTGTGTACATCAAAAACATTGGCATCTTTATTAGGAGCTGTAAAATATAAATGTACCATTTGTAGCATTCTTTCAAGATCGGCAGATGAACTGCTACCCGAAAACAACTCCTCATAAAAATTAATATAAGGAACGGCTCTAACAGTTTTTCCCATATTCAATTTCTTCAAATCTATATTCGAAATATTATTTACTCCACTTGAGCTAATAATATTACCCGCTTCTCTAGCAGACACATATAAGGAATCTGGTGAAAGGGAACTCCCGCCAGGTCTAAAACCATTCATAACTATTAAATCGTTCTGAAAATCTGTGGGTTTGGCAATAACGGTAACACCATTATCAAGTTTCCATGTAGTGATATCCACATTTTCGTGATATTCCGTTTTTACAATTTTACCAGGTTTTGGTTTCTCTGGCATTAATTCTAAATTTCCTAGCTTATCACTATAAGGCTCAATATCTTTAGTATAACTGGAAGATAGTATTTTCAATATTTCGCTTTTACTTGGTAACCTCAAGCCATCTTTTGCTATGGACTTTATCACTACAGCTATGTTTTGTTGTTTACCCCATTCTGCACCTACTTTGTTTACTTCTTCAAGCGTTATGGCGGGTAATACCTCTTTATAAAATTCATAAATAAAGTTATCTCCAGGAATTGGGTCGCCATGGGTAAAATGATCTATGTATTGTTCAACATAGTATCTGGTAGGTATTTTTCCTATTTCCTTTTTATATATATTGGCGTTATTTAATATAACCGATTTATAACGTTCTAATTCAGATTCTGTAAAACCATATCTTCTAGCCTTTTCACTTTCAATTAATATAGATTCAATACCTTCTTTAATTTTATCTTCTTTTAAATTAGCTCTTAAAGAATAGCTATGCATATTACCAAAAAACTTGCCAATTATAGCTGTTGCTGTTAAAAACGGGGCATCAGGTAACACTTCTATTTCATCTAAGCGCTGACGCAACATACCTGAATACAACTCCTGTAAAACCACTTGCTTATACTCCTTTAAAGTAGTAATTGCTTTACCTTTCTTTTTATGGTAGACAGAAATATTGACACCTCTTGCCTCTTTATCTGTAATTATAGTAACAGCAGGCTTTATATTATTAGGAATCTCATAATAGATGCGTTCTTTTGCTTTTTTAACAGGGGCTATATCATCAAATAATTTCTTGATTTTGATTTCGGTTTCATCAACATTAAAGTCCCCAACTAAAACAAGTGCCATTAAATCAGGACGGTACCAATCCCTATAAAAACGCTTCATAGTTTCGTATTCTGAATTTAAAATAACATCTAACATTCCTATGGGTAATCTTTTAGCATATCTGGAGTTATTTGTTATTGCTGGTATAGATTGATAAAACATGCGCATATTAGCACCGCTTCTTGCCCGCAGTTCTTCTGCAACCACCCCTCTTTCATTGTCTATTTCTTCATCATCAAACGTAATACCATCTGCCCACTCCCTTAAAACCTGGAGGCTGGTATTAAAAATAGCCTCGTCATCAGTAGGAACAGATAACTTGTATACCGTTTCATCAAAACCGGTATGGGCATTTAAATCGGCACCAAACTCAATTCCCAAGCTCTGTAAATAATCTATAAGCTTATTTTTTTCAAAGCTTTTAGTTCCATTAAATGCCATATGTTCTATAAAATGCGCCAAACCTTGCTGGTCATCATCTTCTAGTACAGAACCTACATTTAATACAAGTCTTAATTCTGCTTTGTTCTCTGGTTTAGCATTGCGCTTTAAGTAATAAGCAAGGCCATTACTTAATTTACCTGTTTTAATTGATGGGTCTATTGGGATGTGTGTATTAAAACTAGTAGTTTGAGCCACTGTTTCCCCTATAAAAAGGGTTAAAATGATAATTATGATTACTGTTATATTTTTCATGATTGATGTTTTGTGATTTTAAGAGTTATAGCCCTATTAATACCAAATAAGTAGATTTGAAAAATCTAAAGAAATAGAGCCATAAACTGTAAATTTGTTTACAGCTCTATTATTTTAAGTGACTAACTCAAATAAATATGATACTATATACTTTCGTAACCAGGGTTTTGATCGGCTAAGGTCAATGCGCCATTACCTGTTATTTCTTCCTCCGGTATTGGTAAAATATATTGGTTAGAGCTTGTGATAGCTGGCTTTAATGTCATAGCCTTTCCTAAACGTATGGCAGCAAACCATTCACTTCCATTTTCAAAGGCAAGTTCACGAGTTATTTCATTGAAAATATCATCTTTAAGTTCATCAAGGGTTGTGGCAGGAGAATCTCCAATACCTGCCCTATTTCTAACAATGTTCAATGGAACGCTTGCATCTGCTAAAGTAGCACCGCTCATAGCAAGAGCCTCAGCTTTTATTAAATACATTTCAGAGAGTCGTAAGAAGTAAGTAGGCCTGAAATTATCCGCATCGTTTGTTTTTAAAACTGTAGCTCCACTAAAGGTAAAAGGTTTTCTGGGGTCTGTTTCCATAAGTGTAGAAAACCATGTGGTACCAGCTCTTCCTGAATAAAAACGCTTTCTATTGTTGTCATCTACATCTGAGTTCTCGTCTCTGTGAGCCATTAAAATCATTTCATTAGAATTTAATCCTTTACTAAAAACTGATTCATAATCTGCTTCTAAGCTTGTAACACCGCCATTTATAACTTCATCAGCAAGAACTGCTGCTTCAGCATACTTTCCTTGAAAAAGTAACACTTTAGCTTTTAAGGCCTTTGCCGACGTTTTTGAAGCTCTATATGATACAGAGAAATCAGGTGCATCAGCAATAGCTTTATCCAAATCTGATATGATTTGAGCGTAACACTCCGCAACCGTACTTCTAGCTTTACTTCTATTGACGAAATTAGATGGTTCTGTTCTTAAAACTATACCCAAACTGCTATTCTGGTCAAAAAATTGTCCATAATATCTCAAGGCATCAAAAGTAGCCATAGCCCTTAAAAAATGAGCTTCTCCTATGATTTCCGACTTATTATTTCCAGTAAACTCACTATCAGGAAACGCCTCTGTTAATGTTATAACATTATTAGAAAGGTCAATCACTTTATAAAATATGAGCCAATAATCTCTGACATTAGTATTATCAAACGTCATAGTATTAGTTGCAAATTGGCCTGCTGCTGTACCAAACCCAACTCTACTCATAGAACCGATTAATGTACTCGGTATCAATTCTGTATACATATAGTAAAAGGCACTTGTTCTTGACGTTATGGTTGTGTAAACACCATTTAATAGTGCCTTTGCATCATTCTCATTTTGAATAACATTTTCTGGAACTAAATTATTTGGTGGATTATTTTCCACTACATCTGTTAATTCACAAGAGGTAGCAAAAAAAAGTACTATTGTAATAATCAATATTTTTTTCATGATAATTTCTTTTTTAATTAAAACCCTATTTTAATACCTGTCGTAAAAACCTTTGCTATTGGAAAACGGTTATTGTCTCTTCCTGCACTTATATCATTATTGTACAAATTAGAAGCTTCTGGATCCGCCCCAGGATAATTTGTTATGGTAAACAAATTTTGAGCTGTAAAGTATAAAGAAAGGTTATCTATAAATTTTAAC
Organism: Flavivirga spongiicola; assembly: GCF_030540825.1. Lineage (NCBI taxonomy): Bacteria > Pseudomonadati > Bacteroidota > Flavobacteriia > Flavobacteriales > Flavobacteriaceae > Flavivirga > Flavivirga spongiicola. The sequence continues at coordinate 4,710,779 of NZ_JAUOEO010000001.1, forward strand.
TTTTGTATAACCTCTTTTGGGAACGTATAATTTAAATTCAATGTCTTTAACCTAAGATAAGAGCCTTTATATACGTAGTGACTCGATATTCTTCCATTATTATTAGGGTCTCTATAAACACTTCTTGGAATATTGGTTGAAGTATTGTCTGGCGTCCAAGCATTTAAAACATCCGTAGTCTTATTTTCTCCAAAAAAAGTACTGAAAAAATTAGTATCCCTAGCCAAATTAAAAGCCTGAATGTCGTTCCCAACTGAATAAGAGAAGAACGTTGACAGAGTAAATCCCTTGTAGCTTATCGTGTTAGTAATACCTCCAAAAAAATCAGGTTGTGTATCTCCAATTACATCCTGATCAAGACTTGTAATTCTTCCATCAGGGACTCCATCTGGACCTGTTAAATCTTTAAACTTTAAATCTCCAGGAGCAGTTTGAGTATTTTGGTAAGTTCCTGTAGGCGAGGCAGTATTTAAAGCATCTATTTCTTCTTGAGTTGAGAAAATCCCCTCAGACAAGTATCCATAGATTAAACCAATAGGGCTTCCTTCTCTAAGCCTTCCACCGCCGCCAAAACCTGTCAAAAACCCATCATCTCCTAAAAAGTCATCTGATATTTTAGTAAGTTTATTTTTGTTCTTACTTATATTGAAGCCCAAATTCCAACTAAAATCATCTTTTCGAATGATATCTCCTTTAAGTTCAAACTCAATACCTTTATTTTCTGTGTTACCTACATTGGCAATTATTCTATTACTACCTGTGCTACCTGGTATTATGGCTGTAAATAAAGCATCCTTAGTATCTTTAACATAATATCCTATCCCTCCTGATAACCTTCCTTTGAATAATGAAAAATCTAGGCCAAGGTCAAATTGGTCTGTCGTTTCCCATTTTAGTTGATCATTTCCTAATTGGCTTAAAATTACAGAGGGATCTCCTCCGTAATTAGAAGTTTCAAAAAGTGTACGCCATGCATAATCTCCAAAATCTTGTTGCCCCGTTTTCCCTAAACTTACACGTAATTTTAATTCATCAATAAACTCAGCATTTTCTAAAAAAGACTCTTTGGATATCCTCCACGCTGCTGCCGCTGCAGGAAAAAAGGCATGTGTATTCTCCTTAGCGAATTTTGATGACCCATCGACTCTTGCTGATAACGTAATAAAATATTTATCGTCATAATCATAATTAATTCTTCCAAAATAAGATTCTATACCAGACCCTGATTCAAAAGATGATCCACTATCAGAAACTGTTGCACTAGATATATTAGTGAGTACGTCATTAAAAAAACCTGTCCCAAAAGCTTTTGTAAAAGAATTTTTGGTCTTTTCAAAAGAAGCTCCTAATACGACATCTACATTATGAAAGTCATTAATCAATGTATTATAAGTTAAAGTGTTTTGCCATAACGTATTTGTAAACCTACTTCTACTTTCTTGAGCAAAACCATCTCCATCTCCTCTTGCCCTATTCCATCCTCCTCTAAATGTAAATTTTGGATAAAAGCTTTGCTGGTTGCCATTGTTGTAATTTAAAGCAAACAGTGTCTTAATATGTAATCCTTTAGCTAACCTTAATTCTGTAAAAAATGACCCCAATAACAGTAATGTTTTATTATTATTACTTGCTTTAGAACGTGCTACAGGGTTTTCAAAACTGTATGTTGGTGAAAATGAATACTCCCCCTCATCATTAAACACTGGTAAATCAGGTCTATAGTTATAGGTTAATTGTGTAACTCCCCCATCTAATGCTTTTTGATTCGCAAATGACACATTTAACTTAGAACCAAATTTCCAGTTATCATTTATTTCTGTATCTAAATTCAGGTTATAAGAATAACGATCAAAACCAACACCATCATAAATCCCATCTTGAGTATTGATTCCAATAGACGTATGGTATCTAGTTTTTTGTGTGCCTCCATAAACATTGATATTAAAAAATGTGGTTAAAGGATTACCTGGACTCACTTCATCTTCCCAATTAGTATTAGCGTTTCCAAAGTGCGATCCATCTAATACGCTTTGAGCAAAAGCATCATTAGAACTTCCGTTTTCAACTGCTGTAGTCCACACTTGTCTATATTGGTTTGCATCCAGTACGTCTAAAGTTTGCAGTGATTGTGTACTTAAGGAATAATTCACATCAAACTTTGGTTTGCCTGAATAAACCCCTTGTTTAGTATTTATGATAATAACTCCATTTGCGGCTCTTGAACCATAAATAGCTGCTGCAGAAGCGTCTTTTAAGACACTTATGGATTCAATATCTGCACTATTTATATTACCTAATGGCGTACTTATACCTTCTTGCGCCAATTGATTTCCTAAATTTTGGCCTTCGGTTCCTCCAATCGGTATATTACTATTAGGGACTACTGGGATACCATCAATGACATATAAGGGCTGATTAGACCCAAACAAAGATGTTGTTCCCCTAATCCTTACCCTTGCTGCTGCGCCTGGTTGTCCAGTTGCACTTGAAATATAAACGCCTGCAATTTGCCCCTGCAAAGCATTATCTAAATTAACTGTTGGGGCTTGATTGGTAATGTTTTTTACGTCTACGGAGCTAACGGCTCCAGTAAGTGCTTCTCTTTTTACTTTACCATAGCCAATGACAATTGCTTCATCAAGTCCCGTAATAGATGGCTTTAATTGAACATCAATAACCGTTTGGTCCTTTACTAAGATTTCTTGGGTTTCATAACCCAGAAAAGAAAAAGCCAATACATTTTCAGAAAAAGGAACTGTAAGAGTATAATTGCCATCAAAATCTGTTGCTGTACCTGTAACTGTACCCTTAATTAATACCGTAACACCAGGAAGGGGAAGTCCTTTTTCATTGGTTACCCTACCAGAAACCTTAACTTCTTGTTTCTTATCACCTGGAGCTTTCTTTTTAATTATTACTGCATTATCCTTGGTAAGGATAAAATTAAAATCTTTGCTATCAATACTTTTCAATAATAGTCTATTGATTCGAAAAGAACCTTTTTTAAGTTCTACTTTTGGCAAGCCTTTAAATAAATTTGACCTGTAGATAAAGGAAAAGTTAGTTTGTCGGTCAATGATGTCGAAAACTTCTTCAATGGTAACTGTCATATCTGCATCTATAACCACTTTAGTATTCTGAGACAGGAGATTTCCTGAAGAGAAACTAAATACAGATGTACAGAATAACAAAATAAATGTTCTCATAATGAAGGTCAATACACTTTTCCGTATGGGCAAAAGCGTAGTACTAAATTTAATTTCCATAAATTTGTTCTGTGTTAGTTAGTTAATAAATTAATTAATACATCTAAGGGGAAGTAAAGGGTTGTTTGTCAGAATTCAGACCCTTGTTTCCCTTTTAATTTTGCCTTTTATTAAGCATTTTTTTCTTTAGTTATTTATACCATACTTTGTTGTTTTTAGTTTGAATTATTATTTGAGCGTTACTGTTTTATTATTTATTTCATAGTCAACATCAATTATTGATAAAATATCTGTAATGTCTAATTTCTTCTCTAAGGCACCATTAAAAGTTACATCTTCAAGTTCTTGATTTTCAAAAATCACCTCGATTTCATACCAACGTGATAAAACCTTCATAATATCCTTAAGGGCTTTATTTTTAAAACTAAACACACCATCTTTCCAAGATATTTCTCGATAAACGTCAACAGATAAAACCTTAGTGCTGTTATCTTTAAAGTTCATATTTAATTGTTGATTTGGGAATAGTACTTGTTGTGTATTTTCGAAATTCACAGCTACCTTGCCCTCTACCAGAGTAGTGTAAATATTGTTTTCATCTTTATAAGCTTTAATATTAAATTCTGTCCCTAACACTTCTACTTCTTGGGCTTGATTTAATACCTTGAACTTAGAACCTTTATGCTCTGTACTTGAAGATACATCAAAATATGCTTCACCATATACCAATTCTACTCGTCGGGTTTCGCCCTCAATAAATGTTACTGGGTATTTTAATTGGGATTCAGAATTCAACCAAACCTTTGTTCCATCTGATAATGTAATATGGAATTGGCCTCCTGCGAGGGTTGTCAAATAATTATATAATATTTTAGCTTTATTGCGCTTTCTAAACTTATAAGTTATTTCTTCACCATTGCTTACAATATTGTCGGTAGTATAGTTTTGTCCTTTTTCCAGGGCTATGTCCTTACCATCCTCCAGAGTTAAAATAGCTTTATCTGTTCCGGCTTTAATATTGTTATTTACTATTATTGGCAGATTGATTTTGGGGTCTTTTTTATTAAATAGTACCGAAACCGAAATCAATAATGCTACTGAAGCTGCAGCCGTAATTGCATACCATCTTTTCTTAAAAGATTTCTTTGTTGCAAATGTTGATTGATTCTCCTTTAAGTTTTTCCATACTTCATTAAAATCTTCTTCTGATGCTTGATACTCTTTAAAGGTGAATTGCTGAATCAATTTTCTAGCTAAATCTATGTCAGCTTGTTTTTTGGGATTATCTTTTAGCCACTTTTCCCAAAATAAATTGGTCATGTGGTCATCTTTCAATACCCAATTTTGAAAGTATGTATCTGATGCGAATTCTTCTGGAGTAAAATCTAAATAATTTTTGCCCGACATAACTATAAACAATAACTGTTTATATACTACAGGCAATTTTTCTAATTTTTACCCCATAAAAAGAAAACTTTTTTTATTCTAAGGTAAAAAAGAGAAGAACAAAGACATTATCATAGCACCCTTTAGGGCAGATAAAGCCCTATATACCAGTTTATAGGAGGCTTTAGCATTAATCTTTAAAACTTCGGCTGTTTCCTCATAGGAAAGATTATCATAAAACCTTAAATAGATGGCTTCCCGTTGACGGGCAGTTAAAGATTTTATAGCTTTATTTAATAAATATTGATTGTCAACTTCTTGTTCATTATTAATCAACTTTAGCTCAGGAGAAATTTCGAATTCAAACCCACTCTGTATTTGCACTCTTTTTTCTTTACCTAATTCTCGTCTAATTTTTCTTTTTAGACATTTAAGAAGGTATGGTTTTACAGACTTAACATTAATAAATGTTTTTTTGTTTTTCCACAGCTCTGAAAAGAGTTCTTGAATACTATCTTTAACCAAATCCTTATTTCCACATATTTGCATGCCGTAAGCAAAAAGACTTTGAAACATGGTTTCATACACCTTTGCATAAAACGTTTCAAAACTTTGACCCTCCTTATATGAAAGTGATTTAATATCTTTTTGACTCGATTTTAATTCACGCTTGGAGTTTATTTTAGTATGTGCAATTTTTAAATTCACCCCCAATATTATAGGCATAAAGTTATAATAAATTTACATATAGGTAAAATTCCCCTGAATAAAACTCAAAAACGTTTTTTGTTCCTGTTGCTGAAGCTCCTATACGCAAATATTTTGTAGAAAGTTTATTTACAAGCCTTAGATTAGCATTTACTGAAACATTTGTTTTCTACTTCAATTTTAGCATCTTCAAAACGGTTTTGAGCAAAACGCAGGAGTACTAGCCCTAAAAGTGGATCTTTATATTCGGCAGCTGTAAGTTTAGAATTTGCTCTTAAATCGTCTGCTGCATCCCATAATTCTGTTTCTAATTTTTTTATATTGTCTTGGGTCATTTATGTTTAATTCTTATTCATTTATGCATTATTTCGGTTAAATGAAGTCATCTCCTATGTATCAAAAAGACTTTCTCTTTCAGTATCATTTTCCTCTTTAATCGCGTTGACAAGATATAAGTTTTTCTTGGTTCTTGTAAGTGCTGCATACTTTAAATTTCGCTCTTGTACTATATATAATTGATTTTATTATAATTGAATTATAATGAAATAATATATTCTATGGCTATTCTCTAGATGATTATATAATATATTGTTGATACTTAGGTTGCAGTTTTGGGCTAGCTATGAAGATTTATATTATATGGAATTAAACTAAATATTTTTGTTACAAGACCAAATTTTAAAGCTCAAAAAGCCTATAATTCCCTTTAAACCAATTAATAAGGTTTTTCATCGAAAAAACTTACTTTTAAAATACTATTTATCACTCATTTTAAAAAAAAAAGTATCTTTAAAATCCATCTAACGTATTGATTATTAATCATGAATAAATTTATTAAGTATTTCTAGTATTTTTTTAAATAGTTAAGATTAAAAAAAAGAGATTTGTTATACAATATCAAACCAACTCCCAAAACATTACTTTTCTTATTGTTATTTTCAATTTATGGATTTAGTCAAACCGATTATAATCCTAAAAGTTATAGAAAACACTTTTTGATTTTCTATGACATATCTTACCCTCATTATTCAAAAGAAGAAAAAATTTTAGCAGTAAAAAGTAGCTTTATTAAGTTTTTTGAAAATAAAGTTATAAGAAAAGAAGGCGCTCAAAAATTCTTTGACCCGAATAAAGATCAAATTTCATACTACCATTTTGGAATTAACAAGAAGAATACGAACTATTTAAAACAACATAAAGATTACTTGTCCAGAAATGAGAAATTGTATTCATCTTTCGTACAAAAATTTATTTTTCCACATCCAGAGTATGATTGGTCTTCCTACAAAAGAAAATATAACAATACAAATGTTTCAGAATATATAAAAACGTTATGGTCAATAGAAAAACCTGGTTGGCGTAATGGAATTTCTCTTTCCCATTTAATATACCCGATGGGTTTGGATGCTATTGATAAAGAGTCTTACGCTGAAGAATTTATAATCATAGTTTTAAGTGACTTTTTAACTGGCTCAGATTTTGGTAATAAAGAAGACATTAAACTCATAAAACGAGTTTTTGAACAATCTTATTATTATGATAGAATCATATCAAAATATGAGACATTAAAAAGGAAATTTCACAAAATAGATTATTTCGAACAGGATTTTAATTATTATGACCGATTAAAAAAAGAAACAACGTCAATAGGCTTTCTGGGTTATAAGGTAACTCCAAATTCAGGAAAGATAAAACCTGAAGATACTTGGTTATCTTATGATTCTGATATAGTTATAACTCAAAAGGCATATGAAAGTATAGACTTTGAATTAAGTCCACAGTCTTTAAAATTTTCGCACAATTCCCTGCTTTCTGTAGATAAAGTAATATTAACAATTACTGATAAACATGAGAACATACTAGAAAATGTTGATGTTAATTACAGTGTTACTTATGATAAAAATTTGGTTCCTATTTATAAATTTTCAAAAAAAAACATAGCTCTTAAAACCGCAAAATCGTTTGCGCTTGCAAATGAAAAAGGCGCCGATTCACTCAATATAAATTATAGTTTTTATACAAAATACCAACTCTATACCGGTTCGTTTTTAAACACAGTTTTTAAAACCCCTAAAAGAACAATAATACTAAATGCTGAATCATTTATAGCAAAACCAAAACAAAAAAATTATACCCTTATGTCTTTTTTATTAATTCTCCCGTTGATGATTATTCTAGGATTTTTTATATGGTTAGGAAAACCTAAGGGGTTTACTTTGAATTGCTCCAAATTTTCGGATAGTCTGGAAACTTTAAAAAATGATGATGGACTAAGTAGACTTTTAACTGGTTATCTTCCGTTTTCAACAAATGGCAGAGGTTATTTTACTAATGAAAATTTAGTTACTGGTAACCTTAAATACAGAAAAAATGCCTTATTTCAATGGAAAAGTTTAAAAATAAGAGCGGAACTCTTCATTGATAAAAAACCCGAAAACATTGATATCTATTTAAAGCGAGGGCTTAATACCACTGAGCGTGCATACCCACAAGAACCATTAATAGTAGCAACCAAAGATGGTGCTTTTAATTTCTACACTTGTTATGAATCCAATGACCCTAATTTTAAATTAGACAGTCCCGAAGAAATAAAAGTTCATATTCATGTAAAAACTCGCAAAAGGATACTATTCATTTCATTTAAAAATGAAACTGACCTTGAGATTCATTTTCAAATTGGCCCAGAACTAGGTAATACATGGGTTGGAATAGATCCTGGCACGACAGGTACCTGTATTGCTGTTTCCAACTCTCCAGGGACTATACATATTGGAAAAGAGATAAAAACGAATAAACAGATAATGCCATCTGTACTCTCATTTAATCCTGACAGGGAATTCAAAAATGCAAAATTCCCTCATTTTGAAACAGAAGGTATTGATTCTTTTTTCAGGTTTGGTTCTGCTGCTATACAACGGCCTGATAAGGACCTAAAGTTTCAATCTGTAAAAAAATTAATTGGTTACAAGGATGCTAAAAAAATCCCATTTAATGATAAAGATGTTACGCTAACAGGAAGAAAGCTTACCGCTTTGCTTATTAATGGGGCTTTTAGAGGCATGAGAAAAACGGTCGAAAATCAAGGGATTACATTTGATACCAATGAAGACTTTAACCCACAAAGGGCTGTGGTTGCTGTTCCTAATAATTTTACGATTACCAAAATAATGGATATGATTGGTGCATTTGATTATGTACTCAATGAACAAGAAAATAAAAAGAGGTTTAAAGAAGTACGTTATATATTTGAGGCTGAAGCCATTGCGTTCTATTATCTGGCCAATCGTAAAAAGTACACAGATGATGAGCTCAAACAGGAAAATATTTTAATATTTGATATGGGAGGCGCTACTATAAATACTAGTGTAATTACGTTAAAACCTTTAACCGATGAAAAAGGGCAAACGGTATATGACTCTAATATCCAAGGAAAACTTGGATATAGTATTGGAGGTGACACCATTGATTATGTGTTGTTGAAAATATGCTATGAAGAAAGTGGTAGTAGCACGAGTTTACATAATTACCTAAAACCCGCCTTTAACAAGAATGCTAATTTATCTCTAAAAAACAAGTTAAAACAGTTTGCTTTATCTTTAAAAATGGAAATTATTAAAAATAATCAAGAGAAAAAAAATTACATCTTATCGACTGCCCAACTAAATAATATAATAAGAAACGAACTGTCAATAACTGCAGGATTAGACAGTTCTAATTCTCTGGTCAAACTGTTTAATAATGAACATATAGAACAAGAAATAGCAGCCATTGAGCTTAATCTTTCTAATAAGTTTATTACTCAAGAAGAATACGAACTCAAAATGAAAGAATTAAAAAATAAACCAAAGAAGCTTTATGATCACCCTTTGTTTATAAAATATATAATAAATAATATTAAAAGCGCCATAGATGATGTAGTCTCTTTAGCCAATAAGAAAATAGACACTATAATCTTTTCTGGCAGAAGTGTGTTTTTCCCCGAAATAAAACAAACAGTATCCAGAAGGATTGGAAAAGTTAAAAACACCGTAGAACTTTCTTTCGATGAGTCTAAGACGGCTGTTGCTAAGGGAGCATGTTGGTATGGCGTTGCAAAATCTGGTATTACAGTAAACAATATTAAAACAAATGGCGTATTTGGTTTTAAACATACCAAAACTGGTGTAAAAGGCGAAGAAGAATTTGTCGAATTGATTCCTTTCGGAAAGAAATTTAACGGTATGAAAACTCCAAAAGCAACTGGTAAGCAAACAGTGAAAAGCAATTTTAAATTTGACAACCACCATGTGGAGTTTTATCAAATAATGGGGAAAAATGCCCAAGAAATTGTTCGTAGAGATGATATGAGTCATAAAAAAAATAAAGTAGCCAGAATTCGAGCAGATCAGGATGTGATTGAACAGTATATGGAAGTATATGAAAACGATATGGTTGATTGCGCAATAAAGTTAGTAACCGGAAAACCTAAAAAAGCAAAAAACATCATTTCAGATATGGAAATTACTAATGAAAATGAAGAACATTATACCTGGTATATAGAATAAAACAACCAAAACATGAAAAAATTAGTTTTAATATTATTAACAGTTTTCACCATCCAAAATACATTTACTCAAAATTGGATTGAAGGGGAAAATTGGATTGAAATAGCACTTGACAAAGGGATTAAAATAGAAAATAACGACTCACATGAGTTAAAAAATGATACTGCAATTTTTCCGATACTTTTGGAAAAAGGAGAAATATTAATTAATAAGGAAAAGGGAGCTGAAGGTAAAAAACTTAATCATAAAGACAACCAAGATTACATTATTTTCAATGAAGATCTTTTAAGGTTTAAGGTCGATCAAAATCGATACAAATTAATACAACAACCTAATATTGATCTATATAAAAAGCTTTTAGCAAAGAAGCATACTATTTTTAAACAAGAAGAAGAAGAAAAAAACAATCTTGAGATTGATCTTTCTAAGGTTAAAAAACTCTTGAGCGACAATAACGTTAGTACTAAATTCTATTTAATCTTTCATAATGATGATAATGATGATAATGATGACATAATCACATTTGATAAAAAACATGCTTGTATTTCCACTAGTAAAATCGGATATGAGACACGTTTATTCATTCCAGGCTTTCCATCTATTTTTCTCAATGCTAATGATATAACAAAATATAAAGCAAATATTATAGTTTCTGTAAAAGATACGCTGGACAATGGTGATATTATTGGAATTAATCATCCTAGCAATACATGGTATAGAATTAAAAGAAGCTACCTAACCCAAAGCAACAGAAAGAAAGATTCTACATATTCTTTAGAGCCAAATACTCTTAGAAACCTTTCCCAAACGGAAAAATATACATTGGCGAAGTCAACATTTCTTAATAAAAATGTATACAGTTATAATAATGGGACATGGGGAAAAACAACCGAACTAAAACTCCTTAATACTGTAATAATTTTTGTTATTATTATCCTTATTGGGCTTTTAATATGGTTTTTATTAAATAAATACTTTAAGCACCCTATAAAAAAACATTACGACAATGAAGGCATCAAAGAGTTTATGGAAACCCATAATTTGTCTACTAAAAAGTTTAAGAAACTAAATCCTATCTTCAAATCTTATCATTTTGATTCCTCAGAAAATCGTAGCTCAAATGCTAACATTTTAGAAAAAATAGAAAAAGAAGGAAATGATTTAAATATAGACTATTACTATGCTTTTAAACCTAAAAGAGAAAACAACGAAACACCTATAGGCGAAAGTGAGTCATATAATAGAATTACTTCGGAATTGACAATAGAAAAACTCGAAAACCTGCTGCATCAAAATACGAATAGCATTATTCAGGAAATTCGTAGACAAAAGAACGATGAAAAACAAAACATAACGCTAGAAGAATTAAGAGACAAAAAAAAGGAATTAGAATCCGCAGAAACCAAAATTGAGGGGCTTGAAGAATCACTTAAAGACATTAAAAACCAAAATGAGAAATTAGGATCTAACCTTATAGAAAGTTCAAAAAACTTAGATTTATATAAGAATCAATTAGTTTTTGTTAATACTGAGCTTCAATCAATCGGAAAAAATTATGTTGAGTTAATCAATCATTTCAAAAGTGCTCAAAAAGAAATCATCAATTTCGTCAATAATAAAAGCCTCGACATTAATGAAAAACAAGGTAACTTGATTTTAAGCATTATGGGGAATTACCCAAGCAACAATTTTGATGACTGGCTTATATTTTTAAATCAATTATCCAAAGGTAAAGTTTTTACTGATACAACATTATCCGATACCATTATAGGCCACAGTGATGACGATGAAAAAGTAAGATATCTTAAAATAGGAGCCTATAAAAATTTGTGGGAACCCTATGCTAATGCAATATTTCTCCAGTTGGAGCATTTAAGAGTATTGAGCAACATTACCGAGCCAAATCAATTTTCTGATGATTTACAAAAAAGAGCAATAACTATAATTAACAATTTAAAAAAGAGCTTGCAAGATTTAGCTAATTTAAAAATTAATTATATACCTATCTTAAGTCATTACGAATCAGAAACTTTCACAAAAGTAAGTTCCAATACTACCAATCGTATCTTTAAAAATACAAATGTAGATTCTGAGCATATTGTTCAGGTTCTTTCATTTGGTTTTAAAAAGGTGAATGGTTTTGAAAACGAAACAACTGAGGTTATAATAAAAAATTAATTATGAGGTTTATAGATCATTTAAAATTATTTTTTCGTGAGTTCGGGGAATATTTCCAGGAATTCTATAGTTTTTTTATCGATAAGTCTCTTTGGCTATTACCAATACTTGCGCTATTGGCCGTTTATTTTTTAGCTATAGTTACATCTAAGCTCAAATTCATTTCTAAAAAATCTAATGCCAATTTTAGAGTCATAAAAAGCTTTATAATTTCCTGTTCAATAGTATTAACAATAGTCATGGGACTTTCGCTTTATAGCTGGGTAATTAACTTTAAAGGTTATTTTAGCTTAGATTACCGATTTACCTTTTTACTCTCGATAATTATTGTACAAACTGTTTTAATAATTACATTTTTCAGATTAACTTCATATTTCTCCAGAAAAAAAATACAAGAAATTGAAACACAACCAATTACTAGAATAAAAGAATCGCAAACTTATTTAAAGCTAAAAAAAGATTTTAGTCGATTAAAAATTTGGCTACTGCTTCCTCTAACAAGTTTTTTATTGCTTTTTTTATTAAAAAATGAACAAAACTTAGTTTCAATAGTGATTGATGCCTCAGGAAGTATGTCTGATGGAGGTCTTGAAACGGGAAAAAGTAACCTTATTAATACATTAGGCAACTTGAATCAAAAAACAACAGATTTTGTCATCTCTGTTTCACCTCATCCAAATGAATCTGAATGTATTGAATATACTACCTTTAGTGATATTCTTAAAAAGAATAATCCTGATCAACTTTGTAGTTACACAGTCCCCTTACAAAATGAATTACCTATTAACCTTATTCAAAACCTACAAGCTTCTGGCAACGAATTCATATTTTATGCAATATGGCATAATTATCTAGTATCAAGACAATTAGAAACAGATAATCTAAAGACATATGATAATAAAATAGCTATCATTATAAGTGATTTTCGAGATGGCCCCGAAGGCTTTTTTGACACGCAATTATGTAATGATTCATATGGTTATGATGCATTTTACGAGGGCAATGCTTTTCTTATTAATTTAAAAGCACCTGATTTATCAGCCGAACCCTTTGTGAATGAATTTGAAAACTGTTATCCTGGTAATACATATGAAGGCTATGATACCGATAATTATTCATTCGCAATAGAAGACATTGTTCATGATTTAAAAACAAATACATGGTATTTTCCTTTTTGGGTATTAGTCATATATCTAATTGGATGCATTATTATTATTCTATTAAGTCCTAAAAAACTCATCTTATGAAAAAATCCATACTGTTATTATTCATTCTTTCGTTCGTAAGTATAAAAACTTATACACAAGAGCATGTTATTATTTTGGTAGATGTCTCAAAATCTATCAACCAAGATCATTTTAGACAAGCCAAAGAGGTCGTGAAAAACTTTGTGCTTGGAGAATCCATTAAAAACAAAAATTTCATGTTGAATATGGATTCAAAAACGTTCATAAAGCCCGAAAGTGGTATCCCATTGATTTCTTCAGGTAAAAAATTACTAATTATGCCTTTTGGTGAGACTAAATGGATGAATGGGTCATTTACACCTAAAATAATTCGTACAAAAAACGATATCACCGCATATTTTGATAGCTCATACCCTAAGTATGTTACAGATCAGCGCACTTATTTAAATCTTGCAAAAGCGAAAGCTGCCCAAACAGCAAAATCGCAGGGAATGGACAAATACATTCTTTTAATAGTATCAGATAATATTAGCGATGACTATGGAGGTCCAAACTCTAAACCAATTTATACAGCGGCTCAAAGGCATTTAATTAACAACTTTGCAACCCTATCCAATCCGTATGTGGCACCATTGCATGGAAAAATAGATTTTAATTTGGATAACAACTTTGAAATACGGATTCATCATGCTGATGTGAGTAAATGGACATATACACTACCTGCCTCGGTAGTTAAGGACACTCCCATAGATTCTGTTTGTAAGCTTAAATTCACCAGTTATGCAAATGGAAGCAGAAAAAAAGCGAAAAACATAGAAGCCAATCCCATAACATTACGATGGGCCGTAAATGATGCTCCTAAAGGTACAAACTTCACATTGTCTATAAGAAGCACTAGTGGGAACAAAGAAAATAATATGACTTTTTCTACGACTTCAAATTTTTATAAAATTGAACTTCCTAATGACACTTATAAAATAACTATTTCCTCCCCTATTTGTTTACCTGATACGACTTATATATCTATCAATGTAGGAAATGGTGGTGGCGGTATTCTCCTATTTATAGTATTACTGGGAGCTCTAGGGTTTGGTGGATACCAATTCTATAAAAAAAGACAGGAAAAAAAGTTACAGCGCTTATCATCGGATTCTAATAATTTCGATTCTCAAACTAATGACTATAGCGACACAGATAATTATAACGAACCTGAAGGTTTTTAAAACACATCAAAATGGAACATCTTTCTTTTAAGGAAATTTTTGCAAGTTTAAATTACCACGATACAGTATTTACCTTGATTAAAACGGTTATATGGCTGGTTATTCCAATACTAGTCATCTATCTTTTTTACTTCTTGTTTAGTAAGTTTTTGTTTAAGAACAAAAAAGAAAAACAGCTCAAATCTGATATTCGGTTACCATTATGCCTATTATGGTCAATCGTAGCTTTTATGTTGGTGTTTTCAGTATTAATGGTCATACTCTTCTATCAAATAGATTTCAATGCTATAACATGGTCAGACTATAAAATATATTTAGCGTTTTTCAAAAATCAAAACCTTACACTATTTCCATATTTAATATGCTTTATAGCTGTATTGCTATTTTATTACATAAAAAACAAAAAATTCAGTAACAATTTAAAAACAATAACCAATGGCTAAAGTTGCACCAACAATAATTATAGGTTTAGGTAGTAGTGGTTACCATATTATACAAGAAACCCAGAAGTTTTATTTTGAAAATTTCAAAAAAAACAAGCCGGAGCATGTGGAATACCTATATATAGAAACTTTTGATGGAGAAAAAAGTTTTGTTCCCGACTCCGATAAAGATATCAGGAAAGTTTTCAGTAGCCTGGCAGATATTGAATTAATGGTCCAAGAGCTTAAAAAGTATTCGGGAAATCTTTCTTGGTTACCTCCTGAAGAACAAATTGTAGATGCAGGAGCTGGAGCAGGTGGTATTCGCCCTTGTGGTCGTTTGGCTCTATGGGGACACAACAAGGAAGGTGATAACTTTAAAAATATTGCTAAAGCTATAAAGTATGCCCATGAAAGAGTTAATAGTTTTACGCAAAAAGATGAGGTTGCTACTCAACCTGTAGTGCATATTGTTGGTACCTTAGTAGGAGGTACTGCATCAGGAATGTTTATAGATATAGGCTATTTAGTACGCCACCTTATTAGGAATGTTCGTTTTGTTTTTGGTTTGTTTTTATTACCTCCTATCCCCAGTTCAATGCGAGGCAATGAATCTATGTACGCCAATGCCTATGGAGCGTTAAAAGAACTCGACATCTATAATGATATCAATTTCAAGTATGAAGAAAAACTGCCTGATGGTGCGGAAATAGAAACAAGTAAGCCTCCTTTTGATTACTCGCAATTCATATCACAAGATTACCAAGACGGGTCTCCTGCATTACAAAATCTTAGCGGTCTTGTGAAAATGGCCGGTTTATATATATTTCTGAATATAGCCGGAATGTACGAAAAACGTAGTGCACGTTGGGTAGATGCCAAAGGCAACGGTATTATAAAAAATTATGGAACGTTTGGCCTATCTGCTATTCAGTACCCAAAAGACCATATTGAAGAATACGTTTCATGCGAAATGTCAAAAAAACTTTTGGAGAAATGGCTAGACACTGAAAATGCCATGGGCAAACCTATAAATAGTGGTGTTATCGATCCAATGATTGAGAACGAATGGGACAGCATTATACACAATGCTTTTGAAAAATTGGATCATGTAGGAGGAGAAGACCTCATAAAATCAATAGAAATTGAAAGCATAAAAATCAATAGAAATGATATTCAAGAAGACCCCTATGATTATTTAAAATCCCTGTTTTCCAGTAATCAATCGGATAAACTATACGCTAAAGTAAAAGGAAACTTAAATGAAGCCGTAAATACTATTGTAGATTCTATTTACGATTTGAATGTTAATATGCTTAACAAGTCAGAAAACATTATATACACCAGAAAAACTTTAGAATCATTGGTTAAAGCCATGAAGGGAAATATTGTTTACTGGAAAAAATTTAATATGTCTTCTGATACACAATCTTGGGAAAAGTTTTTGCGCAATCAATGTTCTTGGATGCTAAATAATAGAAATAAAGCTGTTTTTGAGCAAAATGACACGCTTAAAGATAGAATGCTTTCTACTTTCAATTTCATGAAAATGCACTTACTTGGTAAAACAATTTTTGAACTTACTACTTTTATTGAAAAGAAGGACACCCCTTTTGCTTCTAACAAATCTGGTAAGACACTTCCAAAAATAAATGATTATGTAAGGATATATAACCTCGTATCACAAGTTCACGGAAAATCAGATAGTGAATATTATTCCATTGAAAAAAGGATGGGTGAAATAAAAGAGGAAATAGAAGATACAACCATCCCTATTCTTCGGGTTTTCTCTACAGGATCTTTTGAGAAAGATACTGAAAATGCAAAAACCCTATTTGTACGAAATAAGAATGTTTATACTTACAGTAAAAAAGACATTAGTAATGAAGATTTATGGGATATTCTTAATACGAAAGACAACTTCAACATTAGCTTATTTAATTTACTTCTTTACAAGTACAAGGAAAAGGTAAATGTTTCTGGAGTCGTTGGCGACTATGAAGTTGCCGAATATGTAAGACAAAACATTAATAAAGGTATTGATATGGCACGCATATCATCTAATGCATTTGTTTCTACACAAGACTTGGTTTTTCAAGAAAGTCATTATTTACCAAAATTGTCAATAGCATCAGACAATGCTTCTCTTACTGAAATTCTAGAAAAATTTAAGAGTAGTTCTTTTTCAGAATTTGAAAACAAAGGGGACAACAAATTAGAGCTAAACAACCTTAAAAATATTTTGGTTTTCTATCAAGAAAAAGCCATTCCCTTTATTCCATTAAAACACCTTAGCTATATTGATCAAATGAAGGAAGTTTATGAAAAGACGCCTACATTACAAAAAGACCAAGGGTTTACCGATAAAACATGGAATAATTACAGAAATGCCTATGTACCAGTAAAAAAACAAGACAAAAAAGAAGATAACCAGCAATAAAGTTAAGATTATGAACAACTACGGTTTAACCAATACAAGCAAAAAGCAAAAAGCGCTACAATTTAAAAAGCATTTAAAAACAAATACACGAGCTTTTTTAGTTATTCTATTATTACCATTTATTATTTGCCTATTATTCACCTTTGGATTCATAAAGGGACACAAGACCATTGGTCCTGAATATGCTGTTGCTCTTTTGGACGCCAATGGTTCATTTGGTTCTGCCTTTAGAATAAGTGAAACTAAGGTATTAACAGCGAAACATGTTGTTGATCACCTAACCGTTAATGATGAAGTGACATTGATTTTTAAAAAGTTTTCCCCTCCTATTGAAACCCAGGCAAAAATTCTCTTTATGCCTACTGACGGTATTTCTAATTATGCATCGTCTTTTAATGATTATGCTGTGTTGGAGCTTTTAGAGTACGAGAACCTCCAAAACATTCCTGAGCTACCTCTAGGCATCTCAGAAGGTCTAGAAACCAGAGAAAAGGTGTATGCTATCGGATATCCGGTAAACAATCCAGAAAACAAAGTTACCGATGGTATTATCTCCGCCACTAGTTTTAGTTCTAAATCTAATGAATACGATTTTTTATTGGACGTTAATGTTGATGTAGATAATGGTAATAGTGGAGGGCCACTAGTATTAGAAGCCACGCAAGAAGCTATCGGTATCATGATACTGGTAAATGAAGGTAATCATACTAAAGCTAACCTAGCTTTAAAAATAGATAAAGTAAGAGGAGAATTGGAGCGTTTGGGCTCTACAGTCAATCTTGATTTATAAGCAAATTCTATTTTTAATTAGTTTTAACTCCCACATATTTAAATAATATATGGATTGGATAGATAATTCTTTGCTTGCTTTAATTATAAGTTGCGGATTTCTTTTAATAGTTATTAGCGTTGTTCGTATTAAATGGAAAAAAGGAGCTCGCTTATATGCACTAATATTAGTACTTATCGTTCCCATTTTTGTTTTTGTTTTTAGTTTATACGCAAATATTATCCATGAAAATGATAATAATCTGGTTGATACAATTTCAAGCCGAATAAAGCCAAGCGATAGTCTTGACCTAACTAAAAATTTAATAAACCCAAAGATACCAGATAAATATTTTATTTGTTTGGATATTAGTGCTACCAGTGATAAAAAAATAGCAAGTACACCGGATTGGTTCAACAAGAATAGTTTTTATGAAATATGTAAAAAATTAGGAGTAGACCAAGAAAAGAGAGATCAATTTATTCCTGTCTTTAAAGATACTATTAAACGTTCTCATTTAATTCAGTTTAAAACTCTTGAATTACTAAGTACACTAAATGACACTATAAACAATAGATTCCAAATAATCACCTTTGGGAAATCATATAAGGTAATATATCCTCCCGATAAAAACAATTATTTCACAAAAGCAACTTATGACAACAAACGTAATGCTGGCAACAATATTCTAGACTTAAAATTCAAAAATAAAGATACTGATTTTGAAAACCTCTTTACCAGCCTTTTAAATTCTCATCAATATGGTCCTCTAAACTCTAGAAGTAATTACATTCCTTCTAGTAAACACATAGTTATCCTCAGTGATTTCGAACATGATGTAAAAGGTCAAAATAAAAAACAACAAAAAGCTGCTTTTGATAATGTTGGAAAAAAATTGGAAACCATTGTTAAGTCTGATTTTAATCTCGTATTATTTAATTATAATTACGTTAATAAGCAGTTACCCATTATTAATAAAATAGATAGTACCCTAAAAAAGCATAGGATAATATATAAACACTACGGATATCATGACAAAAATCAATTCTTATTCAGTAGCTATATTTTACCGATTAAAATTAATATGCCCTATTTTAAAAATTCTTTTGATAAGTCTATTGCTCATGTTACAAAATTTCCAGTAAAAGAAAAAGATTTTGTATGGGTATCTCTAGAAAATCAAATAGGAAGTAATTATTCTTGGAAATTATTGAAAAAACATACTAGTAACTCTAATAATAATTGGACACCTTTTATAGATGGTGAGAAAAATTTATTGAATGGTATTAGAAAAGACATAGATTGTTTTACGATAAAATATGAAGGGCCCATCCCTAACCGGTTTCCTAATACTAACTTAAGAATATTACTGCCGAGTCTAAAAAAAGAGGTTATAATTGGTTTTATTTTTACCAAGAAAGCACCAAATTGGTTTGCCTGGTTTGTTCTAATAATCTTAGGTGTTATTTTTATCTTGGAAATTATTTACATAATAAAATATACAAGCTTGATAAGTTTTTTTAATGATTTATCAAATAAGCGAGTCGCCTAATTCTTATTAGTTTTTAATATGTTCAATTTTAAACTTTTATTGCTAAACAATTTGATAATAATTTACAACTTTACTTTATTTAAATTCCGACCAATCAAATACCATATATCATGAAAAAAATAAAAATCATAGTATTTATAGCGGTTATACCTTTTTTATCAAACTGTGAAATGCAAAAATCATCAAAAAACGATAATGATTTTGAATCATATGATGACAATGATATAGCCTTACTAATTGATCGTTATTGTGGTCACCCAAACGATGCCCAAATAACATTAGAAGCTTTAGGGGCGACTGATGAGGTGCTTGAAGCGAGCGACCCAAGAGACATTGCAAACCTTATTGAAGACAGTAAAGAGTTTGCCTTAGACAAAGTAGAAGAGGATCCTCATTATTTATTTGGCTTAGGCAGAGCTGCTTACTTTTTTGGTTATAATCAAAAAGCTACACAATGGTTAAATATAGCTGCCGAAAATGGCTCAGCAGCCGCAAACGCATATTTAGGCTATATTTCTTATTATGAAGACGAAAATGTTGATAAAGCGCTTTCATACCTTGAAATTGCAATGCAAAAAGGGTTTAATGATCTTCAGGTAAAAGAAGTATATGGCTATTGTAACTACAACCCAAAAAAAGAAAAATTCAATGAAGTTGGTATTATTACAGCTTTATTCAACAAAGATTGGAGTTATATAAACAACAAAGAACTGAGTGAATTTTATTTGGCAAAGTTACACGAAACGCTTTGGAGTAATGATATTTTATGGCTTGCTGAAGACCCTAAAATATTATTGGAATTAGATCCCGCTTTATCTAGGACTACAGCTGCATGGGTTGAAAGAGGGTTTTCTTTTTTAGGATTAGGTTCTGGCGCTAATGCCATGCAATCTTCGGCTATTCAAGACGCTAAACGATTAGCAATTCTTTATAATAGTAATCCTATCGCTTTCCGTAGAATATATAATAGCATATCTGAATACGCCAACCATAAAAATTAAAATATATTGAAAGTCTTAGTAAATATCATAGCATTACTATCTCTTATTTTCTCTGTTCATTTGGGTATGACCAGTATAAATGGTAATCCAAAAAAGAATTTGCCAAAATCTTTTAAAAGAGCTGGTAGTATTAAAGGTAAGTTCAATAGGGCCTCCCATAAAGGTTTTGCTAAAAATAGGTTTAACAGAGCTTCCCGTCCAACACTCAAAAAAAAATTCAATCGGTTTTCAAAAAAGGGATATGCAAAAACTAGATTTAACTCTAACGCTCGCAAAAAGAGTCTTAAATATATATATAACAAAAAATCAAAAAAGAACTTTGCAAAACGTAGTTTTAATAGAAAGTCTAGTCATTACAGGTTAAAAAACAAGTTTAACCCACCAGCAAAGAAGGGTTATATAAAAACTAAATTCAATAAACTAAGTAGTCATAAACCCTCAAGGCTTTATAAATCTGCGCTTTCAAAGTACAAAAAATCTGATCTCACGAAAGCTGGAAGAGAAGTAACTAAACACCCTAATTATTTTGGATTTAAAAATAATAAGGCATTAAGAGAAAAATATAGATCTGATAATGCAATAAACAAACTTGGCGCCCAAAAATTAAAAAACATCTTAAGAAATGGCACAAGAACCAGAGGTTCTGGTGGTAGATACCCCAAAGGGTGGATAACCTACACTTTAAAAAATGGTACAGCAGCATCATGGCATTCAAATGGTGATTTTATTGGTTTTAGAGGGCTAAAGAATACTCAATAGAGTTATGTTAGTTAAAATGTAATTATTGACAATGTCTATTATAAAACTAATATTTAGACGTTAACTTTTTAAAAGTAAGCACTTTCAAAATATTATTAGCAATTAATTTATCACGATACATTTTTCTCTTTTATTCGTATAATACACTTTTAAAACCCTTAATAAAAAGAGGGGTACTATATTCAGCACCCCCATTTAAAACTAACTTAAATTAAAATCAAAAAGATCACTAGTATCTATTAACTAATAACCGGGGTTTTGTTCCAAAATCCCTGAAATTAATTGTGCGCCTGGTTTAGGCAACAACCTATTGATTTCACTAACTCCAGGATGCTCACTTTGATTTACTTCTACAACCATTTTTCTTCTTACCAAATCATGCCAACGATGTCCTTCAAAAGCTAATTCCCAATTTCTTTCATCTAACACAGCTTTGTCAAAATCGTCTTGAGACAATCCTGAAGGTAAATCTGCTAAACCTGCTCTTTGACGAACTGCATTTATTGCATCATAAGCAGCTTGAGAAGGTCCACTTTCTGCCATATTTGCTGCTTCCGCATATATTAACAGCACATCTGCATAACGAAGAATTGGTCTAAACCCTTCTCCATAATTAGCACCAGTTCTTCCTGCATCCCTATATTTTGCTATATGTGGTTGTACACCTGCTTCAGTAAACGTAGTACCGTCAGCAAATACTGATGTAAAAGAGGCATCTTTTCTAGGGCTATCTGGGAAAGCATTAAAAAAACGTTCTTCGCTGAAGTAATCTCCCCAGCCACCTTCACCATTACCCCAATGTCTTGTTGCTTGATGCATATGACTCCCAAAAGCCCCTTCTTGCTCTATCGAGCCATAAAAAGTAAATATAAATTCTGGAGTGGTTAACTTTTTTTCTTGAGTCCATAAATCAGCAAAATTAGGCTCTAAGTTGTAAACTCCTCCTATTATTTCTGCTGCCTTGTCTCTAGCATCTGCATACTTAGTAGCGTCTTCTATTGGCCAACCTGCCATAGTTAAATAAACTTTAGCTAACAAAGCCTTTGCTGCTCCTCGTGTAGGTCTGCCCTTTTCTGAAAATGATGTTGGTAGCCCTTCTTCAGCATCTTTTAAATCATTTACAATAGAAGTATAAATTTCTTGTACTGTAGCTTGTTTTAAATTTTCAATATCTCCTTGGTTTTCAAAAGTTGTTAATTGTACTTCTCCGAAAAAACGTACCAAGTTAAACAATGCCAAAGCTCTAAGAAATTTGGCCTGACTACCTAATTCTGCTAATTTTTGATCAGATATTTCTGTAGCATTTTTTAAATTTCCTATAATAGTATTAGCATTGGCTATACATTGGTAATGTTGTTTCCAAAAACCACGAACTATTTCTTCATTATCATTGGGGTTTAATCGATCTATATTTTTAAAAATATCTGCATCAGAACGCACATCTTCTGCCCCAGAAGCTAATAGTAAATCATAGCCATAATCATAAGAACTCCATTCACTATATAATGGTCTAAATGTCCCAACTAAAGCTGCTTCAAACTCACTTTCTGTAGTAAAAAAACTATTAGGGCTTAATAACGATGGTGGGTTTTCTTCAAATTCCACATCTGCACATCCTTCTAATAAAGATAAACTTAAAATAGTTATCAAAATAACAATTGCATTTTTCATATATATATTATTCTTTTCCATTTTTTAAAATTTTATATCTAACCCTATAGTAAATTTCTTTTGAGATGGGTAAGAGGCAGTATCTACGCCTGCAAAAGCATCAGCACCTCCTGAGTTATTAGATTCTGGATCATACCCTGAATAATCAGTAAACGTAAATAAATTAGTACCCGTGAAGTATACTTTAGCTGAGTTTATTTTTAATGATTGTATGACTTTATTTGGTAAATTATATCCTAACGTTATGTTTTTAACTCGGATATACGAACCATCTTCTACCCAACGGCTTGAATTACGTTGATTTCCCAACACATCATGACCAGGAACATTTGTATTCTCATTGGTTGGTGTCCATCTGTTTAATAAAGCGGTACTTAAACCATCATTTCCTCCTTCAGTTAAAAATCTACCAATATTTAAAATATCATTGCCTTGTACGCCTATTATAAATACATTTAGACTTAAATTATTGTAGGTAAATGTATTATTCCAACCAAATGTATAATCTGGTAATGCCTTAGCTATATTAACTACATCATCGCCATTTATAACACCATCATTATTTTGATCAACATATTTAGGAGACCCAGGAGTGACATCATAAGCTGCAGCTAATATTGCTTCATCACTTTTCCATACACCATCATATTCAAAACCTCTGATTAATCCTATAGGCTGTCCTACTTCTAACCATAGGGCGTCAGAAAATCCTGGAGTACCTGCACCACCTATTGACAATTCTGTTTCTCCACTATTTAATGCTATAACTTCGTTATCATTTTTTGTAAATGTTATATTAGAACCCCATGCAAAATCTCCTTTTACAATCGGTTTTCCTGATAGGGCTATTTCAAATCCTTTATTTTCTACTTCCCCTGCATTAACTAATTGTGTTTGAAAGCCAGATGCTTGAAAGAGCTGTCTTTCTAATAAAAGGTCTGTTGTATTCTTTTTATAATAATCTGCAGACAAAGACAATCGCCCATTAAACAAACCTAAATCTAGTCCAATATTTAATTGTTCTGTAGTTTCCCATTTTAAATTTGGGTTTCCTGCCTGTGTAGACAAACTAAGCCCAGTTGTAAGTGCACCTCCATTAAATGATACATTAGAGCCTGTTCTTAATTGGTCTAGAGATTGATATGGTCCAATAGCTTGATTTCCTACTTCTCCATAACTTCCTCTTAGTTTTAAACTATTAATGGTGTTTGTATTTTCTAAAAATTTCTCATTCGATATATTCCAAGCAAAACCAGCAGAAGGAAAATACCCCCATTTATTATTAGTTGCAAATACTGAAGAATGATCAGCACGATAAGTTAATGTAACAGAATACCTATTATCGAAAGCATAATTTAACCTTCCCATGTACGACTCTGTATCTGAATCTTCGGCGTAAGAACTTGGTTTTGTGGCTTCACTACCCAACTCTAAAGCATTGTATAATGCTGCGTTTGTTAAAAAGCCTTTTCCACTTGAGAAATTACTATTAAACTTGGTGCTTTGTTGTTCAAAAACTCCAGTAAGTTTTACGCTATGTTTTTCATTAAATAGCTTCTCATAAGTTAAAATGTTGGTGTTTTGATAACGACTCCATTTACTATCTCCTATTGAAGCCTGTCTATCTGTTTCATCTCCATTAACAACTCTTTCATTATAATAAAAGTTATCTTCACTATCATTTAATTGGTAGGATATACCAACACGTGCAGTTAAAGCATCAAAAACTTTATATTCAACAGAAGGGTTGAACAATATCGTATTTGAATAATTATTTCTAATAGGCTCCAGCGCTAAAGCTACAGGATTATATTCCGTATTTGAACCTACGCCTCCTCCAGGTTGAGAATAACTTCCATCTGCTTCAAGTATTGGCTTCGTTGGTGAAAATAACAATGATGCATATACAGGACTCCCAAACGCATCTCTTGTATTTAATACTGTTGGGTTATCTTTAGCAAAATTTGTAAATGAATTTATATTTACTTTTAATTTTTCACTAAGTTTTAAACCAATATTTACTCGTCCTGAAAACTTTTTATAATTGGATCCTATTATAATTCCTTTTGCTTCAATAAAGTCTCCAGAAATGTTATAATTTACATTATCAGTTCCCCCTCCAATAGTTAAATGGTGATTCTGAGTAGTTCCAGTTTTAAAAATTTCATCTTGCCAATCGGTTCCTCCACCAGCAGCAAAATCTGTTAACTGTTGGGATGAAAAAATTTCTGCTAAACCTCTTGCTACTCTATTTCTATTAATATATTGAGCATATTGCGAAGCATTCATCAAATCTAACTTTTCACGAACACTATGCAATGTTGTATAACCATTATATGTAAGTGTTGGCTTTTCGTTTCTTCCTTTTTTAGTTGTTATCAAGATAACACCTGAAGCTCCTCTAGATCCATATATAGCTGTTGCTGATGCATCTTTCAATACCTCCATAGATTTGATATCATTTGGATGTATATCACTTAAGCTTACTCCTTGAGTGCCATCAACGATCACAAGTGGATTGTTACCACCATTAATAGAACTCACACCTCTAATTCTAATAGATACATTAGAATTTGGGGAAGCATCATTACTATTTACTTGAACTCCTGCGACTTGTCCTTGCAACACTTCATCAGTTCTAGCTAATGGAATACTAGTCAATTCTCCAACTTTAACTGAAGTTACTGCTCCTGTAATATCACTTTTTTTCTGAGTACCATAACCAACAACAACAACTTCGTCTAATTTAGATACATCTTCTTGTAATATTACGCTTAATTTAATTTGATTGTTAATTGATATTTCTTGGGTTAAATAACCTACATAACTGAAAACCAATATACCAGTAGATGGTGCCTCAATGGAAAAATTACCATCAAAATCGGTGGTAGCACCTATAGTCGTTCCTTTTAAAAGAATGGTTACTCCTGGTAAAGGTTGATTATCCTCAGTACTTGTTACTAACCCTATTATTGTTTGTTGTGCCAACGACACCGATGTTATTAATAAAAACAGCAGTAATACGCCTAATTTTTGTTTCATAATATATTTTACTTAATAGTTAATTCTGTTAATAATATTTTTGTTATTATTATCTTAAAAAATAGAAACTTTAAAATCTTTAGTGGTTTGATTTGCTACATCTCCACAAAGTCCGAAATCTACCCAAGCATCTAATGTCTGGATGCGCATTCTTGTATTTCCTGTTGCTGCGTTATTAGGAACTGTTAGTGACTCACTAAAAGGACCGTCATTTAATTGAGCATCCAATCCAAATTCAATAACCAACTCTCCAACATCTTCAAAGTCTCCATCTGCATTCCAATCAATCCATACCTTAGATTTAGACCAATTATTTGATTGAACTAAATCTAATGTAAAGGAGTTTCCAATGGATGTGCTTAGAGTTTCAGTAGTATAAAACTCATAATTCCCTGCAGGTTGCGCTCCCGAATAATTAAGATTAGTATCTCCACCTGTTGTGGTTACTGTATCTGCATTATATCCCCCAGTACCAGAAATACTGCAATATGATACTCCTAAAATTTCTACTTCAAAATCTTTAGTAGTTTGATTTGCTACATCTCCACAAAGACCATAGTTTGTCCAAGCATCTAAAGTTTGAACACGCATTCTTGAGGTTCCAACTGCTGCATCTACCGGTACATTTATCATATCATTGAAAGGCCCATCATTTAACTGAGCATCTAATCCAAATTCAATTACTAATTCACCAGCATCTTCAAAATCTTTATCACCATTCCAATCAATCCATATTTTAGATTTTGACCAATTATTAGACTGTGTTAAAGAAATAGAAAATTGAGAATCAGTAGTAACTACTAATGTTTCAGTTGACAATTCATAATTATTTGTTGGTTGAGATCCTGAATAATTAATATTTCCTTCAGCACCAGTTGTTACAATTGTATCGGCATTATATCCTCCTGTTCCAGATATTGAACAATATTGCAAACCTAGAATGACTGGGTCTCCACTGGTCGCTAATTGAATAACTGCTGTTTTTTCGCCCTGAATTGTCATCGCTGTAATAACTGCTACTCCTGGAGATATGGCTGTTACATTCCCATTAGCATCAACAGAAATCACACTTGGGTCACTAGAAGACCAGGTTACCTCTTTTATACTCGCATTTTCTGGTGTAAAAATTACATTATAAGACGTTTGGGATGGATTAGCAGACACAACTTCCTCCAAAGCGATACTTTCTACTTTAATAATTACGTTTATTGTTACTGTTTTAGTAATATTTCCATCAACATTTTTAGCTGTTAATATAGCCTCACCCAAGCTAATACCTTTTACACCTGCAACTAATCCGTTTTCACTAAATTGAATCTCAGCAACTTGTTCATCACTTGAAGACCAAGTCACTTTCTCTGTAGTTGTATCTGGAGATGGTGTAACAATAATTGGCTTTACTTCATTAATACTTAATTGCAAAGCAGATTCACTTAATTCTATTTCATTTAAAGAAACAGTTGTAAGGTCATCCTCTTCACAGGAAGAAAACAATATCATACTTAAAGCAAGTAATGACATTAAAAAATTAAGTTTGTTTTTTTTCATAATTTATTGTTTAGTTGTTTATGAGTTAGGGAATAAAAAAATGCGCATTATAAACATTAATGACATATCTTTTTATTTACGGTCTAAATTATTGGAGTTATAAAAAAAAGACGTGTTAGGAATTCATAAATTAAGGTTGGTATTTTCGTAACCTCCTGTTTTTACACGCTTTCTTACTTTAAAGAATAAAAAAAACATCAAAAACTGACTTTTGATGTTATTAATTAATATTCTTTAAAGATTTAATATCTTTATGTTATTCAGAAAAATGATCTTTAACAAACAACGAAGGACTTTTACCAAATTTCTTTTTAAATTCCTGACTAAAATGCCTTCTATCTGTATACCCAACTTTAAAACAAACATCTGTTATCGAGATTTTTTGTTGTTCTTTTAATAATTGGGCTGCACGCTGTAAACGAAAATCTCTTACAAACCCGATAATCGTCATACCGGTCATTGCTTTAATTTTTTTATAAACATTAGAATGACTCATCCCAATATCTTTAGCCAATTGATCGACATTAAATTCAGACTCTTCAATATTTTCTTCAACTATTGTTACCAATTTGGTTAAAAATTCTTCATCGGGAGAGTTCAATGCTACATTTTTAGGTCGTAACAAACCTTCTTTTAAATAACGATCTCGTAATAATTCTCTAGTCTGTAAAAGATTTTTAATTCTTATTTTTAATATAGCTTCATTAAACGGTTTGGTTAAATAATCATCTGCACCCGTTTCTAAGCCTTCAATTTTATCAGAAATAAGCGTTCTAGCAGTAAGTAATATGACAGGAATATGGCTAGTTCTAATATCATTTTTTAATTTAGAACAAAAAGCTACGCCATCCATAACTGGCATCATTATATCACTCACTACCAAATCTGGAATAAATTCTACAGCCATTTCTAAACCTTCTTTTCCATTAGAGGCTTCTATAACCAAATAGGACTTTGATAATACGCCTTTTAAGTAGTCTCTCAAATTTGTATTATCTTCTACTAACAAAATTGAAGATTTAGACTCTCTTTTAGAATCTTCATCTACTTCAACATCACTTCGGTCTGCAACATAGTTTTCTATATTTTCATCTTCATGAACTCCTTTTATTATTTCAGCCTCTTTAAAATGCATGTACCCAAGGGGTAATTTAATTGTAAATACACTCCCTTTTCCCAATTTGCTGTTTACCTCAATCTTTCCCGAATGCAATTCGATAATATCTTTAGCTATAGACAATCCTATTCCAAACCCTTTGGCTTCATTCGTATCGTCTTCTTTTTGATAAAAGCGTTCAAAAATATTTTGAAGTTTGTCTTTTTGAATACCTTGACCTGAATCACTTACTATAATGTTAACATACTTACTATCTTTCGTTACTTTAATTTTTATTTGATTTCCTTCTTCACAAAATTTAAAAGCATTAGATAGTAAATTAAAAATTACTTTCTCTAATTGATCTTTATCAAACCAAGCCTTTATATCTGAATCTGTTTTTTTAAACTGATAATCTATTTTCTTAATAATGGCTTGCTGTGAAAAATTTAAAAAAATCTCATTTGTAAAGTCAACAATATTGCTTTGTGTTACTTTTAATTTAACATGTCCCTCTTCTAATTTTCTAAAATTCAATAATTCATTTACTAAATGCAATAGCCTATTAGTATTACTTTTTATTGTTGAAAGCTGATTCT
The DNA here is from genome assembly GCF_030540825.1 of Flavivirga spongiicola. Classification (NCBI taxonomy): domain Bacteria; kingdom Pseudomonadati; phylum Bacteroidota; class Flavobacteriia; order Flavobacteriales; family Flavobacteriaceae; genus Flavivirga; species Flavivirga spongiicola. Next base: position 4,740,110 of record NZ_JAUOEO010000001.1, read on the forward strand.
TTTTGTTTACCTCTAAATCACTCTTTAATAAATTATTTAACGGACCTAATATTAGGGTTAATGGCGTTCTTATTTCATGTGATATGTTTGTAAAAAAACGCTGTTTCGCTTTATGCAATTTATCTTCATGTTCACGCTGTAATTTTTCTAATACCAATCTGTTCTTCATTTGAGACCATCTCAAATAATAACGCTGAAATAATGCCAACACTATTACTAATAGTATCGAATACAAAACATAAGCCCACCATGTTCTCCAATAAGGTGGTAGAATATTTATATGAATATTTGCTATATTGCCTACATTCCACATTCCATTTTGCTCTTTACTTTTTACTTTAAACTTGTATTCTCCCGGAGATAAATTAGTAAATGTTGATGTGTTTTGTGTGCCAATTTCTCGCCATGCATCTTCAAATCCTTCCATTTTTACAGCAAACTGAGTATTATTAGAAAAAGGATATTGTAATGATGAGAAACTAAATGTAAATACTCTTTGGCTATAGGTTAAAGTAATACTGTCTTGATAAGATATATGATTTTTAATAACAGACTCCTCGCTACCATGAACACTTTTGTTTAGTAGCTTAAAATCTGTAAATACAACTGGGAATTCTGAATTATATTCTTGAATAGATTTTGGGTTGAATGAAGTAACACCTCTATTTCCTCCAAAATACAACATACCATTTTTATCTTTAAATACTGAAGCTATATGGAATTCTCTTTCTCTATCTGAAAATGCCTGAATTCGTTCTAAATCTATATTGTACTTATAAATACCCTCTATTGTACTAAGCCAAATATTTTTTTCATTATCTTGTATTAACCCAACTACGGCATTATTATTTATAGCATTTCCAATACTAAAATTTTTAAAAACTTTGGTTTTTATATCAAAAAAACTCAATCCTTCTTTAGTTCCTATCCATAAGTTCCCTTTATCATCTTTTATAAAGCTAAAAATGTAATTACTAGCAATAGCATTAGAATTATTTTTATTGACGAGATAATTGGTGAATTGATTTGTTTTAGGGTCAAAAAAACTTAATCCTCCTCCAAAAGTTGCTATCCATAATGTATTATCTTTATTCAATAAAATAGACAAAACATTATCACTTGGTAATGACTTCGAATTTGTTTTACGATGTTTAAAAGTTGTAAACTTTTGTTCTTGTACATTAAAATAACTCAATCCACCACCCCAAGTCCCTACCCATAGATCACTAGATGGTAATTCTACAATCGACCTTACATCATTATAGGGTAATGAAAAATCATTATTTGCTTCTCTTTTAAACTGTTTTACTTTTTTCTTTTTAGAATCTAATAAAACAAGCCCATTCGCAAAAGTACCTATCCAGTATTGATTCTTTATTGAAGGTTTTATACATTGAATAAAATCGCCACCAATAAATGAATTATGTTCTTTATTATAAAATTTAAGTTCTTTATTATCAATATTGAAAACACTTAACCCCTTACCATCTGTTCCCATCCAAAGTTCTTCATTTTCTTTATAAACAGATAATATTGGAGATGTATCATACCCCTTTATATCACTATAAAAAAGCAGGACATCATTAGATTTTTTTTCAAGAATATTTATTCCTTTCCATGCTGTACCAATCCAAATATTAGACTGATTGTCTTCAAATATAGCATTAACTGTATTATTTGTTAAAGCAGTTTGTAAACGGTTATCATGCTTATATTGATTAATAACAAGCTTATTATGAAAATTGCCTTGGATTTTTAGCACGCCAGATCCATCAGTACCAATCCACAAATTATTGGTATTATCTTTCTGAATCGTTCTTATAATTGATACATCTTGATACTTAGAATTCTTTAAAAAATTTGTTAATGTATTATCTTTTATATTAAACTTTAACAAGCCAGCACCATTAGTTCCTATTAACAATTCACTTTTGTTTATTGATGTAATTGCATTAATAAATTCAAAATTGATTTTACTATCTAAGCTAAACCTTGTAAAAGTTTCTGTTTTAAAATCAAACTTGTTTAAGCCACCCCCATAAGTCCCTATCCAAAATACATCTTCCTTTTGTTCAAAAATACTCCAAACACTATTATGACTTAAAGATAACGTATTGTTTATCTGATATATAAATGTCTTAAATGCTTTAGTTTTTTTGTTAAAAAGGTTTAAGCCATTTTCTGTGCCTATCCAAATTCTATTATTTTTATCTTCAATAATTGTATGTACATCATCAGATGAAATAGATTTTACATCTTCCAAATTTGATTTATAATTAGTAAAACTATTTTTAATAGGGTTATAAACACTAACCCCTCCACCAATGGTACCTATCCATAACTTTCCTTGACTATCAATTTTTAGAGCTGAAATATCATCAGAGCTTATTGAGCTATTTTTTTTATTAAAAACTTTAAAAGAGGTTCCGTCGTATCTATTTAATCCATTCTTAGTACCAACCCAAATAAAACCTAAACGATCTTGAACAATAGCAGTAACACGACCATTCGATAATCCTTTATCTATGTTCAAATGTTTAAATTGAATTTGATTTTGCGTATTACAGATTATTGTAAAACCAATAATAAAACAAAATATCAGCCGATATTTCACCATAGTTTTCAAGTTTCAAGTATTTAAAATCTCCTTTTATAAAATAAAGAATTTTTTGAAACCAACTATCCTAGAGGCAGTTTTAGCTTTAATAAAATTCTGTTTATAAAACTTTTGGCTAATGTGAAGCTGGATAAATAGTTCCTCCATTGCCCTCTCCTCCTATAACAGCATTGGTTTCTTTCATAGCAATCCCAACATTTACTTCTCCTTTTTTTCCAGCTTTTTATTAAATACGGCTTTAAACTCTTTTTCAAAACTCTTTCTGATGATAAATACGAATTTTTAAAAACCAGCTTCTAAGGCATCGTACAATGAAAAATCTAGATTGTATCACCTTCTGGGATAAAGTTTTCTATTTGTTTTAAGTCTTTATAACGACTTCCCATACCTGCTGTTAAAACTACTAAATGTGAAAAAAGATGAATTCTATTTCCGGGATGTTATTTTGCAATTAATAGTTTTTTAGTAATTATTTCGTTCATCTTTGTTCTTATTTTTACAAAGTAGAATCCATTAGCCAATTCATTAGAAAAAACTATATTTTTATAGGTTTTAAAAGCATTAAGCTTTACACGATGAACAACTTGTCCTCTAATATTAAACAGAACTACATCAAGGCTTTCATTTCTAATTTTGGGTAGTTTAATAGTCAACTTATTATGTTTTAACGGGTTTGGAAATATTTTTATATCTTCATATTCCTTAATATCATTGACTGCTAAAACAGGAGAGGTATCAATTATAAAATCTTTAATAGCTGAATTTTCTAATGTGCTATCAGGAGTAGGAATACCACAAGGTATACTAGGTATCGCAGCATTTTCATAGGTCCATGCATCTCCTGAAACAATACGCATTTTAAAAGCTCCAGTTATTGCGTTCGAAGGAACAGTAATATCCATATCATACGTAACGGTGGCATCTGATACTTTTTCAGGACTTAGAGGTGTTAATCTTTCTCCTGCATCTGCAAAATCGTTATCAGCATTCCAATCTACCCAAACTATAGACCGTGACCAACCATTACCATTGCTAACCGATAGATTAAAAGTATCTCCTTTACCAATTTTTAATTTCTCATCAACAGCTGTATAATTATTACTTCCTGCGCCACCCGTATAATTTATATTTTTTGTACCCCCAGTAGTTACTACCGAGGCTACATTATAATCTCCTGTACCAGTTACAACACAATGGGGATCTAGCAATTCTAAATTAAAATCTACGGTTCCAGTTTTATCTATCGTACCACAAGGCGCTGGAATTGCTAAATCAGATTTTTTAACTTGAATGCGCATACGCTTTTCGCCCCATAATACTCCATTTGGAGCAGTAATAGGCATGGTATAAGATTTGGTATTGCTACATGTATTTGCTGTTCCTCCAGAAAAGACCATTTCACCAGTATCTTCAAAATCTTCATCGTCATTCCAATCTATCCACACAGCAGTTCTTGCGCAATTAGAAGCTGCAGAATTTTGAAGTTCTAATGTAAAACTACCTCCAACTGGAATGCTCAATTTAGTTGCAGTATGATATTCGTAACCAGTAGTTGGGTATTGAGATGTAGAAAAATTTATGTTATTTATTCCTCCTGTTGTTGTTAACGAACTTACATAATAACTAGTATCTGCTTCACCATTTGCTTTGCAATATGAAAATGTACCTAGTACTAACTCTTCAATCATTTCTTGTCCTCTTTTCACTAAAGTTTCTGCACCAGGTCCACTAGTATTATCAAAGGCATTTATAATACTAGTGAAGGCTGCAAGTTGTTGTTGACTATAATCATCGGAAGCACTCTCTAATTGTGTTTTTAATATTTTTAATTTTTCAAAGTCTTGAATACCATCTCTTAGCATAATCAACCTTAAACTGGGTAAATATTTTGAAGGACTGTTATTTGAGTTTCTATATACCATAGCAAAATCTCCTGCCGTATGTGCTCCGTCTTGTATATTAAAAGGGTCTGAGGATCTCCAATTATCATAAGCCCAACGCAAGTAACCATCTAATCCCTCTTTTGTGGCATGCCAACCCATCCAAGTCATTTCTGCCAAGTTAGTATCTGATGCAACATAACTATTAGGGTGTACTTGTGTACAACTGGTATAAAAAGTAGTAATTTTTCCTGTCCTGCCTGTTGTAGATGTGGTTCCTAATATTCCTGAAGCATCATATAGTTGGCTGCTATTAGAAGCTGATAATACCGCTGTATGTGCAATACCTATTTTCCATGCGCTATTATTATTTTGAACCATACTAAATACATTGTTCAGTTTGCTTTGCTCTACCTCATCTAAATACAAAACGGTTTTATTAAACCATCCTTTGCTATCTAAAAACGTTTTAAAAGCATCTAAAAAATGATCCCAACGGGTATTGTATGTTGTAGAGCCTATAGCTGCATTTAAATTAGCTATGGAGTTGGTAGCTTCATTCCAATATGGGATCACTGTTTCATTCCAACCTACGGGTGAGAAGCAATCTATTTGCTTTGTTATGCCCCAAGACATTAATGTGGTTACATACTTATCGAAAGCTGTAAAATCATATTCCCAAGTGCCATTTGTTTTTCGTATCCAACGAATCATCGATGGCATTCCAAGAGCACCATCTTTTATCTGTGCTGCAATTCCTTTTTGTCCCATGTCGGCTAATATTCTATAGCCTGGTTCAAATAAATCGAAATGTTCATCAGACCAAATAGTCATTGGACTGCCTGGATTAGCTGTATTATAATGATTTAGAATCTGGGTAGGAAATTGCCATAAATCTAAATGAAAATCCCAATTTACAACGTCTGGTAATGTATAATTGACCACGTTTACAGAAATATTAAAAACCAGTGGTGCTGCGCCACCATTTACAGTAACTGTACCTGTATAAACTCCAGCTACCGCTGTATTGGGTATATCAATAGTAAGCCATAATTTTAAAGGATCTGAAGCGGATAAAGACGTAGTTGTCACATCACTTAAAGCATCAATAATCTCAACCGTTGTGGAATGTGTTGGATACTCTGAACAAGTTCTAGCCTCTGGGTCACCTTTAATATATTGACCAAAACGTAATTTTATATTCGTTGACGATATTTGATCTCCTCCCTTAACCAAATTACTTACAGTGTAACTTAAACCATTAATATTAGACGTACTCCATAATACAATTTGTTTATGAATACGATCCCCTTTCCAAGCCACAGTATTCCAATTTTGAGTTTGTGTTCCCGAAAAACTTTCATTCTTTTGATAACGTTTAAATTTTGAGGTATAAGAGCCTTTTATAGTCTGTGTGTATGAGGTAACACTTATACTCAGGGACAAAAAAAATAGTAATATTCGTAAATTCATAGCAATTATTTTTGTAGTGATTTTTAATACCAATTCAACATTACTTCCTCTATTAGTTTTTATTCTTTAATGAAAGTAAAGTTTGATTTCCTTTCCTATTAATAGATAATATATTTCTAGATTTGGCTAAATCATTAGCCTTTTTAAATCTTCCATCTTGATTTCTAGTGGCAAGCTCTATAGCTTTTAAAAGTTCTTTATCTGGAATATTACCAGCTTTCTTAATAATATTAAACAGCTCATAATCTTCAATTCCTTCTTTTAGCAATTCCCATCTAATACTCGAAATGGGTCCATCCTTTCCAGGGTACACATAATAATCATCTCCTTGATTATGCCTAAATACTGGATTTTTAAAGGGGTCCTTTGTCCAATTATTATAAGACCATCTCAGATATCCATCCGTATTATATTTTAAAGCCAACCAAGGTATTAATTGCGACTCAATTGCTGGCGAGTAGGTTAACGCATTTGGGTGAGCAGGTTCTGCGCATAAATAAAAGGTAGTTCGTTTGTTATCACTTTTCCTGCCTTCTATAGTAGGTAAGACTGGCACAACCGCTTTTCTTTCTAAAGGTTGTTCAGGAAAAAACATATATGAAATAGATAGGTTTTTGGCATACTCGTCTCCTTCTGGATGCCCTGCTATAATAATTTTATCTAAAAACTCTGGAGCTGCAGTTTTAATAATAGCAAGTAAAACTTGCATATCTTCTTCTGTTTTCTCATCAAACCCTAAAAAAGTTCTTTCTGTTAAGTTTTTAGAAAGTAAATACTTTTTAAAGCTTATTAGAAATTTAGTCCAAATATCTTTATATAGCACATCGTGAATATCTAATTCCAAATTTTTAAATGCATTGTCTTTTTTATCAAAATAGTGTAATCTTTGTTTGGTTTCTTTAAATGGCGCCATAGAAAAAGTATTAATAGCTTCATCAATCCCTAATTGGGTAGCCATATCTACATATCTATCAAAGACACTATAATCAAACTCCCAATCACCTTTTTCATTTAAAGTCCATTGGACCATACTGCGATATCCAAAAGCAATTTGAGAACGTGTCGAATTACTAATCCAGGGTTTAAGCCATGGTTCATGTGTTATGGTCGTTGCTAAATTTTTTCCCCCTCTTGAAGCATAATCTTTTAAATATTTTGAAATCATACTCCAATGTGGTTCAGACCAATGTTCCAAGTTATAATATTCGGCTATGGCACTAGGGTTTAACCAAAGATCTAAATGGAATTTATAATCTTTTGGGTCTGGCAATTTTTCTTTTTGAATATGCAATTTAATCTTGTGTACTACATCAGCATGTTGCTTACTACTTATTGTAATACTACCTTTATAAGTTCCAGGATTAACATTTTCAGGAACTCTAAAAGTTATCCAAACGGGTTGTGCTCTATAGGCCGGAATATCAACAAATTTTAGCTCTAAAAGAGGATCTCCAACAATATCTGGTGTCATATTTCCAGAAACACCTTCCCCAATAATTTCTTCTAATTTCGGAGACCAATCATACTCACTTCTGGCACGTTGTATGGGAACATATTTAACATATCTAATTTGAAAATTTTCTTTATTAATGACTTCTCCATTTGAAGCTTTTAAACCATTAATACTTACTTTTAATTTAGATATATCTTTTTTTGAACCTAAAGCTATTTGTGCAGATACTTGCTCATTTTTAACTGCTGTAAGTTCTAACACACTTTCTTTTACTAGGTTTACAATTTCAAAATCTTTTAACGCTTCATTTTCTATTAATTCTTCTTCAGAAAATTTGCGCGGAAATCTTGGAACCCTTATTAATGATGATGTTTGAAAATTACCAGTTGGCACCCATATATTTAAACTGTCTGTTAAAAAAACTTCATCTACATTTAAATTTAGCCATTCTGGAACTGTTTCTATATCATCTAAACTTATTGTCTCATTTATTTTTTTTGTTAATTTATCACTTGCGCAATTAAAATTGAATATTATTAAAACAACCAGTATTAATCTACTATGGTAAAAAGAGTTCTTCATTAATCTTGTATAAATTGTTATTACAACTCAAAAGAAGATTTTTTTAACGAATCTTATATGTGCCATTTCTGGATAATTAGGGGGGTGTTTTTGTTTTCAGCTAACGATCACACAAAATTTAATAACGCATAATACCAATATGGGAGTAATTGAGTAATAAATATGTGTTATTGATTAGATTGAAAATTAAATCTTATTTCTTTATATATCCTTTCAAAATTCAACCATAGCTCTTCACTAGAATATTCCCTTTTACTTTTTAGTTCTTCCTTTTCAATTGCTTGCCATTTAAACTGCTCTCTTTTACCTTCACTGTCAGTAAAAAAACACATTAACGAAAGGAATAATATTCCTTGGAGAATTAGAAACTATTGGCTATAGTTAAATCAAGATAAAATATCATAGAGTGAGCAGACCTGACAGGTTTTTAAAACCTGTCAGGTCTCTTAAAACACAAATGCAGATTATGTTAAATTATTATGATTCAGCTATAGTAAAGACTGGCATGCTAGGGGTAGAATAAATGCTATTGGAGCTATTGCCGATTTCAAATTATTCAATGTATGCTTGTTTGATTGCTATATAAATGCAGATGTATTTTACGCATGGCTTACGCAAGAATTGCTTCCTAACATCCCTAGCAATGCCGTTATTGTACTTGACAATGCAGCTTTTTACAAAAGAAATGACACTTTACAAGCTGTTGAAGAGAAAAGGACATACTCTTGAATTTCTACCACCATATAGTCCTGATTTGAATCCTATTGATAAGAAGTGGGCACAAGCAAAAAGTATCAGAAGAAAATTAGACTATACACCTGATGAACTTTTTTTATATGCTGGCTTATGACGTTTTATTTTGATTTAGCTATATATAGAACCCATTGAATTTCAAAGTTTTTAGAGTAATGTTTTAAATTCCGTTTTTTATATCACTAAAACCTTTTACATAAGAATCAAATTCGGCTTTTAATTGCTTCATTAATATTTGCTTCTCTGATTTGCCACCTTCTATTTTTGCAACCCAATGAATATTTGATTTTTTTTCACCTTTATCTTTAGTAAAAATGCCTATTCTAACATTTTTTATTCCTTTTGGCAATGATACTTTGTTAACCTTTATAACCATGAATTTATTAACGCCATCTGTTTGAACAATGGTTTCAGAACGTTTTTTCCCATTAGTAAATATGATCTCTCTAGATTCGTCTATCGCTCTAATCGACTTTATATATCCATTTGAATAGCTTTGAAGCACTTCGTTGTTATTAAGAAAACCCCATACGGCACTCTTGGAAGCTTTTACATCAACATCGACATCGACATCCCAGGTTATTTTTTGTGCACCCCCCATTTGTGCTGAAGCTTTTTTTCCTCCAATTAAACCCAATAAAAGGAAAAGCACTGTTGTTATTTTTTTCATTATTAATTATTTTTTATTTGATGATAATTCTGTTTTAATCTCTATACATTGGAGGACTCATTGCCCTTTTGTCCATGGCCTCTTTTCTTAATTTTTTTTCTTTTTGAGACATGGCTTCTGCCTCAGCCTTTTTTCCCTGACGTATTAACACTCTTTTTCGTAGCTCAGCTAACTGTATTTGAGTAAACAATCCAGGAGTATTCTTCTCTATTAAATCGGCACATCTTAATGCATTCTCATATTGTTTTTCTTGATTTGCAGTCGCAATATCATTGGCTGCTTCAATTAAAACGTAGCTCTTATTAGAAAATTCAACATCATTGCACATGGCGTCTAATTTTACTCCAAACTTATCCCATTGATTTTTAGCAGAAAATTCAATAAGGTCTAATTTAGCGAGTAATACTTTTGAATAATCATTTCCTTCTTTTAATAATTTTCTTATAGCTTTACTATTTTCCTTAGCCTCTTTTACGCCACTTTTCTTATTATAAGACCTTTTAATCCTAGAAACTGAAGAGACAAAAACTTGCTGAAAGTAATTATTTACTTCACTTACTTTGTATGTCTTTTTCAATTTTGACATATTATTATATAAATAAGCAAAGGCTTTTGATGATGGATTATTCAAGTATTTTAAAGCGAGCTTCCAGTTGTGTTCGTCTAACAATGTAGACTTTTCAAGAGCATCAAAATATATTTTTGAAACGACGCTCATTTTTTCAGATTCATAGGCTTTTTTTATGGCATCCAAATATGCTATAGCACTTGCTTCAGAATGTCCTGAAGCCTCAAAATTCTTTGCCAATCCGTACATCGTACTTTCCGGATTAAGTGCTTTATTAGCTTCATTTATAAATTCATTAGCTGTCATACTTCCAACTATTTTATGAACCACTTCTCCATCTCCATTAATAAATAGATATGTAGGATAAGCACTAACCTCATATTTATCTTTTAAAGCTATGCCTTCACCTTTTTCCATATCATATTTCACATTGACAAACTTATCATTAAACAAATCTGCTATCTTATCTCTGGTAAATACATCTCTAGCCATAACTTTACAAGGGCCACACCATGTGGTATAGGCATCAAAAAAGATGAGTTTGTTTTCTTTTTTTGCTGCTGCCAGTTGTGTTTTCCATGGTCGTACTTTAAATTCAATTTCACGATTTTGAGCCATTGTAGACAACCCCACTAAACAAGCTATTCCTAAAAGTATTTTTCTCATTATTTTATTATATATTATTATTTTAGATTAAAAAAGAGACTGCCTAAAAAAGTAATATGTTTTGCCATCCAGAGTGAAGCGAACCTGCAGGCAGGGAATCTTATATTTTTAGGAGATTCTTCACAGCTTCGTTGCTACCTTCGAAACAAAATATATTTTACTTCTCGGCAATATTCAGAATGACACTTTTTAGACAACTCTTGTTTTTTGAATGACTATATTTCAAATTAATTTATATTCATTATCTGAAACTTTGGTAACACTGGTTTCCCACTTTACAGGGTTGTGTATTTGTGAATACGTGCAAAAACAACTATTTAAACAACTTTTTTTCATTATTTACATTTTGAAATCTATCCACGACAGCTTCACTATTTTAGCCCAAATCTATTAATTCATACATTAAAAAAAATAGGGAAGATTCCTTATTTTATGAAAATCAGGTTAAGTCCATATTTGGTATTAGAAAACCATCCCGGACGGGCAGGTGTTACATTTTGGAACTACTTCAAAGCATAGTCTTTCGCTATGTTTTTCAACTTACTCCCAATCAAGGTAAACTTTAAGCAAAGCCGAAAGGTCGAAGCGACAACTAACTTAAAATCAAATAATTTTTTTAATATAGAAACTCACATAAATTTCTAAAGTTCATCCTCACTCAAAACAATCAAGAAATCGTTTTCAGTAAGCTGGATAGCCATATCTTTGTCTGGATTAAGTTTAATACCAAAGTTATCGTCTAAAGATTTACTAAAATCTCCTTTTCTAATCCCTAAACAGATTTCATCACGTTGGTGTGCACAAAAAATAGTGTCTGCAAATGATATAGTTTGTGGGAACGTATCGAAGTATAAAGTTGCTGGTTTTACATATATTTCACTACCATCTTCTGAGAAAATATCATCATAAAAATTCTTCATTAATGTCTCTTCACTTAATTGTGCTAAAATCATAGTAATTAGCTTATTACTAATAATGAAATCGTCGACATTGGTTTGAGTGATAATCTCCTGGTTTTCAGAATTTAAAACCTGCGTGATAATGTGTAATCCATTATCCTTATTCAATAATTTTCTTAATAGTAATAGGATAATAAGTGTATCGGAATCTATTTTATCAGCGGATTGCTCTTCCATACTCTGAGATAAAATAACAACCGTATCATAGCTTTCTGGATTTATAGTTTGCAGTTTTTCTAAATCTAATGGATTAGAATCATGAAGGTTTATATTAAAATCTTCGTATTCTTCTGTTACCTTTTTAATAATATCTTGTAATTCTTCAGTAGGTGTATCGAACATAATATCAAAATCCGAACCTTCTAATAAATAATCTGTAGCTTCTTCAATAAAGACCTCAGCTACCTTGTGCCAACCTAAAATAAGGATACGTTTCCTTTTTTGTTCTAAGCGTTTATTTATAATTTTCTTAGAATTATCAGGGAAGAAATATTGCTTATTCTCGAAAGCTATTGTGGAATCGTCTTCTGCTAAAATAACAACGGTATCTCCATTTTTAAGTATAGTATCTGTTGGCGGACGTAAAACCAACCCTTCTTCTTCAGAATAGACTCCTAAAGGAATCCCGTCTTTCATATGGTAACTTAACTCGTAGAAATTAGTTTCATTCCAATCATCCTCATAGAAATAGATCTCACAACCATCAAACGATAAAATTTCTTTATAAACAGTATCTAAACCGCTTGTTAAAGATGTCTGAATAAGGAGTTTCCCCATAATATCCCAACTATCTATAGCGATAATATTATCATCTTCAAAAAAGCTAATGATGTCTCGTTTTTCTTTAGTAAAAATTTCAGCAATTATTGGTAGTTCATTTTTACCATCCTGACAAGCTGTAATGGCTAATATCGATTTAACAGATTGCACATCACTAGCTATTTTTTTAGCTATGGTCGCACTTTCTGAACAATTTGCCAAGATAATGATAGAACGTGCGGATTCTAAATTTACCCGCTTTAATTCATTAATATTTGCATAATCACCTTGTGTCGTAATAACCTCTGTAGTTAGCGTATCCGGAAGACGTTTAGTAATAAGATTATCCATCACTTCTTTATCTTCTCTGGATAAAATAACGACCGAAGCCTTATCTTCACTTTCGTTAGCTAAAATAAGTTCTCTAATAACATCAACTACTCGCTCGTTCCAACCTAAAATTATAGTGTGATTATTCTCTATAACTTTACCCCTGCCCTTTCTAAAATCATAAAGCATCGTATCTAATGCCGTCGTGATAAAACCGATGAGCATAGACAATAAAATAACACCTGTTAAACCAGAAAGTACTGTTAAAATTTTGAGGTAGGTCGGTGCCTCATTATCCTGATTCATATTCCCAGGATCTGTCATTTCTAAAAAAGTCACCCAAATATCTCTAAAAATATTGCCCGTATAATCTAAACTAGGAAATAGGTTTATAAGTAACAACCGTAGTCCTGTAAGTATTACAAAAACAACTATAAATAAGATTAAAAGACTTTTAAATATGGAAGTGCCTCCTTTGCTTAAAAAACGTTCAGCTTTATAGTTTAAACGCTCTCTGAAAGAATTTTTCATAAGATGGTAGGTTGGTTATTAGGTATTGGGATAGGTATTGGGTGTTAGGTGTTAGGTGTTAGGTGTTAGGTGTTAATGTTTAATTGAGTTGTTCAACAAATTCTGCCATAATACCTTTAACATGAGCTGAAGACATTTCCATGACTTTACCCATTTCAAGGATCATTATTCTTTCTGAATCATCAAAATGACCGTCTGAATAGGCTACATCTAAAGCACATTTTATTAAAAGTTCTTTACCATGCTCATTTAAAGATGGTCCAACATTTTTTAAATAGGTTGAAATATCGCTGGAATCTGCTTGTACTTCTTTAATATAATCATCTAGCTGAAATGATGACATATCATTATGCCCATATTTATTAATAATACGTAGCACCATGGTTCTTTCGTTACTATCTATAACTCCATCTGCTAACATAATTTTTACCATAACGTGGCGTATTGCTTGCTCATACATAGCCATAAAAGCTTCTTTATCTGCAGATGCTGTATTATTTATAACTTTAGTGATAAAAGTGCCTTTGCAATGATCGCACTCTACATACTCGCCTTTATTTCCTAAAGGGATAAGCGGAATAAAATATAAGGTAAAAAATTGGGTTACTTTTCTGTGTCTGTACCCTCTATTGTCTTCACATTGTGGACAATCAAACATCCCTGTTGCTTTAGTTGAACGTACACCTCTAGTTCCAAAAATAATCATAATCGTAGTTTGGGTTAAGTTAAAATATTGTTTAAATATAGTAATCTTAACTTAAAAAACTAAAAATAGTTATTTAACCAAGCAGGAATTGCAATTAATATCAATTCTGTTATAGAATGGTATAAGTCGAATACAAGTTTTTAAAACTCCGGAGCAAAGATAGCCTCGGAGCTTTTTTTCAAATAAAGAATTTCTTAAAATGAACGATCCTCGGGACAGAGCCATAAAGGTATACCTCGACTTCGCTCAGCACTGGTTTCGCTCGTTTCATACTCAACCACATTAAGCACAGGTTTTTACCTTTCTAGTCAAAAACCCAAATCCTTTAATTTAGATTTCCGTTTTCACAGGAATGACATTAAGTTCTTCCCCTATTTTAGTAAAAGCTTTGATAGCTTTGTCTAAATGATAACGATCATGTCCTGCTGATAATTGAACACGTATTCTAGCTTTTCCTTTTGGTACTACCGGATAGAAAAAACCGATGACATAGATACCTTCTTCTAATAATTTTGAAGCAAACTCTTGTGCCAACGTCGCTTCGTATAACATAACAGGAACGATAGGATGATCTCCCTTGATTATATCAAATCCTGCCGCAGTCATCTCTTTTCTAAAATATTTAGTGTTATCTTCTAACTTATCACGAAGTTCTGTGGACGTGCTTAGTATATCTAACACTTTAATAGAAGCTCCAACTATTGATGGAGCCACCGTATTTGAAAATAAATAAGGTCTGGAACGCTGTCTTAACATCTCTACAATTTCCTTTCTTGCTGCCGTAAACCCACCTGAAGCACCTCCTAAAGCTTTACCATAGGTGCCAGTTATAATATCTACTCGCCCCATAACATCACAATATTCATGAGTACCACGTCCTGTTTTACCAATAAAACCTGTAGAATGACATTCATCAACCATTACTAAAGCGTCGTACTTATCGGCTAAATCGCAAATTTTGTCAAGCTGAGCAATCGTTCCGTCCATTGAAAAAGAACCGTCTGTAACTATTAATTTTCTACGTGCCCCTTCAGATTGGATGAGTTGCTCTTCCAAATCTGCCATATCGTTATGAGCATATCTAAATCGTTTTGCTTTACATAAACGAATGCCATCAATTATTGATGCATGGTTTAAAGCATCCGAAATAATAGCATCCTCTGCATTCAATATAGGTTCAAACAAACCGCCATTTGCATCAAATGCAGCAGCATATAAAATACAATCTTCCATCCCTAAAAACGAGGCTGTTTTTTCCTCCAATGTTTTATGAATATCTTGTGTTCCACAAATAAAACGTACAGAAGATAATCCATACCCATGAGAATCAATGGCTTTTTTACCGGCATCAATAACTTCTGGGTGCGATGACAACCCTAAATAGTTATTGGCACAAAAATTCAATACTTCAGATGATGTTGTTGTGCTTATTTCTGAACCTTGAGGTGTTGTAATAATTCTTTCAGATTTATATAAACCTGCTGCTTTAATTTCTTCAATTTCTTTCTGTAAATCATTCTTTATCTTAGAGTACATAGTTTTATTTTTTTTTGGTAATACTTTTTAAACTTAAATTGTCATCTCATATTGTGCTTTCAGCTCACGAATCATAGTTTCTGTAATAGCCCATAAATCGTATTTAGGTTTCCATCCCCAATCCATTCGCGCTTCAGAATCATCTATAGACTTTGGCCATCCTTCTGCAATATCTTGCCTGAAATCAGGTTTATAGTCAATTTTAAAATCGGGATATAATTCACGGATTTCTGATGCTACTTCTTTTGGCGAAAAACTTATCCCTGCTATGTTATAGGATGTTCTCACTTTTATACTTTCAACCGGAGCTTCCATAATCTCTATAGTAGCCCTAATAGCATCATCTATAAAAATCATAGGTAAAGCTGTATCCTCATTTAAAAAACAAGTAAACATTTCATTTAAAACAGCTTTATGATAAATATCTACTGCATAATCTGTAGTACCACCACCTGGTAATGACTGATATCCTATAATGCCAGGGTAACGAATAGATCTAACATCTAAACCATATTTAATGTGGTAATATTGCGCCCAGTTTTCACCATCTACTTTACTAATACCATACACAGTCGCTGGATCTAAATAAGCATTATTAGGTGTATTATTTCTAGGAGCACTATTTCCAAAAACGGCTATCGAACTTGGGTAAAACACCTTTTCTACGTTACAAATTCTAGAGACTTCAAGAACATTTAGCCAGGTTTTTATATTAATATCCCAGGTTTTCAATGGATTTTCTTCTCCTTTAGCAGATAAAATGGCAGCTAAGTGATAAATTTGAGTCACTTTATATTGTAAAACAACTTCCTTAATTCTATCGAAGTTTGTTGCATCAATAACTTCAAATATACCATTTGAATCTTCTCTCTCTCTTAAATCTGAAGCAATGATTCTTTCTTTTCCATATTTACTCTGTAATGCCTCAGTAAGCACACGTCCTACCTGTCCATTTGCTCCTATCACTAAAATTGTCGTACTCATAAATAAGTGTTATTTACTTTCAAAAGTAAACAATACAGCTTTTAAAATAAAATAAATCACTTAATTAAGCAATTAAATCTTTTTTATCATCAAATAACAGCTATATTTACTTTCAAATAATAAAATAATTCGTTTTTGCAATAATTTTTATTTAACACATTATGGAAAATTTAGACCAAACTGACATTACTATACTTAGAATTTTACAAAATGACTCTAAAAAAACAGCTAAAGAGATTGCTAAAATTTTAAACTTAACACCTTCCCCTGTTTACGAGCGTATCCGTAGGCTTGAAAATCAAGGCTTCATTAAAAAATATGTTGCCATACTTGATAAAAAATTGCTCGAACGATCTGTAACTACTATATGCCAGGTATCTATGCGTTACCATAGTGAGGCCTTTATTGAGAAGTTTGAAGAACAAATTCAAAACTTAGACGAAGTTCAAGAATGCTATCATATGGCTGGCCAAGTGGACTTCATTTTAAAAATAAACACAAAGGGGTTAGAAGATTATCATAATTTCGTGAAGTATAAACTTTCTAAGATTGAAAATATAGGGGTATTGAATAGCACATTCGTTTTAAAAGATATCAAACACTCCTCGGAGTTTTATATCTGATAATACCAATTCTCATTAGATATTACCCTAATAAAACACCCTTTTTCCCTTTATATCTCAGCATAAAAAGAATCCGTAACTATGGCTATGGTTTATTTTTCTGTTTCGTATAAAGAAAAAAATCATCATTTTCTTTTACGGTAATATCTAATGAGAATTGGTATAACTTGAGTTGGTTTAATAAATGAAATATATTTGCCAACTAACTAGAACTAAAAAAATGACCGTTTTTCCAGTCACAACCTCTACGCTTTCAGCAAAAGATTTAGGTGAATTTATTAGAGATAAATATCCGTTAAATGAAAATTTCAGTTGTGAACTATTTAGGACGGGGATGAATCATACTTATTTTCTTTCCGATGGCAATACAAAGTATGTTTTAAGAGTTTACAGTCATAATTGGAGATCCAAATCCGAAATCATTGAAGAAATAGAACTTTTAAATTTACTAAAAGATAATAATTTAAACGTTTCTTTTCCTATTCAGGATAAAAATGGCGGGTTTATTCAAGAAATAAATGCTCCAGAAGGGATTCGATACGTAGTACTTTTTTCGTTTGCTCAAGGTGGAAAAATAAGATTTATGAACGAAGATACTTGTTTCTTAATTGGCTCTCTAATGGCAAAAATTCATAATCTAACCTTAAATAAAACTATTGCCCGAATATCTTATGACGAAAAATCACTTATAGAATCACCTTATAAGCGTTTAACACAATTCTTTTCTAAGGAATTACCTGAAATGAAATTTATCAAAGAAATTGGCAAATCTTTTCAGAAAATTGATTTTGAAAAAACTCGAAATGGTATTGTTCATATGGACATTTGGTATGATAATATGGCTGTATTAAATGAAAAAGAGGTAACATTGTTCGACTTCGATTTTTGTGGGAATGGGTGGCAGATTTTAGACATTGGATATTTCTGTAAACAGCTATTCCACATTGAAAGTGATAAAAATAAGTACGAGTTAAAAAGATTAAGTTTTTTAGATGGTTATCAAAGTATCAGAATATTATCAGATAATGAGTTAAAATTAATTCCGGAAGCTGGTTCGGTCGTTTTTGTCTTTTATCTTGGTGTTCAAGCTCAAAGATATGATTGGTCAAATATTTTTCTGTCTGAGAATTACCTCAAAATGTTTATTGGAAGAATAAAATCTTGGACAAAATATAATAAAGAAAAAAATATGGTCAGCTAATAGGTTTGTTTAACAAACTCTAAGGCTCGTTTTTCATTATAGTAAACACCCTTTTTGTCTACAAAGCCTACATGTCCGCCATGTTGAGGCATTTCTAAATAAAGATACCGGTTGTTTTTTGCAGCTTTTACCGGATAACATTCCGGAGATAAAAATGAATCGTTTAAGGCATTAATAATTAAAGCCGGGATCTTAATATTAGGAAGAAACTGTAAGCAGCTGCATTTTTCATAATAATCTAAAGCATCTTTGAAACCATGTGCTTTGGCAGTGTAAAGATTATCAAAGTCGAATAATGTTTTTATAGAGGCTATGTCTTTAATGCTTAAATCTTCTTTAAAATGTTGTTGTTTATTTTTTAAACGATTTACTAAATGTTTTAAAAACCGATCATGATACAGTTTATTTTTAAAAGTATGCAAAGCTTTGGCCGAACCATATAAATAACAAGGTACTGAAGCTGTAACGGCTGCCTTTATTTGGCTAGGTACTACTGCCCTTTCTCCCAAATATTTTAAAATCATATTAGCCCCTAAACTGATGCCTTTTAAATAAATTTCCGAGTATTCTTTTTCTGAAATAATATGAGTAATAATAGCATCCAAATCTTCGGTAGCTCCAGAATGATAGCTACGGTATTTTAAATTATCTTCTCCGCTACAGCCTCTAAAATTCACGCACACTGCATCTATATCGCTATCATTAAAAAGCTTTGCTGCACCTGTCATATATGGCCGCTGCCCGTTTCCTTCTAATCCGTGCAACAAAATAACAAGCTTCTTTGTTTTTTCTTTTGAAAAACTCCAATCTAAATCAATAAAATCTCCATCAAACAACGTAATACGTTCTCGTTTTTGTTTTACGTCTTTAACACGTCTAACCAGACCAGAATACACGGTTGAAATGAACCCTTTTTTAAAAAAGAAAGAAGGCTTATACTTTGATTCTATTACTGGCATGTGTTAGGAATTAGGGATTAGGTTTCAAGGGGTTAAAAAATCAAACTTCTAGAGAAGTAAATTCAAAATCGGTACCATTAAATAATCCTTTATCACTCAATTTTAACGAAGGAATTACCAATAAAGCCATGAATGATAATGTCATATAAGGGGCGTGAAGAGGACTCCCCAAGTGCTTTGCCATAGTGTCTAATTCTGCATATTGTTTCCCAATAATTTCACCATCTTTATCACTCATAATACCCGCTACAGGAAGTGGTAATGCTTTTTCTTCTGAATTAGAAATAGCACAAATGCCTCCTTTATTTTCAACAAGCAAATTCACTGCTTTACAAATCGCATCATCACTAACACCTACTACAATAATATTATGAGAATCGTGGCCAACAGAAGACGCTATAGCGCCTTCTTTTAATCCAAAATTCTTAATAAAAGCAATCGCTGGTTTTTGATTTTGATACCGATTAACAACTGCCATTTTAAGGATATCGTTTTCAATATTAGAAATCAGGTTTCCATCAGAAACTGAAGCGTTAGCGACAAGTTCGTTAGTCACTAATTGACCTTCTAAAGCTTCTATGACACGAATTCGTTTTGACGACGATTCAAATCTAAAATCTGATATGTTTTTTTTATTACAGTTAAAGTTGTTAAGGTTTTTAAACACCGCTGGTTGTATTAAAGATGTGCCTTTATCGAAAACTAATTCGCCATTTATATAGGTCTGAATCGTTTTAAAATGGGTTAAGTCTTCTACAAGAATAAAATCTGCAAATGCGCCTTCTTGAAGTAAGCCAACATCTAAATTATAATGTTTTACGGGATTAATACATGCCGCTTTTAATACTTTAAAAACATCTATTCCTTTTGCTACAGCTCTAGCACATAAGTTATTAATATGGTGCAATAGCAGATCATCAGGATGTTTATCATCACTACAAAACATCATGTTTTCAAAATGTTCCGGAAGTAAATCTATTAAGGCTTCAAAGTTTTTAGCGGCACTCCCTTCTCTTATGAGAACTTTCATCCCTTTTTCAAGCTTTTCTAAAGCTTCTTCATAAGTAAAACATTCGTGATCTGTAGAAATTCCGGCATTGATATATTTTGTAACATCGTCTCCTCTTAAACCGGGGGCATGACCATCAATTGGTTTATTATAATATTTCGCCCAGGCTATTTTTTTTAGAACTTCATCATTATCAAACAACACCCCAGGGTAGTTCATCATTTCTGTTAAATACTTGATATCCGGGTTTTCAAGCAGCGTTTTTATAGCATCAGAATTTATAACGGCTCCCGCTGACTCAAAATGAGTAGCCGGCACACAAGATGGTGCTCCAAAATTGAATTTAAAAGGCACCTTTTTACCATTATCAATCATAAATTCAATACCTTCTACCCCCAATACATTTGCTATTTCATGAGGATCAGAAACGGTAGCTACAGTGCCATGCATGACTGCTAATCTGGCAAACTCACTAGGCACTAACATAGAGCTTTCTATATGGATATGAGCATCTACAAATCCTGGAAGGATATATTGATTATTTGTATGCTCTTTTTCTATAATAGATAAAATCTTTCCATTTTCAACAGTAATTTCACCTTTATAAATGAGTCCGTTTTGTATATCGACTATTTGTCCTTGTAATTTCAATTATTTTAGTTCTATTTTAATAATATTTTCAGTGTTTTCGGTTACTCTAAATCTATTATCAGCTCTTCTATTAATTACCCAAACAATACTATTGCCTGAACAGAGTAATAAAGAACTTTCTTTATCTAACAATGATAATTTTTCGTCTTTAAAATATTTGCTCACTTTCTTTTTTCCTTTCATTCCAAATGGAAAAAACACATCACCTACTTTCCAAGGTCTCACTTCTAAAGGAAACTTTAAAAGCGATTCGTCAACATAAATAGTTGTAGTATCATTTAATGAAACATCATTAGCTTTTGAAAATGTTAAAATACCAAAAGGTGTTTCAACCTCTTGATTTATATTTAAAATGAGAATTTCTTCTTGCTCTTCTAAATGAAGCTCACTTAAAAGCAAAGTATCTCTATGCTTTATTAATCTGTGAGTATTAGATAACACATATTTACCAGACTGAGCATCTAATAAATTCACGATGTCATTCCATTCTGTAAATTCATAATCTTTAAAAACTTCAAATAAATATGCTTTTGGGTTATTTTGTTTTTTAAACTCAGGTATTTTAAAAATTATTTTGTTATCCTGAATAGCATCAATGGCATCCTCTAAAAACAACTCCATGGCATCTTCGATTATATCTCCGCTGTCACTTAAATTATTAATAGTACCTTGATAGCTTTGAAGCAAACTAGGATTTATTTCTTTTAAAATAGGAATGACTTCGTGTCTTAATTTATTACGCAAATACTTAGTTGATGCATTACTACTATCTACGCGCCACTCTAAGTTGTTAGCCTTTGCATAATCAATAACATTTTCTCTTGAGAATGGCAACAACGGGCGTACAAACTTGTTATTAATTTCTGGAATTCCTGTTAAACCATCTAATCCTGTGCCTCTAGAGAAATTAATTAAAAAGGTTTCTAGATTATCATCTGCATGATGCGCAGTAAGTATATAATCAAAACCTAATTGTAGTGCCAACTCATCAAACCAATAATAACGTAGTTCTCTGGCAGACATTTGAATTGAAATCTTATTTTCGCTAGCGTATCCTTCGGTATTAAAACTTTCAGTAAAAGCTTCTATATTTAAATCATCAGCTAGTTGCAATACAAATTTCTCATCGTCATCACTTTCCTTTCCTCTGAGATTAAAATTACAATGTGCCAAAGAAATATTTAGGTTTAATTGGTGACATAAATGAGTTAAAACCACACTATCTACACCTCCTGAAATAGCAATAAGAAGTTTATTTTTATTTAAAAATTCAAGACGATTATCAATATGTTTTTTTAGTTGGTTTAGCATGTTTTCAAATATACAACTTTGCCCATTTAAATACGCATCTTAGTTTTATAATCAAATGACATAAATCATATCCCAAAATTGTGAATTTTGTAACTTTAAAGTATAAATTTTAAAACTTTTTACCATGTGTTCTCTTGAAAAATTAAACGATAAAGCGACTCAAACCGCTTTTAACAAGAAGGTGGTTTCAGTAACACAACATTTGCAAGCTTATATAAAACATAGATTATATATTGCCGAATCAATAGGTGTTATTCCTAAAAACATGTACATTTCTAATGACTTTATAGATGAAGGTATTGCCAAATTTTATGAAAATGGATATGATATAGATATTGATACCCCTGCTATAAAAATTAAGCTATTTAAAATAGTAGATACCGATTTGGATAACCTATTTAAAAAAGAAGCGTTTCATAAAAATACGATGAGTACAAATTCAATTTTAGAGGAAGAACTGGATAATTTAGAAGAAAACTTTACTGTTGATGAAGGCTTTGATTTTGTTATGAACGAAGAGTTAGATGATATCTCGTATAAACAGGATGATAAGCACAAACATTTGTTTTTATATGATGACAATAATTCCTCTATAATAAATGCTTTGGAAATTGAAGACATATCTGTAATACACAATAAAAATTTATTAGGTAAGTTTTACACGTTATTACCAATTAAAGTATCTGATATAGTAGATCTTTTTATATTTGGTCGATTAACCTACGGTGAAATTGCTGAAGTTAAAAATATTGAAATCAAACGTGTTGAGCGTGTAATAAGGTTAGTTATGGAGGCTTTTAAAAGTATTTAAGCTAATTTTCTAATACGTGTCGCATCGCTTTGGCTTTTACCAAGCACTCTTCATATTCTTTTAAAGGATCGCTCTTCGCTGTAATTGCACTACCTACAGAATAAGACACATATGCTTTGGTGTCGTTATAAAGAATACTTCTTATAACGACATTAAAATCGAAATCACCAGTAGGAGAAAAATAGCCCACAGACCCAGAATATA
This sequence comes from Flavivirga spongiicola, assembly GCF_030540825.1. NCBI lineage: Bacteria > Pseudomonadati > Bacteroidota > Flavobacteriia > Flavobacteriales > Flavobacteriaceae > Flavivirga > Flavivirga spongiicola. The sequence goes on from NZ_JAUOEO010000001.1 coordinate 4,763,346, forward strand.
ACCCTCTTTTGGTTTCTTCTAAATCTTCAATAATTCGCATAGCTGAAATTTTAGGAGCCCCCGTCATACTTCCCATTGGAAATGTACTCTTAATAACATCGACTGCATGTGTTGTTTCTTCAATCTTTGAAATTACTGTAGAAATCATTTGATGCACTTGATCAAAGGTATACACCTTGGTCAATTCTTCTACTTGCACGCTGCCTTTTATAGCGGTTTTAGATAAATCGTTGCGCACCAGATCCACAATCATAATATTTTCGCTGCGCTCTTTAGTATCTTGAGACAAAGCTTCTTTTAGCTTTTCATCTTCAAACATATTCTCCGAACGCTTTGCGGTTCCTTTTATCGGTTGAGAAATAATGGTCTCCCCTTTTCTTTTTAAATAACGTTCTGGAGATGCAGACAGTAAATACTTATTTCCAAATTTTAAAAATGTTGCAAAAGGGGGTTTAGAAATACTGTTAAGCTTTAAATAGGTTTCCAATGGATTGATACTGATGTTTTCTGCATAAAACTCCTGGCAAAAATTAGCTTCATAAATATCGCCCCGGTGTATATGCGCAAGCATCTTGCTTACTTTTTCAAAATATTCATCTTTATGGATACGGAGTTTTATTTTTACTTGATTTTCTTCATTTGAGAGATTGCCACGTTGTACCTCCTCGCAATGACATATGTTTTTCAAATCTTCTTCAAATTCATCATCAACACAATTCAAGTATTGTATTTCAACTTGATTTCCTCTAAACAGAAACAGTTTTTTGGGTTGAAAAAAGTACAAATCCGGAAACTCTAAGCTATCAAAATTTTTAGAGTTTAAATCTTCAATATCATTTTTCAGATCGTACGTTAAGTACCCAAAAATCCAATCATTTACATTAGTTTGGTATTCCTTAAGCATTTCAAAGCTTCCTTCAAAATTCGTTTGAATACTAGTGAAAGCATCTACTGCCAAGACTGCTTCGTAGTTGGAATGATTTTGTTCGTAGTTATTAGAATCTAACCAAACAACATCATCAAATTGCTGACTCCAAATCAGTAGTTGATTTTTAAATTGGTCAGTATTATCTAAACTGTGAATTTGTGTTGCCCTCAATAATAAAATTTAATGCACAAAGTTAGTTAGAATCCTTAAAAAATTATAAGTTTTGCAGTCTAAACAATTTGATATACCAATTTAATTTTAAAATGTCGTATAAATAATTTGAATTATTTTTTATTTAGATGATGAATAAAAATCAATCATAGCAGTAGTTATGGTTTAATTTTGTGAAGATATATAAATAAAAAAGAAACGAATTATATGTGACATTTAAAGGTTAAATTGGTATTACTTAAAATATGTCATTTTTATGCTCACATTAGAAAACGAAAAATTAAAAATATCAGTAAAAAAAAAGGGTGCTGAATTATGCAAAATCACTTCGGTTAAAAACGAAATAGATTTTATGTGGGATGCTAATCCAAAGGTCTGGGGTAGTTATGCTCCTAATCTATTTCCTATTATTGGTGCATTAAAAAACGATACTTACTTTTTCGAAAATCAAAAATACACATTATCTAAACATGGTTTTATAAGAAACAATAATACATTAATATTACAGGAACAAAGCCAGAGTTCTTTAACTTTTAAATTAAGTTATGATGAGGATTCATTAAAAATATACCCATTTAAGTTTGATTTTCTTATTACTTATCAACTCATAGACAATATTATTATCATAACTCATACTATTAAAAACTATGATACTAAGACCATGTATTTTTCGTTAGGTGGACATCCGGCTTTTAAATGTCCTGTATATAACAATGAAACTTATAGTAATTATTACTTAGAGTTTGAACACATAGAAAATTCTGAAACACATTTAATTAATATGGAAAGTGGTTTGATTTCATCAAAAACAAAACCGATGTTTAATAACTCCAATAGACTACCGTTAAAACATGATATATTTAATGAAGATGCCCTTATTTTTAAAGATTTAAAATCTAAAAGCGTCACTTTAAACAGTAAATCACTCGGTGCTATTCTTACTGTTGAATATAGAGATTTTTCCTACTTAGGTATTTGGGCAAAACCTGATGGTGACTATGTTTGCATTGAGCCCTGGCTTGGTATTGCCGATAGTGAAAACACCAATCAAAACCTAAAAGAAAAAGAAGGTATTTTAACTTTGATGCCACAACAAACATTTAAAGCGTCTTATAGTATTGAAATACATAACAGTCATTTATAAATTTATTAGGCTTAACTTTGCCAGCAAAATAACATCATTTTGAGTTTTCAAGATTTAAATTTAAATACCCCACTTTATAATGCATTAGACGACTTGGGTTTTACAATCCCCACGCCTATTCAAGAGCAAGCATTTAATGTTGTTAGTTCTGGTAAGGACATGGTAGGTATTGCACAAACGGGTACCGGTAAAACCTTTGCCTATATGTTACCTATTATTAAAAATTTAAAATATTCTACTCAAGAAAACCCACGTGTTTTGGTTTTAGTACCCACACGTGAATTGGTAGTTCAAGTAGTGGATGAAATTGAAAAGCTTTCTAAATATATTAACAATCGTGTTTTAGGGGTTTATGGCGGCACTAATATCAATACTCAGAAACAGGCAGTGGCAGAAGGTATAGATATTCTGGTAGCCACTCCCGGTAGGTTATATGATTTGGCTTTAAGCAGAGTTTTACAGCTTAAATCGATACAGAAACTAGTCATTGACGAAGTTGATGTGATGCTCGATTTAGGGTTTAGGCATCAATTAGTTAACATTTTTGATATTCTCCCTGAACGTAGACAAAATATTATGTTCTCGGCTACCATGACAAAAGATGTTGATGCCTTAATTAGTGATTTTTTTAAAAGCCCTGAGCGTGTTTCTATTGCTGTTTCGGGTACACCTCTTGAAAATATTTCACAAACACGTTATAATGTTCCTAATTTTTATACCAAGGTCAATTTATTAACGCATTTACTAAATGATACCGAAACTTTTAATAAAGTTTTAATATTTGTAGCCTACAAGCGTATGGCCGATCGCTTGTTTGAAAAAATGGATGCCATATTCCATGACGAATTATGTGTGATTCATTCTAATAAAACCCAAAATTACAGGCTACGAAGTATTGAGCAATTTCGACATGGTGACAACCGCATTTTAATTGCCACCGATGTGATGGCACGTGGATTAGATATTGACAACGTATCGCATGTTATAAATTTTGATACGCCTCTATACCCCGAAAATTATATGCATCGTATAGGTAGAACTGGACGTGCTGAACGTGAAGGCAAATCGATAGTTTTTTCTACCGAAAAGGAACAAGAGTCTATTGAAAGTATTGAGGTTTTAATGGGTATGAAGGTTCCTTTATTAGAGATTCCTTCTGTTGTTGAAGTTTCTACAGAATTAATTGAAGAAGAGCGTCCGCAAATAAAAGAACGCAACAATCCTACAAAACGAAAAGATGAAGATGCTCCAGGGCCTGCATTTCATGAAAAATCTGAAAAAAACTCTAAAGAAAATTTAGGCGGTTCTTATAAATTTAAAATTGCTGCTAAGTATAAAAAACCTAAAACAAGAGGTGATAAGAATTATAATAAACGGAATAAGAGAAAATAGTACGCAGTATTCAGTGGAAGTTTGCAGTATTTCCTTTACTCCTCTGCGTTCTTGCGCGATTAAAAATATCGTTTTTGAGCCGTATTAGCACAAAACAAAAATATATCAGTAAGCAGTATTAAGTAATCAGTATTCAGTCTCAGTTTGCAGTTGTTATCGTTTTCAAAATTTAGCTTTTAGGTTTGTTTTTGAGTATTGAACTTTAAAGTGGGTTACTGCTTATGTAGAAATGATAGAAAATCTAAAATATTTATTCGTCACTCAATAAGTCATTATTATCTTCTGAAATTATTTTCGTTTTATTATTTAAGTTATCTACACTCATTGTATATGGTGCTAATTTTTTATCGTAATCTTTTAGAATAAATTCAAGTAATATGTCATTATCTTGAATTTTGAAAATAAATCTTGGAAGATTTTTAATGTTTTTACTTTCCATGTATGGGTGGACAAATATACTACTAGTCACCTGACAAACCTGGATATCTGGTGTAAAATCGGTAGACGTATTAGTCTCCTTAGTTTGTCCAGATATATGTTCATATTGGTCGTAACTACCCTTTATATTAAATAAAATAAGGTTTGATTCAAAAAATATTTCTGTATTAAAAAATAGAAACATATCATAGACAAATCTATTGCCAAAAAAGTAAAGAGATGTCCCTAATAAAATAAAGAATAGGCTCCACATGATTTTTGGTGCAAATTCTACCAATAAATCTGCGTTAAGAGAAACTCTCTCAAAATGTATATCAGGAAAAGTAAGAACTCCAAAGAAGATTACAAATAACCCTAAAGAAAATAGAATAACGCCTAATGTATAGACAGTTGACAATTTTTTTTCAATAAGATCATTATATGTCGTGGAAACAATTTTAGGATTAGTTTCATAAAGCTTATTATACTCAAAAGTCCCTTTATGCTTTTGGTCGCCTGAGACATATCCACCAGATTTATTTGTTGAACCATTAAAATACCATCCTGTTTTCTCACTTATTACATCTTCAAATTGTGATAGTAAAAATTCCGGTTGCCTACCAATTTTTCGATTATTTAAACCTATAGATGATTTTGTTACATTTACCTCCTTACGATTAGAAAAAGTAGTATAAATTAATTTAAACGATACAATGGATGTGTATATAATTATTGACACCAGAGCAAGCATAGTAGCTAATAACCAATAATTAATATCACTTCCATATGGTTTATATAGAAATACAGTAATAGTATAAAAAACAATAAAGTATAAAATTCTTTTTCCCATTCTATAATTATTGTTTTTATTTTCTATAAAATCAATTTTTGAAGGATACCATAATGTTAATAGTCCAACTAAAATAAAAAGATTTATCCAAACCATTCCAAACGGTATTACTTCGAGGTAGTTAAAAAATCCGTACACAATCAGAATTAAAATAAAATATCCAATTATTATTATTGGTCTTAACTGGTTTTCTATGAAATTTGAAATGGGATAAGGCGCATAATCAAAAATATCTGACATTCCCTTTTTCGAAAAAAGTTTAAATATTAAAAATTTCAAGTCTCCAATTTTATTTATTTCTTTTGGACTAGAACTAAAACTTATAGAGCGAAATATTTTGTCATATTCTTCAGAAACATTACTTCTTTGCCCTAGTAAATTATTAATTTTAATATCGCGAGTTTTATCAAAAATATCTTTAAGGCTAAAGTCATACTCATTTTTATAGCCTCTGATTAATAGTTTGACTCCTGCAATTAAAAAAGCCAGACCAGAAGATATTTTTATAGCAAATTGAGTATAATTACCTTGCTTATAATCACTTTTCACTAAAAATAAAAAGACTAAACCGAGTACTAATAATATTCCCCCTTTTAAAAACGATGCATATGCTAATTTTCTAAAAGGGTATATTTCTTTTGTGCGGTTTTTACTTAGATCATCCCTCATATTTTGATTAGTTAATTAATAGTGTCGCTTTTTACATTACACACAACGACCAAATATAAACTTGTTTTAATGCAGAAACAAGTTCAGAACGAGTTGTTTAACATTTTATCATAAGCGAAGTTATATTTTTAAAAACTAAAAATCAATATTTTAAGTAAGAAATATCTACTAACTCACAAACAGTTGTAAACAAATTTTCATTTTCCATGTTTTTATAAAACTTTTTAAAATTTAATGTCGTTACATCCATTTCAAAAACTTTAGTGACCAAGGTTTATCATTTGGAGCAGTATATAAAACCATCTTCTTTTATAAGAAACCTTCAGAATAATTATGAATGTTCCTTGAATTTAAAAAGATGGTTTACAATGATGTTTTTTATATAAAAGATTAGGCTTCCGAAGCAATTACAAAAGCAGCAGAATCCTCATAAAATCGATATTCTTTTATTTTATTGTCTTCAATTATGCTAAGTTGTGTCCAGTCGCTTACAAATAGTTTTCCTGTTGCTTTTACTTCGTGAGTGAATTTTCCATTTGCAAAAACAACATTTTCATTGCCAACAACTCTTTCTACAACAAATTCTTTAGTATTAAATAAATTGATAATATTAGCAATGAATTGTGTGGCTTCTTCCTTTGTTCTATAGGTACCATGTAATTGTTCTTTTTCTCGTTCTTGATCTTTAACACTAACGATAAGGCAATTATCATGGAATAAATTTAAAACGTTATCTATATCGCCATTTTGAAAAGCTTTAAAATAATCCTGTACGACTTTAATACTGTTTTCTGAATTGTTCATGTTTTTTATTTTTAAGATTTAAATTATTTATTTTGAAAATGAATTGATTAATATCCGAATGGATTCACTTAACCTCGTATCTTCATCATAATCTGCTATTTGTAAATTGGAATGATCATATTTATTATTGAAACTACCTAATGAATAATGACTAACTAAATTTCCTCCCCATATTGGTAAAAGTTTTGTCAATATTTGAAGATGAGACGCGCCTCCGTTTGCTCCTGGAGAAGTACTCATTAACAACACAGGTTTTCCTCCAAAAAACTTTTGATCTATTCTTGAAAGCCAATCGATTATATTCTTAAAAAAAGAAGTCGGCAGTCCATTGTGCTCAGGAGAAGTAATTATAAAAGCATCAGCTTCTATAAAAAAACGAAAAATTTCCTTGATTGATTGAGGAATTCCATTTTTCTCAATCTCTTGGCTGTAAATAGGAATTTGATAATCGGTTAGTTGAATGTGATGCACATTCCCTTTCTGAATTTTATTGATAGCCGAGATCAATAATAGTTCATTGATTGACTCAGGATTATTACTTCCTGAAAATGCCAATATTTTTTTCATTTGTACTTTTAATTAAATTAATAGTACAAACTTAGCTGAACAAAAAAGTTGAAATCTTAACCTACCTTAAGAAAAACGGTTTTTTAATTTTTCTTTCTTAAAGCACTTAAAAACTCGGGCGTTATTCCTAAGTAAGAAGCAATCATATACTGGGGAACGCGCTGCTCAATATCTCTATATTTTAAGCAAAAATCGTAATACCGCTCTTCTGCTGTTTTACTCATCGATTTTATAGTGCGATCTTGTAAGGCAACATAGGCTTTTTCAAATTTCAATCTAAAAAAACGCTCTATAGTAGGTATTTGATCATACAATCTATTAAGGGACTCTCTATGAATTTGAATTACTGTAGCATCCTCAAGAGCTTGTACGAACTGTTTTGCTGGAGTTTGGGTTAAATAACTGTATAAATCATTTACCCACCATCCTTCGATTCCAAATTGAATAATGTGTTCTTTTGCCTCATTATCCATATAGTAACATCTAAAACACCCCTCTGCAATATATTGCATATTAGAAGATATGTCACCGGCAAAAAGAAGAACTTCTTTCTTTTTTAATTTTTTTACTTTGAAACTTTTACTAATAAGAATAACCTCCTCATTTGTAAGGTTTATGTATTCTTTTAAATGCAGTATTAGTTTTTCAATTGGTGCCAAAGTAAACAGTATTAAACGTTTTACAAGATATAAAACTGATAAACGAAGTTAGTTTTTCAAAATATTAAAATCAATATTTATAGGAAGTATTTGCCAAATAATTACAAACAGTTGTAAACAAAAAAAGCCCATATATATGGACTCTTATTATTATAAAGTATTACCTCTTTTATTTCACCAACACTTCTAAATGTTCGATCAATCTGTCAAAAACAGACCCCCAACCATTTAGAATTCCCATCTTTTCCTGTTGTTTACAATATTCCTCAGTATCGTGTACAATGTTAAACGTAAAATTAGTTTGATCTCCATTTTTCTCAAAGAAAGCTTGTATCTCAACACCTTCAGTCATTGGTTTGAAATCTGCCGATGAAATTATTTTTTCGAACTCAACAATTTCAAAATACATACCTTCCGAAATAAATTCATTGCCATCGGGCATTTGCATAGTGTACTTCCATTTTCCTCCAACTTTAAAATTATGTTCAATCACTTTAGCATTCATGCCTTTTGGTCCCCACCACTCTACTATATGATTTGGTTGTGTCCAAGCTTCCCATACCAATTCTATAGGTGCATTAAATGTTCTTTTTAAGGTTACAGTTCGATTTTTTGCATCATTTGTTTTACTCATTTTTTTTATTTTTTGTTTGTAATGTCATTAAATAATCTTCGAAAGCGTCTAGCTTATTTTCCCATAGGTTTTTATATTGCTCTATCCATAAAAATGCAGGAATCAGGTTTTTAGGTTGAATTTCGCAAAACCGCTCTCTACCTTTTTTGTTTATTTCTATGATTCCACACTCTTTTAAAATTTTTAAGTGTTTTGAAATTGCAGGGCGACTTACTTCAAACTTTTCTGCGACTGTATTAACAGTTAATGCTTCGTTAGAGAGTAACTCTATAATATCTCTTCTAACAGGGTCTGCTATGGCTTGAAAAACATCTCTTCTCATAATATTAAGTAACCGATTGGTTACAAATATAAATGTAACCGATTAGTTACGCAACTTATTTTATAAAAAATTTGAGAAGCTAATTATTCTGTAAAAAAAAAGAGCAAAAAAAATCCCTTTCCAAACAAACGAAAAGGGAACAAATATTTTGTTTTATTTATATTTAAGACTTCTGAAGCATTTTTAATATAATAATACCAATTCTTGGCAAGATAAAAGTAATACTACCAAATACAGTTGTTAAGAACGATACCTTTAGTCCTCCTGCCAGCATATTAGAAGATATGCTATCCATACTCTCAATAGCATCAAAGGCAGAAATAAGGCCAATAATAGACCCTAAAAAGCCCATAACCAACCCTAGTAAGCTTGCATCAGATGCTAAAGCAGTCATTTTTTTAGATACTACCAGATTTTTATTTAAACTTAAAAAGCCTCTTACCAAAAAGAATATGGATACTAAAAGGCATATTAAAATTAATGACATAAAGAGCGGACCGCCTTCCATAAAGCGATCTACAAAAGGATTTGAAATTAAAAGACTTTTTAAATTAAGTGATAATATAATCATAACTAATAATTTTAATTAAACATAACACAAACTTATAATGCTTTTAAGAACAATTCATTTAAATGCGACAGATTACCAATTTAACCATTAAAATAACATCGTGTTAAAACCATGGCCAAATTGGTCATCCGTCTACAAAAACCTAATGAACTTTAAAAATATAGTATTATTGTAGTATTATTTTAAAGCATGCTAACAAAACAGTTCTTTTTAAAAAAAACAGGTCAGCTATTACTTCATATTATATTTTGGTGTGGTGTCCTTTTTTTCTATACTTACTTTTTTGGTTTTGATAGCCTCGACTTTAGCTATGTATTATCATTTTCGTTATTTCTAATGCCTATAACCATAGCAACTACCTATGTTTTTATTTATAAACTCATCCCAAGCTATCTTATAAAAAAAAGATATTTTCTGTTTGGTTTGTATAGTTTATACACAGTTATAATTTCTTCATATCTAATTATCATTTCGGTATTTTACGGATTAATCTATTTATCTCATTTTCAATATGCAGACATGGCACCTATTAGCAGAAACTTACTTTTTGTTGCTATTGCAGTATATTTAGTTGTCATAGTAGTCAGTGGGTTTAAATTACTAAAACTTAATTTAAAGCATATTGAACAAACCAATAAACTTGAAAACAAAATTTTAGAAACACAACTTAAACTAAAGGAACAGCAGCTTAATTATTTAAAGATGCAAATTCATCCTCACTTTTTATTTAATACTCTAAATACGATGTATGGCTTTGCCTTGAAAAAGGCCGATGACACACCAGAAATGATTTTAAAACTTTCTAATTTATTAGATTATTTACTCTATAAAGTTGATAAACCTTTTGTTTTATTAACTGACGATATTGATCATATCAAAGATTATATAGAATTAGAGAAAATGCGATTTAATGAGACCCTTAACATTCATTTTTCAACTCAAAACATATCTGAAAATATTAAGATTGCTCCAATGTTATTGCTCCCTTTCATTGAAAATAGTTTTAAGCATGGTACGATTAAAAATGGTTTGTTATCAATTAAAATAAATATAACTTATAGAAATAAAAGTATCTATTTTAATATTGAAAATACAAGTACACAATCTGAAACCTATAAAAATGGTATCGGATTAGAAAACATGCAAAAACGGTTAGATTTATTATATAAAAATAATTACACCTTGAATATTACTAAGGATAGTCATTTTTTTAAAGTAAATTTAATTTTAAATAGTGTCTGATCGGAAACAGACTAATTTTATAAAAAGAGTTGTTTTTGATAAGATTTGTATTTACTTTTTATGAGGTGATGCCTTAGCATCAGGCGATTAAAAATAAATGCAAAAATTGCAAAAAGAAACTTTTTTAATTTTGCTATGTTTCCGATCAGACACTAAATACAAATACCACAGAATAATTGTTACAAAACAAAAATATATCGTGCCTTATTATTGATGATGAACTTATAGCTAGAGAAGTTATAGAAACACATCTAAAAAAAATGCCAAATATTAAAATAATTGCCAGTTGTAGCAATGCTATTGAGGCTTTTGGTTATATAAGAAACAATAACATCGATTTGGTTTTTTTAGATATAAACATGCCAGAAATATCTGGAATCTCATTTGCTAAATCGATTAACAAAAACATTAAAATTATATTTACAACAGCATACAGAGATTATGCTGTAGAAGGTTTTGAATTACAGGCGGTCGATTATTTACTTAAACCTGTTTCTTTTAACCGTTTACTAAAAGCTATTAATACTTATTTTGAAATATACAGTGAACCAAAAAATAATGCATTAGAGAATAGTAATAGTAACGATTTTATGTTTGTTCGATCTGATAGACGCATGATTAAAATAGATTTTAATGCTATTATATATATTGAAAGCTATAGTGATTATATTAAAATTCATTTAACGAATAAAACTATAGTAACCAGAGAAACCATTAGTGCTATTGAAGCTAAACTACCTGTTAAAAAATTTATTAGAATCCACAGGTCCTATATTATATCAATAAATAATATTGCCTCTTTCACAAATGAAGAAATAATAATTAATAAAAAATCATTACCGATTAGCAGAAGTTATAAAAAAGAGGTATTACAAATCTTAGAGAAATTCTAAAAAAAGACGTCCCCTTTTCAAATAAATGAAAAGGGGCTATAGAGAGTTGCTAAAAATTCGGAAAAGTAACCAACCAAAACTTTAACCCTAACTAAAGTCAATCCTTAATTTTTACTTGGCTCTCTACAATATCTTTAATAGGAACGACTAATTTTCCTTCCTCCGTTTTTAACGTAATAGATATACTATCTATTGTTTCAACTTCTCCTTTAATATTGTTAAATTCGATAACCTGTCCAATTTCGTATATTTTTCTAGTATAAAAAGCTTTTAATACGTCCCCAACTACTTTTTGTGCGCCAAATCCAAATGCTAAAGCAAATGCCAACAAAAATGCTCCTAAAATCAAGGTTAGGTTTTGAGTAATGATCTCTGTATTAACACCAGCCTGATTCAATGCTGTTATGGAAGTAAATATGAGGATTATAAAAAATACTATTTGACTTATAATTTTTGCTCCAGATAAATCCATAGATTCAAAAAATGCTTTTAAGCCTTTCTTGATGACATTTGCTAAAATTAATCCAACCGTAAAGATGACTAATGCTGAAAACAATTGTGGTAAATAGCCTAGGAGATTACTTATTTGCTCAGAAATCATAGTTAAATTCATGATGTCCGATGCCATGATTAATAGCATAATATACATCACCCATTTCACAAAGTTTGATATCACTTTTACAGTGTCAAAATTCAGATTTTTTCCTTCAACAACCTCAATTTCGTTTATAGCATCATCTAGTTTGTTAACTTTAGCAAACTTCAAGGCTTTCTTAATAACTTTTACAATGAGCTTAGTAACCAACCAGCCTATAAATAAGACAATTATGGTTCCTATTATGTTCGGGAATATATCTGTTATTTCTAACCACATCTTACTTAAAGATTCCATGGCTACATCTTTCCATTTTCCTGCTTCTTCCATTTTTATTTTGTTAATGTTATTGTTGGTTTTGGCTTATTTTTTGTCTTTTCTCTGCTTCATAACAGATTCGATTAAGTCACCTATATTATAAGAAAATAGTTCAGCAAGATCCATAAGCAACTTAGCCATGGCAATATCTCTCATAACCTTAGACTTAAGTTCCTTTGGAACTTCCTTAAGTGGCTTGTTTATGTCTTTAAACGGATTATTCTCCATTATTTAAGATATTATCGTTATACACTGTTATCAACTTATCTTTAGCGCGTTTAATCCTCATTTTAACGGCACTTTCTCCAATTTCTAAAACACTTTCAATCTCTTTAATAGAAAGAAAATCCTGGTATTTTAGTAATAAAATCATTTTCTCGTCAGGAGAAATTAGTTCTAAAGCTACTTTTAGCTTATCAATTTTCATATCAAGAAAACTATAATCATCGTCTTCTTTTTCTGAAAGGTTTTCTATATCTTTATAATCTACGGACTGTTTTTCAAATTTTTTGGCAGTATTTCTAGTGACATAATTTACACAATGATTATATGTGAAAGCATACAACCATGTTGAAAACTTCGATTTCTCTTTAAAACTTCCCAACTTAACAAAAAGTTTTAAAAACACATCTTGAGTTAAGTCTTCAGCTTCGTCTTCATCCTTAGCAAAACCAAAACATTTATTATATACCAGCATAGCATACCTATCGTATAAAGTCTCAAAAAGCAACGTATTATTGTCTTTTACAATTGCTTTTACCAGATCTTCATCGGATAGTTTACTAATATTTTCGAGGGATTTCAAATGTAGCGTTTCGCTAGTTTAGTTGTTTATAATTAAGATACGTAACTTCTTAAAAAGTAACATTTACTTATTTGATTCATAAAAAAACAAAAATAAGTAAGTTTTACATTAAAGACATTTAAAAAGTTTAGTAATTTGTAAGACAACAATTTACTAAAAAATAAAACTTTACAAAATGAAAAGATGTATATTATTATTCATGGCCCTAAATTTATTTTTTTCTTGTAAAAAGACCATTGAACAGCCAAAAGAACTTATCGTAAAAACCACTACATCATCTAGATATGCCTGCGTGCCGCAAGTAACGGATGCTGAATGGTATAAAAAAGACAACATAGCACCACTTATAGAAGGTTATGATGCTGTAAACTACCCTATTACTACTAAAGACACTTTGGTGCAACGTTATTTTAATCAAGGTATGACATTGGCTTATGGTTTTAATCATGCTGAAGCTGCTCGTTCTTTCTATTATGCTACAAAATTAGACCCTAATTGTGCTATGGCATTTTGGGGATACGCCTATGTGTTAGGACCAAATTATAATGCGGGAATGGAAGATGACAACTACGAACGTGCTTATGAAGCCATACAGCGTGCAAAAACGCTATCTAAAAGTGCTACCGAAAAGGAAAGGCGGTTTATTGATGCCATGGCATTACGCTATGCACCCGAACCCCCGGAAGATAGAACGGTTTTAGACACTAAATATTCTGAAGCTATGAAAGCTTTATATGATCAATACCCTGAGGATACAGAAATTAGTGCTTTATATGCAGAATCGCTTATGAATTTACATCCTTGGGATTTAAATGAAAAAGATGGTACCGAAAAACCATGGACTATAGAAATAGTAACACTTTTGGAAAAACTTATTGCTCAAAATCCAAAACACCCTGGAGCACACCATTTTTATATTCATGCCGTTGAAGCTTCCAATACACCAGAACGTTCTAATATATCTGCGAAAGCTTTTGATGATGGTTTAGTTTCTGGTTCTGGACATTTATTACATATGCCTTCTCATACGTATATAAGAACTGGAGAATACCACAAAGGCACCTTATCAAATATAGCTGCTGTTGAAGCAGATAGTGCTTATGTTACTACCTGTCATGCGCAAGGGGCTTACCCTCTCGCCTATTACCCACACAATTATCATTTTATGGCTGCCACCGCAACCTTAGAAGGAAATAGTCATTGGGCTATGATTGGTGCCAATAAAGTATCTGAACATGTACATCCGGAAATTATGAAACAACCTGGATGGGGTACTTTACAACATTATTATACCATTCCATATTATGTAGCCGTAAAATTTAAAAAATGGGATACAGTTTTAAATATGAAATTGGAAACCTATGATTTAAAATATCCAAAAGCAATTAGACATTATGCAGAAGGTATGGCCCATTTAGGAAAAGGAGATTTGAATAAAGCAAAAACTGAATTATTAGAACTTGAGACCTTAGCAAAAGATGAAACACTAAAAGAGGTTACCGTTTGGGATATTAACTCGGTATACGAATTAGTTAAAATAGCTGAAAAGGTTTTGAAAGCTGAAATTTTAGCTCATGAAGGAGACTTAAAAGCCAGCATTACACTTTTAAAGGGCGCTGTTAAAATGGAAGATGCACTAAATTATAACGAACCACCAGATTGGTTTTTTTCTATTCGTCATCACTTAGGTCGAATCCATACGCTTAATGGACAAAAGAGACTCGCTATTGAATTATATCTCGAAGATCTTGATCGCTTACCAAAAAATGGATGGGCTTATCATGGTATAAAAAGGGCGTATGAAGCACTAAATGATAAAGAAAATACAGAACTTTATGAAGCACTTTTTAAAGAAAGCTGGAAATATGCGGATTTTGAATTGTGATCACTCACTTTCATTCTTAAAAAACAAAAACCACCAATTTTTTATATAAATTGGTGGTTTTCTATTTTATTTAAACACTAAAACTATTGAAACGTATAGCTCGTTTTTACAACTTGTGTTAATCTAAAATACCCAAAAGCATAATTATCGGGTGTTGTTGTATTAATACAGTTCCCTCTTAAAGGTACAGGTGTTGTACTAAAAAGACCGGCACCTTCAGATTGCTCTATAAGAATTCCTATATAATCTGAATATGCTTCAGAGATACCAAAGAACGAAATATCTACAACATCTCCAGGTCTAAAAGCCTCTATTTTATCTGTGTCTTCATCTTCTTCTTTTTCATACCACCATGTAATTTCATTACCATTAACAAACTCATCATCACCATCTTCAAGTGTTGGTAACAAATCTCCTTGCCTTTGAAACTTAAATAAATAATAGTTTTCCTCTGCTTCCGGATCTGTAAAAATGATATTTACTTCTAACTCATCATCTTCATTCCCATCTTCTATAGATTGATTAATCTCTGTGATATCAACAACAGATTTCAAAGTTTCATTTGCTCTATAGGTTTCGCCTTCATGAATCACCTCTAAAGTATACGATTGATTAATTATAGGAATAAACTCAGTTGTTGTGTATGCGCCATTACCTTGATGTGTAAAAATAAATTCTGCATTATTGTTATCATTAACTACTCTAACAGAAGCATTTGTAACACTTGTATTAGTAGCAGTATCAAAATAAGGTGTTGACTTACTTATTTTGATAGTTTGATTACTTCCTGTTGTTCCTTTTTCCCAGTCAAGAGAAGCTTCAATAACTAGCCTGCTGGGTGCTGTTTGTACGTCTACGTCTATAACATCTTCGCATGATATCAATGACATAGCTAAAAAAAGTATGAATAATTTAAAATATGTGTTCATTTTGTTAAAATTTAAAGTTATATGTTACTGATGGTACCATTCCGAAAATAGCCGTTCTGGTTGCTTCATTAATACCTAAATCCTGGTTTTGAGTAAAAGAAATTGAAGCAGCATTTTTTCGACCATACACATTATATATACCAAAAACCCATTCGCCTTTCCACCTGTTATTAGGTTTTCTATTTGGTTTGTAGGTTGCAGAAATATCTAACCTATGATAAGCAGGTAGTCTATCAGAATTTCTATCAGAAAAACTAGCTATCGATTGTCCTTCATATTGGTATTGCCCGTTAGGATATGTAACAGGTCTTCCTGTTTGAAAAACCATATTACCTCCAAAAGTCCATTTATCATTTAACTCGTAGGCGCCAGTAATTGAAACATCATGAGTCCTATCAAAAGAAGAATTATACCAATTACCCTTATTAATTCCAGGGCCTCCTGCAGTACCACCTAAAGTTCTTTGTTCCGCTTTAGATAAGGTATATGAGATCCAACCCGTAAATCTTCCTTCATTTTTACGAACTAAAAATTCCAAACCATAAGCTCTGGCTTCACCATTTAAAATTTCAGTTTCAATCGTATTTTGGCCTATTAGATTTGATCCATCTATATAATCTATTCTATTATCTGTTGTTTTATAGTAACCTTCAACTTCCAGAGAATATTTTTTATCATCAAAATTTCTAAAATATCCTAATGCATACTGATTGGATAATTGTGGTTTAATATACTTCCCACTGGTAGTCCAAACATCTAAAGGTGTTACCGAAGTTGTATTAGATAGTAAGTGTATGTATTGAGCAGATCTTGAGTAACCTGCTTTAATAGAAGATGATTCGTTTAATTGATATGCCAAAGAAGCTCTAGGCTCTAAATTTCCAAAATCTTTAATACTTTCTCCTTTTTTATAAGCAGTCTCCCCCACTGCTGTACCACGCTCATAAATACCCAAAAGACTATTATATACTACAGGTTGATTGTTAGCATAGTTTGTCATTGACTGTCCTCCTAAACGACTAAAACTACTATATCTTAATCCGTATTGGGCAGTTAATTTATCTGTTAACTTATGCTCTGCATTAACATACAATCCACTTTCGAATGCTTTTTTTCTATCTAATGATAAAGGGTTTATAGGAGACGTATCTGAAGTTGGACGTACTTGACCAGGATCAAAATCATAATAAATCCCGCTAATTCCAAAATCAAGTTTAAATCTATCATTAGCATAATATTTGAGATCGTATTTTATATTATAATTATTAATTGAAGAAATCCAATCAAATTCATCACCAGTAATTTCTAAATCGTAATCGTATTTACTATAAATCAAAGATAAGTTTGAAAATAAGCGATCATTAAAAATATGGTTCCATCTTAAATTTCCTGAAGCATTACCATAGCTACTGCTAAAGTTTTTTCCAAACTTAAAGGAGTCTCTACCAAAGTACCCAGAAAGATATAGCTTATTATTATCATTTATTTTATAATTTGTTTTAAGGTTTAAATCATAAAAACCAAGTCTGTTCTTTTCATTGGCTGCCATTAAAAACAAGTTAATATAAGAACTTCTCCCTGCTATTAAAAACGATCCTTTATCTTTAAACATTGGACCTTCAACAGCGAGTCTGCTAGAAATCAGACCAACACCTCCTGTAAAAGAAAGGTTTTTACTATTTCCATCTTTTTGACGTACATCTAATACAGACGATATTCTGCCTCCAAAACGAGCAGGTATCCCACCTTTGTACAATTTAATATCTTTAATAGCATCTGCATTAAATACAGAAAAGAAACCTAACATGTGAGACGTATTATATATAATGGCCTCATCCAGTAATACTAAGTTTTGATCTACGGCACCACCTCTTACATGAAAACCACCGGTACCTTCTCCATTTTTAGTAACCCCAGGAAGCATTTGCAAAGATTTTATAATATCAACTTCTCCTAAAATCACAGGCATCTGTTTCACTGTTTTAATATTTAGCTTAGAAACACTCATTTCTGGTTTCTTAAGACTTACACGTTCGGTTTCTTCTGCAACCACCAACACCTCATCTAATTGAGTTGATTCTTCTTTCATTTCAAAATTCACTTTTTGATTTTGATCTAAAGTTATTTCTTGCTTCATATTTTCGAATCCTATATAAGAAACAATTAAAGTGTACGTCCCTTTTGGCGCTGTAATGGAAAAGAACCCATACTCATTACTAATGGAGCCAATACTGGTTCCTTTTAAAAATACCGATGCTCCAAAAGCCGTTTCTCCGTTTTTTGCCTCTTTAATTATACCACTGACGGTGTAATTTTCCTGAGCCGACAAAACCGCGGTAAATAACATAAATAATAATACTAGATTTTTCATTCGTTTTTTGATTAATGATTTTGTAAAATTTTAAAATGATTTGTGTTAAGTAATTTTTTATTCGTTTTTAAACGTAAACTTTTTGTGTTTAATATTTAATCCCTCTTTTATTAATGTTGTTTTTGTATTCCAGCCAAATCCTAAAAACGGATTTAAAGATTTTATTGGCCGATTATTGTAAATATTTTCCATTGTTTTATTAATTACATGTTCGTTTTCTTGTGCTGAATTAATTTCAGTATTGATTATTGATTTTTATTTTTTCTTAATCTCTATCTATAGACATTCGAAAAAATAAAAGGTTGCATAAATAGATTCTTTTTTCAGATTTTAACTTTTTTTATAAAAATATTATAGTTCAAACATATCTGGTATTTTAAATCCATTAGTTAATTTTTCTAATTCTTTGGCTATCTGTAACACCTTGTAATCATGCCATTTCTGTCCATGAATTTGGATCCCTACAGGCAATCCTTTTTTTGTTATACCTATAGGAATAACTACTATTGGATGACCAGGAATAGTTGACGGAAAATTAAATGGAATAAACGCTTTTGTATAAGGAATTTTCCATCCATTAACTTCAAATGGGATTCCAGGCTTTTGATGCTTAAATGCAGGAGCCATAGAAACTGGAGTCAACCAAACATCATGCTTTTTAAAAAAATTTGTAAAAGTATCTGATATGTCATCTTTTAATTGCAAAGCTTGTACATAATCATTAGGAAAACTTTTTGCGCCTTGGCTCATCCCTTTTGCCCATTGTGAGTCTTTATATTTAGATTTTATAAATAAATAAGATATAAAGCCTTTAAATGGCATACCTTTCATGGCTGCCCCAAAATCGAACCCAGCTATTCGTCCCCAAAGATTAATGAGTGTGTTAGAACTATAACTGGGCTTTGATTGAACTAATTCGTGTTTTGATTGTTGAATTTTATCTAAAAATGACGCGTATACTTCATTATAATCTTCGTCAAGATATAAACCATCAAGTGTTGGAGAATATGCGATTTTCAGATTTCCGCCTTTATATTCAAACTGCTTTAAGGTTATTGGTGGATTCTCGGAAAACTGTTGCTCATCGTTCCACAGTACTTCCAGAGCAAGGGCTAAATCGTCAACATTTCTCGCCATGGGACCATTACTTGTTAAGTAACGCCCCAGTCTTGGCATTTTTGGAGTTACCATATTACCTCTATTTGGTAATGCAGATTCTGTTGTACGAATACCACAAACTCCGCAAAAATGTGCCGGCACTCTAATAGATCCTCCTGCATCAGTTCCTAATTCTAAAGCCGTAAAGCCTGAAGCTAATGCTGCTGCAGAACCTCCTGAGCTCCCCCCTACAACATGATTAAGGTTATAGGGATTATTCGTTTGCCCAAACCAAGGGTTTGTTGATTGCCAATCAAGAGCATATAATGCTAAATTTGTTTTACCTATAATGATGGCTCCAGCTTCTTTTAATCTTTTTACTAATTCTGCATCGTGATCTGCAATGTTTCCTTTTAACTTAGGATTTCCATTTGAAGAAATCAAACCCTTTACATTAAATGTATCTTTAACCGTTATTGGCAACCCGTGTAGCGGTCCTATTACTTCACCATTATTTAACAACCGGTCTTTAACTTTTGCTTCGGTAATGATATCATCATAATCTATAATATCCGTTATCGCATTAATAGTTTTATTATACGTTTCAATATGGCCTACAAACTGTTTTGTAACTTCAACACAAGAGATTTTTTTATCTCTTATAAGTTTTGTGATTTCTGTTGCACTCTTAAAAATTATAGATTTCATAATTATATTTCGCTGTTCGTAATTTATTTTTATATACTATTATTCGGCAAATGTATTATCGCCTTTTGGTTGAAATGTTCGCTTTTACAAAACAGAACTTCTTTTGTAAAGAAATTATGCAAAAAGCAATTTGATAGATCCATTTCTTAAATCTTCGACAAAGATGTGACCGATTTGAATACCAAAAGGTCAAGTTTACAAGCGTAATAAAAAAGGGGGTACGCGCTTACAAGGAAAAACCCACAAATACCTAAATATCAAAGAATTAACAGATATTGATTTTAAATAAAAATGAGGTACGTGTACACAGGGGGAAGAAAAACACCTTGTTTAAATACTTGAAGTACTAAAAAATTCGGTAGGTGTTTTACCTGTATGCAATTTAAAATGTTTGTTGAATGTAGATTTTGTGCTAAAGCCACAATCGTAGGCTAAAGAAATCATAGTGTATTTTTTATTTTCAGGAAGAGATGCTAGTGAAATAAACTCTTTTATCCGAAGTGCATTAACGTAGTTATAAAAATTCTTTCCCTCCGTTTCATTAATAACTTGTGAGAGATAATTTGGATGAATATCTAATCGTTTAGCTAGCTCAACTAAAGTAAGGTTTGCATTTTTGTAAATAGCATCTGCCTTCATTAAGCCATTTAAATCTGAATATATTTCGGAGGCCATTTCAGAATTTAAACCAGATTTCAAATATTTTTCTGTCTTAATAACATCTTTGGACGTTTTTTTTGTTTTAGTTACTATTTGTTCATCTGGTAGCTCTTCCAATTCTACTAAATTTGAATTAAAAATACTTAACTGATTGATTCCGAAAATTGCAATACACAATACAAAGATTACTACAGCTGAAAATATTATAATATTACCAAAAAACATGGATAAAACCCAGATAATAGCAAAACCGATAGATAATAATCGAAGCCATTGTAGCTCCTTTTTATCAGTATTCGAAAACTTATCTTTTATTCTTTTTTGATGCCTATTTATAATAACTAAAGACCATATTGAATAGGCTAAACCAGACAGTGCAATTACAGAGTTTTGAATCATTGTATACCATTCAAAACCAAGACCTTCATTTTCGAAGACATAAATCTTTTCTGGTCCAGATAGTTTATAAAAAGGAACTGCTAATAACACAAGTAGTATTGTTGGAATAAAGTGCCATAGTATTTTCCAATTGAAATCTAATTTATTACCAGTAATTTCCATGACATAGAAGTATAAAAATACACCTATTAAAACTGGCATAGCAAGATCGATTCCTAACCAATCTGGGTATTCATATATAGCTGTTGTAAATGTGAAATAATGAAATAACTGATTGATAGAAATTAGTAACAGCCAAAATACTAAAATCTTATCTGCACGAGATTTGTTCTTCTTTATCAATAACAGAAGAATAAGAAATATTGCTACAAAAATTCCAATTATAAAAAACACTACTTACGTTTAAGGAGTTAAACAAAATAAAGCAATATTTTTTTCTTTATAGAATATCATTGAATAAAAACAAAATAAGTATGATTTATCTATATTTACTTCATGCAACTTCACCCTTTATATAAACGTCATTTTGGACAAATTCTGTCTTTTGGAATCATCTGGTTGTTTTTTGGTCTTACGTACGTTATGATAGAATATGGACTTCTGGGAACACTTACTTTATACCCTGTTACAGGAAGTCTTTACAGCCCTAAAAACTCATTAATTATGGTATGTGTTGGCGGCTTTTTAATGGGGTTAATTCAAGGGAGTGTTGAGATTTTTTGGCTTAAAAAATATTTTACACATACATCATTTTGGATCAAGATTTTATTTAAAAGTATATTTTATCTTTTTTTTGTAGTTACCTGTATTATTTTACTATCACTTATAAATAATGCTTATTTATATAAAACTTCAATATTTGATCCTATTGTAATTGATAATTTGCTTGTGTTCATGAACAAATTTGTTTTTTGGAGCGTCATAATATACATAGGGATTATTTTGGATATTGCTTTGTTTTATTCTGAAATTAAAGACTACTTGGGTAAAAACGTATTATCAAATTACCTTGGAAAATACCACAAACCCAAACAAGAGACACGCATATTTATGTTTTTAGACATGAAATCATCAACCACAATAGCTGAAAATTTAGGTCATAAAAAGTATTTTGAACTATTAAAAACCTATTATGCAGATATGACGAATGCTATTTTAGAAACTTCTGGCGAAGTATACCAATATGTAGGAGATGAAATAGTCATTACCTGGAAAGAAACGTCTGGAATTTATAGAAATAACTGTATTCATTGCTTTAGGAAGATTTCTGAAGGACTGGACAAAAAAAGGAATAAATATATAGAGCAATTTGGATTGGTACCAGAATTTAAAGCAGGCTACCATATAGGTATGGTGACTACTGGCGAAATAGGTATTATTAAAAAGGATCTTATTTATACGGGGGATATTTTAAACACATCTGCCCGTATTCAGGAAGAATGCAATAATTTTAACTCTAAGGTTCTTATTTCTGAAGACCTTTCTTTAAAATTAAAAGCAGACAATCGGTTCTCTTCCATCAAAGTTGAAAACTTATTACTTCGTGGAAAAAAACAGCCTATACAATTGTATCAAGTAGCTTTTAATTGATAGTATATAGGCTAGCCTATTTTTAACATCTTCTAAGATTTATCCGAAATCGTTATAAAACATCAAATAAACCTATTATTAAAAAAAACAGGGTTATTAATTTTAAATTACCCCTCTATGCATGTCATTGATAGCTTCAATGATTGTTTCCCCATAGCCCTTAACGATAGTGTAACCAGCTAGATCATTTAGAGATACGACCCAGATATCGTCAATCATCTCAAATTTTAAATATTCGAGATGATTTGACTTTTTAATAATTTCTTGCTCTATTTTATTTTGTTTATTCACCTTCATTTTTTTCTTGAATAAAAAAGGGACCAAATTTAAATAGTTATATTAATTCCTTTTATAGAATGCTCGACCATAAATATTTTTGGCTTCTCCCTGAGCATTTTTATTAATAAATATTTCGCTTGAATTAAATTGTAGAACCTCACTATCTAATTCTATTTTCAGAAATGATATATTGCCATCTATTTCTAGTGATAGTAAGGTGTAATTAGAATTAACAGTCCAAGTGCCATTAACCGATGAGATATTGTCTTGAGTTGAACAACCATAAGTTTGGGTATCTTTGTTATAAAACCATGTATTATTTTCTTGATAGAACGTAAAATCTGTATTAAGAATGAGTTTAGAATATCTGCATGGCAACTCATCCAAAAGCTCAGAAGAATTAACACCATCTTCATTGACATCAAACAGTGGCTCGTTAGCTATAAAGCTTGTAGAGTTCCAGATCCCAAAAATACTCAAAGGTTCTTCAATAGGGTCATTATCTGATGAACACGATATTAAAAAAGAGCTTATCAGAGTTAAGAATAATAGATTTGTTTTCATATAAAACAGGATTGTATTTAAATAACCATTATTGATTTTTTAATGTTTGATTAATTTTCTTTTAGGAGACGCTCTATTTCATCTAAAGTTTTATCGGCTCCATATAATTTCATCTTACATGAAAATTCCTCAGCAGCTTCAACAAGTATTGAATCCTTTAGTTTTATTAATGCCCTAGTTAGTACTTCTTCATTAATTTTTTTAAAAGGAATTGGTTCGAGACCAATTCTGTTTTCAAAAACGGATTGTCCGTAGTAAAACTGATCTGTGATATGTGGAATTATTAATTGAGGAACTCCAGACAAAGCAGCTGTATGGGTTGTCCCAGCGCCACCATGATGTACTATTCCTGATAGGTGAGGAAATAATTGGAAGTGACAAACTTTATCAATTGCAAATACATTTTCGGGAAGTTCAATACCGCCTAAATTTGCCCATCCTTTATTTATAATAGCTCTGACCCCCGAATTCTTAACGGCAGACAAAATAGTTTGAGTCGTTTTTATAGGGTCGTTATTACCCATACTACCAAACCCAAAATATATTGGTGCTTCTCCATTATTTATAAACTTTAATAAATCCAACGGTAGCTCTTCTTGTGTCTTAAGAAATGGATACCCTGCATACTTAATATTTTCAGGCCAATCTTTTGATGGTGGAGCTAATCTCTTATCTAAACAAAGTATGGTCGGGTTGGCAATAGTGTATTTATAATAATTAGCAATTGGCTTTAAATCGAGAATTTTTCTTGATTTGTTTAATTGCGGCTTTAACAAAAATTCCCAAGATAAGATGCCTATTTTCCAAACCCATTTATTCATTTTTTTTGATAACGACTGCATAGGAATTGTTGTAGGTCTTGAATCTCCTGCAAACATGGGAGTTAAAGCCGTTCGTACAAAAGGAATATTGCAATATTCGGCTACTGAAGGAGCTGCTGAATCTAAGCTGTTTCCTACTAGAATATCTGCATCATTACAAAAAGCTGGCAATTCCTCCACTTGTGTTATCATATGCTGTTTTATATTCTTTAAAACTATAGAGGTTGATTTATTATCACCTCCTAATCTTCCAAATTGCTCTTGAGCAGTTTTACCACTATATAGCTTATAAGGAATACTATATTTAATTAAAAGCGATTCCATCCCTTTACTTACAACCATTAATACATTATGATTTTTCTTAATTGCCTGAAGAGCCAGAGCAATCATAGGTTGTACATCGCCACGTGTACCAAAAGCTGATATTACTATATTCATAGTACTCTTTTTAATTCATCAACATTTAATTATTAATTATTTTACTACGGTAGTTTTATTTAGAAAGCAATATCTTAATGTGTTCTATAACCAAATTTGGTTCTTCCCTCATAACATAATGTCCAGAACTTTCAACACCTACATGCGTAAAATCAGCAATCCCTTCCCCTAATTCTCCTTGAGCCGCAAATGCTATTGCTCTACTTGCATTATTAATCTCGTCATTATCAGCATTGGCCTCTACATTCATACTGGTTAAAACAGTAACAGGGATATTCGGTAAATCCGGAAGCGTATACGCATACGCTATGTCTTCTATTAATTCTCTGTACTCCATTGGAGCTCCATGGTTCTCTCCATAGGCATTAGCAAATAAATCGTACCCCCAGTCTTCTATTTCCTGAGTTGGGTTATTATAAGATTCATGTGATGGGTCGATGAATAGTATCGAGGCCATTTTGTCAGGATTCTTTATAGCAAAATCTCTGGCAATTAATCCGCCTATAGAATGGCAGACCAGTATTACTTTTCGACCATTTGAAAATAGGTTAACTACTGTTTCCAATTCACTCGATAATCTTTCAATGTCTCTAGGGCCAGGACCAACTTCAGAATTCTCATAACCAGCTCTATCGTATAATAATACATCTGATAAGTCTCCTATTTCTTCTAAGATATTTTTTTCAAACCAAACCGAATGACCATCTCCTAATCCAGATTCAAATACAACTAAGTATTCTGTATTATTTATTTGACTATAAGTCTCCAATTTGTGTGTTCCTAATTCCACTCGTATTTGTTGCGGATCTTTTAACAGGTTAGTTACAATATCATCTTCGCCACATGATATAAAACCCAGTGGTATCAAAATTAGTGCGATTGCTACTTTAATTCTTTTAATTGTTTTCATTTTTTCACCTTTCAATTTATTCTATTTTTAAATTATTTGGCAAAAGTATATGCTACAGTTTGTTTAAGAGTTCCGAATTGTAAATGCGAACTCTTTTAGCAACTGATAACTATTAATTAAAATGAATGGTGGTTAAATCTTAGTGTTTAATATATTGCATAGGCGTCATGCCTGTTTCTTTTTTGAAGAAGGTATTAAATACAGTTTTAGAATTAAATCCGCTTTCGTAAGCCAACCCTATCAAAGTAATGTGATCGTTTTTTGGGTCTTTTGAAATACGTTTAAAAGTTTCAACTCTATAATGATTGATGAATTCACTAAAGTTTTTATTGAATTCATAATTAATCAACCAGGACAATTGATTGGGGTGAATATCTAAACTAGCAGCAAGGCTTCTTAGTGTTAAATCAGGGTTTAAATAAGGAAGCTCTTTTTCTATATAATCCAATAGTTTTCTTGAATACGTATCCCGCATTTTTTTCGTTAAAAGCTCTTTTTTATTGCTATGTTTATCTTCAGTATTAAAAGTTGCAGAGAATACATTTTTGATGATTTCCTTATATTCCTTATCTTCTTTAATCGTGTTCAATATAGGGTCTGAAAACATCAGTAGCATCAAAGTGGGCTTTGTATCAATAATTCCTTTTAACCAGTTTAACGCCTTTTGCTTTTGGTTAGATAGAACGTTTATTATGAATATGAAAAACTGAGCTCTTTCTGATTGCTGTTTTTCTATTTTACTATTTAATAACTCTATGTACATTTCAGTACTTGGCGTATCTTTTAAAATCGCATAAGCAATTCCTAAAAGCCCATATTTTGTTGGATCATCTATAGTTGCCGGTAAATCAGATGTAAAATAATCGATTATAAGGTTTGTTTTATTTTGCATAGCCCAACTAAAAGCTTTCATCTCAATAGCCAACAAGTTAGCAGGGTTTAATTCCAAACTTATATTAAAATTCTCAATAGCAAGTTCATAATTTTCACTAGTATAGTATAGATAGCCTTTTGCAAAATAAACTTCAGAAGACAAAGGGTCTAAACTAGCAGCAGTTTCAATACTTTCTAATGCTTTTTCATGTCTTCCTATGGCAATATAGAGAAACCCAAAATGCAGATATGCAGGTGAAAAATTGGGGTTTACTTTTAAAGCACTATTTAAATATTTGACTGTTTTTTTTAAATCCCATTGATGCCAAAATGTATATCCGGCTAATCCATAATAAGCTTCGGGAAGCTGAGAGTTGGATTCCAATGCTTTTGCGGCATATTCTCCAGCACTTTTAAAAGCCTCATCTCTAGGCAAAAAACCAAGACCGGCCATCATGGCATAATATTGCATTAATCCAAAAAGAGACTGTGCATGATTAGGGTCTATTTCTAGAGCTTTGGTAAAGTATGTTTTTGATAGCTCAATATCTTTCGGATTCCATTTTTGAAAATGGTAATTCCCTTTTAAATATAAACGATAGGCTTCAATATAATCCGTTTGCTTATTAACCAGCTTATCTTTGATATCAAAATGCCCAAAATTCTCTCTAATCTTATCGGCAATTAATAAGCTTATTTCGTCTTGGACAGCAAAAATATTTTCAAGGTTTCTATCCCAGGTTTCAGACCAAAAATGAAAATCATTTTGAACTTCTATTAACTGTGCCGTAATTCTAATAGTATTTTTTGACAGTCTAACACTTCCTTCTAAAATGGTAGATACATTTAAATCTGCACCTATTTTTCTAATAGAAATATCTTTATTTTTAAAAAAAAATGAAGATGTACGCGATGTCACTTTTAAGGCATCTATCTTGGCTAAAGCATTTATAATTTCTTCAGTGAGTCCTTCACAAAAATAGTCATTCTCTTTACTAGAACTCATATTTTTAAACGGTAGAACTGCTATAGAAGGGTTACTTTTCACCGCGCAAAGATAAGACTATATGTGTAATTATTAATATTACTTATAAAAACTAATTCCTTTATTTAGACTCCCGTTTTATTCACTGTTTTTATTTTATAATAATGAATCTTTCGATTTCACAAGAATGACAATCCCGCCTGCTGGCAGGCAGGTTCAACAAAAACTCCGAGTTAGAGTCTCGGAGAATTCTTTTCGATTAAATCATGTAATTATTTGAGATACTAATTATCATTGACAATACTTTCATTTTGCATTGGTTCGCCCCTTTCCACAAAAATGTCATTTGCATAATAATTCTGAAATTGAGCAGGCAAACCTTCTCCATTAAATGGATCTTCTGTTGTTTGTAAATGATAATGCAAATGTGGTTCACTTGAATTGCCACTATTACCGGTTTTCCCTAATTCTTGCCCTTTAAGGACCTTGTCTCCAACAGATACAACTATTGATCCTTCTTTAAAATGTGCTAAGAATGAAAACTCACCATTTTCATGGTCGATAACAACAAGGTTTCCTGTTGGTATGCTAGCATTAAACTCTCCAGGAATATTATCATAAACATCATTAACTACAGTAATTATTTTTCCATCCCCCGGAGCATTTAAACGTTTCCCAAAACAATAATAGTCTTCATTTTTAGAACCATTACCCATATGTGTGCTTCCATTGATTCTTTGTACAAGATCTAAAGCAAATCTTTGCTCTCTATGTGCAGCATGATAATTTTCTTTAACACCTCGTCCTCCCCAAAAAACCCACCATGTGTCTTCAAAAGGAAGCTCTAATGCTGTTTTTGTCTCGTAGTTTAAATAATCGCTGGCATAGGCATCTGGCAAATCATCATTTGAACAATTAAATACTGTAAATAGTATGAATGCAACGATTGTACTACTAACTAAATTTTTCATCTTATTATTTTTAATTTTTTAATACTTAATCTAACAAAGCTGTAATAGCATCTAACACTAATTGAGGTTCTTCAACCTGAATATAGTGCCCACTGTTTTCAGTAGTAATATGAGTGAAATTTGTAACATTTTCTCCAAGTGTGGCATGTGCGTTTATCCATCGTGTTTCATTTTCGCCTTCACGATCTCGGATGCTTGTAAGCACAATTATTGGTACATTTGGCAACGTAGATAGTGCATCCAGAGTTTGAAAGTTTTCGATAAATTGCTCTGCTTCATTTGCTATTTGTGTAAGACCTTCTCCTCTAAAATATTCTACCATGTTATCTTCTTGTCCTTGTGTCATTTCTTCAAAACCTTCATGGCTAGGATCAACAAATAATATGGCTTCAACCATTTCTGGGTGTTGCACAGCATAATACCTAGTTATAGCACCTCCTAAAGAGTGACCAACTAATATTACTTTATTATTTTCTGATTTACTTAAAATAACTTGATGCAGATCTTCTGCTAATTGAACAATGTTTCTGTCATTATTAGCCATTTCTGAAGGCTCATATCCTGCTCTATTGTAAGCAATCACCTGATGAGTTTCTGCAAGACCTAATAATTTGTACCAACTTTCGTAATTGTCTCCCAAACCAGATTCGAAAACAATGGTATGATTTCCATTTCCAGCTGTTTGAGTAAATAATTTATAGTCTCCAGTATCGACCATATTTGATAGCGTTAAAACAGAATCATCATCATTGTTACAAGACATGGTAAATGCGCTTATTAAACACGTATAGAATGCTAGTTTTTTCGATATACTTATTTTCCTTTTCATTTTTTTAAAATTTTCTGCAAATATACCCGCAGTAAAAAAAATGAAAGTCTTCAAATGTGAATAAGTGGAGAAATTAAGACTTATTAATTTTAGTCTTATATGCATTTGGAGTCATTCCTGTATACTTTTTAAAAGCATTGTAAAATCCTGTTTTAGAAATAAATCCAGACTCGTACCCAATAGCTAATAAACTGTATTTATCAAACTCTGGGTTTGCCATCATACTTTTTACTACGTCTACTCTATAGGCGTTTACATATCCTGAAAAATTATCATTTGTAATATCATTTATAATTTTTGACAAATAACCCGGGCTTATTCCTATTTGATTAGCCATATATTCTCGGCTTAAATCAGCATCTAAATAAGCATGATTATCTAGCATCAATGTTTCCAGTTTTTGAAAATGAATATTAGAAATATCTTTTTTTGTTTCTTTTTTTTCTTTTGGTAAACTTGATTGGATGATTTGAGTTATTTCATATCTATCATCTAATAATTTAAACCGAATGAGTCCCTTATAACTCATCCAATAAAAAAATGTGGTGACTCCTATCCAAAGAACATATTCTGTATAAAGAGAATCCTTATCAGTAAGTATACTATATAGTTCCATGAATACCCACATTAAAATAAGAGCAAAATAAACAATGGTCAAATACTTAAGCCATTTTCTACTTTTTTCTTCTAAATGCTTAGCATTACTAATAAAAACTAAACAAAAAGCACCTCCAAAGATGGAATAAATTAGAATGAAATAATATTCAATATCAAATAAAATATAAATAAAAGAGCGGATATTAGAATCATATATCAAACCAACTGCATCTAATGTAACAATCATAATATTTATAATTGAAAACAAATAGAACGGTATATACAAGAATACATGTTTTCCTTTAAGGCGTTTTATGCTAGTTTTTAAAGATACAAATGTGAGAAAGGTAGCAGGAAATAAAACTTCTAAAGGAATATTATCCAGTAATGCATAAAAAAACAGATTAGAATTATCAAAATAGTCTTCCACACCATTCATTAAGCCGATACTACTAACCGTTAAGATCGTGTAGGCTAAATATTTATTAATATCACTTCGGTAAAATTTTGAAAACAATACAATTAAGCCAAAAATTGCTCCTTGAAGAAAACTAATAATAAAGATAAATACAATCACTTAAATAATCTTATTTTAACTATCACAATAACATTGCCTAAATTAAGCCCAAATACTTATTGACCAAATAATTGTAAACTATATTATTGGAAATTATTTTTCTCAAATCTAGTTATTTTTGGGTAAATAAAAACTAAAAACCATCTAAGTAAATTAGCATAAAACTATAGAGAAAGTTTGAACAATTTACTTAGATGGAGTTCTTTTAATTGGTTATTTTCAATTATTATATTATCTCAACTTATCTAATGCAAATTGTGTTTTTATTTTAAGTGACGTTTTCTTTGGTTTTGTTTTCATACCAAACACAACTCTAAAAGCATTGAATGGCTTAATTAAAAACCAATAAGTACCAATTATTGAGATTAGAGAAAAGAGAATAATTAATAGCGCTTGAAGCCCAAATGAAATATGCCATTCTAAAACAAAATATCCAATAAAAATAAATGCAGGTTGATGCAATAAATAAAAAGGATAAATAGCTTCATTTAGTACTTTTCTGTATTTGTGCTCTTTATTAAAATATCTTTTAAAATAACCTATAGCAGCTAATCCACAAGATAATGAAATGACCATTTCGATAATACCACGAGAATAATCCTGAACTATTGAAGGCTTTCCAAAAATGGAAGGCAACGAAAATAGCAACACTGTAAAAATAATTGTCTGATATAAATATAGTCTTCTATCTTTTGACAATCTACTGATTACTTTATGACTTGTGAATAACATAAAACCACTTAAAAAGAATAATAGATAATAAGTGAAATAAGCCCAATCATTATACAAAGCATGGGTACTCTTAGGAAAATATTGTCTTAAAATCATTTGGGATATTATAATAACTGGAAGTAACTTATTTAATCCCATGTGTTTAGAAGTAATGTCTATTAATTTACCTCGTAACATGTTATAATGCGCACTTTTTGTATAATTTAAAAACGGGGCTATCAATAAAGAAATAATTAATAAATACAGAATAAACCATAGATGGTGCCATGAAATATTACCTACAGGATAAGCCCCCCCATCAAACATATGTGGAATAAAATCTAAAAATGAGGCATATTTATCTATACGCTCAACATACACCATTAATGGTACTAATGTAAAAAAACCAAATGTAAATGGAATGTAAAGCCTTCTAAGACGTTCTTTTACATATTGCAAACTTGTTCTATGTCCAATCGCATAAAAAGTACCAATACCTGATACTAAAAATAATAATGGCATTCTCCATAAATGCAACCACCACATAATGGGATCTAAAAACTCGAATGATTCATTACTATTAACATGCCATTGTTCTGGTCTAAAAATCATACCCACATGAAAAAAGAATACACTTATAATAAGTCCTATTCTTAACCAATCGATAAAATACTGTCTTTGTTTTGTTGCTTCTGGTTGCTCACTCATAACTGTTCGTTTTTTGATTTGACCCAAAAGTACCAACAGCCGACTAGTTTTAATGAATTAGCCTATAAGCAAGGTGTACTGGCTTATAAGGACGCACAAATAAACACTAATAATGAGATAGTTACAAATCTCTAAATTGTGAAGGCGTTTGTGAAGTTATTTTTTTAAATGCTGAGTTAAATGCAGATTTAGAGTTGTACCCTACGCTTTCGGCTACTTCTTCAATAGTTAATTTTTTACCTAAATCTGTTTTCAAAATAGCTTTAGCTTCATCTATTCTATAGGTTGCCAACAGTTCGAAAAAAGTTTGGTTTAACCTTTCATTTATAACCTGAGAGACATGATGTGAACTTTCTTTTATAGCTTTAGATAAATCTGAAAGAGAAGCTGAACTACTAACATAAAACTTCTCATGTGTCATTTGGTTCATGACTCTTTTTAATATAACATCCTTTTGATCTTCTAACAATGATGATTTTTTATATTTCAAAACTGGCCCTTCTAAAAATGAAGATACTTCTGTATAATATAGAGAGGTATTCATCATTTGAAACCCAGTCAAAAAAATCATAAAACAGATATATAAAAAGATCAGGTAGTCTCCAACATCACTTTTAAAAGTGATTTTCACAAAAATTAAAATAAGTGTAATTATTAAAAAATGATAAAATGAATTTCTAAGAGATTTCAATGTTTTATCTGTAGTCATAAAAATGGATTCTCCTCTTTTCTTTGCCGATTTAATTAAATGGTACATTACAACAGTAATATAAATAAGAATGTGAATGATAGTGGCTAGATTAACATAGTTACGAATTCCCAAAGGATCTCCCGTATATACTTTTGCTGTTTCAATATATGGTATGTCTAAATTCATAACACCAATACTGTCATTATATTTAAATACATCTTCTTGAAAAAAGAACAAAAGACAGTACCCAAACCATAACACAAAAGGAATAAAATGAAACCCATCTTTTTTACTTCTTTTATTGCCTAATTGAGACATCTTGAACAAGTAAATAAGTGGAGCGATTACAAAATTTAAAGGCTCTGAAAAATTAGTGAGCCACAATGTTTTAAAGATATAGCCCGTATAATTAAGCCAACCTTCGAACATGATAAGTGATAAAACCAAAATTAAAATCCCCATATACAAATTAGGAGATTTATTATGTATTGATTTTCTAATTAAAAAATAAGATATAAAAAGACCAAAACAAATGCCTACAAAAATTAGTAAGCCTAAAATATTTATATGAATAGGAACGCTCTGCATATTCCAAAAATAGCAATAAAAAAAGCGAACTCAATAAGTTCGCTTTTCTTTTATTTTTAAAATATCTTAATGAACTATATATGTAATGCTCTATCATCAGTAGCCGCCAACGCCGCTTCTTTGATAGCCTCTGTAAATGTAGGGTGCGCATGAGACATACGTGATATATCTTCTGCAGATGCTCTATATTCCATAGCTACGACAGCCTCTGCAATCATATCTGCAGCTCGAGCACCAACCATATGTACTCCCAAAATTTCATCAGTCGTTTTATCTGCAAGAATTTTTACAAACCCATCTAAATCCATACTAGCTCTACTTCTACCCAAAGCACGCATTGGGAATTGTCCTGATTTATACGCTACACCAGCTTCTTTAAGTTGTTCTTCTGTTTTACCAACCGCAGCAACTTCTGGCCACGTATAAACAACACCTGGTATGAGATTATAATCTATATGCGGTTTTTGTCCTGCTAATGTTTCTGCAACAAACACACCTTCCTCTTCAGCTTTATGTGCTAACATAGCACCTTTAATCACATCTCCAATCGCATAAATATTAGAAGCACTCGTTTGTAAATGCTCATTGACTTCAACCTGCCCTCTATCATTTAATTTTACACCAGCAGCTTCAGCATTTAAGCCATCTGTATATGGACGACGGCCAACAGATACTAAGCAGTAATCTCCTTTAAATTCTACTTCTACTCCTTTTTTGTTATCTGCTTTTACAATAACTTCATCTCCTACACGTTCAACAGACTTAACTTTGTGAGAGGCATTCATTTTAAATTTCTGTTTCTTTAAAACTTTATTGAGCTCTTTAGATAGACCTGCATCCATAGTTGGAATAATACGATCCATAAACTCAACTACAGAAACTTCGGCTCCTAATCTTTTATAAACTTGTCCAAGTTCTAAACCGATAACGCCTCCACCAATGACGATTAAGTGTTTTGGTATTTCTTTAAGTTTTAAAGCTTCGGTAGATGTTATA
The DNA here is from genome assembly GCF_030540825.1 of Flavivirga spongiicola. Taxonomy (NCBI): domain Bacteria; kingdom Pseudomonadati; phylum Bacteroidota; class Flavobacteriia; order Flavobacteriales; family Flavobacteriaceae; genus Flavivirga; species Flavivirga spongiicola. The sequence continues at coordinate 4,797,505 of NZ_JAUOEO010000001.1, forward strand.
ACTCGCTCTTTATCAATATTTATAAACGGCAAACTTGAAGGTTTACTTCCAGTGGCAATAATGGTGTTTTTTGCTTCTATTTCAGTGGTTTCTTCTCCGGAAATAATGATATGAGTCCCATCTTTAAAACTTCCTAAACCTTGATAAACATCAATATTATTTTTCTTCATCAAGAAATCAATACCACCGGTAGTTTGATCAACAACTGCTTGTTTGCGGGCAATCATTTTTTCTAAATTCACCTTAACGTCTCCAGGTATTTCTATGCCATGTTCTTCAAAATGCTTCACTGCATCTTCATAATGATGAGAAGAATCTAAAAGGGCCTTACTTGGTATACAACCAACATTTAAACAAGTACCTCCTAGTGTAGAATACTTTTCTATAATGGCAGTTTTCATTCCTAATTGTGCACAACGTATTGCTGCTACATATCCTCCAGGGCCTGAACCTATTACGGCTACATCGTATGAATTCATAAAGTATTTTTGATGTTTTTATTTTAAAATCGAATCACAAAAATACGAATGTTTTACGGGAAGGCAATAAAAAATATAAGCTTAATATAAAGGGAATTGTGTTTCTTTTAAACCCAAAGAAAGTATATATTCTTTAGCTTCCAGAGCGTCATCTCCTCCTTTATTTACATGATGCAGCAATGTAAGACCATGAGGGCCTTTAGCATAAAGTAAACTTGGGGAAAATTCTATCATCGCTTTTAAAATATCTGTTTTACCAAACAAGGCCAAAGTGAAAATATTTCCCTGTGCCCCTTTACTAATTAAATATTTTACGATCTCTTTATTTCCTACATGACTTGCAGCTCCTAAACCTGTTTCAAAATCACCAAATTTCCAATCATGAGCAGCATTTAATAGGTTTGGATGTTCATTTAAAAGCTCTTTGACCATGTCTAATTTTCCATGTGAGACTCGTACAAATTCCTCAACCAAAGCCTTGTTTAGTTTTGGGTCTTCCTGTGGTTTTGAAAAAGAGAATAGAGGTGTTAAAGGAACAACTAAAGAGGCTATTCCTGCCGATTTAATAAACTGATTGCGATTCATGGTTTGGTTGATTTTCAATAAAACTAAAAAAGAATAGTCAACAAATCTAGAAGTTTAACACGGTATTGTGACAAGCCCCAATTATCCTTTATTTTTAATATCCTTTAATACCCAATCTAACTCTGTATCTTTTTTTAGTTCCCTATCACTAATCGTAGGTAAAATTTCAACATCTGGTTTTACACCATAGCCATCTGGATTTTGTTTTTGAGGCGCTTCTACCTGCATCATTCCCATTCTTATTTTTAACTTGGTATTTGGCAGCTCATAGACTTTATAAATACCTGCAACCGTGCCATTATAGGCGCCTCCTGTTTCTTCCCCAACAAAAAGGGCTCTTTTGGTCGCTTTTAAATGCGTAGATATTAAAGAAGAAGCCGAAAATGAATTTCCATTAATCAACACATAAATCTTACCAGTAAAATGTAACGGTTTTGGTTCTTTAACCTTAGTTTGCCTAAACCTGTAATACAATTTACCATCTCGCTTTCTTGTTCTTATTAAATTCTGAACAACGATTATCGGTGACATCATACCCGATAATACCTTTATACTATTCGGTGTTGTATTGCTCATTAAAAATTTTAAGAATGGTACACGGCTATTTACCTCACTATCTTCAATAAACTTATATGCCTTATTAGTTAAATACGAATACAGATAATCTATTTCGGCAATTCTTCCACCGCCATTATCCCTTAAGTCTAAAATTAAATGTTTCGTCTTTGCTGAATCTAATTTTGTAAAACTCTGCTTATAGAATCTTTTATAATTACCATTAGTAAAACTTCTTAATTTCATATAAGCCACATCTTTTACTTCTTCCATAAAACGAAAATTTCGAGTGTACGTTTTATATTTTTTTATAAAACCATGCTTTTTGTTAAACTTTCGTCTCTTTTTTGAAGCTAATCGATTTGCTTTTTTCTCCGCCGAAGTTAATTTTATACGTTTTGCTGTTTTGGTAGTATCTTGTTTTTTAGGCTTTTCTTTCTTTTGTAACCTTCTAAAAGTCTTGACAAATAAAGAATCCTTGTTTTTAAAAGTAACCCTTAAACTATCTACAACCCCTTTATCTTTATAATAAAAATTAGAAAAGTGTTGCCCCACATATCTGTTATGCAATGTGGTATTATAACCATCTGAAGAAAAACGTGTTTTGTAGACATCAATTAAATCAGAAATAAAGTCGTCTTCAATTTTAACTATTTCACATCCTATAATTGTAGAATCTTTACCTCTGGTATCTTTAATCCAGAGTTTATTTTCTAAATATTCAAAATCTAAAGCGTAAAATTCAAACTTATTCTTAAGCAATTGTTTACGAGCTTTCTTGGTATACCACTTATTTGCAGAGCTTAGAGAAATATGACCTTGTTTAACTTGAGACACCACTGGTGCTAATTTTTTGTAGAATTCCCGAGAATCAATAGGTGTTGTAATTATCTTTTTTAAACTATCAAACTTGAAATCTAAAACTTCTTTTGGTGTATATTGATATAATTTAGGATGATGTCTTTTTAATTGAACATATATCCTATCTATATCTTCATGTAAATGGGCTACATCATGCAATTTCGTTACTTGCTCATTATGGTTTTTAACACTTCTACATGACATTAAAACCACTAAAACTAAAATTAATAAAATTGCTTTTTGCATATATCTAAATAAATTCTATCTGCTAAAGTAATTTTATTTACTTAAAAGTATAATCAATTAGTAATTCTTTAACTCCATTTATTTGATTTTTCAATAGAATCACCCGCCAATAACTTCATAAAATTATGTAGTTTTGTGCTCCATGCAAAAAAACATTAACATACAAAACAAAAAGGCGCGCTTTCTATATGAAATATTAGATAAGTATACGGCCGGCATTGTGCTAACTGGAACAGAAATTAAATCCATACGCAGTAGTAGAGCATCTATAGCCGAAAGTTTTTGTGAGTTCAATGTACAAGGGGAACTTTTTGTTATTAATATGACTATTGAAGAATATGCCTTTGGCAATTATTATAATCATCGCCCTAAAGCAGAAAGGAAGCTTTTACTAAACAAAAAAGAACTAAAAAAACTACTAAAAGAGGTTCAGAATACAGGACTTACTATTATTCCCTTGCGATTATTCATAAATGATAAAGGGTTTGCCAAAATGGACATTGCTTTAGCGAAAGGTAAAAAACTATATGATAAAAGAGAAACTATTAAGGATCGTGATAATAAACGTGATTTAGATAGAATCAAAAAAAACTTCAGATAATTCAAATTGTTTATCCATCATTTTGAAATTCAATTGATTTAGCTATATAACAGGTTTAGTAGCCCTTCGATGCCTAGATCGATGAAATATTTTTAAATTTAAGAAAGCCTTAACGTTTCAAGACTAACAAAATCTTTACTTTGTTAATCTAAATAAATTTATCATATCTGAAGATGAAAAAAACGATATCAGTTATGCTATTGTGTATTGTAACACTATCTGTGCAATCACAAGAAAAAGCGAAAGACTATTCAGAAAAAGTTCAAACATTAGATAGCACAATTAAAACACTATACGCCGTTATTTCGGGAGAAAAAGGCGTTGAGAGAGATTGGGCCTTATTCAAATTTTTATTTAAACCTAATGCTAAACTAATTCCGTCTGGTAAAAATAAAGAAGGTGCATATAAAGTAAGATATATGTCTCCTGATGATTATGTTAAAGGTTCTGGAAAATGGCTGGTCGAAAATGGTTTTTTTGAAAAAGAAATACATAGAAAAGTAGATACTTTTGGTAATATCACTCAGGTATTTAGTACGTATGAATCTTTTCATAGTGAATCTGATACAAAACCTTTTATGAGAGGTATCAACAGTATTCAACTTTTAAATGATGGTAAACGTTGGTGGGTAATCAATATTTACTGGGCTCAGGAAACTAAAGACAATATGATCCCTGAAAACTATCTTCCAAATTAATAAATCAATTAAAAACATGAATAACTCTGCAAGACTAAGGTCAATAATATTGACAAGCACCTTACTTATTTCAGGTGTCTTTTTAAGTTTAGGACAACAACCCATAACAAAAGCGATACCCGTTTTTAAAGATGGCGAAGCACAAATAGTAGAAGCATTTAACACACCCGAAAAATGGATTCGGCATGACTTATTTGTTGAAACCACATTTGATACTGATGGCGATGGCAAATTAGATCGTATGCATGTTTCAGTAACAAGACCTCATCAAACCGAAACAGAAGGTTTAAAACTTCCAATAATTTATGTTTCCAGTCCTTATTTTGCAGGTGTTGCACAGGGTGGAAAAGAATTATTCTGGAATGTAAAACATGAACTTGGAGAGCAAGTCGAAGGTCCTGTGCATCCAGAGGTTAAACGACTTGGTAAACGCCCTATTATATCCAATTCTCATATAAAAAAATGGATTCCAAGAGGTTATATTGTAGTACATTCATCATCACCTGGTACAGGTTTATCTCAAGGATCTCCAACCGTTGGTGGTGATAATGAATCATTAGCACCTAAGGCTGTAATAGATTGGTTGTGTGGAAGAGTAAAAGGTTATACAGAACCCTATGGAGATGAAACTGTTGAAGCTTTTTGGAGTACAGGAAAAGTGGGGATGACAGGTACATCATATAACGGAACCATTCCATTAGCAGCTGCGACTACTGGTGTCGAAGGTCTAGAAGCTATTATTCCTATCGCTCCTAACACATCATATTATCACTATTACAGGTCTAACGGGTTAGTGCGTTCTCCTGGCGGTTATTTAGGTGAAGATATTGATGTTTTATATGATTTTATTCATAGTGGCGATGAATCAAAAAGGGCACATAATAATGCCAAAATAAGAGATACCGAAATGAAAAATGGTATGGATAGAATTACTGGAGACTATAATGATTTTTGGGCAGGTCGCGATTATTTAAATCATATGAAACCTATGAAAGCGGCGTTGCTCATGTCTCATGGTTTTAATGATTGGAATGTGATGCCGGAACACAGCTATAGAATTTACAAAAAAGCTCAAGAAATGGGCTTACCAACTCAAACATTTTATCATCAATTTGGGCATGGTGGTCCGCCACCAATCAAAATGATGAATCGTTGGTTTACACGTTATTTACATGGTATAGATAATGGTGTTGAAAATGATGCGAAAGCTTGGATCGTTAGAGAATATGATAAAGTGAACGAACCAACACCTTATAAAGATTACCCAAACCCTGAAGCCTCTAATATAACATTACACCTAACAACTGGTGCTCATAAAGCAGGTGGACTGCGTACTTCTAAGATAAAGAAACAAGGCAAGGAAACTTTAGTTGACGACCACTCGTTTTCGGGTAAAGACCTGGCAAAGGCGGAAAGTTCTAAGCATCGTTTGCTTTACGTAACTTCTAAATTGACAAAGGATATTCATATTTCCGGAACGCCTAAAGTCACTGTAAAATTAGCAAGTAGTAAACCTGCTGCCAACTTATCGGTTTGGTTAGTATCACTTCCGTGGAATGAACAAGAGGGTACAAGAATTACAGATAATATTATTACCCGTGGTTGGGCAGATCCTCAAAATCACAAATCTTTAACTAAGAGTACACCCTTAAAACCTGGAAAATTTTACGAGGTATCTTTTGATTTAATGCCTGATGATCAGATTATTAAAGCAGGACAGCAAATAGGGCTTATGATTTTTTCTAGTGATAAAGAATTCACATTACACCCAAAAGCAGGAACTGAGTTGACTGTTGATTTGGATGGAACAAGTCTAACGTTACCTATAGTTGGCGGGATTGATGCTTTTAATGTTGCTGTAAGAGAATAAAAGACATCTGTAATATTTTTAGCTAAACAAACCTTAAAAAAGAAATATGATACCAATTAATGATTTACTTTTATTTGCATTGGCATCATTGGTTATGGTGGTTTCACCCGGCCCCAATATGATTTATTTGATTTCCAGATCATTATCACAAGGAAAGAAAGCAGGAATTATATCTCTTTTCGGTGTCATGTGCGGATTCTTATTCCATATCCTTATGGTTTCTTTCGGTTTATCAGCTATTTTCTTTGCTGTTCCTTATGCATATGTAACGGTTAAGTTTTTAGGTGTAGGATACTTACTTTACTTAGCTTATAGTACCATTACATCGAAAAACAGGGTATTCGATGCCGACAAAGGCCTCAAACCAGACAAACCTTTTAAACTTTTCAATATTGGATTACTAACCAACGTTCTAAATCCAAAAATGGCTATTTTTTATCTTTCGTTTTTTCCACAATTTATAAGACCAGAATATGGTTCCATTCTAAACCAAAGTTTTCAACTCGGAATTGTTCAAATAATGATTAGCTTTTCGATTAATTTTTTGATTGTTATATCTGCAGCGAAAATGGCAAGTTGGTTCTCAAAAAAACCAATTTGGTTAAGAATACAGAAATGGTTTATGGCTTCTGTATTGACTGGTCTTGCAGTAAAAATGGCACTAACTAAAGTAAAATAAAGAACCTGCGAATAATTGTAAAACTCAACAAAACTTAGCCTCCAAATTAAAATTTGTTCTTAAAATGAACCCCATTTCAACCTTAATAGAAAAACTAAACAGCCAAAATTTATGGTATAAAACATTAGAATTAAAAAGGAACGAATACTTAAAAGTAAAAGGAAGTATCGATACCAACTTATATCTGGTAGAAAAAGGGGCGCTAAGAATTTTTGTTTTAGATGATTTTGAAGAACACACCATTAGGTTTGGTTACCAAAATAATTTAATTGCTGCACTCGACTCCTTTTTAAGTGAAAAACCCTCCGATTTATACATTCAGGCTTTAAAACATACTTCTCTAAAAGTTATGGACAAAAGTACCTACATGAATTTTGTGTCAGAATCCACCGAAAATACAAAAATGTGGCAGCTAATATTAGAAAACTTTGCACTCCAACAAATGGAAAGAGAAAGAGATATTCTAACAACGTCACCTATAGAAAGATATCATCGCGTTTTAAAACGTAGTCCTCAGCTTTTTCAGGAAATCCCTAATAAATATATTGCTTCATACCTAAGAATGACCCCTGAAACGCTTTCAAGAATAAAAAAATCTTAATTTGAATCAATATTTATATTGGTTTTAATTAAAACCTTTGTAAAAAAATATCATGAAGGTAACATCTGAAGCATTAATCGCAGCATTAATAGAAAAAACAAGACAGAATATTAATCAGGTTGAAGTATTAAACCAAAAACCAATTAACAAACTTAATTGGAAAGCCAACGAAGACATTTGGAGTGTTTTAGAATGTATTGAACATTTAAACTTATACGGAGATTATTATCTACCAGAAATAGAACAAAGAATCACTAAAAGCACATCTAAAACAGAAACTCATTTCAAAGCTGGTATTTTAGGAGATTATTTTGCTAAAATCTTGTCGCCTAAAGAAAAGCTAAACAAAATGAAAACTCTTAAGGATAAAAATCCTAATGGAAGTCATTTGGATAAAACCACTTTAGAGCGTTTTTTAATACAACAAGAAAAAATGCTTGAGCTCTTAGACAGAGCTAGAAGCGTGAGTTTAAATAAAACAAAAACAGGCATTAGTATCTCAAAACTGATAAAACTTAAACTCGGCGATACTTTTAGAGTTGTTATTTATCATAACGAAAGACATGTAGAACAAGCAAAAAAAGCGTTAGAAAATTATAAGTAGCACTAAGACAAGTTACGACGAAAAAATAGAAATGACAATTTCAACAAAAGAAGCTATCTAAAAAAGTTGTTCTTTTTGTCATTCAGAGCATAGCGAAGAATCTCATTTAATATTTAAAACCTCAAGAGGTTCTTCATAACTTTGCTGCTACCTTAGAAACAAAATATATTTTGTTTCTCGGTAATATTCACAGAACGACACATTTTGGACTGCCTTGTCTTCAGTTCAATTAATTCTTATCCTCTAACAAAGGCACAAAACGAAACTCGCCAAATTCTTCTTGCTCAAATTCTTTTTGCCCCTTTCTAGTAAACATGGTCATGATTTGCACATCATCACCTACAGGAATAACTAGCCTACCTCCTATTTTTAATTGACTCAACAAAGGTTTTGGTACAAAAGGCGCGCCTGCAGTAACAATAATGCCCTCAAAAGGGGCTTCATCAACTAAGCCTTTATAACCATCACCAAAAATGAGTTTTTTAGCGCGATACCCTAATTTAGGTAAAAACTTACTCGTCTTCTTAAATAATTCTTGTTGACGCTCAATACTAAAAACTTTAGCACCCAATTCACACAAAACTGCCGTCTGGTAGCCGCTTCCTGTACCAATTTCTAAAATTTTATCGTCTTTTTTAACTTGTAATAATTCACTTTGAAATGCTACCGTATAAGGTTGTGAAATAGTTTGGTCTGCGCCAATAGGAAACGCTTTATCTTGATAAGCATGGTCTAAAAAACCAGAATCCATAAATAAATGTCTGGGTATTTTAGCTATGGCATTTAAAACATTTACATCTGTTATTCCTTTGGCCTTTAAAATATTAACCAACTGTTGGCGTAATCCTTTATGTTTAAAAGTGTCTTTCAATATTAGGGAGGTTTTGGTCATGCTAAAATTAGTTAAACATTTGTAAGATGAAAACAAATAAGCAAAATTTATTTTTGACATCAAATAAGCAAAAAATTAGCTGTAAATAATCAAATTCATGTTCTAAATATCTTATTTTTGTGGAAAATGTAAATATATGCTCAAAGTTGGTGTACTTGGTGCTGGTCACTTAGGAAAAATTCATTTAAGACTCCTTAATCAATCCGAAAAATATAACCTTGTAGGTTTTTATGACGCTGATGAAACTAATGGTAATAAAGTAGAAACAGAGTTTGGTTATAAATTTTTTAATTCTATTGAAGCGCTCATTGATGCTGTTGATGTCGTAGATATAGTCACACCGACACTTTCTCATTACGAGTGTGCAAAACAAGCCATTGCAAAAGGTAAGCACATATTCATTGAAAAGCCTATAACAAACACCGTAGAAGAGGCTGAACATATTAGAGAACTTCTGTCTGAACATAACCTTCGAGGACAAGTAGGACATGTAGAGCGTTTTAATCCTGCTTTTATTGCTGTAAAAGATGATATTAAATCTCCTATGTTTATTGAATCACACCGTTTAGCAGAATTTAATCCCAGAGGAACCGATGTCCCTGTGGTATTAGATTTGATGATTCATGATATCGATATTATTCTAAGTCTTGTAGATTCGAAAGTTAAAAATGTCTCAGCAAGTGGTGTTTCGGTAATAAGTGATACGCCCGATATTGCAAATGCCCGAATTGAATTTGAAAACGGCTGTGTTGCCAATCTAACCGCAAGTAGAATATCGCTAAAGAAAATGCGTAAAGCTCGTTTCTTTCAAAAGGATGCCTATATTTCTGTAGATTTCTTAGAAAAAAAATGTGAAGTAGTTAAAATGAAAGATGCACCGGAACAACCCGGAGATTTCGATATGATACTTCAAAATGCTGAAGGTATAAAAAAACAGATTTACTTTGATAATCCAGATATATCAGAAAACAACGCGATTCTAGATGAATTAGAAACGTTTGCTGATGCTATTAATAATAACATCTCTCCTATCGTAACGCTTCACGACGGTACAGAGGCACTAAGAGTAGCAACTCAAATAATAAATTGTTTTTAACAAATATTTACATGAAACCGACATGATTAAAATAATTATTAAACCCTCTAGGGAATGATTATTTTAATTTATCAAAGGTCGCATGTGACCATTTAAAGTCAATAAATATAAACACATGAAACGAGCGTTAATAAATTTTAAAAATATATTCAAAAAAGAATATGTTTAAAATTTTTAATGAGAGAGCGAAGCGGTTGCATACGTTCTCAATTTTTTAATTAATTTATTATCAAATAATTACAAGGATTTAAACGTATGAAAAACATTGCAGTTATAGGAGCTGGTACTATGGGTAATGGTATCGCTCACACTTTTGCACAAAGTGGTTTTATAGTTCAGCTCATAGATATAAGCGAAACTTCACTAAAAAAAGGCATAGAAACCATCACTAGGAATTTAGACAGAATGGTGGTTAAAGAAAAAATTTCTGAAGCAGATAAAACCGAAACCTTATCAAACATTAGTACGTTCACGAGTATTTCAGAAGGTGTTAAATCTGTGGACTTAGTAGTTGAGGCTGCTACTGAAAATGTAGATTTAAAACTAAATATTTTTAAGCGGTTAGATGAAACTTGTTCAAAAGAAACCATTTTAGCTACAAATACTTCCTCCATATCAATTACGCAAATAGCTGCGGTAACATCCAGACCAGACAAGGTTATAGGCATGCATTTTATGAATCCGGTGCCTATAATGAAATTAGTCGAGATTATTCGTGGTTATAATACGAGTGACCAAGTTACTAAAGAGATCATGGATATGTCTAAAACTTTAGGGAAAGTCCCCGTTGAAGTTAATGACTATCCTGGCTTTGTAGCAAATCGTATTTTAATGCCTATGATTAACGAATCTATAGAAACGCTTTACAATGGTGTTGCTGGTGTTAATGAAATAGATACGGTTATGAAATTAGGTATGGCACACCCGATGGGGCCCTTACAATTGGCCGATTTTATAGGGTTGGACGTTTGTTTATCTATTCTTAATGTGATGTATGATGGATTTAAAAACCCTAAATACGCGCCTTGTCCATTATTAGTAAATATGGTTAGAGCAGGCAAACTAGGTGTAAAATCTGGTGAAGGCTTTTACGATTACTCAGAAAGCAGAAAAGCTGAGAATGTATCAAAACAATTTTTATTATAATGATTCAAACAAAAGATTATTCAATATCAAAAAAAGAGTATACAAAAATCGTATTGTACAAGAGGTTAAAAAAATCATGGTGGCTATACTTATTAATGTTTTCGCTAGGTATATTTTATTCTCAAAAATTCGGAGAGGATAGTTTTAGTACATTTTTTACAATTTTTGCTTTTAGCTACCCCTTTTTAATATTTATATCTATCTATTTTTGGACCAATTCCAAAGGACATAAACCCCTTTTTTCTGAAACTAATTTATCCTTTGACAATGAACACCTATACTTCAAAAGAAATGGTAATGAAACTAAATTGAATCCAAAAAGTATTCAAAAAGTAATTTCAAATACTGAATATTGGCTATTATATATTTCCAAAGGGCAATTTATTTATATTCCAAAAAACATATTTAATTCAAAAGAGGATTATAGAACATTTTTAGCTTTAATTAAAACAGAGTGATGAATTATGGCCAAAATAATTCCATTTAAAGCAGTTAGACCAACACGAGACAAAGTAAGTCTGGTTGCAGCCCGTTCGTATCAAACATATACACAAGAAGAACGTGAATCCAGAATGGGTTACAACCCTTTTTCATTTTTGCATATTATAAATCCAGGATATAGATATCAGAAAGATATTTCAGGAAAAGATAGATATACCTTAGTAAGAAACCGTTATTCAGAATTTAAGGAAGATGCTATTTTTATTCAAGATAAAACACCAAGTTATTATGTATATAAAATTGTAAATAGAGAAGGTCATGCCTTTTCTGGAATTATTGCTGCTGCAAGTTCAGAAGATTACGAAAAAGATATTATCAAAAAGCATGAAGATACTATTGAATATAGAGAAAACGTGTTTAAAGATTATTTAAAAACAGTTGGTTTTAATGCCGAGCCAGTACTTTTAACCTATCCTAATAACACCGTAATTGCCAACATCATTTCTGATGTACAAAAGGACAGGGCAGAATTTGAGTTTACAACCACATATAGAGATACACATTATTTATGGAAACTTGATGATTTAGAATTAATCAATACCATTGGTAATGAGTTTGAAAAAATTGGCACTTTATATATTGCAGATGGACACCATAGGTCTGCTTCTTCATATTTACTTTCTAAAGATTTACAATCTGAAAACGATACACATACGGGAAACGAACCTTATAATTTTTTTATGAGTTATTTAATTCCTGAATCGGACTTAAGAATTCATGAATTTAATAGGCTCGTTAAAGATTTAAATGGATTAACCAAAGAAGCTTTTTTAATACAATTGGATACGATGTATCGCATTGAAAATAGAGGTAACGAATTATATAAACCAAGTGGCAAACATCATTTTAGTATGTATCTTGATGGTGAGTTCTATTCTTTATATTTAAGAAAAAGTAATCATAAATTTAGTAACGCTCTAGAAGCTTTAGATACCCATATTCTTTACAAAACTATTTTAGACCCTATCTTGGGAATCTCAGATGTGCGTAACGATACACGTATTGATTACTCTTACGGTAAAAATGATCTAGTAGCGATAAAAAGTAAAGTAGATCATGGCGAATTTAAAGTAGGTTTTGGTTTAGTTCCCATTACTGTTGAAGAAATGAAAGCTATTGCCAATGCTGGTTTAACCATGCCTCCTAAAAGTACTTTTATCGAACCAAAATTACGAAGTGGTGTTACCATTTATGAATTCTAATTCCTGCGAAGGCAGGAATCTCATTAAAAGAAACTATAAAATAATGACGAACTCATCTTGACTTTTTTTATTTAAGCGAAAAGGCGTGCTTTCCTGCCGGATAGGTAGGTGTTTCCAGATGAAGACTTTTTATAATTGACTGAAAAATGCCCTTTCGCCCCCACATTTTGTCTTTTTATTACTCCGTAGGGATGCTACACAGCTAAAAAAAACTTCATTTGCGAATAAAATCACTATTTTTCGCAGCAATCAAAAAAGTTCAAACCACTACATTATTAAACCATTTTAAATGAACGCAACTGAAATTATCCTTTTAAACTTCTCTGAGATTAGAAGGCGTAGTATAAAACTTTGGCAAGGCATTCCAAAAGAGCATTTACATTGGAAACCAGATAACCAAGCCTTTACAATAATAGAAATGATAAGGCATGTACTTGAGGGTGAACATTTATTTCACATGATCATTGAGAAAAGAGGCAACTTAGGAACTTATAAATCACCTTGGAAAGATCTTCCATACGAAAGTATAGATGCTGAGCTTAAGTTTGCAGAAACTTACCGAGACGATTTTATTAGTATGATTAGAAATTTTGATTCATTACATTTAGAGCAAATTAGAATTGAGCGTAGCGAAGTTGGGCAAAGCAAAACACTTGGTGACTACCTCAATCGCATAGCTTATCACGAATCTGTACATACAGGACAAATGCTAAGCTACTTAAGGACTATTGATATTGAAAGACCCAAAATTTGGGATTGACACCAATTAAATCTCAAAATGACGCATATAATTTTGAAATTCAATTGGTATAATTTTATTTAATAATGAGTATAAAACAAAACCTTCAAAATATAAAAACATTATTACCAAAACATGTCGCACTTGTTGCTGTTTCAAAAACGAAGCCTGTTAACGATTTAATGGAGGCTTATAATGCTGGTCAACGTATCTTCGGAGAAAATAAGATTCAGGAAATGGTAAACAAGTATGATACCATGCCTAAAGATATTGAATGGCATATGATTGGTCACGTTCAAAGTAATAAGGTAAAATATATGGCATCATTTGTGCAGCTAATCCACGGTGTAGACAATTTAAAACTTTTAAAAGAAATAAATAAACAAGCTTTAAAGCACAGTAGAGTTATAGATTGTCTGTTTCAAATAAAGATAGCCTCAGAAGATTCTAAATTTGGAATGACATCAAAAGAAGCTTCAGAAATTGTAAAATCAGAAACGTTTTCTGAGTTAAAAAATATAAGGATTGTTGGGCTCATGGGAATGGCAACGTTTACTGATGACGAAAATCAGGTAAAAAAAGAATTCAATTATTTAAAAGATGCTTTTGAAAATTTAAAACTCATAAAAGCTGATAACTATCAATTAAACACCATTAGTATGGGAATGAGTGGCGATTACCAATTAGCTATTAATTGTGGTAGTACGATGGTTAGAGTTGGAAGTAGTATATTTGGAGCAAGAAGTTATCATTAAAGACATTGAAACAAGCCATCTTTTGATTAAAACTTAGAGCAAACAGATTACCATCCCTCGACTTTAGCCTGTCTTGAGCAAAGACGAAAGACTCGAGACTGGCTTCTGCAATAACGTTTAATAAAAAACAAATAAACGCATAAACATTTTTTGTACGCAATATTAGACATAGAAACGACTGGAGGCAAGTATAATGAAGAAGGCATTACAGAAATTGCAATCTATAAATATGATGGCCATCAAATAGTTGATCAATTTATAAGTCTTGTTAACCCTGAACGTGAGATACAACCCTTCGTAGTAAACTTAACTGGTATAAATAGCAACATGCTCCGGAATGCGCCTAAGTTTTATGAGGTTGCCAAACGTATTGTTGAGATTACAAATGATTGTATTTTGGTGGCTCACAACGCCCAGTTTGATTATCGAATATTACAAACGGAGTTTAGTCGCTTAGGCTTTGATTTTGAAAGAAAATCACTTTGCACTGTCGAGCTCTCAAAAAATTTAATTCCTGATCAAACTTCATATAGTCTAGGTAAATTGGTTAGATCTCTTGGTATTCCGGTTACAGATAGGCATCGTGCTTCTGGTGATGCTTTAGCGACAATAAAACTGTTTAAAATACTTTTAGATAAGGACAGCTCTAAAAGTATTATTCAACAATCTGTGCGGTTAAATCCGAAGCACCAATTAGAACCAAAACATGTTGATATTATAAAAGAATTACCCGCAATTACTGGTGTTTATTACATTCATAAAGCTAATGGAGATATTATTTATATTGGAAAAAGTAACAATATAAAAAAACGTATCAATCAGCATTTTACAAACACGAATCAAAAATCAAAAAAAATACAAGCTTTGGTTACCGCGGTAACTTACGAGGCTACTGGCAGTGAATTAGTAGCACTTTTAAAAGAAAGCGAAGAAATAAAACGTGTTAGACCTATATTTAATAGAGCATTGCGTAGAACGAGTTTTACACATGCTTTATATAGTTTTAGAGATGAAAACGATTATATTAATTTAAAAATTGATATTGCTGACGGACGCAAAAAACCGGTGACTACTTTTAGTAATAAACAAAGTGGTAAAAGTTTTATAATTAAAGCTATTGAAGAATACAGTTTATGTCAAAAGTTAACAGGCATCTATAAAACAAATACAAACTGTTTTAATTACGATATAAAAACCTGTGAAGGTGCTTGCATTCAAAAAGAAACCACCGAATCTTATAACCAAAGAGTAGAGTTACTATTGTCTAAAAACAGTTATTATAACAAAAACATGGTTATTATTGACAAGGGACGAGATGTTGATGAACGCAGTGCCATCCTCATTGAAAATGGTGTATTTAAAGGCTTAGGGTTCTTCAATCTTAACTATCATATAAATAATATTGAAGTTTTAGAATCTATTATCACCCCAATGAATAATAATCGAGATACGCAGCATATTATTCAAAGTTATCTCCGTAAAAATAAAAAACTAAAACAAATTATATTTGATTAAGCATGAAGCAAATTGTCTTGTGTTATTTATTGCTCTCAAACTTAACTCTTTTTTCACAATCAAATTTTCATTCTGAATCATACAGAGTCACTCTAGGAGATCTGGAAACAAATACTTTTGAAAAAGACTCAACTGCCAACGCTCTAATGGTATATAAATTTGGAAATAGTTTTGTAGATAAAGATGATTATAAGTTAAGAACCGAGATAAAACAAAAAATAAAAATATTAAACAAGGAAGGCTTTAATAAAGCCAACATTTCTATTCATTTATATAACAAAGGTGATAGTAAACAAAAAGTAAAAAAAATTGTTGCCACCACTTATAATCTAGAAGATGGAAACGTTATTAAAACTCAATTACTTGAAAAGGATATTTTTAGAGAAAAATACGATGAAAACCACACCCTTGTTAAATTTACCCTGCCAAATATTAAAGAAGGTTCAGTAATAACCTATAGCTATACACGTATTTCCCCTTTTATGTTTAACTATAAAGGATGGAATTTCCAAAGCGATATACCAACTTTATACAACGAATACAGAACAAGTATTCCTGGAAACTGGTATTACAATATTAAATTAGTAGGTGGTAAAAAACTAATAACAAATACATCAGAGATAAAAAAGAATTGTCTGGAAAATTCAAGAGGTGCCAGTGCAGATTGTGGTAATAGTGTTTATGCTATGAGAGATATGCCCGCTTTTATAGAAGAAGACTACATGACTTCCAAATACAATTATTTGGCAAGAGTAGAGTATGAATTACAAACATTCAAAGGTTTTGACGGTAGAGTAAATAATTATACCAAAACATGGAAAACCGTTGATAGAGAATTTAGAACAGATAAAGATATTGGAAGACAGTTAACAAAATCTATAGATTTAGAAAATTTATTGAATCTTGAAATTATTAATGAAAAGGATTTATTAAAAAAGGCAAATACTATTTATAGATATGTTCAAGAAAACTATACATGGAATGGGGACTATAAAATATTTGAAGACGTTTCTATTAAAAATTTGATTAAAAATAAATCTGGAAATGTCTCGGCTATAAATATTTTGCTCCATAATTTATTAAAAGAATCGGGTATAAATGTGAAACCCGTATTATTATCGACTAGAAATAATGGGTTTGCCACAAAAGTTTATCCTGTTATTTCAGATTTTAACTACTTAATTGTTCAGGCAAACATAAATGATAAAATCTACTATTTAGATGCTACAGACAATTACTTATGCTTTGGTGATATTCCTTTTAGATGTCTAAATAGTTATGGTAGGCTTATGGATTTTAAAAATGGTAGCAAATGGGTTGATTTAAAACCAAGCAAGGCTTCAAACGTTTATTATAATGCAGAAGTGAATATTAACGAAAAAGAAACTATTTCTGGAAACATAATCTCAAAACGGACTGGGTATCATGCCTTAAATTATAAAAAATCATACTATCAAAACAGTGAATCTTATGTTCAAACGTTAGAAAACAAGTTTCCTTATTTAGATATTTCAGATTTTGAAGTAACAAGTAATGGTAAAACAAGTGAAGATTTTAAAGAATCTTATCACATAGACTATAATTATGAAGATACTGGAGATAACATTTATTTAAATCCATTTTTTGTTAAATTTTTTAATGAAAATCCGTTTAAACTTCAAGAAAGAACATACCCTATAGATTTTGGTTATAAAGACACCTACCATTATTCATTTAAACTTAGTTTCGATGATAATAAATATACCATTATTGAACTCCCAGAAGAAAAAAACATAGCTTTACCAAATAATTCAGGGAGAGTCCTTTTCTCTACTAGGGCCCTTGGTAATACTATTTTTATTATGCTAAAGATAACCTTCAACAAAGCCATTTATGAGCCAGAATATTACCCGTATCTAAAAGCGTTTATGAGTGAAATTGTTAATATTCAAACGAATTCGCTTATCCTTTTAAAGAAAAAGTAATCTATCTTTCTTATTTTTGAATACATGGACAAACCAAAAAAAAGGTATTGGAAAGCAAGACTTCATGAAATTATTTATGAAGCAGATACGCCTGTCGGGAAATTATTTGATATTATTTTACTTGTCACAATTATAGCAAGTATTATCTTAGTAATGCTAGAGAGTGTTAAAACTTTCGATACTAAATATCACGATTTCCTTAATATCTCAGAATGGGTAATTACCATACTATTTACCTTAGAATATATAGCTAGACTGATTACCGTAAAAAAACCTTATAAATATGTTACTAGTTTTTATGGTATTATTGATTTATTATCGACCATTCCAAAATATATTTCTTTAGTTTTTGGAGGTATTCATGCCCTTGCAGCTTTACGTGCTTTAAGGTTACTTAGAATCTTCAGAATATTAAAATTAGTACGTTATTTAGGCGCGTCAAACACCTTACTAAAAGCATTAAAAGCGAGTCGTGTAAAAATATCTGTATTTCTATTTACCGTTATTATTATCGCCATTATTTTAGGTACTATTATGTATCTTATTGAAGGGGATGAAGCTGGTTTCACAAGCATTCCTGCAAGTGTATATTGGTGTATTGTTACTTTAACCACTGTTGGTTATGGTGACATTTCTCCTGCAACTCCATTTGGGCAATTCATAGCCTCTATTGTTATGATTTTAGGTTATGGTATCATAGCTGTGCCTACTGGTATTGTATCTGCAGAATATGCTACTCAAACTAGAGCAAGTAAAGGCAAAGATGAAAATGTACAATTAAATTCCCAATCTTGTTCTAACTGCTTATCCGAAAAACATAGAGATGGTGCTGAATTTTGTTATAATTGTGGAGAAAAACTTCATCCATAAACATCATTATGGTGTAGTTAAATTGAGGAATAGTTAGGCTATACACTATATCCTCAACGCACAACAATATTCTTGTATTTTCTCATTAAATTTGTTCTAACAAACAAACACTTAAACGTATCAACTCAAAAAACAAATATCTTATTTCCTTAATTGGTCCTACTGCCATAGGCAAAACAGCCTTAAGCATAAAATTAGCGAATCATTTCGATACAGAAATACTATCGGCAGATTCGCGGCAGTTTTTTAAAGAAATGCAAATTGGTACAGCTGCTCCAACACCTGAAGAATTAGCGGCAGCTAAACATCATTTTATTCATCATAAATCTATAAAAGATAATTATAATGTTGGCGCCTTTGAAAAAGATGCTATAAATACTTTAAATACGCTTTTTAAAACTCACGACACTGTCATAATGGTTGGTGGTTCCGGATTATATGTTGATGCCGTTAATAAAGGCTTAGATGATTTTCCAGAAGTTGAAAGCAGTATTCGTGAAGCGCTTAATAATGATCTAGAAACAAAAGGGTTGTCTCATTTACAAAAACAATTAGAGCAGCTCGACTCTGTTGCTTACAACACGATTGCTATTGATAATCCACACCGTGTTATTCGTGCTTTAGAAATTTGTATTGGCACAGGCAAACCCTATTCATCATTTTTAAATAAGGAAAAAATAAAACGCCATTTTAAAACGATCGCCATTGGACTAACTGCCGAAAGAGAGGCCATATACAACCGAATTAATAAACGGGTTGATATTATGATGCAAGAAGGCTTATTGGAGGAAGTTAAAAGTTTAGTTTCTTTTAAAAATTTAAATGCTTTAAATACTGTTGGTTATAAAGAATTATTTAATTATTTAGATGGTGAATGGACACTCGATTTTGCTATTTCTGAAATTAAAAAGAATACGCGGCGTTTTGCAAAACGTCAACTTACCTGGTTTAAAAAGAACGAGGAAACTTTGTGGTTTGATTTTACAACACCAATGGAAGATATTATTAATCATATAAATCAAAATATTTCTTAATAATGGCAATACCTGAAAATGCTTTGGACAATCCTGTTTGGTTCTCTTTAACCGATTGCCATTTTAATCAGGCAATAGATTATGGGAATGTAAAATTTTTTCATCCGGATTATGGTCCTTTTGGAGCTTTTATAAATAATGAGGACACGAGTCTTGCTATAGAAAAATATGCCAAATTAATTACAGATTTTTTTATTGTTGGCAATAAACCTAAAATGCCATTGCATTTTAAAGAACCTATTGAATATATAGGTTTACAAATGATTATATATAATAAAATAAATTACCCTGTAACGGAAAACATTATAGAATTAACAAAATCAAATTATGATGATTTAATCGATTTAGTTAAACTAGTTTATCCAGAGTATTTTAAATCGAAAACAAATGAGTTAGGACAGTATTATGGCATCTATAAAGATAAAAAACTTGTTGCTGTAACAGGAGAACGTATGCAAACTAATGATTTTATTGAAATTAGCGCTGTAATAACGCATCCGGATCATACTGGTAATGGTTATGCAAAACAACTTATTTCACACACTGTAGAGAGTATTTTAAAAAAAGGAAAAATTCCTTTTTTACATGTAGATCAAACGAACCTTGGTCCTATACAATTATATAAAAAGCTAGGGTTTACCACACGAAGAAAATTTAGTTTTTGGAAGATCAGTAGTAAAAAACAATGAAGAATATGAGGTTGTATTCTAAGTTAAAATCCAAAGAATTCACCTAAAAACAAAAGGCCTTTCTGTTAAAAATCAAGTTTAACGAAAAGCTCTTGTCTTTTGATAACGGCAAAACACCTGGCAATCAATTTAGCTATGCCCGTATTAAACTCATGTTAAATTAATTCTTTATTATTCCCTTTTGCAAACATAGGATGACAAAATATACTACTTATTATACAGTCTCTTTTCCGCTTTTTGATTAAACTTTGGCCGATTTACTAATAAATGTTTAAAACTGATTTCTATAAAGATTTTCATAATCTTCTTTATGATCTAAATCGATGTTTTCTAATTTAGGCTTAAAAGCTTTTACCAAAGAAGCATATTTTTTCAGAAGTACTTTAGCTCCTTTATCATCACTTAATTTTGACAGTTCTGATAAGTACACCTTATCAAAAATTACCGGAACACCAGAAATGCCTTTTTTATAAGAAGTTGCTATAATTTGATCTGTATTTGGGGTGAAGTTATGAATTAAAGTATTTAAAAAATCAGAATCTATAAATGGTTGATCTGCCAGGCAAATAAGCACCCCATCAACCTTTGGTTTTAAATTCAGAAAATGGTCAGCAGCACAAGCTATGGATTTACCCAAACCTGATTTCCAATCTTTATTCCTAATAATAGTAACTGGAAACTTGATTGTTTTATTTTTTATTACAGCGTAATTTGCTCCTAAAACCACATAGACATCATCTGTAGTTTTTAATGTTGTTTCAATAGTATGCCCTAAAAGCGTATTGTTCCCCCAAGCTAGCAACTGCTTTGCAGTTCCCATGCGTTCTGAAGCACCTGCAGCTAAAATAACAATAGGAATATGTAAAGAATGCTTAGACACTATTGAGAATATTATGAATGAATCTTCCCCGTTTTTTTATTTAACGATATAGGGTCTCGTTTTCTGGACACTGCTAATATTTCAGATACAATTGAAACTGCAATTTCTTGAGGGGTTTCAGAACCAATATTAATGCCAGCAGGGCCATGAATACCATCTAAAAAGGCATCATCTGCATCTGGACAATATTCTATAAATTGAGACAATAAATCATCCCTTCGTTTTGAGGGGCCTAACAGTCCAATATAAACAGGATTGGTTTCTTTTAATTGAACTAAATACCTTAAATCATTGGCGAAATTATGGGTCATCAATACAATAGCTGTTTGATTATCAATAGATGACGTTTCCATATTTTCTGCCGATACAGCCTGAAAACTAATGGCACCCGGAAAATTCATAATTGATTTAGACTCTGATGAGCCAGAAATAATAACAACCTCCCAGCCTGTTAAAACTGCATATTTGCATAATTGTACGGCATCATGTTCTGCTCCTATAATAACAAGTTTAAAGCATGGTGGCATACTTTGTTTAAAAATTGATAAAGAGTCATCCACTTTTTGCTTGTTACTTTGTAATGAAAAAAGAGAATCTTTAACTTTTACCCAAGTGCCTGTTCCACAAATGGTGCCTTCTTTCTTATCGAAATATGACCAAATTTCGAATGAATTTCTTTCTTCCAGAGTACGAGAAAAAGCCTCTTTAAAAGCAAGATTTGGTTCAAACAATTCTATTAAAATATATAAAACACCTTCACAGCCCAATCTATATCTGCCATCATACGTCATTATTTTAGATTCCCCTGTCTTAAAAACAGATTCAGATTGTAACAAGATCTCTTTTTCTACGCACCCCCCACTCACAGCACCAATCATTTTACCATCTTCCAAAATAAGCATTCTCACACCTGGTTTTCTATAGGAAGAACCATCAAGTGCTACGACAGATGCCAAAACCGATTTAATTCCTTTTCTAGCAGCTATTTCAGCTTGATTAACTATGTCTTTAAATTCATGTGTCATAAACGAAGATTTACCCAACCACCTTTTCTAAATCCAAATTATTAATATATGGTTGTTTGGTTAATCTTTTTCCTGTGGCTTTATATATAGCATTTGCTACTGCAGCACCTACAGGAGGTAACGTTGGCTCACCTAAACCAGTTGGAGCTATGTTATTTTCAATAAAATGAACATCTACTTGGGGTGTCTGTCCCATTCTTATTAGTTGATAACTATTGAAATTATTAGATTGAGGAGCTCCATCTTTAAATGCTAACTCACTATACAGGGCATGACCTATGCCATCTATAACGCCTCCTTTTATTTGGTTTATAGCTCCTAATGGATTTACAACAATACCACAATCTACGGCACAGGTTACCTTTTTAACTATAGGATTTCCTTTTTCCATAACAATATCTGCTATTTCAGCAACATGGGTATTATGGCAATAATACACCGAAAACCCTTGATAAACGCCCGCTTCTGTTTTTCCCCAATTGGATTTATCAACCACCATTTTTATAACACCTTGTAAACGCTCAGGACTATATTCTATATTGGGTTCAGGATTATTTTTTACGTTTTCTAATAAATCTAAATGTAACTGAACACGATCAACTTCTAAAACCTCTGCTAGTTCATCAAAAAAGCTTTGTTCCGCACTTGCTAAAAAGTTAGTATATGGGGCTCTCCAAGCACCTGTCGTTATATTACTTTTATAATTAGCAGTGTCTACTTGATAATTTTCTAATGCTGCTGCTGGAAAGAAATTTGGAATCAGTCCATACATATTACCATTAATAGCTGCTTCTTTTAAATAATAACCCGTTAATTTCCCATCTTTAATTGATGCTGCTATTTTATATTTTGTTGCTGGTCTATACGTTCCTGCACACATATCATCTTCTCGGGAGAAAACTACTTTTACAGGTTTTTTTGCCAAATTTGAAACTTCTGCAGCTTCTAAAGCAAAGTCGCCATATAATCGTCTACCAAAGCCACCACCCATTCTGGTCATTTTTAAAGACACTTCACTAACCTCTCGTTCCAAAAGTTTTGCTACCCTATCTGCAGTCCATTTTGGAGTTTGGATAGGCCCAACCAGATTTATTTTCTCCTCAGTAACATGAGCAAAGAAATTCATGGGTTCCATACAGTTATGAGGTAAAAATGGTGACTCGTAAATGCGTTCTAAAACCTTATCAGCCTCTGCAAAGGCCTTTTTTACATCACCATCTTTTCTACGCGTATCAAACTTATTCCCATTTAATATCTTAAGCAATTCTGCATTATGAAATTCTGTACTTTCAGCTTTAGAATCTTGTTTCCATTTTGCTTTCAAAGCTTTCTTCCCTTTCATAGCTGTCCATGTATTGATTGCTAAAACCGCTATTTTATCTCCAAACTTAATAACATCAACAACACCACTAACATGTCTTGCATCTGTATCATCAAAAGACTCTAAAACTTGTCCAAAAGCTGGAGGTCTTAAAACCGATGCATATACCATACCTTCTTCTTTATAATCTAGACCAAACAATGGTTTTCCTGTAATAATTTCATCAATATCAACATTGCTTTTACCCTTACCAATAACGGTAAAATCTTTAGATTCTTTTAACTTAACATCTTCTGGAACTTCCAACAAAGCGGCTTCTTTTACAACATCTCCATAACCTAATTTCTCACCATTTGCATTTGTAATAATACCTTGTGATGCCTTGCAATCTGATGCTGAAACACCCCACTTTGCGGCGGCGGCATTTACTAACATTTGTTTTGCTGTAGCTCCTGTTTGCCTTAAAGGTTCCCAACTACTTCTTATTGATTGACTACCACCGGCTACTTGGCGTGTATAGTTTTCTGTATCAAGCTCTCCCTGCTTTACATACACATCATCCCAAGGCACATCTAATTCTTCTGCAATAAGCATCGGCATCGATGTTTTTACGCCTTGGCCAATTTCTGGGTTAGGTGAAAATATCGTGACTTTGCCTTCATTCGAAATTTTTATAAAGGCATTAAAGTCATTAAAATTTAACTGACTAATATCGATTGGTGGCTTTACATCCGATTTACAAGCCGTAAACAAGTTAAAGCTAATAAGCATGCCTCCACTTGCTAACGCTGAAGTTTTTAAGAATGATCTTCTACTAAATGTTTGTTGTCTTGAAAGATTCATTTTGTTTCTTATTTATTGAGGTTTAACTTATTTTTTCTGCAGCTACTTTTACTGCTTTTTCTATACTATTATATGACGCACAGCGACATATATTTCCATGCATAGCACTTCTTATTTCTGAATTACTTGGATTTGAATTTTGATTCAGAAATGCTGAAGCCGTCATTATTTGTCCAGATTGACAATAACCACATTGTGGTACATCAATGGCTTTCCAGGCTTGCTGTACAGGATGACTTCCGTCTTCTGAAAGCCCTTCAATAGTTGTAATACTCATACCTTCTGCCTGTGAAATTGGAAGTAAACAACTCCTCATAGCGTTGCCATCAACATGTACTGTACAGGCACCACATTGACCAATGCCACAACCATATTTAGTTCCTACTAAATCTATTTGATCTCTTAAAACCCAAAGTAAAGGCGTGTCTGCATCTGCCTCTACAGTATGCTTTTTATTATTAATTTTTAAATTGAAGGTTGACATATATTAAGTATTAAATTAGATGTATTCGTTTAAATGTAAAAAAAATAAAAGTCACTTTGAGCTATTACATCTGTTTTAACATTGTTTTAATAAATTACAGACTTTAGATTTTGAAAATTTAAAATGAGTTATAGTAGTCTATTTTCTTCTTTTAAATTTTTAGATTTGCCAAATACAAATACTACTTATGGCTATTATTTCTTCCTTGGGACTTATATTAATTACTTGTATCATAATTTGGAGAGCTTGCGATGGTTTTGAAATGGCTTCGAACTATTTAGGAAGGAATATGAAAGAAGGGATTAAAGGTGCTACTATCAATGCTATTGGAAGTAGTTTACCTGAATTATTTACCACGCTTTTTTTCTTATTTATATTAAAAGATAAAGATGGTTTTTCTGGTGGTATTGGTACCACAGCTGGAAGTGCCGTTTTTAATGCTATGATTATTCCTGCTGTTGTTATTTTAGTGGTTATAGGAAAGGGCATTTCTTCTAAAATTGAAATTTCCAGAAAGGTCATCATGCGTGATGGTATTTCATTAATCATTGCTGAACTGGCATTGATTTTTGTAATTACCGGCACTTCTTTAAACTGGATTCACGGACTTATTTTAATGGTACTATATTTTATTTATGTCGCTTATATGTTAATGAGTCAAGGAGTTGGTGATATAGAAAATGATTATGAAGACACAGCAGATGGCGGTAATAAAACCATTGCATTATTTAAAGGTGATTTGTCTACTGTGGTTTTGGGTGACTCCAAAATCAATAAAACGAAAGCGATTTTATTATTAGTGCTTTCTGTTTTTTTTATAGCCATTGCTTGCTTTTGGCTCGTTGAGGCTTGTGAACAATTTGGAACTGCTATTGGGATGCCTATTTACTTTGTTTCTGTAGTACTAGCCTCAGCTGCCACGAGTGTACCTGATACTATTATTTCATACAAAGACGCTATGAAGGGTAACTATGATGATGCGGTTGCTAATGCTCTGGGAAGTAACATATTTGACGTTTGTTTCGCACTCGGTTTTCCTTTATTTCTGTTTACACTTATTTATGGCCCTATAGAAATGAGCAGCAACACTATCGAAAATGTTGGACAATTACGTGTGCTACTTTTAATTTCAACCATAATAGTTTTTCTGATATTTGTTTTTTCGAAAAATGGCATCAAAAAACTTCATGCCAGATTATTACTACTACTATATGTTCTGTTTGTCGCTTATTCTGTTGGCAAAGGGGTGAGTTATGATATTCCAGTTATTAATGAAATATCCTATCTACTCTCTATGATATCGCATTGGTTTAGTTCTATTATAATCTAATGATATACTGGAGCTAGATTATGCTTAACTACTAGACGTAGCAATTTATTTGATTAAAAACTATAAATTATATTATATAATAAAACAACTATTTGGATTAACATCAATAGCTATGAAATTTCTCAAGTTTATCTTGAGTCTTCCGACTGCGCTCAGTGCAGAAATTCAGGGTGACAAGCACTTCATGACCAATTGCGAATAATCAATAATTTTTTCTCTTCATACATTTAAAAATTGATAAGATCTTCATTTTGGGTACCGTATCTTCATCAAAACCGAATCCTTTCAAATAAATAATTACTCTCATATCAAATAAACAATATCTCTCAGATAAAGTAAATAATCCCTCTCAGATAAGTTTTTATCCTTTAGAAGTAAGTTTTATTCTTTACGTTTGCGTCAAATGGTGATAAACCTTGGGGTAAACATATTCAAATAGACGAGCTGACCATACAGAATTGTACTACCATCAAAACCATAATCTCCATTGGTGTTTAATAATATCAAAATCGCGTTATTTAACTTTTGTGCCGACCTATAAGAAAAAATCAGTATAGTTCGAGCACTCTAGGTAAATTTACATACATGGTTTATTGGTATCAATTAAGTAGGAATTGTTTTAAAAATCATTATTAGCTTCAAAAGTATCCTTGGATTAGACTCACGAATAACAATTCGAGATAATAATTTACTGTACAGTCAGGAGTGAGACCGAAAACCTGAAAAAAAGAGTAGGTCAATAATTTTTAATTTTTAAATATCTATATTATGAAACGTCATTTTTTAAAAACAGTTTTGCCTGCTTTTGTCTTTATGCTGGCCATTGTAGCCTCTTTTTCCTTTAAACCTGCTCCAAATGAAGCAGTAAACGATGTATATATCCAGATGTTTCCTCCAGCATATTGTACCCTCTTATCGGGCCCACCGCCCACTGATTGTTCGATCAACAACTGGGGAGCGGAATGCACTACTCAGATTAACTTCATTAATTATGATTTATATTCCAGAGCCTGGGGACTTCTATGTCAGGATGTATACAGATTACCTTTGTAAAGTTTAATCATAAGAGGTTGTTGAAAAAGCAACCTCTTTTATTTGTATTATATACGTATCTACTATTAGACATGGTCTGAATATATGATACCTGTATGTAATAGTACATCATGATATCCTAAAAAGATTGACTAAGTTTGCTGGTAAAATTACCAAGAACTATTAAACCACCACCCTCTTAAACCACCACCCTCTTAAACCTTTACTATATAACCATTTACCCCTTAAAAACAAATTTCAACCCGTATATCATGTCGTTAATAAGTTATTTTCATTACAAATCTTATGAAAATCTACAATAAGCATAAAAATATTTTGTTGGAAATTATTTGTATGCTGTTTATACTGTTGTTTGTATATGCAGCTGTTAGCAAATTTTTAATTTTTGACGAATTTAAGATTCAAATAGGGCAATCCCCCGTTCTTACTGCTTACACAACTTGGGTCGCCTGGGGAGTACCTTTTATAGAGATCCTAATTTCATTGATGTTGGTCGTTCCAAGATTTAGGTTACCTGCCTTATATGCTGCCTTTACACTTATGGTCATGTTTACTACCTATATTTTTATCATTTTGAATTTTAGTGATTTTATTCCCTGTGCCTGTGGGGGTGTTTTGGAAAAATTGAGTTGGACCGAGCATTTAATATTTAATATCATCTTTGTTATTCTTGCCTTTATTGGGGTTATGATATTGAGCCCACAAAAGAATGACGATACTTCAAAATATGCATATGACACATAAAAAAACATATACCATCCTCTTTACTTGCATGATATGTGGTATAGGAGTGGTATCTTTATTATTTTTGCTTTCTGAGCATAAACTCCACCGAGACAATAGTTTTACACGCCGGTTTGCCGGCCATCCCGCAATAAAAGCTAAACAATTGGATCTGGCCTACAATTCGTATTATATTGCCGGCGCCGATCAAGGAAAGATCTATTTGGGGAATAGTATCTCGCCATTTCATTTGATAATTTTAGATACGGTACTTCAAAACAAAGAGACCATTCGTTTGACCTTAGACCAGGACAGTCTTCCTTATAAATCTATACAGCTTCGGGTCATCCCACCCTATTTCTTTCTTACGGATGGGGTTATGCCTTATATTTTTAGGGGCAATACGACCGATTGGAAAGCCCGGTCCGTCATGGATAAACCTGCCTATTTTTCACAAGTTGAACCCATAGATTCTGTTAGTTTGGTTATTAGAGGCTTAAGTGGCAAGACCAGAGAAAATGTCTTGGGCAAAATAAGCCTTTCAGAAATTACTAAGGTAGACCTCTCGCACGAACTGTTACAAAAACAGATCGATGGTATTTTTGATACCGATGGAGTGCTCCAATACAACCGACAATTACAAAAGTTAGTATATACCTATCGGTATCGGAACCAATTTATTGTTGCCGATACCAATCTCCAATTAAGTCATCTTGGAAAAACCATAGACACCATAAGCCGTGCTCAAATAGAAGTGGGAACCATAGCATCCAAAAATCAATTAAAAATGGCTGCGCCTCCCCTAACGGTAAATAAAAACAGTACAACCTATGGTGACTATCTTTTCGTAAACTCCAAACTGATAGGGAAATACGAACCTATACATATATGGGAACGGGCTTCTATTATTGATGTCTATAACCTTGTGGAAAACACTTACGAATTTAGCTTTTACATTTATGGTATCAAAAAGGACAAACTAAGATCATTTCGTGTGCTCCATGATAAATTTATCGGGCTCATTGGCAATCATATAGTGACATATCAACTCGACACGAATCTATTTAAGAATCTATTACCCCATTCAAAAGAGGACGTAGATTCCAAAATAATAGCACTTACAGATGGTTTTTAATAAAGAATTCATGAATCTTACGAATTAACGAAAACCTCAAGACAGAATCTTATACCTAATATGATCCCTTCTTTTATTTACTTTCATCCATTTAAAAATTGCGCTTGCAAGCTGTTGCCAGGGTTCTTTTGATGGGAGCCCTGCCCTTACCGGGGCCTAGTAGCCGTCGTTCTGCGGCAGCAGGTTCGGATTGAGCGCCAGCTCCGTGCCCGGGATAGGCAGCAGTACATGGGCGTCCTTCCAGTTGGGCTTGACGGGCCCCAGTACCCCGGCCGCTCTTCCCGTGCGCTTCAGGTCGAACCAGCGGTGCCCCTGTTCGGTGAACAGTTCGACGCGGCGCTCCTGCAGAACGGCGCCCAGCAGTCCATCCGGGGTAACGGCGGCCGTGCCCCCCAGGCCTGCCCGGTTCCTGACCGCGTTTATATCGGACCGTGCCCCGGGGAGGTCGCCCAGGCGTGCCCGCGACTCGGCACGGATCAAGTACTGTTCCGCCAGGCGCAGCTGCACCGAATACTCTACGGAACCATCGGTACGGCCCTGTTCCCTATATTTAAAGGCATGGTGCCAGGTTTCCGTACCTGTAGCATTCCCGACCGCTTTCACCCAGGTGGAACGCCGCTGGTCGCCGGGCTCGAATGCCTCGAACAGGAGATCGCTCATAGCTATGTTCACCGGAGGTGCAACGGTGAATATAAACTGGCCCCCCTCGCTGGTATTATCGCCTTCGCCGTTCGGTTTTAATTGCCAGATCGTTCCGGGGGCATCTTTCAGGAAGACCTTGCCCAGGTCAGGTTCCAGGGCCCCGAATTTAGCAATGACCCTATCGGCCATCGCTTCCGCCATGGTCCATTCCCCGGTATATAAGTAGGCACGCGCGAGCACCGCTTCTGCCACGGCGGCATAGGGGCGCACACGTTCCCCGCTGGCATCCTCACCGGGCAGCAGCTCCACGGCCGAGCCCAGGTCTGTTGTTATCTGATCGTAGACCAATGCCTTGGGCATGCGCCCCACGGCTTTGTTGGCCACATAGCTTGTGCCCGTAATATAGGGTATGTCCCCGAAAAGCTCTGCGAGCAACAGGTGCAGGTAGGATCTTACGAACAGGGCCTCTCCCCTGAACCGGTCCTTGTCCTCAGGGGCCAGGCTTGCCGAGCCCCCAACGCCCTCCATAATCGCATTGACCGTATAGATCTGGGTATAGGCACTGTTCCAAAAGTCCGCTACAATGGGGTCGTTAGGCCCCAGGGTATGGTTTTGGTAATTTTCCAGTGCTTTTCCCTGGCCGAGCCGGTAATAGTCCAGCTCGTCGGCATACAGCCCCATAGAGGTATTCAAGCCGTCACCGGATACCAGGCCGCTGGTGCGCATTTGGTAATAGACACCGCGGACCGCGGATGCCGTCATGGATGCATCCTCGAAAATCGATTCTGCCGGCAATTGGCTTTTTGGCAGATCTACCTCCACAAAATCCGTACAGGCTGCCAAGCACCCCGTTAAGATACTCAGGAGCAATAGGCGCCGTCCCCGGAAAGTTGACCTAAGGGGCCCTTGATATGGTATCGTTCTTCTGTATGTAAATTTCATAAGCATCTGTTTTTAACGTTAAAAGCCCAGTTCCAGTCCCAGGGTAAAGCGCCGCAATATGGGGAGCTCCGTCGCGCTAAAATGTTCCGGGTCTGCACTCAGGGACCTTGTAATGGTCAAGAGGTTCTGTCCTTGCAGATAGATCCTGGCATCCAGTCCGGAAATAGACCCTTTTGGGATGCTGTAGATCAAAGACACATTTCTCAACCGGATAAAGGAGGTATCGGTATACCGTGCACTACTATTGAGGTAATTGGGGAAAACAGTGATTGCCTCGGCGCCCTGGGCACTAAGACCTGTGGTATAGCGCTGTACCGGAACCTCGTCCCCTGCTTGCTGCCAACGGTCCAATACGGACGCGTGCTGGTTGGAAAGATCGCCGGGATAATTTGAATCATGGGATATATTGGGCCCTCTTTGTTTCTTGAACTGGAAAAAGACCTTCAGGCTCAGTGCTTTGTAATTAAAATTATTGCCCAGCCCCCCATGGAACCTTGGGGCCGTATCCTCGATCCATTGACGGTCTTCCGAGGAAGCGCCCGGATCGATCGCACCGTCTTTGTTATAGTCCTCAAACCGGTATACGCCCGTGTCCGGATCGACACCGGTCATATGGTACAGCTTTCGGATGCTCAGGGGCTGCCCTACCACGTACTGGTCTGCAAAGGTCGAGTGTTCCAGGCCATCAAATTTTACCAGCTTATTTTTGGGCACCGAGATATTGAAGGTCGTAGTCCATTTAAAATGGGCGCTTTTAAGGTTTACGGACCGAAAGTCTATTTCTAGGCCCGTATTTTCCACCGTAGCGTCAAAATTGGCATTTACGGAATTGAAACCCGTGGTGCCGGGCAAAGGGACCCCCAACAATTGGTTTGTGGAACGGTTCTTATACCATGCCGTTGTAAGCTGTACGCGATCGCCCAAAAGACCCAGTTCCAGGCCTACTTCGAACTTTTTGGTCTCTTCCCAGCCAAAGGCCGGATTGAACAGCCTGGAAGGCAGGAGTACCGATCCGTTATAGTTTCCGGTACTCGAAATCCCATAGGAATTATAAAAGCCGTAATCTCCTATATTATCACTGCCCGTAACTCCATAACTGGTACGGAGCTTCCCATAGCTCAAAAGCTCCTGGTCCTCCAAGAAAGCTTCCCTTGAAAAGATCCAGGCTGCTCCAACTGCTCCGAAATCGCCAAATTGCTTGCCCGGTCCAAACCGGCTGGAGCCATCCTGTCGTCCCGTGAGGTTCACAATATATTTCCCGGCCCATTTAAGGTTCAGTCTTCCAAATACGGCCTGGTAATTATATTTGGATTCCCGGTCTGTCCCTCCCGTGATTCTATTGGCTGCGGATATATCCAAAATCTGGTTGTTGTTCTCGAAGCCTTCTCCCAATATACTGACCTGCTTTGTTAGGCGTTGCTGGAACGTGGTCCCGACCAGGATATTAAGATCTGCATTGCCCCACTTCTTTTGCCACTCGACCTGTGGTTCCATATTCCAGGATTGGCGCGAGGCCCTATTGGTAAAGAGTGAAGACCCGGTAGCACTTGTATATTTAAAAACCGGGTTAAACATTGTATGTCGGGATGCCTTGTACTCGTCCTTGTGGTAATCCGTATAGCCCAGATTGGCCGTAAGTTCCAGACCCGGTACGGGACGGTAAGAGATCGCCGTACTCAACAGAAAGTTTTTGCTCTTTGCCCGGTACTCTCCCTCCAACAGCCTTAATGGATTATCTACTATACCCCAACCGTTCCAGTTCAGACCGCCGCGGCCATTGTAGAGTGCCGGGGCATTTGGTGCCAGCCTATAGGCTTCTTGCGTAAGCCGGCCAAGTGGGAGGCGGTTATCGTCAACGACATAGTTTGTCAGGACATTTACCCGAAAGCGCCCATCCTGCGATCGGTGGTTGATATTGCTCTGTACCGAGGCCTTTCCGTATTTTGAGTTTCCCGGAAATACCGTAGTCTCGTTCAGATAGCTGCCACTGAATAAAAACTGGGTCTGTTCGTTGCCTCCCGAAAAAGACAGCTGTCCCGTGTTTCGGTAAGCTGTGCCTCCTATAAGCTCCTTCTGCCAATCCGTATAGCGGCTTGGGTCCCATCCGAACAGGTCCGGCATGGCAAGTTGCAGGCTGGGGGGCGTTGTTCCAGGTGTGAACCCGCCATTGGTAAGCGCCTCCAATCGCATTTCTAAATATTGATCCGTATTCAACAGGTCTACAAAACGGGACACGCTTGCCAGCCCCGTGGTGGTATTGACCTTGATCTGGGTTTTCCCCGCCCGCCCCCTTTTGGTCGTGATAAGGACCACGCCATTGGCTCCGCGTGAACCATAGATAGCCGTGGCATCCGCATCCTTGAGGACCTCTATGCCCTCAACATCGGCAGGGTTGATCAAGCTCAGCGGGTTCTCTTCTGGCAGGACTGGGTTGACAAGGGGAAATGACAGTGATTCGGAACTATAGGGTACGCCGTCCAGGACATATAGAGGCTCTGTACCTGCATCTATAAAGTTCTTGCCCCGTATCTCTATTTTAAAACCGCCACCGGAAAGCCCGGTGCTTTGGACAATATTGACCCCGGGAATATAGCCGTTCATGGCTGCCAAAGGATTGGTTACCGGTTGTCTTTCTATGGTTTTGGCATCCAGCCTGTAAACGCTCCCCGGGTTCTCCTCTTGGGATCTTTTGTAGTAGTGCCCCACGATCTCTACGGCTTTCAATTCCTCAACGGCTTCTTTTAGCGATACATGGATGCTGCCCTGGTTGCCTATGGTGGTTTCCTGCGTTTCAAACCCTAGTGACGAGAATACCAGAACGTCCTCCGGATGGGCCGCAGCGATGGTAAACCGACCGTTCGAATCGGTGGGGGTCCCCTTGTTCGAGCCTTTTATTAAAACGGTGGCGCCGGATAAGGGCAGGCCTTCATGGTCCAGGACGGTACCGGTGAGGCTTCGCCCTTGGTTTTCGGGACCGCTCTCTTTGCCGCTGATACTGATGGTGTTCTTTGTTACGGTGATATTCAGGTCTTCGGTCGGAAGGATCAACTTTAGTAGCTTTTTAACGCGGAAAACCCCTTTTTCAAGGACTACCTTGGGATGGTCCTTGAACAGGTCTTGATGATAAATGAACGAGTAACCGGTCTGTGTATTGATTATATCGAATACCCTATCTACGGTTACCTCCATGGTCGAACCTATGTCGACCCTGGCATTTTGAGAGCTTGTGTGCTTTGGTATGAAACTGAACAATGTGGTACAGAACAACAGTATAAATGGACGCATAATAAATTTTGAGAGTGTTTTTTCTTAATAGTTAGTTTAATTTCCATAAATTTGGTTGTTTGTTGCCTGGTTGAAACTCTCAATCGGGTAACTAATATTAAAAAAAGAGGGATGTAGTCTTGTACCGTTCAAGTGTAAACCACGTTCCTCTTTTGCTTTTTTGGATCTGCCTTATTTTATTTCATCTAGAAATTCCATTGGTATAATCAAAAGGGAAAAGATGGTTCGGATTCCTTAATCTCTCTAACTTAATAAATCTAAAAACATTCTTGTTCCCTTTTTGAAATGACTTCTATATTTTATTTGCTTTTTAATGTGCCCTCTCGCGTTGGCCGGCCGGTTCGCCATAATGGCCCGCCCAATTATTTTTATGCGTTCCTGTTCTGCTGCTTCATATCTTTTTTAGTTTCCGGGGCCTGCTCACCCGTAGGTACTTGAAAAAATACAGGCCTTTTGTTAGATGGGCTGCTTCTTCGCTTTTATTTTTACCCTGTAAGATCTTTTCTCCTGAATTATTGTATATCCTTATGAGCTTTGATCCTGGAACGTCCTTGATGTGCACCATATACTCTACTTCATCTGGACATGCCGAGGCTTTTTGGGACCTGCCGCCTTCATTGGGCAGTCTTTGAAAAGAATCCAATGGCCGGTCACCGGGTCCGGTCGCCGGTGCCCTTACCGTAAAGGAAATGGCATCGGTGCGGTCTGGGCCAGCGGAGGCTAGATTTGGGGCTTTTCCTCCTACTGGGCCCGGGGACGGTTCGAGCCCGGAGCCTCCTGACAAGGTTACGGTCATGCCATCGATCGCTTCTGCGGTACCGTGGCCGTTATCGGTCGTACTCGTATCGAATTCAAATAGTGCTTGGCTGCTCATTTAGTTTAAAAACGGGGTTTATAGTGTAAATGGGATTATATCTGCTTTCATGGTCGGGGCTGATCTATTGCTGGCCCATGGTCTTGTTCTTTTTTGTTTGATTATTATGCAAGCCGTCGGCACGTCCTTTGAGTGCCCCGGGCCATCCTTGCCCTCTGTCCGCTACTTGATGGTCAATGTCTTTTCCTTTATGTGGTAGCCATTGATGATATTGGTGTTTTTAATTGATGTCATAACGTCCTCTATCGATAGGCCCTTGTTGAACGACCCCATGAACATTTCGTTTTCTATCACCTTGTTTTCGAATACCACTTCCATATCGTACCAACGGGAAAGGGTCTTCATGATATCCTTTAAGCTTTTGTTCCGGAAGCTGAACACGCCTTCTTTCCAGGAGACTTCTTTGTCCGTATCGACTCTTGCCATGGTCATTTTTTTATCTTGGGTATTCAGGTTTAATTGTTCGTTGGGTGCAAGAAGTTGTTTTTTATCCTGCTGGTTGACGGATACTTTGCCCTCCACCAGGGTGGTATAGATGTTTCCCTCCTCCTTATAGGCCTTGATATTGAACTCGGTCCCCAGGACTTCGACGTCCTGGAACTCATGGACCACCTTGAACTTCGCGCCGCCGTGCAATCTACTTGGCGACACATCGAAATAGGCCTCGCCATGGACAAGCTCTACCTGCCTCGTTTCTCCTTCGCCAAACGCCACGGGGTACTTCAGCCGGGTCTCGGAGTTCAGCCATATCCTGGTGCCGTCCGATAACCTTATCTGGAATTCGGCCCCTCGGGGGACGCTCAGCGTATTGTAGGCGGTCTCTCTTGGCGGCGTCGATCTTCCGCCTGCACGGTATTCTATCTCTTCGCCGTTGCTCGAGGCATTGCCCGATCGGTAGGTCCGCCCTTTTTCCAGGCTCACCCGGGAACCGTCGCCCAAGGTCAGGATCGCCCTGTCCGTGCCCGCTTCTATATGGTTGGCCGAAATGGCCGGCGTACCCTTCTGCGGTCCGCCGTTCTCGTCCAAAAGGAGCGCCATGACCAGAAACAGGGCCACGGATGCTGCCATCGCTCCGTACAGGTAGGCCTTTTTCCGTTTGGCATATCTTTGCCTTTCGCGGCCCAGGATAATATTTCGGGCTTTCTGCTTATCCAGTCTGTTTATAAGTCCTACGCGTTCTTCCCTCTTGTCCCTATCGGTAATATTAAAGAGTATGCGCTTTTTCTCCTCTTCGGTAAGCCCGTCGAGTCCTTCCAGGTCAACGGGGGCCTCGCCCATTAGCAACGAAGCGGCTATCTTCTCCGAAAGTGATCTGGTCTTACCTGGGCTCTCCATAAATCAAGGAATAATAAGGGTTCTATATTACTATAACGTAGAGGAGGGGAAATGGGGGGGGTGAAAGATCAAAAAAGTTTTATTTAATTTTTAAGTGGACTAAGATTTTCCGGAGCTTCCCATAGGCGATCTTCTTGTATTCCTTGACCGTATGCACGGATATGCCCATCTCCCCGGCTATTTCCCTGTTCGTGAGGCCTCCCATGCCAGACCTTATGACCTCCGCGCACTTATCGGGCAGCGACCCGATCGCTCTTTCCACGATCTCCGATGTGTTGGTCATGATCGTTTCCGATATAAAGTCGCTCTCCCCCTGCAGGGCCTCCAGGTCCTCCAACGGATAGGCCCTAACGTCCCTGGCACGCTTGCTCCGCAGGTGGTCGAGGGACCTGTTCCTTACAGCGGTATAGAACAGGCCGTCCGTCATCTCTTTGCCACGGAAGGAGGACCTCTCCTCCCATACCTTCAGAAAGACGCCCTGGACGATGTCCTCGCAAAGGCCCAGGTCGCGGACGTAACCATGGGCATAGAGGCACAGCGGATGGTACAGGCGCTCGAAGATCCCGTCAAATTCGTAGAGCGCCAGCTCGGGGGGCTTGTTTTTTCGCATCGGTTCGTTTAAAGAATAGGTTCTAAAGGACGGGGCCTTTCTAAACAAGGGACGCCTCCATAACTTCGGGGAGGTCTAAAGGACCCGTACCCGAACATGGATTGCCGGCACGCGACAGAGCACGCCGGCAGTCCATATTATCCTACAATTTTAAACAAATTTGAACAGGTAAAAAAATTTTATCTTTCAATAATGATTTATTTATTATTAAAATTATCTTAAACAAAAAAGAACCCTCTAAAAGAGGGTTCTTAAAAAGTAGTTAATCTCTTTATTTACTTAGTTCCATTTAAAAATTTAGGTTTTAGCACTAACATGACCCATCCCCAATTTTGTGTATCTGATGCTACACCTTCAGCAATACCTTTTAACTCATACATCCCATCAGATGGAAATAAGTGTGAATATCCAGCAACTAAAGCATAGCCTTTAAATTTCTTTTTGAATACTAAATCGATCTCTGTTCCTAACGACTTTTCTCCACTAGCTAACTCTTGCTCGCCACTAAAGTTTAGAGCTTTTACCATAAGACTAGAAGTGTCATTTAATTTAAAGTTTGCACTCACGTGAACATCAAATAAACCGATTGAATTTGCGTGATTCCCCACATAGAAGTAGTCCATAAATCCATTAAATTTATGATTGGTACCATATAATGGGAAAAACGCTCCTGTTTCTCCAGGGTCACCATCATTTCCGCTAATTATTTCAACACCTGCTCCCAAACCAACTTTATCAGAAGCTTTATATGATACATCTAAACCTAAAAGATACGCTCCTTTTACATCTACATCTCCTTGTCTTTTGCCTGTTTGTACAAATGCATTAGCTGCTATACCAAAGCTTCCTTCTTTATAGTCTAAATGAGTTCCTAAAGTTTGGAGGTTACTTACGCCATCAGGGTCATTACTGGTATCAAAATCCTGGAAACCGTTGTTCATTAATAATAAGCTACCTGTAAAGTTTTCCCAAGCTTGTTTTAAGTATAAGTATTGCATGGTTTTATATGAAAAGAACCCCGTTGTATTATATCCAGTTCCTGTTGATACGAAACCTGTTGGGTGCGAATAATCTTGATTGAATGCCAATCCAAAATCCAAAATAAACTTTTCTTTTTTGTATTTCAACAATGCAGCATCATGATTACGTCCTTGTTGTGCCCAATCTAATCCTCCCATAATTCTTTGGTCATCATAAGAGAGTACTTGACGTCCTAATTTAGTTGAAAACCCTTCTCCTAAATTAATTTCTGCCCAAGCTTGAAAAACTGCAAATGAATTATTCTGATCATAAGGTAAGATCTGTCTGTTTTCTCCCCAAACCATAATATCTTGCAAGCTCACAAACACTTTGTAAGTATCTGTTTTATATCCTGCATTTAAACGGACTCTCGTTGATATACCAAAACCTGCATCTGCATCATCAGCTATTAAGCTTCCAAATCCATTACGGTATTCTGTACGTGGCCTAAATTCGCCATCCAATGTAAACTGTGCTTGAATAAATTGTAAGCAACCTACCAACAATAATCCTAATATTACATACTGTTTTCTCATCTTTTATTATTTTTATATTTGATTGTTTTGAGTTTAATTTTATTGTTAAATTATACTTGTCAAATTTAAAAAGACAAAAACATCTTATTTATGATAAATCTCATGTTTTCGAGTCATTTCGTTGATTAATATTCTAAAAAAAGCCATTAAATGTTTTCTGTATTTATAGTTATAAAACTGCCTTACGAGTTTACAATTTGTTACAAAATCATCTCATTCTGTGACGTGCAGGCAATTTTATTCCCGTATTTTATCTAAACAGTTTGCCAACCTTTATTTCTAATAGCAGCTATAACTGCTACAACTATCATAAATATAGCTAGTACATAGACAAACGTTGGAATAGGTAGGGGATCTCCTGCTGCATAACTATGCAAACCGGACAGATAATAATTAACCCCAAAAGAAGTCATTATAATGGACCAAAAAGCAAACATACTGGCTACGTTAAGTACATATCTGTTATTTAATTTTGGAATAAAACGTAAATGTAAAACAATGGCATACACAATAATACTAATGAGCGCCCAAGTCTCTTTAGGATCCCACGCCCAATAACGACCCCAGGATTCGTTTGCCCAAACACCACCTAAAAAAGTACCCACAGCTAAAACAAACAAACCAATAGTCATGGCTATTTCATTAATATATGTAAGCTCTTTAATTTTAATTTCTATGATGTCCTTTGTCTTAAGCGTTTTAAAAATTGACAATAACAAAGCCATAAGTCCTAGAATAGCCGATAAGGCTAAAGGCGCATAACTACTTACGATGGTAGCTACATGAATTTTTAACCAATACGATTTTAATACAGGCATTAAATTGGTGATTTCCGGGCTTAGCCAATCTAAATAACTTACAAATAATAAAGCACCAGAAAACAAGGTGGATAAAGGAAGTGAAAAATCTGATTTTCTAAATGTAATCAACCCACACAACACTAATACCCAAGCTACAAAAATCAGCATTTCATAACCATTACTCCATGGTGCGTGTTGTGCAACATACCAACGTAAAAGAATATTTCCTGTAAAACATAAAAAGGAAATTAATGCCAAAATAATGAATGTATTATTTAAAATTTCTATCCATTTTTTCTTTGAAAACATTTTAACAATAGCCAAAATTAACAAGACAAAACCAAGTGTAAAAAACACCTGAAACAACCAAAAATTAATATTAGCCTTATTATACCATAATTCTGCCTCAATACGCTCTGGTGTTGGAATAACTTCGGCTCCAAGAACTTCCTGATACTTTTTTATATACAAGAGTTTTTCATGTGCCCTTCCATAGTTTTTTGTAGTTATATCTTTAAAATATGTTGAAACAATTGTTTTTGCAAATTGCGCATCTTCATCTGGAAAATCTCTAAAATGATGCGTATAACTAAACCATGTGTTATTTGAGTCATTTTTATTTGGGAAAATTTTCAGGTAATTACCTATAAAAACATTGTAAAGGATATTAAAACGTTCATCTATTTTTAAAACCTCTTTATCAAACTCATTACGTTCTGAAGGCTTTTTTTTATTAGCTTCTTCCACTTGATTGGTTAAAAGATAATCTCCTTTCTTATCTAACAAATTAGTGAATGCTATTAAATTATTTTTTCCTTTGGGAACACTTTCTAACAAAGTTCCTGTTTTTGTAAAATCTGCTTTTATAATTGGGACACGTTGCCATATTTGGGGCAACATATGCATCGCTAAAAAAGTTTGATTGGCATCAAACACTATTTTTTTATGAGCTAGAGGATATGTGAATTTAGATTTTCTGGAAATTTTTCTAAGAAACTCCGATGCTAATGTATTTATAGGCTTTATACGTCCGTCTAAATCCTGAACTAAGAGTCTTCCAAAAAAAGCTGCATGATCTTTATCTATTTCCTGATTTTCAATAGCTCTTTCAACGACTGTAGTTAATGAATCTGTTGGTGTTTGCGCTATTATACTGGTCAAACCAAAAAGGAGGAAACATGCAGTTATAACAGTTTTTTTCTTTAGCTGTTTTAGTTTTTTATTGATGAATTTAAAACGTGATGTTTTTCCGAAAAGCGTAAAAAACATACCTAACATCATTAACAAATAGCCTAAATAAGTAATGAAAGTCCCTAATCTGTCGTGGTTTACAGAAAGTACTGTTCCTTTTTCATCAGTATCATAACTAGCCTGAAAAAAACGATATCCTTTATAATCCAGTACGTTGTTCATAAAAATTCTAAATGGTGTTTTTGTATCGTTATCTATAATAGTGACTTCACTGGCATAGGCTGAAGGACTTGATGACCCCGGATATCTTTCTAATTGAAAATCATTTAATTGGATAGAAAAAGGGGTTTGAATGGCACCTGCTCCATAGGATAGAATAACTCTCGTGTCATTGATTTCTATATCATGATGTGTTGGTAAAAAGCCTTCTCTGTATAAAATATTTACAGGTTGTTCTTCTCCGTTAACAGATACATTTACAATTAAAGCGTCATCTTTAGCTTTATCATTGTCTTTAAGTTTCTCTGAAACACTTTTTAGTTGAAATTTTCCTTTTTTATGATAAACTAATGGTACAAAAGAAATATCGCCATCTCTATACAATGTTCTTAAAGTAATAGCTTGTAAACTGTCTTTAACAACTTTTCCTGCTTGTTGTGACGACATAATAAAAAAATCCAGATCGTGTGGTGTTTTAATACTAAATACACCATCTTTTTCTAAAATATTAATAATATCTTTTTTATTGGAGTTAAACCCAATTTCATGTTGGTGTTCTCCAATTTTTTCAATTTCTCCTTTTTTAAGATATACAGTATTTCTACCATTACCAACTGTTACAACCATTTCTAAAAGCGGTTCACCTAAAGTTTCATCATGAACAACCTCCGGAACAGCATCTGCAATAAAATTATTGTATGAAACAATAATTGGTTTATCGTTAAAGTTTGTTTTTAAAGTAAAATCATTATCGTGTATGGGTGAAAATGATAGCTTTTCTTTTATCGTTTTAGTATTTGTACCATCAGTTATTGTTGTGGTTAAAAAATTAGTATCTGAGATAATAATATTAGAAGATGTACCTTCTCTAATTCTCATAATTCCTCCGTAAGAAGCATATCTTGTAATAGCCGCTCCTAATATTATGATAATAAATGCAACATGAAATAATAAGGTCGCCCACTTTTCCTTTTGGAATAGCTTATATTTAAAAATATTAGCAAAAAAAGAAATAGCTAATCCCAGCAAAACGACTTCAAACCACCAGGCATCGTAAATAACTACCCATGCGGTTGCTGTACCAAAATCGTTTTCCACAAAAGTGGCACTAGCCATAGCAATTGCAAAAATTAAAAGCAATAACAATGCTAAACTTGAGGATGAAAAGAATTTATATAATTTTTGCATGAGGGTGTTTTAAAAGAAGAAAGATAACATTTGTGGTTTTAACCCTCAAATGTTATCTTTTTAATTAATTATAACAACAAGGTTTTGTATAACCTTATTTATTCATTGATACTTTTTTAGTACCGTAGTTGGCTTCACGGGCTTTTGCTTCTTCCAACCATTTCGGAACTAAGTTTTGTTTAAACGCTTCTTTATCTTGTTTCATTTTTTCAACATTTAACCCTATATATTCTTGTGCTTTTTCTTTTGTAGAAATGTCTGGCATCTCAACTGGTTTGTTATGTCCTAAATCTGACAACAAACGAGCTAATTTTAAACGACCTTCTTGAATAACAGTAAATGCACTTCCCATAACTCTTGCAGTTTCAACTGGTGAGTGGAATGATGCTCCGTGAGCAGCAGCAGAATAGTCCCAACGCCATTGTGCATGACGAATGTCCATCAAAATGTCTTTCATTTGCTCCTCAGTCGCTCCTAAGTCCCATGCTTTTTTAGCTTCTATATGAGCCTTCACTATAAAATCTTCTAATTTTAGTCTGTTTTCTGTTGCTTTACGTTGACGCTCATAAACATTTTGTTTTAATTTATCTGCATCTTCTCTATGGCACACTTGACATGCATTAGCAACATTGTTTAAAGGTGATTGGATGTGATGGTCTGTGAATTTTTGACCACCCTCACTCTTATAAGGCATGTGACAATCTGCACAAGATACGCCTCTGTCTGCATGCACACCTGTTAAATAAGTTTCGTACCCCGGATGTTGTGCCTTAAGCATAGGCGTACGACTTAATTTATGAGTCCAGTCTTTAAAATTAATATCATCATAATATTTCTCCATAGCTTCAACAGACATCCCATTTTTCCATGGGAATTTTAAATAAGGAACACCTTCGTTACCTGGGGTTTTCTTATCAAAATAGTATTCAACATGACATTGAGCACAAACTAAAGAACGCATTTCTTGATGGGTTGCCTGATTAATATCTTTTCCCATTTCTTGAAAAGCTTCAACTAATGCTGGTCTTGAAATAGTCAGTTTCATAGTTTTAGAATCGTGACAATCTGCACAACCTATTGGGTTCACTACTTCTGCCCCTTTATCTGCCCATTTTCCTGAATAAAATTCAGCAATGCCATTTTCGTTCATTAAACGAGGCACATCAGGACTTTTACAGGTCCAACATGTAGCTGGCATAGGGCCGTCCCCTTTTCCTTTAGGCCCTCCAGTTCTTAGGGAGTTTGTTAAGTCTTCAATGGCATATTGATGACCTCTACCCTGATTGTAATCTTTTGCAAATCCATATCCAGCAAAAAGAACTACTAAACGTGAATCTTCGTGCAATACATCTCTCATAGCAGACCCACCTTGTTGTGATGCGAAATCTGTTTCTGCCGTTTGCAAAAACGATTGATATTCTGCTGGGAAATTTTTACCCCATTCTTCATTTCGTGGTTCGTTTTCGCTTATTTCAACTTTTGGAACATATTGATATTTGGCTTCTTTTTTTCTGTTAACAATACTAGATGCTAACAATCCTAGTAGAAATACTACTACTGCGGTAACAATAAATAATACTTTATTTTTCATTTTTGTTATAATTATTTGTCTGCTATTTGTTTTTCTAACCAATCCGGAATAACGGTTTCTTCTGTGTCTGTTGGAATTGGCGCTATATTATTTCTTATAGTCGATATTCCATGTACTGTCCCGTGAGGTACTTCTTGGTGACAACTCCAACATTTTCTATCTGTTCTGTTTTTAGCATGATCATCTATCCAACCATCGTATTTGGTTTGAGTCACCTGCTGTACATGGCAACGAATACAATTGTTTTGTACAACTTCCTGCGATTCTTCACGCATAAACATCACTTCTGGTTCCGCTCTTAGAGTAAAAACAGAAGCATGGAATAAACCATCTTTCGCCTTAAAATAATACTTATTAAATACATTATTATGAGGCACATGACAATCGTTACAGTTTGCCCATTCCCTATGCGAGCTATGCATCCAACTATTATAAACTGGTGTCATAACATGACAGTTTACACAAGCTAGTGGATTGTCTGACATATAAGAAACCACCTCAGCTTCCTTTGCCATAAAAAGACCTAGTCCGGTAATGACTGCAATTAAAAAAATCGCGGTGGGTCTCCATCTCGATTTTTTGTCCGGTAATATGTTTTTTTTAAGATTCACTATATTAAATTTCTATCTTGATTAAAGTTCCTGTAAAAATCGTTTTTAGAACATTGTGATAATATCTTAAGTCATTTTTTGAAACATAAAAAGTACATCTAAACTTAGGTA
Organism: Flavivirga spongiicola; assembly: GCF_030540825.1. NCBI lineage: Bacteria > Pseudomonadati > Bacteroidota > Flavobacteriia > Flavobacteriales > Flavobacteriaceae > Flavivirga > Flavivirga spongiicola. The sequence goes on from NZ_JAUOEO010000001.1 coordinate 4,841,436, forward strand.
TAAATTTCTCATATTTTAAGAATAAATAACCTGATATATATCATATTTAACGATATTTTAAATTTAAATTTACAGAAGCATAACCTACTAATTTACGTTTTTCTTTTTATATCTTAATTTCCCTAATTCTATACCAATAGCAGTTTTTGCAAGTATTGTAAATACAAAGGCTCCAAGTGCCCAGATCCCCAGTGTAACACCTATTTCAATACCGGTAGGTGTATATTCTGCTATTTTTCCATAAGGTCCTGGAATAAAACCGGGAACAATAAGTCCGAAACCTTTTTCTATCCAAATGGCAGCAAACAAAAGGATACAGACAAAAAATAATATTTTGAAGTTATTACGTAATTTATGGAATGTTAGAATAACGGTGGCTACCACATTCATAGAAATAGAAGTCCAAATCCATGGTAAAAGTGCTGTTTTACCTTCCAGTCCAAAAAACAAGTAATAAGCGCTTTCACTATGGTGGGTAGGCGCATAAAACTCTTTAAATAATTCTGAAATTAGCATGATTAAATTTATCTGAGCTGCCACAGTAACCACCATAGCTATTTTCTTTATGGTTTTATCTTCAATTTTAAACGCGGTAAACGTTCTTATAATAGCTAATACCAATATAATTAATGCAGGGCCTGCTGCAAACGCAGAAGCTAAAAAACGAGGTCCTAACAAAGCATTATTCCAAAATGGTCTGGCTTGTAAGCCTTGATATAAAAATGCTGTAACTAAATGGATCCCTACTGCCCAAAAAACAGATAATAAAGCTCCGGGAATATATACTTTTGGATTAGGTGTTTTACCTTGATAACGTCTAAATAGAATATAAAACGGAATACTAATATTTAAAAATAGATATCCATTTAAAACCAAAACATCCCACGTTAACATGGAGTTTGGAAAATTAAATACTCCAATCCCAGGTATCATATGCCATAAAACCGAAGGGCCTCCCATATCTGCAATTACAAAAGCTAAACACATAATAAGTGCCGCTACGGCTAATCCTTCACCAATAAGCACGGCTTGTTTAAAATCTATATCCTTTAAAACATAAGTTGGCATCACAAGCATCACAGCAGCAGCGGCAACTCCAACTAAAAAAGTAAAATTAGAAATATACAAACCCCAACTTACTCTATCCGTCATACCGGTGACACTAAGTCCTTGTTCTAATTGAATAGAATAACAATACATTCCAACCAACATGACAAAGGTTAAAAGTGCCATCCATAAATGATATTTTTTAGAACCATGCGTTATAGTATCTAAACTGTCCTTAACTAAACTTCCAAAAACTTTTAATCGTTTCATCTGTTTCTTTTTATTTTATTTTTTGGTCAGATGTAATTCGCTCATAGACATATCGTTTGGTACAAAATATTTGTCGTAGCTCATTTCATATAAACTTTATATTATAACTCTTAGTTTTTATATTTTGGGCGCTTGCTTGCCAACGGCAGGTCTAACACAGGCTAATCCATAAAATACCAGAACTTAGGTTCTGTTCCTAAATCTTCTTTTAATCTAAATACTTTCTTATTTTCTAAAACCCATCTAATGGTACTATTTGGGTCTAATAAGTTTCCAAAAATTCTGGCACCTGTAGGGCAAGCTTCAACACAAGCTGGATTTTTACCAGCTCTGGATCGTTGCACACAGAATGTACATTTCTCCATAACACCTTTCTTACGCATACGGTTTCCTAAATAATGCTGATTCTTGTTAATCTCAGCCTCCGGAACTTCGGGCTTACTCCAATTAAAGCGTCTACCATCGTAAGGACAAGCTGCCATACAATATCTACAACCTACACACCAATCGTAATCTACAACCACCAAGCCATCATCTTCTCTCCAGGTTGCTTGCACTGGACATACCTCTACACATGGTGGATTATCACAATGAAAACACTGTGTTCCCATGTAAAAATGACCTTCTGCAGGCACTTCATGATAATAATTATCATCAGCTTCATTAAAATTGAAACCTTTACCATCCTTCATTTCATGAATTCTTATGTATTGCATCTGTGAGTTTCGGTCTTGATTATTTTCCTCTACACAAGCATTTACACAATCCATATATCCCTGGCACTTTGAAATATTGAAAGCGTATCCAAACAACACATCTTCTTCAGCATTTTTGGAAGACATGCTTATATTTTTACCGGTTCTTAATTGGTATGATCTTACCAACCTATCGACAGTTGCTCCTTTTTCTTCATCGGTCATCAATTTATAGTTTCCTTTAAATTGCTCCTCCCAATCTATTTGTGATTTTTCTTTAGTTTCATCGCCACTAATTACGCTACAGGATGTGCTCACCGCACCTGCTCCAATTAACAAACTTGCTGTTAACTTCTTAAAAGCAGTTCGTCTATCCATTTTTACATCAAAGACTTGCTCAAATCCATCTTTGGTTCTTTCTTCTCCAATAGAAGCATTTATTGCAGCTGTAGCAAATGCTTCATCAGTCATCTGATGAGAATCAGATGAGGAACCACAACCTCCAGAGGTTTTTCCACAACCACAAGAACCGGAAGATTCTTTCTCCTTCCTACCAAGATTTAATGAAAACCATTTTTTGTTATTATTACTCATACCTAAATATTATTAATTCCATAAATGGTGTTAGTTATTCTCTTTCTTTTACTTTTTGGGTATTAAAACGTGCTGGCCATCTCGATTCAAAATGAGGTTTGTGTGGGTCATGACAGTTTACACAAGTCATAGACGCTCTTGGTGGTGCCCAACCTCCAATACGTTTACCATGCGCACCACCTTTCCAATCTTCAAATTGTTTGGTATGGCATTGATTACACAGATTGTAACTGTTATTAAAATCAATAGTATTTCCTGTCAGACTTCTTAAATTATCCATATTATCTGGGTTATGACAGGTCACACAATTCATGGTGTTCGCATTGGCATGATCTATTTTAATATCCCAGTGGGCTTTTTTAAGGTCCTTACTCTTCATCTGTGCCAAAGGTTTCGAGTGACACTCCGTACAAGCGTAAGACTTAATTTGACTTTTTCGTTCCGGAATTAAAAAGGTATGTTCTCCCTCAGTAATCTCAATTGTTTCTATATCACCTATATGTTCTTCAGAAGATATTGAAGTCCCATGATAGTTTTTGCTTTCAGCTTCAATCTTATCAGTAATACTATGATATTCATCTTCATGATGTTTACAAGAAAAAAATGCAAGTAAGAAAAAAGAAAAACAAACTATTTTACTCATAATATTTATATTACTCTCCATTACCAGCTCTTTTAAATGTTCCTACCTCAGTCATCTCTTTATTATTAGGCACGTGGCATTGTCTACAATTAACACGCTCGGGATGTGAAACTCTTATTTCCTTAGGTGCACTAGGCCCTGCATGACAGGATAAACAGTTCTCTCGCAATTGAATTTGATGTGGAATCATTGGAGGGCTTCCAAGCAACGCATTATTAACTCCAGCTTTTGGAGCAATGACACTTGCATAATTTCCGCCTTTAAACAAAGTTTGGGTGTTTTGTTCTACATGACATTGCTTACAATTTACCAATTCCGGGTGTGGTGTTACAGGTGCATACGCTTGAAATTTCTCAGTAAATCCACCATTTTCATGGCATTTTAAGCAACTTTTCCCGCCCATATTTTGCTGTTCATTTACAGGATGTGGAATACTGGGAGGCGCACCGTGGTAGGCCCTATTTTTATAATATGTTGTGAGTGACCTTTGATGATTCTTATCTATAGGCATATTTTTATAATCTAAAGCATGTTTAGATCGTTTAAAAACACCTGATTCGGAAGGAATTGCAGAGATATACTTGCTATCTTCAATTGGGATATAGGCTTCCTCCAATCCTATTTGATAACTGTAATTCCAAATAGTAATAAATGCTATAAAAAGAATTACAAATAACGATATGATACCTAGTCTTTTTTTCATTGCTATGCTTTTTCAACTTTAACAGCGCATTTTTTATAGTCGGGCTCTTTAGAAATAGGACAAAAAGCATCTAATGTTACATCATTAATCAACATGTTTTCGTCAAAGAAAGGCACAAAAACCTGTCCTTTAGTAGGTAAGCCCCTTTCATTTATTGAAGCTGGCAATATACATGAGCCTCTTCTTGAACTTATTTTTATCTTCTCACCATTCCTAATCCCCAGATTTTTAGCGTCATCCGGATGAAACTCTACATAAGCCGATGGCATCGCTTTGTGTAATACCGGAATTCTACGAGTCATAGAACCTGTATGCCAATGCTCTATAACACGTCCTGTATTTAACCAAAAAGGGTATTCCGCATCGGGAACCTCTGGTGCTGGTTCATAAGGGCGTTGCCAAATAACAGCTTTACCGTCTGGTTTTCCATAAAAATGAAAGTCTTTATCATTACTACATGCAGGATCATATTTTGCATTAAAACGCCATTGTGTAGATTTTCCGTCTACATAAGGCCAAATAGCCCCAGATTCTTTTTTAAGAACTTCTAAAGGTGCCATGCCGTGTTTTGCCCCTTCATGAAACTGTCTGTATTCGTTATATATTTCTTCTACGTGATTTTCTTCACTATATGGGAACAAATCACCATACCCCATTCGTTTTGCAATTTCAATAGTCATCCATGCATCGGGAGTTGTTTCTCCTGGTCCTTCCACCATTTTATCCCAATGCTGTGTTCTACGCTCTGAGTTTCCGTACAAGCCACTTTTTTCTATATGCCAGGACGCAGGTAAAATAACATCAGCAACATCAGATGTTGGTGTTGGAAACACATCAGAAACCACAACAAAGCAAGATTCTTTTTCCATGCCTGGACGGTAACGACTTGTTTTTGGTAATGACACTAAAGGGTTAGTAACTTGTGTCCAGATAAATTTAATATCACCACGATCTACTGCCCTAAACATTTCTGTGGCATGGTAGGTAGGCTTTGCTGGAATCCTTTCATAAGGCACTTTCCATATTTTAGCTGCCAAACGTCTGTGTTTTTCATTCATTACCACACCTTTTGGTAATTTATGTGTAAACGTACCTACCTCTCTGGCTGTACCGCAAGCAGAAGGCTGACCTGTTAATGAAAATGGACCATTTCCAGGCTGTGAAATTTTACCAGTTAATAAGTGAATGTTATACACTAAGTTGTTAATCCAGGTTCCTCTTGTATGCTGGTTCATTCCCATACACCAATAAGAAACTACTTTTTTATTAGGATCTCCATAAATAGCAGCTAAATATTTAATATCTTTTACAGATACTTTAGAGTATTTTGCTACTTTTTCTGGAGTATAATCTTCTAAGAATTTTTTATAAGCTTCAAAATCAATTTTGGTTGGCTTATCTTTAAACTTATAATTATCTTCTAAACCATAACCCATATTTGTTAAGCCTTTATTGAAATTCACATGGTTTTCTACAAATGCTTTATTTACCCAACCATTATTAATAATTTCATAACAAATGGCATTGGCAACAGCTAAATCTGTTTGGGGCTCGAATAAAATTGATTTATTAGATGCTGTACTGGAACGTGTTGTTCTCGTAGCAAAATCTATAATTTTTGCGCCTCTCCTATTTTTTTGTTCCAACATTCTTGAGAATAATACGGGATGCATTTCTGCCATATTATTTCCCCAGGTAATAAAATAATCTGCATGGTCAATATCTTCATAACACCCCATCGGTTCATCAGCACCAAAAGTGGTTAAAAATCCTGCCACTGCACTTGCCATACATAAACGGGCATTACAATCTAAATTATTAGTTCCAATGGCACCCTTCATTAATTTTGAAGCTACATAACCCTCAGGAATTGTAGATTGTCCTGACGTATACATCGCGACTGAATCTTTACCATGTTTTTCAATGGTCTCTTTCATTTTATTAGCAACAATGTCTAAGGCCTCATTAATAGGTGTTTGAACGTATCTTCCATTTTTCTTAACCAAAGCATGTGTTAGTCTATCTTTAGCTTGCGTACACATGATTTGGTGATAGCCTTTTACACAAAGTAATCCTTTGTTGACTGAGGAATTCGGATCTCCTTTTACGGCTACTGCTTTTCCTTGGTCAACTCCTACCAAGATGCCACATCCTACGCCACAAAAACGACAAGGTCCTTTTTTCCAATCCAAATTAGCTCCTTTTGGTAGATTGGCATTTTGTTCTGAAGCAAATATAATTCCTGGGAACATTGATGCTGCAGCTGTCATTGCCGCAGCTGCAGCCATTTTTTTTATAAAATTTCTTCTGGTTGTTAAAGAGTTTTGCATATTTAATTGTTTTTGGGTGTATTAAAGCCAGAAACCATTGCTAGCAATTTTAAACTCTTAATAGCTTCAATAGATTCTTTTATTTTTTCGTCGTCAATTTTACTTTCTGTATCAGTTACCACAATAAGTAAGTCTTTGTTTTCAGCAGGAATCACTTCGCAATGATCTATCTTAGATAAGGCTTCAATAAGCGCTTCTTTCTTACCTTCTTGAGGGTGAGCTAAATAACTTTTTATAGGCATAAGAACTCCATATTTGATTTTTAAAAGGATAAAATTATCTTAATTAAAATGTACAAAAACTGACAAATATCATATGAGCGTAACCTTGATCTAATTTAAATTTAATCTAAATAATCTTGCTCTTAATAATTATATAAAAATGATAAATGCCATGTTATTAAATCGTCTTAAATATAAGATAAATAAACTGATAAATACCATGTTAAAATGAAAACCAAAATTGTTATAATTAATGATATAGGTAAAAGCAAGCGGAGATAATACAAAATAAGCGATGGAAATAACCTCTGCTTGAAGAGCTCAATATCAACCCATAAAGCAAGCGAAATTTAATATAAAAAAGAAATAATTGCTTCTTTTTTTACTTAATAATCATTTGGTAAAATACAATCGTTACTTATATTTTTTAGCACCGCATTTAATCCAAATTCTAAAGATTGACTCATCACTTTAGAATTATCTTTGTGGCACTGCAAACAAGCTCCTACCAAAAGGAGTCTTTTTTGCTCCTTTAGGGTGAAAGGCCTAAAATCTGATCTAGTAGAGTTCACAACATTTTTATTAACGTCTTTCAAAAAAGGAATCCAGGCATCTTCTGGTAGGTTATCATGATTATTCAATGCATATTCAGGAGTAAAAACCCATGTTCCTATATTATTTTTAATATCATAAACTAAATCACCGCTTCCATAGCCTAAAGATACAGCACTAGAATGACAGGATTTACAATCTCGCACATTTTTTGTAGTTGTATGCGGAGAATTTGGAGCATACAGCCTATGGAAAGACACATCTTCACCAATTTTTTTATTTGAGTAACTTCCCTCATCAATGGTTAAAATCATCCCAGGTATTGCTGGCTCAACAGTTCTTCCATCGTCATTCTCACGCACCCCCATTGCTGGTTGTGATGATGAAAATTCAGCAACATATTCTTTCCATTGGCCTTTCACATCCATTTTATCCAATAAATCAAAACCTTTAGGCTCATCTTTATCAAACTGGTTATGGCAACCAATACATTTTGAGGTCCAAGATGAATGACAACTAGCACAACTCACATTTTTATGAGCATGATCTCTTGAACACACTACAGATTGTTTTCTTAAAGTGTGTCTTGTTCCATCTTTTTTACCTATTAAAAATGCTTTTCCCAAAGAATCAACATAAGTATTTACTAAAGGATGATTATCTTTCTTAGCTACTAAAATTTGTTTATCAGTATGCTTATAATCACGATGTAAAAACACCAATCGACTTTCAGTGTCTAAAGAGTCGTAAGGAATGGTATTCGGAGTTTCTTTATAATGACAATCTACACACTGTATTTTTACCGCTTGTTCAGCATGCTGATATTGTTTTCCATCCCCCATAACTTCATGAGACGAATGACAATCTATACAAAGCAACCCTTTTGTATGATGTACATCTTCTTCAAGATATTTATAAACTCTTTTATCTTCTAAAACTATATGATTGCTTTTATCTTTGATTTCATCCTCATTTAACAAGGTTTCTTGCAATCCCATATAATTTGTTGAAATTCTACTTGAACGACTGTGACAACCAAAGCAATGTGTATCATTAACAAAAATATCGGTAGATGGATGAAAACTTGGCAGTATTTTTTTATTTGAAGCTAAATATTTATTTAACTCCTCTTTTGCTTCTTGTGAATAATTTAAATGACATGCATTACAGCCTCCTCCTCTACTTAATTGATTAATTTCTCCATAGGTAGTCTTTTTAGCTCCTAAATGACAGTTTGCACATAAATCTCTTAAGTGTTTATCTGCAGCCGAATTTTTTATATCCTTTATATGGTAATGATAATTTTGATGATTTGCCTCACCAAAAATAAACTTATCTACAGCTACTATACCACTATTAGTAGTCATCAAAGAGGTATTAATCTTATCTAATTCATTGGGATGACATTTACCACAAGTTTCTTTCGCATCAGATAAATTACCAGGAATTAAAATCATGCCTCTATGTGCTTCGTCTTTATTAAATGATAATATATTTCCTAAATGACAACTTGCACAACCTATAAGCTCTGGATTATGGTAATTAGAATACCCTTTGGTATTTTGATGGCATTGAAGACATGACTCTGAGTTTGAAACGTTAATGTTAGTTGACCCATTTTCATAACTAATATTTGCATTAAAAGAATGTTTATTTCTAACATAGAATAATACTGCAAATAGTATTAAAACTAATGCTAAAATTCCATTCAAATATTTTTTATTTTCCATCGGTAGAACTGTTAATCAAATTTACTACAATTTAAAAATCATCCCCTTATCATAATCAATTAATTAAAGTTTATGTAACATTTGTTACACATAAATCGCTGATTACATGATATTTATCATGATTTAAAATTTTAATTATAAATAATTTTATCCCAGATAAACAATTAGATTCATGGCTACTTCAAGAAGAAAATTTATAAAAATTTCAGCCTTAGGTTTTGGAGGTTTGGCAACCGCTTCAAGTGCATTTCAACTGTTTGGTTCTAATTCATATTTAGATGCTGCATTTAAACAAAATATTTCGAATAAGTTTAAAAAATCTGCAACCTATTGTGAAGTCTGTTTTTGGAAATGTGCTGCCTGGGCTTTTAGTAATGAAGAAGGAAAAATCAAAAAGATTATTGGTAATAATGAAGATCCACATTGTTATGGCAGACTTTGCCCAAGGGGTACTGGAGGCGTAGGCATGTACTCTGATGAAGATAGATTAAAAACACCGTTAATCAGAACTACTATTAATGGTGAAGAAACTTTTAGAGAAGCCAGTTGGGAAGAAGCACTAGACTTAATTGCATCAAAATTTAAGCATATAAAAGATACATATGGCGCAGAATCTTTTGCTTTACTTAAGCATGGTTCCCCTGGTAGTCATTTAGAACATTTATTCAAAGCTTACGGATCTGATACTATTGCAGAACCTGCTTACGCTCAATGTCGTGGCCCAAGAGAAGCTGGGTTCAGTTTAACATTCGGTTCTTGGGTTGGTTCACCTGAACCTACAGATATTAGAGACACAAAATGCTTAGTCTTAATAGGTTCTCACATCGGGGAAAATATGCATAATACACAAGTACAAGAAATGTCTGATGCTATAGATAATAATGCCACTATTATTACTGTAGATCCAAGATTTTCTACAGCTGCCAGTAAATCACAACATTGGTTAGCTATAAAACCAGCTACAGACATTGCATTAATGCTGGCTTGGATGCATGTTATAATTGAAGAAGACTTATACGATAAAGAATACATTAAAAAGTATACTTCTGGCTTTAATGAGTTAAAAGACCATGTCCTAAATTTCACTCCAGAATGGGCATATGGTATTACAACTATTAAACCGGAAGAGATTAGAAAAACAGCAAGAGCGATGGCTCATGCAGCACCAGCAGTAATTATACATCCCGGCCGACATGTTACATGGTATGGCGATGATACGCAACGAGCAAGAGCGATGGCTATATTAAATACCCTATTAGGCTCTTGGGGACGACGAGGTGGCTTCTATTTCAAAGAAAAAATAAGTGTTCCTAAATTCCCACATCCAGAATACCCGCATCCTAAATGGGGCTGGAAAGATATTGGAGAAAAATTTCCTTTAGCACAAATGGGCATTACTACCGAAGTTATGAAATGCGCCATTCCAAGTGAAAATAATAAGTACCCGGTAAAAGCTTTGATGGTAGCAGGAACCAACATTACTAAATCAATTCCAAACAAAAAGCTATTGGAAGAAGCTATTGATAACCTTGAATTTATGGTAGTAATGGATACCATGCCTATGGACGTTACGGGTTATGCCGATGTTGTATTGCCAGAATGCACCTATTTAGAGCGTTATGATGGTATCCGTTCTTCACCAAACAGAGAACCCTCTATCGCTGTTAGAATTCCTGCTGTAAAACCAAAGTATGATTCTAAACCAGGTTGGTGGGTTGCAAAACAAATTGGAGAGCGCTTAGGGTTGAGCAGCTATTTTAATTATAACGATTTTGAAGAAGTTATAAAGTGGCAATTAACTAAAATGGGGACTTCTTTAGATGAAATGAAAAAAATAGGAGTGAAAAATTTTCCTCGAAAATCTGGACCACTCTATTTAGTTGAAGGGAAAAAGCATGAGTTCAATACACAAAGTGGAAAAATAGAATTGTACTCAAAAGAGTTAAGAGACTTAGGTTTCGATCCATTACCAGTTTTTACTAAACATCCCGAACCACCACAAGGTTTTTATAGATTAAATTATGGAAGATCACCCATGCATACTTTTAGTAGAACCGCTAATAACCCGAATCTTAATGACCTAAAAAGTGAAAACAATCTTTGGGTAAACCCTAAAGTAGCACGAATTATAGGGTTAAAAACCGGGCAATCTGTATGGTTAAGAAATCAGGACAAAATAACATCAACATTTTCAATTAAAGTTAGAGTTACAGAACGAATTAGATGGGATTCTGTTTACATGGTTCATGGTTTTGGTCATGATAACAAAAAGCTAACCAGAGCCTTTGGTAAGGGTATTAACGATACTCAAATGATATCAAATGTTGCTGTAGATCCTATAATGGGAGGAACAGGCATGAGAGGCAACTTTGTAGAAATATTAACTGAAGATCCACATAAAAATATTAAGATATGAGATACGCAATGGTAATAGACACCTTAAAATGTGTTGGATGTAGTGATTGTGTGGTCGCCTGTCAAACTGAAAACGATGTACCCATTGGATATTGCAGGGATTGGATTACTGAAACTGTAAGTGGTACCTACCCTAACATTGTTTTAGAATTAAAATCTGAACGATGTAATCATTGTGATAATGCCCCTTGCGTAAGATGTTGTCCAACTGGAGCGAGCCATATAGTAGACGGAGGGATTGTTCTTGTAACACATAATGAATGTATTGGCTGTGGAGCCTGTATAGAATCTTGCCCCTATGATGCACGTTACCAACATCCGGAAGGCTATGTAGATAAATGTACCTTCTGTCATCATAGATTAGAGAAAGGGCAACTACCTGCATGTGTATCTGTTTGTCCAACCAAGTGCATGTATTTTGGAGATTTAGATAATCCGAATAGTGAAGTTTCTAAATTATTAAAAAACAGAAAATGGAAAACGTTAGCTCCGGAAGCAGGAACTAAGCCCAATGTATATTATTTAATATAAAAATATAATTATGCAAGAAGAACTATTTACAAGTGGTAGAAATATTCCAAATATAGATCCATCATTAGAAGTATGGCACTGGCCAATTGCCGTATATCTATTTTTAGGAGGTTTATCTGCTGGTTTACTTTTGTTTGCTGCCATTATTACCATATTAGGTAAAGAAAAAGAATACCCAACTACAGTAAAATATGCATCTATTATTACTCCAATAGCACTTTCATTAGGTCTATTAGCACTGGTTTACGATTTAACGCATCCATTATACACTTGGCAATTGTATACGACTATTAGATTAGAATCTCCAATGTCTTGGGGAGCATGGGTTTTATTGGTAACAACGCCATTGTCATATTTATGGGTTTTTAGCTACTTCTCCGAAATATTTCCAAAAAGGAATTTAAAATTTAATGTCCTAAAAAACTTTGAAAAATGGCTTCAAAAGCATAGAAAAAATATGGCATATATCTTAGTACCGTTGTCTATTATTTTGGGCGTCTATACAGGAATTTTGTTATCCGCTTTCAACGCCAGACCATTATGGAACAATGCCATTTTAGGGCCTCTATTCTTAATATCTGGATTATCGACAGGAGCAGCAACAATCATCTTATTATCAAAAACTGCAAAAGAAAAACATTTGTTTAGCAAAATTGATTTAGCACTTATAATTATAGAATTAGGATTAATAGTTCATATGATTATGGGCATGTATGCAGGATCTCAAGTCCAACTAGATGCCATGAATTTATTTATTGGTGGCGAATTCACTCTTATGTTTTTTGGCTTTGTTATTATACTAGGGTTAATAGTTCCTGGTATTCTAGAGCTTTTAGAAATTAAAGGATACAAAATACCAGTTGCAATTCCTGCCATATTAATCTTGATAGGTGGATTGATATTCAGATTTGTAATGGTTGAAGCAGGACAGTTAACAAGATATCTATATTAAAATTGACACAATGAAAAATAAAAAACAAAACAAGCATCTATATTGGAATCCGTATTTCGGTGGATTCCTTCTTGGATTACTAATTATTTTCACATTCTATATTACAGGTAGAGGTTTAGGTGCAAGCGGAGCTATGAAAAGTAGTGTAGTTGCAATAGTAAATACAGCTGCTCATGAACATGCGGAGAACAGTGCTTATTATAGTAAGTTTTTAGATGAAACAAAATCTCCAATGAATAACTGGCTTGTATTTGAAACATTAGGTGTTTTAATCGGTGCATTCATTTCTGGTGGCATATCTGGTAGGATTGGATGGAGAACACAACACTCACCAAAAATTACACGAAGACGTCGTTTAATTTTTGCTTTTGGGGGAGGTATTTTATTTGGCCTAGGAGCTCAAATTGCTAGAGGTTGTACAAGTGGCGCTGCTTTAAGTGGTATGGCTGTGCTCTCTTCTGGTGGGTTTATTACCATGCTAGCCATTTTTGGTACGGCGTATTTATTTGCATATTTCTTTAGAAAAAATTGGATTTAACTAAATAATAATAATATGGGACCATTAATTCCTAACGATATAATTCCTTTTGAATGGAGTAGTATAATTGCTATAATAATCGGAATCTTTTTCGGGTTTATATTAGAAGCATCCGGGTTTTCATCATCCCGAAAATTGGCCGGTGTTTTTTATGGCTATGATTTCGCTGTTTTAAAAGTGTTTTTTACAGCAGCATTAGTATCCCTTATTGGGCTTTTATACATGGATTATCTTGGATATTTAGATATGAGTAGTTTATACGTACATCCAACCTATACATGGGCAGCAATAATTGGAGGCGCTATTATGGGAATAGGTTTTGTAGCTGGCGGATTTTGTCCGGGCACAAGTTTATGTGCTGTAGCTATAGGTAAAATTGACGCTATAATCTATGTTATTGGTATTATGGTTGGTGTTTTTATCTTTTCCGAGCTATATTCAATATTTGAACCTATTTACACAAGCTACTTTTATGGAAATATTACTTTAGTAGATTCATTGGGTGTAGACCCCTATTGGTTTGTTTTCCTATTTACAATAGCTGCTATTATTATTTTCGTATTAGCAGATATAATTCGTAAACGCGTAAAAAAAGTATTTTACTAATAATATAAATTACAGAAAATGATAAATAGAAAATTAGTTAAATTCTTATCATTTAGATATGTTATTCTTGCATTAATATTTATAATACTTGCAGGAGGTTTGGTTTTGATACCCAAATTTGAAAAACAGGAAGGAATTACCCCTGAAGAGTTGTTAAGCAATATTATTAGTCCAGAAAGGTATATGACTACTGATGAACTTGCCGAAAGAATTATAAACCAAGACCCATCATTATTACTAATAGATTTGAGAGATGAAAAGACTTTTAAAAAGTACACGCTTCCAAATGCTATAAACATACCTCTTAAAAATTTATTTAATGAAGATTCTGCTGCATTTATAAATCAAGATGAATTTGATGTTATATTCTATTCAAATGATAATTTTGATGCAGATCAAGCTTGGATTTTATGCAACCGACTGGGATATAAGAATTTGCGAGTTTTGAAAGGAGGGATTAACACATGGTTTAAAACCATTATTAATCCACCTAAGCCAAAAGAACATATGCAAAATAAGGCTTTTGAGTTATACTCGTTTAGAAAAGCAGCGAGCATGTATTTCGGTGTTGTTTATCCTGATCAAGTTAAAACTAATACACCAAAACCAATACAAACAGCTCCTAAAAAAGTAATCCCTGTCAAAAAGAAAAAGAAAATGCCAGTTGAAGGTGGTTGTTAATTTTTGAAACTTTATAAAACATGCTTTATGAAAGAATTAGAGAAAACAAAAAGAATATCTATAGCTTCTACCCTCTTTATATTGGCTATACTAATAGGTCTTTTAACATATAAACGTCCAAAGGATACGTATGCCATAAATGTTAATCAAACACTTGAAAAAATAACAAATGATCATTTTTTTGTGACATTAGAAAGTATTAACACCCCTGATTATGTCCTAATAGATATTAGAAGCCAAAATGAGTTTGATAAAGGTCACCTAGAAAATGCTATAAATGTTCATACTCCCGATATTTTAAATAAAGCAAATTCAGCTTTATTTAAGGAATTAAAAGAATCAAATAAAATAGGTGTATTGTATGGTTATACCCCACAAGAAGCTAATGTTCCTTTTATGTTTTTATATCAATTGGGTTATGATAACCTAAAACTACTCACAATTAAAAATAACTACTCGCAAAATAAACTAATTACTAAAACCTGTGACATTGAAAAGCTTGAAGCAGATATTAGCGCTTTTATAAATCAATCTGTTAAAAACTCAAAAGTAAAAGAGATTCCAAAAAGAATAACTCGACCCGTTAAAAAGATTATTCCTGTTCGAAAAAAGAAAAAAAAGGTTCCCGAGGGAGGTTGTTAACGTTTTAAATTTGAAAAGCTGCTTTACAATAAAGTAGCTTTTTTTATTAGAAATAGCCTGTAAACCTATATAATTAGACTTCAAAAAAGTTACATTTCAAAAAATAAAACTTCTCATTAAAAAACACTTCTTAGTGTATATCACTGCCAATCACTAATAGACTGATTTTCAGATAATTAATTTGTAACAAATGTTACTAAGTTTACCGATTATTTATAAGTAAAAATTGACAAAAGTCATAAAAATAGTTGGTAACATAGTATAACTTCAAACATAATAAAACCAATTAAACAACTGAATATTAAACAATTATGTCATGAAAAAAATATCTTTATTTATAATGGTATTATCTATTTCTGCAACTGCATTATTTAGCAGTTTTACAAGTTTAGAAAATGCCGTTAACAGAACCAACAGCAATCCATCAAATGAATTTGAAATATTGCTAAATTATCTTGAAACTAATAACCTCTTTATTAATGGTGAATCATTGCCAATAATAATGTCAGAAGTTGTTAAAAAAAACATGAAAAATCCAAAATTTCATGTTATTGATATTAGAACCGCAAGTTGGTTTGAATATGGTCACATAAAAAATGCAAATAATGTAAAGCCTGCAAACTTGCTTACCTATTTTGAAAACACCATTAATCCTGCAGATTATGAAAAAATTGTTTTAGTCTGTTATTCAGGACAATCGGCGGCATATTATACTAGTTTATTAAGAATAGCAGGATACAATAATGTGTATAGTATGAAATGGGGAATGAGTTCCTGGAGAGAAGATTTTGCAGATAACTCATGGATTAAAAACACTAAAAATGATTATGCTGCAAAACTGGAAACCACAGAAAAAGAAAAACCAAAAAAAGGCTCACAACCCGCATTAAATACTGGTAAAACGGAAGCCAAAGAAATTCTAAAGGCCAGATTGGAAACCTTATTCGCAATACCTTACAAAAAGTTTATTGTAAAATCGATGGACGTTTTTGAAAATCCTGCTAACTACTATATAATAAAATATTGGGATCAAGACAAATGTGTGGGGCATATTCCAGGAACGCTTCACTTTCAACCTAATGCATCATTATCCAAAGATTTATTAACCCTACCAACAGATCAAAAAGTATTGGTATACGATATGACAGGCCAAAAAGCAGCTTATGTAGTAGCATACTTAAACGTATTAGGATATAACGTTGGCAATTTAGCCTATGGTGCCAATAGTTTTATGAATGAACTTTTAAAGGAAAAAGGTTTAGACGCCTTTTCTAAAAAGGAAATTAACATGTTTCCTGTAATTGAATAAAAACCTAACAACTTAAAACAATACAATCATGAAAAAATTAGCATTATTAATAGGATTATTAGTAGTCCCTGCTCTATTCCTAACTTCCTGTGATAGAGGAGATGACCCTTCAGACCCAACAGCAATTTCTACACCTGCCTTCACACTTATGGCAGATTATATGGTACAAAATAATTTAGACATAAATAATATACTTACTAATACTGATGGAGAAAAATTTGTTAAGGCTCCACCGGCAACAGCGGATTTGGTAGACGGTTTTCTAAGCAAGTATTACATTATGGATATTAGAAACAGTACAGACTTTTTAGCGGCTCATGTTAATGGTGCCAAAAATGTTGCTTTTGCCGATATTTTAACTGATGCCGCTAATGCCACAAAACCAATACTTGTTGTGTGTTATACAGGACAAACTGCATGCTATGCTACTGGACTTTTACGCATGTATGGGTACGCTCATACTTTTGCTTTAAAATGGGGAATGTCTGGCTGGAATTCAAATAACGCAACACCATGGAATAATTCTATAGGAAATCCAGCACAAGGTCATGCCAATTGGACCAACACAGGTGCACCTACAAATATTGTATATGAAGCTCCAACAATAACTAGTCTCTCTACAAATGGTGAAACCATTCTTAAAGAACGTGTTGAAGCAATTGTAACATTAGGCTTCCAAGGCGTTAATGGCACAGATGTGATAGCTAATCCAGGTAACTATTTTATAAATAATTATTTCAGTGAAACTGACTATCTAGGCTTTGGACATATCAATGGCGCTTATAGAATCAATCCACTTAAACTTTCAGACGATAGCTATTTAGGCCTTAATCCTGCCAACAATGCTAAAGTAGTAACATACTGCTATACTGGACAAACATCTGCAGTAATTACAGCTTGTTTAAGAGTTTTAGGATATGATGCTTATAGCTTAAAATTTGGGATGAACGGATTATACAATTCCAATCCTGTTTGGACATCTAACAAATGGAGCGCTTCAGTTTCTAAAGACTTTCCAACAGTTTCTAATTAATAGATTTAAACACATAAACAATGAAAATTAATATATATATATTATTTGCTCTATTAATATTTCAAGTAAATAATACGTTTTCGCAAGGTTGTGATGATGATGATCCTGTTGCTAGTGATTCTCTAAGTATTAACAATATTAAAATATTTGGATATATACAACCGCAATACGATTATAATTTTACCGATGGTGGTGAAAATACATTCCGGTTTAAAAGAGCCAGAATAGGTGTTAGAGGCAACATAAAAGGTGATTTTTCATACTATTTTATGTTAGAAGCTAGCCCATTTATTGGCAGCTCTGGAGATGCTTATTTAATGGATGCTTTTATCACATATGATAAGTACAATTGGGCAAGAGCATCAGTAGGTTCGTTTAAGCAACCTTTTAGTTTAGATGTAAGCACACCATGTAATGCGCTTACAACTATCGATAGATCTATTGTGGCAGACCAATTAGTGGCGCCGCAAAGAGATTTTGGAATTATGCTTTTAGGAGGAAATAAGTACACCAAATTTAATTATGCTATTGCCTTAATGAATGGCAGGGGCTTAAGAGTAAAAGATGATAATACCAAAAAAGATATTATCGGACGGCTTACTTATAAAATAACTAACTTTTTAACAGTTGGCGGTAGTTTTAGATATGGGTATCCAATTCCAAACAACGACGATGATTCACGCACATCTTACGGAGGTGAATTTTTATTAAACTGGGAGGCATTTGAACTTCAGGGAGAGTATATTTACGATGAAGGTGCTTACTTTAGTGGAGCCGCAGGTGGTTGTGGCGCAACGCCTGTTGCTTTAGCTGAAAAAAGAGATGGTGCTTACATCATGGCATCATATTTAATAAAAGAGCATTTCCAACCAGTATTTAAATATGAATATTTTGATCCAGATATTGACCTTAAAGATAATATTGGTTATCAAGAAAGAATGACTATAGGAATTAACTACTTCCATAACGAAAAAGTTCGATTTCAATTAAATTATCAAGCAAATATTCAAACTGTAGTAAATGTAGACGATGATGCACTAATAGGGCAATTACAAATAAAATTTTAGTTTATAATTAATTCTTTTTCAGTAATTAAGCTCTAGTTTAGTACTTTAAACCCTCTAGCTTTTGTTAGGGGGTTTTCCTTTATAATTGATTATCTTTACTATCAAACACTAAATCAAACCAATACACCTTATAAAAGTGAATAATCAAGAATTAACATTAAGGCAAAAACTTGATGATTGTTATTCTGAAATTTTTGAAAAAAAATTAATGGATGAAATTATTAAAGCAGGTCATTTTAATAAAATTAAAAGCGGTGGGCTACTAATTGACATAGGAAGTGAGTTAACCCATATTCCCCTAATTCTAGATGGTATCGTGAAAATTATAAGAAGAAAAAAAAATGGGGAGGAAATAGTTCTTCATTTTTTAGAACGAGGTAATACCTGTGCCATTTCATTTGCAAACTGTATCAACCATAAAAAAAGTATATTCAAAGGTGTTGTAGAAACTAATATGGAAGCTATTTTTTTACCTGTTGACCATATTGATGAATGGCTATCCAAATATAAATCTTGGCGTCATTTTATTATTGACAGTTACCATTTTAGATTAATAGAAATGGTAGATTCAATTGATGGTTTAGCATTTATGAAAATGCATCAACGATTACTAAAATACTTAACCAATAAAGTTAAAATAAGCAAAGATGCTGAGCTAAAAATAACGCATCAAGAAATTGCTAATGATTTAAATACATCTAGAGTTGTGATTACAAGACTATTAAAACAATTACATGATGAAAATAAAATCTATTCTACAAGGAACAAAATTAGAGTCTTAGAATTTTTTGAATAATACCAATTATATTTTAAAATGAAACATAAAAAGCAAAATTGTTTTTATGTTTTATCACATAAAAGTTTCTAATTATTTTAATCATATTAAAACGAATCGTTATATTTGCAAAGACATAACGATATGTAAATGATTACCATAGAAAAAGCTATAAATACAGTCAAATCAAATATTAAACCTCTTTTAAAAGAAGCGTCTAAATCTATTGAAAAATCTGGTGGATATAAGCTTTCTCAAAATGTTACTTCTCCAATAAACATGCCACCTTTCAGACAATCGGCCATGGATGGTTATGCATTATGTTTACACGAAAGTTTAGAATATAATCTTATTGGAGAAATTAAAGCAGGCGACCAACATCAACCTATTTTAAAACAAGGAGAAGCAGTTCGTATTTTTACAGGAGCGGCAGTTCCAGATTCAGCTAATGCTGTTATGATGCAAGAAAAAGTTGTTAGAAACGGAAATTCCATTAGCGTTGAGCATCAAATAGGTTTAGAACACAACATTCGCCCGTTAGGAGAACAAGTCAAAATAGGTGATGTCGCTCTAAAAAAAGGAACAAAATTAACACCTGCAGCTATTGGTTTTTTAACATCCCTAGGAATAACTGAAGTTTTAGTTTACAAAAAACCCTCAATAGCTTTAATTACTACTGGTAATGAACTTGTTGAAGCCGGTGAACCGTTAGTGTATGGGAAAATATATGAAAGTAATTCTAAAATGCTTTTAAACGCTTTATATAGTCTTAAATTTTATGATGTGACTATTCACAAAATAGAGGACGATTATACGCAAACCAAAAACAAGCTTGAAACTGTTATCAACGACAACGATTTGGTCATTGCGACAGGCGGAATCTCCGTTGGTGATTATGATTTTGTTGGGAAGGCTCTTAAAGAATTACAAGTAGAAGAAGTATTCTATAAAGTAAAGCAAAAACCAGGAAAACCTTTATTCTTTGGAAAAAAAGAGAATACTGTCATATTTGCTTTGCCTGGTAACCCTGCTGCTGCCCTATCATGCTTTTATGTTTATGTATATATCGCACTGCAAAAAATGATGAATAAAAATACGATTGAATTACCAAGAATAAAAGCTAAGTCTATTTCTACATTCGAAAAAAAAGGAGATAGACCTCAGTTTTTAAAAGCGATATATAGCGAAGGTGAAGTTAAAATATTAGAAGGGCAAAATTCATCCATGCTGCAAACATTTGCGCTTTCAAACGCATTAGTTTTTGTTCCAGGAGATGTTTCAAGTATTAATATAAATGACGAAATAGAAGTTATTTTATTACCAATATAAGTGATGATTATGGGATATAAAATTAAAAGTAGAATTTGGATTGAATCTGAAAACAATGTACTTCTAGGTGAAGGCCGTGTACATTTATTAAAGGCAATTCAACAAACAGGGTCGCTCTCAAAAGCAGCCAAATCTTTAAATATATCCTATAAAAAAGCATGGCAGCTTTTGGACTCCGTAAATAAATCAGCAAAAAAGCCAGTAACCATTAATAGTATTGGTGGTAAAGGTGGCGGAGGTGCCGAACTAACCGACTACGGAAAATCGTTGGTTAAAGCCTTTGATGAAATTAATAAAAATTGTTGGGCGTTTTTAGACAAACAGTTGGAAAAAATAGAAATGCTATAAATACCTGAAGTCTAAAAGTTAAGGTTAACAGCTAGAAACCAGAAACCAGAAACCAGAAACCAGAAACCAGAAACTAGAAACTAGAAACTAACAAAGAAAAAATATAAATGTTACAAACAGAAAACATATACATATTTTTAATCATACTCCCAGTAGTATCTTTTCTGTATTCCAGTGTAGGACATGGTGGTGCAAGTGGCTATTTAGCATTAATGGCATTATTTTCATTCGCACCGGAAATTATGAAACCCACTGCCCTATTACTCAATCTTTTTGTCGCTGGTATTTCATTTTATTATTATTACAAAGAAGGTTTCTTTAACAAGAAATTATTTATATCCTTTGCAATCATCTCAGTACCACTAGCCTTTTTAGGCGGTACAATTGAGATAGACGCTTCTATATATAAAAAGATATTAGCTGTTCTGTTGGTTTTTGCCATATTAAAAATGTTAAACGTTTTCGGAAATGAAAGTAAATCAATTAAAGATGTAACACTTTGGCAAGGATTATTGGTCGGTGGTATTATTGGATTCTTCTCAGGGCTTATAGGTATTGGTGGTGGAATTATACTAACACCGGTTATTTTGTTGTTGCACTGGGGTAAAATGAAAGAGGCCGCAGCAGTTTCTGCCCTATTTATCTGGGTGAATTCTGCCGCCGGTTTAATTGGACAAGTAAGTAGTGGTGTTCATATTAAAATGGAATCTTTCGTTTTAGTGGCCATTGCAATAGTTGGTGGTATTTTTGGAGGCTACTTAGGAAGTAAAAAAATAAATAATCAAAAGCTCAGATACATTCTATCTTTTGTATTAATAACTGCATGTTTAAAATTATTCTTTACTTAAAATGATCGATAAAAAAGACATAACAGGTATAATTTTGGCAGGAGGTAAAAGTTCCCGTATGGGAACGGATAAAGGTTTTTTAGTGTTGAACGAAAAATCTTTTATTCAACGAAGTATTGATGCCATAAAACCCTTGGTATCTAATATCATTATTGTTTCTGATAATCCGGATTATGATATCTTAAGTTACGAAAGGGTAACTGATACCATAAAGGATGCCGGGCCAATTGCTGGAATCTGTTCTGGTCTTGATGCATCCCAAACGAATTACAATTTAGTTTTAAGCTGCGATATACCCCTAATTAAAACTGAGATACTGGAAAAACTAATAATGAATATTGATACCAATTCAGATATCATTCAGATAGAAAGCAATGGAAAAGCAATGCCTTTAATTGCTTTGTATAAAAAGCAATGTAGTATCATTTTTAATAATTTATTGAAAACAGACGAAAAACGTTTAAGAATGGCTGTTAGTCAATGTCGTGTTAAAAATATCCCTTTGGATAATAATGATTATAACACCACAATGAACGTGAACACTAAAGAAGAATTAAAACAATTAGAAGATGCTTATAACGATTAAATATTTTGGTCAAATAGCAGAGGTAACTCAACAAGAAGAAGAGTCTTTGGAATTCTCAGGGGTTTTTATTTCTGAACTTATAGAACAGCTTTATGAAAAGTATGTCCCATTAAAGAATAAGGATTTTAAAGTTGCACAAAATCAGGAATTAGTAACATTAGAAACGCAGGTCTCTGGAAGCGACATTGCGCTTTTACCACCTTTTGCAGGCGGGTAGTCATTTCGACCTAGAGGGGGAAATTGCATAACTTACTGTTATGGGATGTCTCAGTTGTACCTCATTCGATATGACAAAAAATGAAATATTAAAGTAATTAGAAATGGTAGGATGGGATTCCTGCCTTCGCAGGAATTTAGGAATGAATAGATATAGCAGACATATAATATTATCAGAAATCGGACAAGAAGGTCAAGATAAACTTTCAAATGCTAAAGTATTGGTTATTGGTGCCGGTGGTTTAGGTTGTCCCATTTTACAATATCTTACTGCCGCTGGTATTGGTCATATTGGTATTGTAGATTTTGATGTTGTCGAAATATCTAATTTGCAACGACAAGTACTGTTTGGCACATCATCATTAGGAGAAAATAAAGCGGTAGCAGCAAAAAAACGTTTAGAAGATTTAAACGATAGTATTTCAATAATTGCTTACCCTAAAAAACTCACTCATAAAAACGCTATAGATTTATTTAATCAATATGATATTATTGTTGATGGAACCGATAATTTCGCAACGCGTTATCTGGTTAATGATGCCTCTGTTATAACCAACAAACCGTTGGTTTTTGGAGCTATTTACAAGTTTGAAGGTCAGGTTTCTGTCTTTAATTATAACAACGGACCAAGTTATCGCTGCCTATTCCCTACCCCTCCAGAAAAAGGAGCTGTTCCTAATTGCTCCGAAATAGGTGTTTTAGGTGTTTTACCTGGTATTATTGGAACGATGCAAACCAATGAAGTTTTAAAGATCATTTTAGGTCTTGGTCAACCGCTTTCTGGAAAACTACTTTGTTACAATGCGCTAAATAGCCAAACAATTACATTAAACATAAACAGATCCTCATCTGAAATTGAGGCTATTTTAAGTAAAAAAGATAGTTTTCATACCCAAAATGTTGAAGAAATTTGTGAAATAGAAATCGATACTATTTCAATAACCGAAGCTATCAATCAAACAAACATTCAAATTATTGATGTTCGTGAAACTCATGAAATACCTAAAATTGAAAGTTTAGACATTACGTACATTCCTTTGGGTATATTAGAATCTCAACTAGAAAAAGTTGATTCTGAAAAGAAAAAAGCCATTTTTTGTCAATCTGGAATAAGGAGCAAAAAAGCTGTATCTATATTAAAATCATATGAAATCAATAATTGTTATAGCATTATTGAAAGCGCTTTAGAAATTAAATCATATTTAAAAGAACAACATAAAGAAGTATCAAATGACAGATAAAAAAATAAAAAACGTATTTAGACAAGGAGCCATTTCTTCAGAATTCATAGGAGATTCCATTGCTAAACACCAAACAAAAACAAGCATTGGTGCTCATAATATTTTCTTAGGGCAAGTACGTGCTGATGTTATAGACAACAAAACAGTATCAGCAATAGAATATACCGCTTATGAGGATATGGCTAATGCTAAATTCCATGACATTCGAGAAGCAGCTTTTGAAAAATTCGAATTAACATGTATGCATATCTATCACAGTTTAGGAACTGTAAAGGCTGGTGAAATATGCTTATTTGTATTCGTATCATCACCAAGACGTAAAGTCGTTTTCAAAGCTTTAGAATTTATTGTAGAAGCTATAAAAGCAGATGTTCCTGTTTTTGGAAAGGAGATTTTTGAAGACGAATCACATCAATGGAAAGTTAATAATTGAATATTGACTAATTATTATTGATTATTATGAAAGAAGCGTTAAAAAAAAGAACTAAAATTTTTGCACATAATTGCATTAAGGTTACAGAGTTTTTTCCAAAGACTTACCTCACTAATCATATAAAAATGCAGCTTATCAGGTGTTCAACGTCTGTAGCTGCAAATTATAGAGCGACCTGTGTTGCTCAATCAAAACCCAGTTTTGTTGCGAAAATTAGTATTGTTATAGAAGAAGTAGATGAATCAAATTTTTGGCTGGAATTTGCTCTGGACGAAAACCTTATTCAAAAAGACAAGATTGAATTTTTATTAAAAGAATCTAGCGAATTAACAGCAATCTTTATGGCTTCAAGAAAAACAGCAAGCACTAATAATAAATAATCAATAAAAAATATTCAATTCAAAAAATGGTCGATATTACACATAAAAGCACCACATTACGAACCGCGATAGCACAAGCTGTTGTAAAAGTTAGTAAATCAGAAACAATACAAGCAATCGAAAACGATAAGGTTCCGAAAGGCAATGTATTTGCCATGAGTAAAGCTGCTGGATTATTAGGCGTAAAAAGAACACCTGATATTCTTCCAGACTGCCACCCCTTACCTATTGAATTCACTGGGGTTGAATATGAAATAAACGGACTGGAAATCACTGTTTTATTTACGGTAAAAACTATTTATAAAACGGGTGTTGAAGTTGAAGCTATGCACGGAGCGAGTGTTATCGCCCTAAACATGTATGATATGTTGAAGCCTATAGATAAAGGTATTGAGATCCATGCGATAAAACTACTTAATAAAAAAGGCGGGAAATCTGATTTTAGAGATCGTTTTAGAAAAGACCTGAAAGCAGCTGTGATTGTATGTTCCGATACTATTTCAGCAGGACATAAAGAAGACAAAGCAGGAAAAGCGATCATAAAGAAATTAGAGGAAAGCGATGTAAAAATTGAAGATTACATTATTATTCCTGACGAAAAAGAGATCATCCAAGAGAAGGCAAAAAACTATGAAAAAGAAGGTGTTGATTTAATTATCTATACAGGTGGAACTGGGCTTTCTGTTAGGGATATCACTCCAGAGGCGCTTTTACCGCTTTTAGATAGAAGAATTCCTGGTATTGAGGAGGCTATTCGCAACTACGGACAAGACAGAACACCTTTCTCCATGTTATCCAGAAGTGTTGCAGGAACTATAAATAACACATTGGTATTAGCGCTTCCTGGTTCAACCAATGGTGCAAAAGAATCGATGGATGCTATATTTCCATCGGTATTACATATTTTTAGAATATTAAAAGGTGCAAGACATGATTAAGCCCCTCCCGAAATTGCGAAAAAGCAATTCCGACCTCCCCAAAGGGTAGGTATAATCTAGGATTTAAAATGAATAGAAATAAAAATATATTACAAGATTTACATGGTAGAGACCATGCGTATTTACGTATCTCTTTAATAGAGCGATGTAATTTACGTTGCACTTACTGTATGCCGGAAGAAGGCGTGCCACTATCTCCTAAAAGTCATTTAATGACTTACGAGGAAATTTACGAAATAGCAAAAACTTTTGTAGATCATGGCGTTACTAAAATTAGACTAACTGG
Organism: Flavivirga spongiicola; assembly: GCF_030540825.1. Classification (NCBI taxonomy): domain Bacteria; kingdom Pseudomonadati; phylum Bacteroidota; class Flavobacteriia; order Flavobacteriales; family Flavobacteriaceae; genus Flavivirga; species Flavivirga spongiicola. The sequence goes on from NZ_JAUOEO010000001.1 coordinate 4,867,375, forward strand.
TGGAGAACCTTTGATTAGAAAAGATATTCCAACTATTTTAGAAAAATTAGCCACACTTCCTGTAGAGTTATCTATTACGTCTAACGCTGTTATTATTGATAAGTTTATTGCCGTTTTAAAGGCAAATGGTGTCAATAAAATCAATGTAAGTTTGGACTCTTTGGATGAAGACAAGTTTAAACACATTACCAGAAGGCACGAATTTAAAAAGGTTTATAACAATATTTTATTATTAGTAAAGGAAGGTTTTACTGTTAAGGTGAATGCTGTTTTAATGAAAGATTTTAACGATAATGAAATTATAGATTTTATAAATTTCACCAAAGATTTACCAATTTCTGTTCGCTTTATTGAATTCATGCCTTTTGATGGTAATAAATGGGATATGAGTAAGATGATATCTTATAATCAGGTAATGAATTATGTAAATGATACATTTCCTGAAACACAAATAGAACGTTTACAAGATGCTCCGAATGACACTTCAAAAAACTATAAAATAAAAGGTTACCAAGGGTCTTTTGCTATTATAAGCTCAGTTACCAATCCGTTTTGCGATTCCTGTAATAGACTGCGATTAACTGCCAACGGACAATTAAAAAACTGTTTGTTTTCTTCAACAGAATCAGATTTATTAACCACACTAAGATCTGGAAATTCTATTGAACCAATCATTCAAAAAGCAGTACAAGCTAAGCTTAAAGTTCGTGGCGGGATGGATACTTTAAAAAAATTACAAGAACCTAAATTACATTCTAAGAATAGGAGTATGACAACCATTGGGGGATAAAAAAAGCAGTGCTTAAAATCATTAAGCACTGCTTTCAAATCAAACAAAGTGTATGAGGCTAAGTTAAGCTGCTATCTCAATATTCGAACTGTTAATTACATTAATCTTATCTAGAGTTATTACTTTACCAGCTTCTAGTGTATTAGAAAAAATTGATAAAACGGTATAAGAAAACCAAATGTTAATTAGCATTAATGGTATTTGCAACGCATCTTTCATTCCTAATTTAGAATCATCTACATGTACCCATCTATCTAATGGCTGTTCGTACATTTTATTCATAATAGCTTTCGAACCAAAATGCTTTTTAAGTCTTAAAAATATTTCAACATCAAATAACCATCTTGTTAAAAATGATCGATTATATGCTACAGGAATAATATTACGTCTAAAAACTTTAGCACCACACTGTGTATCTTCAATTGGTAAACCTAAAATTAGAAATACAATCATTTTTACCATTTTTGAAAATATATTTCTAAACAGATTTCTTTCTATTTGTCCTTCTCCTTTTCCTCTTGAACCATAAACCAATGATAAATTATCATTATTATGTAAAGTATCTACCAACTTTTTAAAGTCGTTAAAGTTGGTAGATAAATCTGCATCAATAAAACCAATATAATCTATATCTTGTCTATTAAATAAGTAACGTGCACCAGATCTTACTGCCGCCGCTTTACCAGCGTTCTTTTTCACATCTACAATACTTACTCTTGTTTGAGCTTGTTTTTGAACATCCTGTAATACCTGTAGTGTATTGTCTTTACTACCGTCATTTACAAAACATAAATGAAATTCATTATGCGATTGAATAAATTCGACAAAAGCATTAACATCTAATCTTTTTTCTTCATTGTAGCACGGTATAATAATTCCTGTTTTCATAATAAGTTTGTTTTGATTTCTACTTCAAAAGTAGCCGTGACTGACGTCTTTTTTGGGTGTAATTCGTTGGTTGGAAACGTTGTATAGACGAATGAAAATTTTACTTCGATAAATACCACTCGTCGAAACAAAACTTTGTTATATCTTTAATTCGTAGAAAACAGCTTACATTTTAATGAAGGAAAAGTCAAATAAATATTTAATGGTTGCTTTGCTCTTGGGGTTAGCGTTTCACGGGACTTCTATATTCTTTACTTTAGAAACCACCTATGATGCGCTAATACATTTGTTTTTTGCAGACCATTATGCGAATAGTTGGTTTGAACCATGGAACTATAAATGGTACACAGGCTTTACAGTAATGAGTTACCCGCCATTAGTGCATCAGGCTATTGCAGCATTTTCTTTTATTGGTGGATTAAAATTTGGGCTATTCATAGTAGCCATCATTAGTGTTATATTATTTATAACCGGGGCTTACCGATTTGCTTTATTAATGACTTCAAATAAAACTGCTGCAGGTTACGCCGCCATATTAGCTGTACTATCGTCGTCGTTTGTCGAAACTCTACACTTATTTGGACAATTACCTAGTATTATTGGAATCTCTATTTTAATGCATGCCCTACCAGAAATCTATTTATGGATAAAAACAGGTAAGTATTGCTATTTATTGACATCTTTATCATTAATAGCAGTTACAGTAACATCACACCATGTCACACCTATATTCGGTATGGTGTTCTTCATTTTTCCTTTAATAGGTATGGTTATCATGGATGTTTCAAGAGAACAGGTCGATTCCATCAAAGCCATAACGTTCAAAGTTTTTTTAAGTAGTTTTTTTAAACTTTTTAAACGGATTGTAAGTTTTGGAATGTTATCACTGGTCACCATCATTGGATGCATTCTACCTTATTGGATCAATTCTAAAAGCAACCCCATTACACAAGTTCCTATTCCACACGGATCACGTGATAACTTTTTAGAAATCACTTCATCCGGTTTGGTTTTCTTTTTAATCCCTTGGGGTATATTACTTATACTTCTCCCCTATATATTTTATAGATATTATAGTAAACGCTATTTGTTCTTTGGTTTATCAATAACTATATTATTTATTTTAGGAACAGGAGGCACCACCTTTATCCCTAGATTTGTATTAGGTGAAACCGCTTTTAATATTTTAACACTTGATCGATTTACATTATGGGCTTCCATCATGTCTCTCCCTCTTTTTGGTGAATTTGCTTATCGTTTTATAGAAGGCGATTTAAAAACCTTAATACAGAATAAATTTGGAGCTATCTACCATCGTATTATTGGTGGACTACTCGCTGGTCTATTTATATTCATGACCATTTTCACCATGAGCTTAGGGTATTTTAGACCTTCTCAACCTCAGCAAATAAAGATGTTACCCATTGTTAATTTTCTTAATCAAGACCAACATGACCAATGGCGTTATATGACTTTAGGCTTTGGAGACCAAATGGCGTGGTTATCTGCGCAAACCAATGCAATGAGTGTTGACGGTAACTACCATTCTGCCAGACGACTACCAGAGCTTACAACAAGGCCTATTGAGCGTTTAGAAAATTCTAAGTTCAAAGGCATTGAAGGGATTGGGTCTTTACAACAGTTTTTAACCACACCGGAAAAGTATCATCTTAAATATATTTTTTCTAATGATAAGTTTTACGATCCCATCTTGTATTTCTGTGGTTGGCAACGCCTAAGACAATTAGAAAATGGCATTCAGGTATGGGAAAAGCTAAATGTACCACCAATATCATCCATTTTACCAAAAGACGATGTCGCTATGTGGCAAAAAATACTTTGGGGTATTATTCCTTTTTTAACGGTTATTATAGCGTTTATATTGAACATTCAATTACTATGGATTCGTGCTTTAAAAACGAAGGTGAAAATAATTCCTGAATACTTGAAATTTGAGACTAATTATAATCAATTTTCAAAAAGACTTCTTAAAACAACGCATATTTGGTCTGTCATTCTAGTTATAGTTGTTTGTTTTGGTATCTATAAATTCTATATTAAAAATGACGCACATCATTCGCCAGAAAACGCTATCATAGCCTATTATGACGCTTTGGACTTTAAAGAATTTGAAAAAGCACATAGTCTTATTAATCCAGAAAGTAATATACAAATTGCACAATATATGTTGGAAATCTCGGTAACCGATGGCTTATTAAGTTCGTATGCTAAATTAGATGCCATAGAGACCATCATAATAAATGAAACTGATAGTTTAGCTACAGTTAAAGTCAATACTAATTGGATAACTCCTTTAGAGAAAATAAATAAAACAGATTATAAATCATTGATTAAATTACATGGCAAGTGGTTTATTCAACCTGATGATATTGATTTAGATTTACCTCCAGATCAGTTGTATTCCGATAATACCACGAGTTATTTTAATCAGGGTCGCAGACGTATTACGACAGAACAAACCCATCATGAAGATGTTTTAAAACAACCAGTTTTAGAAGTCCTTTCTGCTAAATTGATAAAATATCATAGTAGTTATGCTTTAATAGGCGAAGTTCAGAATATAGACAATGTTCCTGCTGATGTTGTTTTAAAAGGTACCTTGTATAATGATAACGATAAAGAATTAGCAACTTTTAATGCCAAATATCATGTAAAGCATAAATTAATGCCAAAGGAAGTGAGCTCTTTTAAAATCAATTTTGAAGGCATTGCCTGGTCTAAAACTCAGGATTCTATCCCGAAAACTTTTAATCCTGACGAATTTACACCTGTTGAGTTTAATGAACAACCTACTAAGTTTAACTTACAAGTAGCCGGTAATGTTTCTGGTTCAGATTTATACAAAAAGGCAACTTTAAGTGATTTAGATATCTCATCAAATGTTATTAGCGGAAAATTATTTAATTCTGGATTAGAAGAAATTACCATTCCGCAACTATTGATTACTTATTATGATGACCATAAAAGTCTGATTTGGGTAGATCATTTGTTTTTAGAAGAAGGCATCAGGCAGCAACGACAACAAACTTTTAAATATTCACTTTTAAAAGATCACAACATACTCATAATAAGCGATGATATGAAAGATTGTTATGTAAATGGTTTACCAAATGAAGCCATTTCAAATAAAATAGTCCCGGATAGAATTATAAATCAAACGCATACAAAACTGCAAACCGTAAATAATCCAAACTATAAGTTTATTAAAATTGAAATTAACAGTTATATAGGAAACCCAAATTGATGACATCAAAGTTTACATACCTGCTCATAATAGTAATGCTATCATTATCATTCAGATCTTCTGTGGAACAAGTAGCAATTAATGAGACATTCCATTTACTAACTAATGAAACCGAATTTGAAGTAGGAAGCACTATTGTTTTAAAGTTTTCAACCAGTAATAGTTCTAAACCAAACTTATATTTAAGTAACAGCTATGGCTCTATAATCCTTAAACCTGTTCTTGAAAGCGGTGTTTTGAATTACCTACTCCCCAAATCATTCAGTAATAAAAAAGGAGTAATTAACTGGAAATTATTAAGTAACAATACACCATTATCCGGTAAATTCAATATGCACTCAAAACAAGAAGTAGCAACAATGGAAACCTATTTAGGACCACCGAGCATTGAAGCAGGGGGGACAGATTACACCATGTTAGTTGTTATTCCAACAGATTCTTATGATAACCCTTTAAAAGATAGCACCCAAGTTTTAGTAAAACACCAGTTTTTAGCAAATGAAAGTCATGATGTTATTTACATGAAAAATGGCATCAGTTATAAAAATATATTTTCAGAACTAAAAACAGGACGCATGCTTATCGGTTCAGAATCTTTAAGCAAAAACTCAAAAGAATATGATGTTAATGTGTTACCAGCTATTCCAACTGATTTTACTATAGCTTATAATCGTAATCATGAGTATGCCGACGGTAATCAAATAACTAACTTTTCAACTTCTATTATAAAAGACAAAAACAACAATGTAGTTAGTGATGGTACCTATGTCGATTTTTTTATTACTAATACCTCAAACCATGTGCTTAAAACGTCTGGTAGTACAATTAATGGTATTGCGACGGCTAAAATGATTCACCCAGACCATCAAGATAGCTGGACAGTAAAAGCTTTTATAGAAGGTATGGCAGAAAGCAATAGTATAGCATTAATTTACAAACAGGCTGTTTTAGATTTTCAGGTTATTTTTTCTGAAGACAACCGAACGGTTACTATCGGGCCTTTAAAAAGTTTTATGAATCAAATGATTCCGGATGGTTTAGAGGTAAAACTACATATGTATCAAAACGACACAAAAATCAAAACACTTAATAAAAGTTCGTTTGAAGGTTATACTAGCTTTAAACTGAATTCTGATATTTTCCCTGAAAACATGTACACTTTTAAACTAGAAACTGCTGGTATTGAAAAAACATATCAAAATATTAAACTATGATAGGTATTAACAAGAACATATTACGTGTCACTTTAATACTCTCATACATTGCTATCATTGCTTTGGTTGTCTTTGGGATTAGTAGTTTATATAGTTATCTTAATACAGGTGCAGACAGAAGCAGCATACTACATACAGAAATTAAAAAAATAGATCAGTATCTACCTAAAATAGTATGGGCGCCTTTGAACAATGAAGGTCGACCTATGGATATGCAAACCCTAAATACTATTGAAAATGATTACCTGGATGCCTGGTATGTTAAACATATAGCTTACAAAACCAATAAAGCTAAAGGTATTGACGACTATTATACTGATAGCGCACGTGAAAACATTTTTAATATTATTGAACATAATACCACTGAAAACATTGCTGTTGAAGGTACGACCTTAGAGCACCACCCTACTCTGGAGTTTTTTAGTGAAGATGGGCAACTGGCTGTTATAACTGATAAAGATGTAGTTGAATACAAGTGTATTTATGAAAATAAAAATATCATCTTAGAGACCACAGAGAAATCGACTTACAAAATTATTTTACTATTAGAAGATGGTTTTTGGCGTATTCGACATATGATGAAGGTTCACAGTGAAATTTACAATAAAAAGGAAATACCATCTTCAAATCAAATAACACCATTAAAAGGCATTAATTATTATCCACAAGATGCTCCTTGGGATATGTTTGGTGATACATTTAATTTAGATATTATTTCGAAAGATTTCAAACTCATTAAAGAAGTTGGACTCAATAGTATTCGGCTTTTTGTGCCTTACGTAGATTTCGGCAAGGCAAATGTAAATACGGAAAAATTAAAAAAGCTTACTCAAGTATTAGACTTGGCCGAAATACAAGAATTGAAAGTCCTAGTGACATTATTTGATTTTTATGGTGATTATTCGGTATTGGATTGGACGTTAAATCAGCGTCACGCAGAAACTATCGTCACTACTTTAAAAAACCACAACGCTTTGTTGGCTTGGGATATTAAAAATGAACCTAATTTAGATTTTGAATCTCGTGGACAAGAGCATGTGATTGCCTGGTTGAACCATATGATTGATTTGGTAAAATCTATTGATCAAGAACACCCCATTACTATCGGCTGGTCCAATGCCAAAAGTGCTACCATTCTAAAAGATAAACTAGACCTTATCACCTTTCATTATTATGAAGATCTGAATGATTTAGAAAAAACGTATCAAGATTTAAAGCAAAAAACACCTAATAAATCTATCGCTATTACCGAATTTGGAATGTCATCGTATAAAGGGCTTTGGAACCCTTTTGGTAATTCAGAAAAGAATCAAATGGCATATCATAAACAAGCACAAAACATTTTTCATAACTACGAGATATCCTCTATGTCCTGGACACTCTATGATTTTACAAAAATACCAAAGGAAGTCGTTGGACGACTTCCTTGGCATAAACGGGCTCAAGAACATTTTGGGTTTATAAACCAAAACGGAGAGACTAAACCCGCTTTTAAATTTATATCTAAACAGTAACCTGTTGTTGTTGTTGTAATTTTTCTCTTTTCTTTTTTAAAATAATAGCTTCAAATGTATTTAAATAAATGTTAATTATTCTTAACATAGGATAAGCAGTTGCCGCTTTATAATTAGCTCTTTCCAGCTCAACTCTATAGGCATTATCTTCAAGAATTTTTTGAATAGCTAAAGCCAAGCTGCTCACACTTGTAGGTTCAAAAAACTCGCCTTTATAACCTTCATCCTTTACTAAAAGAGCCAAGTCTCCTATATCTGGCATAACAACAGCTTTACCATAACTTCCTGCTTGATGTAATACACCAGAGCTCCCTGTTGTAGATGTATAAGGAAATACCACAAGCGCACTCTCTTTGAACAATTTTGGTACATCCTGCTCTTCAACATAACCCGTAAAAGTTAATCCTTCAACATGGCTATAAGCCTTTTTTACAGACTCTAAATACCCTGGTGTATTAGGATTATCCGTCCCTGCTATAACGACTTCTAGATTTAAATTTGAATATTTTCTGATACGCTCAACAGCTTCAATTAACGATTCTACTTTTTTATAAGTTCCAAACTTTCCAAAAGTCATAACTTTAAAAGGTTGCAGTGGTACGTCGTAGGTTGGTTCTTCAAGGATTTCAAACGTACCATGTGGTATAAGTTTTACATTTTTAGCATGGTATTTTTCCTCTAAAATGTCAACATACTTTTGCATGGTTAAAGCAACGACATCGGCTTGAAGAATTAATCGTGTTAATGTGCTCCCTATAAATCCATAGATTTTCTGCATGATTTTATTATTTGTAAATCCTGCATTTCCCAAATCTACTTCTTCCAGTATGTTATGCAATAAAACAATATTTGGGATTTTTTTAAGCTTACAAACCAATGGTAACATTAAACCTAAAGCAGCGGCCACTTTTTTATCACCAAACTTCATAAACTGTAAATTGAACAAAACGGCATCTGGTTTAGTTGCATCAATAGCCTTAGTCACACTAAAAATGGTAGTATAGCTATTAAATTTCCAACATTCTTTTATTGTTACTTTGCATCCAGCTTCGATAAATTCAATATCTTTTTTTCCTTCTGTTTTATCAGTTAACAATATTAATTCTGTTATCCTTTCTTTTTGTCTAAAGTGTTTTACCAAATGATATGCATATTCATTTAAAGTGACTTTACTTGGTGGATATGCTGTTACGATTGCTAGTTTCATAATAATCTAGTTTAATATTTATAGTACAAATTTGGGGTTTTACTCACCAAAAAAGGGGTGGTTTTAGATGAGTCAACTTTTACTGTAGACGAATGGTAACTTGCTTTAGATTAAGCTCTAATTCCCGCGGAGGCGGGAATCTTATACATTGACCCCATTACTTTCTTTATAGATTCCTGCTATAGTTTATCTTGAGGATTTGGGTAAACTGGTAAAGCGAGAGCATTTTTAGATTCTTCAGTCGTACCTCCTTCTGAATGACAAGTTAAACCTTTTTTTGATCCAATCTAAAGAATACAAGTTGAATGATCAATAATAAAATCATGGCTACAATCTGCATATAAACAACTTGCTCTAAACTATCGTGATAGAAAACAACCAATACCATTTGAAGCATCCCGAACACTCCTGATATAATTACCGGCACATATTTATCTAAAGACAAATAGTAATAAGCGAATATGTTAGAAATGGCAAACATGCTTGTTGCTATGGCATATTTCCATAAAAGAGGCGCCATGGCTATATAACTTTCACCAAATAATAGCTTAATGATCGTTTCAGGGAAGCTTAAGCATGCTAAAACAATGGTCATTGAAATAACTACTATGTACCCAACATACTTAAATAATGTTGATGCGGTTTCCTTTCCTTCTTTTTTAAGTTGAACTACTGTTGGCAATAATAACATCACAAACATCCAGGCTATAAAATAAACGATACGTCCTATTAAAGCTAAAGAAGCATATAAACCAGCTTCATAAGATTCAAAGTAATGTTTTACTAAAAGAATATCACTGTTATTAATGATGATCTGTGTTAACTCATAAAAGGCAGTTAATATAAAAAACTGTTTCACTTGTTTAGATTGTAGAACAGGCATTTTAACTGCTTTTTTCAAACTGACCTGCTTAAATTTAAAAGGCACTAATCCAAATCCAAACGACATAAGGATACCAATAGCTATAACGACTGAAGATTGAATATTGAATAAGAAGATTAATCCTAAAGTAATCAGTAATCGACTCAACATTTCTAATTGATATGTAATCGATAGTGATTTATAGGCTTTCTTTCCTTGAAAAATACCTCTGTTAACACTCATTAAAAAGTATAAAGGCACACCGCATCCAAAAATAATGAACATGCTTGAAGATGCCGTATTAAAAAGTTGTTGTAATTGAGACGCAAAACCAATAACTAAAACACCTAATACTAAGCCTATAGTGAAAGCATTCTTATAAACTTTTGAGATAAAACTTTTAAACAATTGATTTTCAAAAAGCACCGAAAACTTTGCAGTAACCAATTGAAAGGTCATTGCTACAAAAGATAACACCAATAAAAATGTTATTAGTACTGCTGCATCTGCAAATTGTGCCGGACCTAATAAGCGACCAAGAATTAGATTATATAAATAATTCCCTCCATTAACTGCCAGAACACTTATCATAAATAACTGCTCTGGCGTCACTCTTTTCTTTAAATTATTTGCTATCGTAATCATTTCTAAATATGTTTATTAGATTAGCAGCTTCAAATTGCTTCTTAATACGTTTATTATCTTTCCCTAGAACGAATAGAACTTTACTTCTTCTTTTTGCTTTAGCATCAATAAACTGCATGACATTTAAAGCTTTAGCATCCATACGCTTAACTTGTTTAAGACATATTGTAATTTCATAATATCTATCCAACAGGTTATTAAAGAAATCTGCTACCTGATTGGTATATGCATTTGTAAAATGACCCCGTATTTCAAAAATGCCTTTGTTATTTATTATCTCGAAGTTCATAGTATTTGGATTTAGGTTTATACTAATTATGATTTATGCTACATTTGTAAAGGTCAAATCATCATAGATTTCTTTACAACCAGTACCAACAATATAAAATGGTCTATTATAAATCAATGCATTGCTGTAAAGAGCTCTTAAAGCTTTCATACCATTAGTGTCAATTTCTGTTACCATTTCAATATCTATAGTTAAAGTTTCGTAAGTATTTAAAACAGCCTCTAAATGATTTTGAAAGCTCATTGCTGTAGTAGCGTTAAGAGTTCCTTCTACTAAAAATGTTCTATTTTGTTTTGTTATTTTAAGTGCCATAATTTCTATTCTTTTATTAATACTATTTTGATTTCTGATGTAAAGATGCATTGGAATCCTTAATTTTATTATCCAAGTTCGGTGAGTTGCAGTTTGCTGTAGACGAATGATTGAAATCTATTGATTAACTTGCAAGTACTAAAAATCGCTCATGAATTTAAAATCATACGTAGTCGTAACACTCCTGTTTATTAGTACACTTGGGGTATCTCAAAACATGCAAGAAGGGTTTACTTACTTAGAAACTGGTAAATATGAAGCTGCCAAAACATATTTTAAAACTGTTTTAAAAACCTATCCAGATAACAAAACTGCTAAGCTATGTTATGGACGAGCCGTAGGTCTAAATGGAAATTCCAAAGAAGCGGTTTCTATATTTACCGACTTACTAAAAACCTATCCTAAGGACTTTGAAATTAAACTGAATTACGCCGAATCGCTCCTTTGGAATAAAAACTATCATACTGCGAAAGGCTATTACGAAGAACTTATTAAAGAAAATGATCAAAGCTTCCCTGCTCTTTTAGGATATGCCAATACCCTATCTAATCTTAAAATATATGATGCCGCCTTAGTGTATGTTAATAAAGCTTTGAAAATCTCTCCTGGAAATCAAAATGCCCTAACCTCGAAAAAATATATCTATTTGGGTTATGCTTACCAAAATCAACAGCAACAAAACTATGTGGAGGCTGAACGACTTTTAAAAGAAAACCTATCCCTTTTTGAAAATGATAAAGAAACCTTAATCAACTTAGCCAATCTGTATTTAATTTCTGAAGCGTTCGACAAGGCTGAAACCATCTATAATACTATTAGTAAAAGCAAAGCCAATAAAACAATAGCATTAAATGGACTTTCCCTAGTAAAACACTTAAAAAACAAAGACAAAGACGCCTTAAACTTTAGTACAAAAGCATATAACACCATACCTAACTTAAACGATGTTAAGCTAATACAACAAACTCAAGAACGTTATATACAAGCCTTAATTTGGAATAAAAAGTATAAAGACGCCCAAGTTTTAATAGATGAATTAATAGAAACGAAGCCTAACACCAATTGGGTTTTAGCCTTACGAGCAACCTTAAACATCTATAAAAGTGATTTCAAAAAGAGTTTAACGGATTACAATCGTATTCTGGAAAACGACAGCAGCTCTTTTGATGGAAACTTAGGAAAAGCCAATGTATTAAAAGCTTTAGGCTTTTATGATAAAGCCTACCAATCGGCCAATAGTACCCTTAGTTTTTACGAGAATCAAAAAGATGCAATAAATTTTATTAAAGACTTAAACACCCGTTTTACTCCTTTTTTAGAAACCAAGGGCTCCTACTCCTTTGACAATGGAGATAACGAAGCCTATGCATTTCAAACTAATGTGGAATTTCTAACATCTACAAAATTTAAATGGTTAGCGAATTATGGATATAGAACCACTAGTAATTCGGTAACAAATAACAAAGCCACATCAAATGATTTTTCTTTGGGGTTAACTTATCAGTTATTACCAAATATTACCTTTAAAGGAACTGCTGGTATCACTACAGCAAAAGCCAATACCAATGATTATACCCAATTGTTAACCGATGTATCGTTTAACGTTAAACCCTTTAAATTACAGGTTTTAGATATTGGCTATAAACGGGAGATTCAGAATTTTAATGCGGATCTATTAGACCGTGAAATAGTGATGAATAACTTTTACGCCAATTACAATCTTAGCACTAACTTCAATTTAGGTTGGTTTATGCAGTATTATTATACGTCTCAAAACGATGATAACACCAGAAACTTATTGTTTACTTCGTTATATTATAACATACTTAGTAAACCGTCTCTAAAAGCAGGTCTAAACTACCAATACATCACCTTTAAAAATCAGGTACCTACTATCTACTTTAGTCCTGAAAAATTTAATGCCACCGAGGTTTTTATAAACTTAATTAAAGATGAAGCCATCACAAAACCAAAGGAGTGGTTTTATGAGTTAACTGCAGCTACAGGCTATCAGTTTATTGAAAACAATACAAAACAAAGTACGTATCGTATTCAAGGAAAATTAGGCTATAGGTTTTGTGAACGCGCTTTATTAAATATCTATGGTACCCGAAGTAATATTGCCTCAGCTACTGCTGCTGGGTTTACTTTTACGGAGATTGGATTACGATTTAAATGGTATTTGTTTGAAAAGCCAGTTTTTAAAAATTAAACATTGGTATTTTTGGTTATTATTTAATTCTATAATAGAGCTTGTACAAAATAAAAAAAGGTAAAAAGCAATTGCTTTTTACCTTTTGGAAAGAATTAGTCGCCATTAATCTAATCCATAGCTAGTGTTGTGTTATTTTTTACTATAAACTACCAAACAGGCTATCTTAAGCTACTGATAATTTATAACTAATAGTATACATTATTTCTTAATTACTTTTATTCTTTGAATTCCTTTCATGGTTTGTAAGCTTAATAAATAGGTCCCTTTTGATATATTATTAACATTAATAGATTCTAAATTGATATCCGTATTCTTTTTACTTAAAAGTTGTTTTCCATTTAAGTCATGTAAGGTGATAGTTTTTAATTTCAGACTGGTATTATTTTTAATACTAATCTCATCTGTTACTGGATTAGAAGTTATACTAAATGGAGTTGAGTGAACTGCAACATTATTTACTCCCAAAACAGATAGGGTCATTTTCATTACAAAAGCATCACTTCTACCACCAGATTGAAGTTCCAGAGTATTGCTGCTTCCCATACTAAAATCAACGATACCCTCAAAGATTCCGGAAATAATCAAATTGTTATTTAAATCCAGATTAGCATCATATACATTATCATTACCAGAACCACCAATCATTGTACTCCATACTATGGAACCGCTAGTAGTACTTAATTTAGCAAATATTAAATCTTGCTTATTAATAGTATAAGTGTCACTTCCAAAATTAAAAGTATTAGTAGAGCTTGTATCTCTTATATCTCCAACAAAATACAAATTGTTATTACTATCAATAGAAACAAAACCACCTTGTTCAGGATCTAAATAATCAGAAGTTAATGACCAAATACCAAAGGTTTTCACCCATTCAAAATGACCACTACCATCCAGTTTATGAATAAATTGTTTACTATCAACTGTATTTGGAGCAGGGATGGAAAATATACTTATACCTGGATCAAAATCAATATCATTTGGAGATCCTTGCCATACACCACTTGTGTAAACATTGCCATGAGTATCTACCGCTATAGAATGGCCAACTATATTATATGGATTTTTTAATTGTTTTGCCCAAACAAAATGGCCATCAGAATCAAGTTTTTGAATATAAGCATCATAGTTTATAGGAAAACCTGAAATAGACCCTGTTTCCTTCATAAGGAAAACGTTAGTACCATAATCAAAATCATTTTCTAAAAGGAAATAGCCCGTTAAAAAAATATTATTGCTATTATCAAAGGCAATATCTTTAGTAAAAGCTGTACCTGTAGAGTAAGCCCAAATAACATTTGCATTGTTATTGATTTTCACCAATCCTCCTGATAATGGCAAAGTAGGATCAGCTGATTGAATAGTAATACCCGGAGATAATGTTAGAGGATCCATAAATTGGATACTCAGGAGAATAGCTCCCATTTTATCGACCTCCATATCATGTACAAAATCATTTCCTGTATTACCAAAATTTTTGGCCCAGACAAAATCACCATCCTTATTAAGTTTTATTAGATAAATGTCGATGCTACCACTAGAAACTAAATTATACAGATTTCCGCTAGGATCTGCATCTAATACGCCTTCAAAAGTGCCACTAATAAAGACACCACCATCATTTGCAATAGAGATAGAAGATAAATATTCATTCCCAGAGCTACCAATGTTTTTAACCCACAAAAGACTTCCATTATGATCTCTTTTTTCTATAAAAACATCTTGTAACCCCTCATTGGGGATAGCATGACCTTCATTAGTTAAAATACTTGTATACACGCCAGCGGTATAAACATTCCCAGTAGCATCAACTTTTGAAAAAACATGGGTTTCTCCTTCTGAAGAACCATATGCAGCAGCCCAATTCGTAGTTTGAGCGTTGATTTTTATATTACTGATTAGTACTATAAATATAATTCTGATAAATTTATTGGGCATATTTTTAAGACTTGGGGTTCTTATGATAGTCTTTAAACGTTTCAAATAAAAAATACCCTCCGCTTTACACTCTTTTTTTGTGAAAATGCTTAAATAATGAATTTAACTATTTAAAATTTTGACTTATAAAATGCTCTTATACTAACCAAATGCGAAAACAAAACAATAGGAACAATTACAGTCGGAAGCCATACAAATGGAAAATAAGCCACACCAATATTGGGTTGATTTAATGCTAATTTTTGAAAAGGGGTTTGAGCACTTAAGATCGCTATTATCAAGATATTCAGAAGTAGCCCTAAACAAATACTATTCCAAAGCAAAAGTCCTTTGAAACCTACCCATTTTTTAACAAATACTAAGTAATAAATTATTGGTGCCGAAAGCCCAGAAAGGATATCGAAATTATAGCCTTCAAAAGTCATAAGATCTGGTAAAAGTCCTTCTAAAAAAACATAAAAGAGGATAATCTCAACAGGGATTCTAACCACGTGGAGCAATGTCAACCATTTTAAATTCAGGCTATCTGAAAACTTACGACCACTACTAGTAAAAAAAATGAATAACACAAAAAGAATTCCCGGACTAATGAGAAAAATAAACCTAGGAGGATAAACTTCCGTATTTCTGTAAAAACCTGATAAGCCGAGTAAACTTACAACAATCATCCAAATAATGATGCCAAAAAGGACTATCTTGCTCATGGAAGCTTTGTAAAAAAACCATAGGGTAGTCAATGTTGTAAGGATAAAACCTACTGTTACTAAATTTGATATTTCTGCCATAAATTAATTTTTTATGACACAAAATTCTGTAGAAATCAATAAATTCCACTTGACAAAAGGCAAGAAATGCACCATTTATGCTTTTCTTCTCAACCTGCTTAGCGTACTATCTGTAATACCTAAATAAGAGGCTATATATTTTAAGGGAGAATGTTTCATAATTTGTGGCTTAGTCGTTAATAATTCCTGATAACGTTGTTCTGCTGTGCGGTTGATCATACCATAGTTTCGTTTTTTAGAAGCCATAAACTCTTTGACTAAAATGGCGCGTCCAAAATCGCGAAAAGCAGGTTTTTGGTGAAAAAGCGTGTTCAGTTCCTGATAAGAAATCTTGAATCCGACACAATCTGTTATAGCCTGAATATTAGCTTCTGATGTAACTCCATTAAAAAAGGAGGTCACTTCGAAAACCATATTATTTTCAAGGAAAAAATCTGTTGTTATTTCATTACCCTCTAGATCAAAAAGAAAAGTACGCATGAGCCCTTTTTCTAAATAAACATAATCATCGCTTATAGTCTTCTCTCGCAATAGAAAATCACCTTTCTTAAATTGAACGGAGTCAAAGCTACGGGCTATTTCCTGTGCTTCTATTAGCGGAATAGGAACAATCCGCAGAATAAAATTTGTTAACGAATCTCTGTCTTGGTTCATTGGTAATATTGTAGAGTATTAAGAAGAAACATAGCCAATCATAGTTATTGTTACAACAAAACTAAATTACTACATAAAACAAAAAGAGGCAAAAAACTTCATGTCTTTTACCTCTTAAATAGAAATCAGAGTAGCTATCAATTATTCTATGAGTAGTTTTATCGTTTTATAAGTTTTTCTCTTACTTTTTATTTTACAGAAATACAATCCTGAACTTAAGCCTGTTCTTTCAAGTTTCATTTCATTTTTACCTTTAACAGCTTCATGCGTCATCGTTTTAACCAATCCACCTAATTGACTGTAAACCACCAACTCAACCCTTTCAGAATTCTGGCTTGAAAAATGTATGGTTGTACTAGACTCCATAGGGTTTGGTGACGCAAATGTTTTATTCAACTCATCCTCTGTTTTAAATGAGTCCACCGAAAGTGTACTACTAGTTGAAAAACGTAACTGTTGCAAAGTCATTTCTTTAGTTTCTATATCACCGGTTTCAGCTAGCATGGTAAACACTATAGAGGTTACGTCATTCACTTCAAAATCATTACCGTTAATGGATTTAAATTCAGAAAATGGAATACTATAGTCTTGTAATTCATTAGTTAATGAAATACTGGTTTTATACTGTTCTTTCCAGTTGCTCACACCTTCCTTAACCAATCTAACAATTAATGCTCCTGTTCCTTTCGCTTTAAACTGCAAGCTATTATAATCTGATAAATCTATAGGGTTAAACTTTGGTGTTAAGGCTCTATAAGCTGCAATATACTCACTGGTATTGGCTGCTAATTCTATATTACGTTCAATAGGAAACTCATCGTCATTAAATTCTTCTTTATTAGGCTCTACTTTGTATACGTTAACCATTGTACTTGGTGCTGCATCATCATATCCCCAAGGGCCGTCAGACATAAACAAATCATCTGGTGTAGCGATACCATCACCTATTCTAAAACCAATATCAAATAGGTTACCTGCATCTACTTCTATATTCGTAATGTAGTTGCCATCTAAATCTAAAGTTGACGATACATACTCTACAGTATTGGTTTCTGTAGCCCTTAATCCACCATCAAATTTAACAGCTTCACTCCTATTCGTATTCACAATTTGTAATTCCAGCTTTCCATGATGATATTTACCTTTTCTAACAAAAACCGTTGGTGGTGTTGAGTTATTATAACTCGTTACTGGCTTTTGAACATCTAATAGTCGTACCACTTCTTCTCCAAGACGTAATAAATCATCTAAAGAATTGGACCAGATTTGGAAATTATAGAATGGTACATTGTTTTCATATTTATCTAAATTCCAATGGCTTTCAACTTCGAAGTTAGTACCACTGTTTATTGGTTTTGCTGATAAACTCAGTACGAATTCCAGAGAACCATCGATATTTCTAATCAATGCTTTTATAAATTTTTGTTCTTTGATTTCTATGGTTGATACCGAAATTAGCTCAGCTCCCAATAGCCTATCGCAAATATATTTAGTGTGTTCGTATACACCTTTGTCAGTTTTAAGAACAAGTATTGATGCTACAGCTTCGTCTGCTTTCATATAATCTACAGAATATATCTCGGTAGCATTGGTAATGCTTAATAAATCTATTGGAGATGATTCTATGACATGGTCTTCATTTAAAATTTCCAATGGTACAAAATCTGATAATTGTAATCCGGTTTTACTAGTTTTTTTACCATACTTAGCAGATTTTGTAAATCGCTTTGCAGACACTTTATCAAATTTGTAATTGTTCTTAGCACGGTCAAAGTTTCTCTTATTAATCTGCTCAGACAATCTATTATTACTTTCCAATCCTCCTGAATTACCACTCGATGTTGGTGCTTCAATAACAGGACAAGCTGCATAACCAGAACATGAAGGATCTTCACAATCTACTAAGCCGTCACCATCATCATCAATACCATTCGTACAATCTTCTTGTGGTACGGGAGCCGTTGGACAACGAGCACCATCATTTTGAGAACTTGAAGGACCAAAAGCGAACAGATTTGAGTCCATATTATTGGTGCCGTCTAAATCTTGTACGTTTTGTATAACATAAATAGTTCCAGTTTGATTAGCAGATACATAAAAACGACCAGACGCATCAAAATAAACGGCACCATAAGTGTAATTTAAGCCTGATAAGATTGGGACTTCACCTAAACTTTCCACAGTGCCGCTTTCTGCTTCTATACGATATAGTATATTGGTTTTCTTTTCTACGGTATATAATTTACCATCCACGGCATTGAATGCCCAGTCATGAATGCTTATACTTTTTGATAAATCTTTTGTTGTTATATAACTTCCATAATTATCAGAATCTGGGTTTAGGTCTATCGCATAATAAGGTGTTCCTCCACCTTTTAAATAATAAACCCCTTCTGCACTGACATCTCCAATATATCTGCCATTAGTTGGCAACTCATCTACATAAAACGTAAGGGTCGAGAAGTCTTTACCTATTCTAACTATAGATTTTGCTGGATAACTTAACGAACCCCAGATAAATCCATCTGTAGGGTTGTACGCAGCAGCGTTAATAGTTCCTTCTGTTACATCGGTTGCTACTGTATATGAATTCCCAGAGGCCAAGTCAATAGCATACACATCGTTGTATTGGAATAAGTAAGCATTATAATCACAATTAAATGGTATGTCTTGTGTATATACACTCGTGTAAATAAGCACAAGTAATAGTAATATTTTTTTCATAATAGTTGTATTTAATATTACAAAACTATATGACTAAAAGTGCTTAAATTTTAATTTTCGGTGGATGGAAATTAAGTGTAGACGAATGGAAAGGCTAAGTTGTTAAAGCAAATTCAAACGCTTCATTAACTCAGGTCTATTGGAACGACTTACAGGAATGACGTCTTTTTTTATGAGTACACTGTTATCTTCAATATCAATAATTTTTTTAATATTGATAATGTATGAACGATGTACTTTAAGGAATAATGAATCTGGTAATTTCTCCTCAATCTTTTTTAAGGTAGAATGCACCGTATAATTTTTCTCTTCAGTTTTCACATTGATATAATCCCCTTTGGCTTCAATAAGGTAAATACTGGGAATATCCAGCTTTATTAAACGCCTGTCTATATTTATATACAAATCATTACCAGAAGCAGTTTCTACAGCATCTGCTGGTTCTGTATTTTTAACAGTTTCTGACGTTGTTGCTTTTGCTTTTTGTATAGCCTTTTCAAACCTTGGTAAGGTTATGGGTTTTACCAAATAATCTACAATACAATCATATTCAAAAGCTTCAATCGCAAAATTGGCATCCGAAGTCGTTAAAATTATTTTTGGTGGATTTTTTAAGGTTTGAATAAAGTCAAACCCCGTAAAATCTGGCATATGTATATCTAAAAAGATAAGATCTACATTATTCTGATTTAAATATTTAATAGCTTCAATCGCATTTGGAAATTCTTCAAGAATGTTTAAACTTGGAATATTTGTACAGAGTTGAGAGATAATAGCTCTGGCTGTAGCTTCGTCATCAATAATAATACAATTCATAAAAGTGGTTATATGGTCTCTAAAAAGTCCGTTATAAGCTGCAAAATGGTATCAAATTCGGCTTTACCAACGACACTATGGTCTTTTAAATTATTTTCAAAATCTGCAGCTATAGCATAACTTTTTTCAAGTCCTAAAATACTAATTTTATGCTTAAGTTTGTGTACATTTTCTGCTGATTCTTTAAAGTTTTTAGCTTCAATGTTTTTAAAATAAACTTCTTTTTCATCTGGAAACTCCCTTTTAATAATAGTTATCAACTTCTCTTTAAAAGCTTCATCTCCACCTGAAAGGGTATTTATATATGATAAATTAGGCTGTTCTATCATTTCTTCTTAAGTGTAAAATAAAATGTCGTGCCTTTTCCTGCTTCGGAATCAATCCAAATTTCTCCTTGGTATAAATCAATGATTTTCTTAACTATAGAAAGTCCAACACCTGTTGATTTTTTACTTGTATTAAGAGAATGGAATATTTTAAAAATCTTATCATGATATTCCTTTTTAATACCAACGCCATTATCTTTTATTGAAAATTGATAAAATGATTTTTGTTCTAATACATCAATTTCAATAAGACCTTTCTCTTTATCATTAAACTTGACACCGTTGCTTATTAAATTTTGAAATAGCTGCTTAAACTTCGTTTTATCTCCTTCTATTATCGGTAGCTTGTTAAGCACATTTATAGAAATATGTTCTGGTACAAATAGTATTTTTTTGAGCTCACTGACTATGACATTTAAATCTACAGGTTCTTTTTCGGGCATCTCAGAACCAATACTAGAATACAACAAAACATCAGAAATAAGTTGTTCCATCTTCTCTAATGTCGTTTCTATAAGTTCAAAATTCTGAATACTCACAGCATCCAACTTCCCTTTATTATCTTCTTTTATCCAGTTAACCAGAGCGTCTATACTTCGTAATGGTGACTTTAAATCATGCGACACTATATGTGCATATTCTTGTAACTCATCATTACTTTTTTCAAGTTTTAATAGTAATTTTTCTTTTTGAAGTTCTAATTTTTTAATATCGGTAATATCTAAATGTACCCCTATTGAACCTACTAATTCTCCATTTAAATTATAATTTGGGGCTCCACTTATTAACCAATGTCTATCATCTCCTAATTTATTTTTAACTTTTATTTCGTACGAGTGTGATTCCCCTTTACGACGCTTTAAATCTTTAGTTTCTATGACTTCTGTATTTTCTTTTGTTAAAAATAATTCTTTACCAGTTTTTCCAATAATTTCTTTTTCTGAATATCCAGACATTTCAGAAAAACTCTGATTAATCATTAATATTTTACCCTTATTATCAGCTTCAACCAAGCCTAAATTCATATTAGCAATAATGCTACTATATTTTTGTTTTTGAGCTTCTAAACTTTCGCTATACTTTCGTTTTAAAGTCACATCTCTATAACTCCATAAATGGCCTTTATATTCATGATTTTTAAAAATAGGAATATAGTCGCGTTCTAAAATTTTACCGTCAACCATTTTAATTTCATCACCTAAAACAGTGGTTCTTTTATTTAGAGTATCATTAATTTTTGATATAAAGTTTTCTGCATCTACAAATAGATTTTTGCTTTGTTCTGCTGCATTCGAACAATCTTGCCCTATCATTAATTCCGGAGATATAGGAATATTAAACAATTCACAGAATTTCTTGTTTGTCAGTACTATTTTTCTATTCTCATCTTCAAGTAAAACACCACTATCTAAATTGAGAATAAGCGTTGATAACCTGTTTTCAGATTCTATCAATTGCTCTTCATTTTGTTTCGCTATAGTTATATCTCTAACAATACCTTGTGCAGCGACTGGCACTCCTTTATCATAAATAACACTGGCATTAACATGAACCAATTTAGATTCATTCTTCTTCGTAACTATATTTAGAAAAAAATCTGTAATTGAACCTTTTTTCAGTAAAGATTTAAATGAGTCTGTGACGCGTTGTACCTCTGTAGGAGCTGCCATTTTCATTAGATTAAAATTTTCCTTGGCATTATCAAACCCTAACAAATCTACAGCAGCATCATTCATTTTAAGAATATATCCTTGAAGATCTATAATAACATAAGCATCAACAATATTTTCAAAAACACCTTGTAGCTGAGAATCTGTTTTATCTAGTAGTGCTTCTAACTCCGAATAAGATTTTTCTAACTTTTGTTTGGCATCATATAATTCCGCCGCCTTATCTTCAAGAATTTTTTCTGCTTGTTTTCTGGCAGCTTTTTCACGTGCAAGTGCACGTTTTAGCATGTCAATGTTATCTTGACTCATTAGTTTTTATTAATTAAAAACTTAACCTCGGTTCCGTCTTCTTTTATTTTTTCTAACTCAATAGTGGCAGTCGAGTTAAAATGTTCGAACGTTTTGTTCATTAACCCTAAACCAAAATGGTGCATAGCTCTACTCGATTTATAAATCATTACGAGTGAATTATCTGATTTTTCAAGAACTTCAAAAGTTGGTAATTCTGCATCTGGATAAATTTTCCTAACCTCCACATGAATATGATTCTCAATAGATGCTAACATCTCTATGGGATCTTTGTAAGTAACTAAAAGCCCTGGGTAGCTATCTTTTAAAACACCAAAAAAGTGTTCCGCATAGACTAATAATAAATCGTCAATTTTAATATTTGTACGGGCACTTAAATGTTGAAGTAATTGGAGCATTTCAGAGAATTTATAGGTGCCGACGGCAGTATAAACGCCTTCGGACTCTAACTCAGATTGCGATATAATAGTATCGACCATTTCTAAGCCAAATTTTTCTTCAACAAGATCTAAAAACTCTGTAAATACAATACCTTTCATACGTTTAAATTTTATAATTGAAATAATCGTTAATTAAATATTAAGAATGTATGTAGCCCAGCAATCTCTCACTAAACCTATCTTTTTAAACATTCCTTTTTATGAATGTTTTTTTAAAATTTAATAAAGATTTTTTTGAAACCGGCTATCCCCGAGGCAAGCCTCGGAGAATTTTTTTGATTAAATTTTTATTAATTCATTAATACTCCAATAAGCAAGTAGGTTTTTTATTTTGGTAACGTAATCTTCATATTTTAAAGGCTTTAAAACATAACCTGCAATACCTAACTTATAACATTCTAATAAATCCTTTTGATTATTAGAGGTTGTTAATACAATAGCAGGGATATGTCTTAAATTTTCATCCTTTTTTAAAATAGACAAAAATTCTATACCATTAATTTTTGGCATGTTTAAATCTAATAAAATTATGTGAGGTAATTCGTATTTTTTTTCTAAAATATTTAAAGCTTCTTCTCCATTATGGGCTTCTATAATATTATGATCAAGGTTTAGAGACGCTACGACCCTATTTAATTTCATAACTTCAATCATATCATCTTCAATAAGGAGAATTTTCAAATTATTTTTCATTACTTACAATTTAGTTGCATGTAAAAATAATCTAATAGGGTAAAATGATAGCTTTACTTCGTTAGATTCAATTTAAGTGTAGGTGAATCGCAATTAAGTGTCGACGAATGGTTTTTTGTATTTCAAAGATCAGGCTGCATCTAGCCTTAGAGTGCTTGTCAAGCTAATAGTATTTCTCTGAGCACTAAGCTTATTGTGTTCTAAACCTCTTAAGAAAGAGAGTGAAAAGAAACGCAACTGCTTATCATTTAAATTTAATTCTAAATGATTTATAAATTCTAATTGCTTTAATCGCTTATTCAAAACAACTTCTTCTTGTTGTTTTATTTTAGAATGAGCTTGAAATCTCTGAGAATCAGGTTTTCTTTCTATAAACTCAGGCTTGTTATTTTTTGAATTATAAGTAAAGGTCTTAATTATTTTGTCCAATTTGGAATAGAGAGAATTTTTCATTTGTAAATAATTCAAGTTAATATTTCAGTGAATTAATTAAGGTAAATTTAGATTTGAAATGAATTGGATTTATAAAAATTCTTCAAACGAAAGTATTACTAAGGTAAAATAAAACGAAGTGTCGACGAATGGGATTTTGTATAGGTTTTGAAAATACTTTTTTATAAAGGATAAATTTGTCCGTTATAAAATTTAGAATTACATTTGTATTATAATAATAGACAATATGTTTTCAAAATCTTGTGAATATGGGCTTAGAGCAATCATTTATATTGCTCAACAAACTAACCTAAACAATAAGGTGAGTTTGATGACCATATCAGAAGAAATCAATTCTCCTCAAGCTTTTACAGCGAAGATTTTACAACAATTAACTCGAAATAATATTGTAAGATCTATTAAAGGACCACATGGTGGATTTGTAATTGAACCAGAAAAAATGCAAACTAAAATTAGTGAGGTCGTTTTCTTATTTGATGGTGATAGTATTTATAATGGTTGTGGACTAGGTTTAAAACAATGTGACGCCAACTCTCCTTGCCCATTACATCATAAATTTATTGAAATTCGTAATGATCTGAAAACCATGTTAGAGAAAACAACACTTGAAATACTAGTTAATGAGATGAATGATAACGACATGGTTTGGCTGAAGCGGTAAGAGAAAAAATTTAAACTAATAAAGGATAAAAAGATCCTTTTATCTGTTATGAAACAAAAACATATAAATATAAACATAGCAACGACATATATATGGATTGGTTTTGTATGTGCCATAAGCTTTATGGAAGCTTGGTTAAAATTTCTAGCTCCAGGTATTGATACAAAACTAGGTCTGGGCATTAGGCAACTTGTATTTGCTGCTTTAAATAAGGTGGAAATAGTATGTGCTATAATTATTTCTGTTATGTTTTTATTAAAGAATTACTTACCTCCTACTTCCTTCATTATAGTTGTGGTCATACTGTTATTACAATCTATATGGTTCTTGCCATATTTAGATGAACGTGCTGATCATATAATTAATGGGTTGCAAGTACCTGAAAGTAATATTCATGTACTGTTTGTCATCCTGGAAATTAGCAAAATTGTGGGATTAAACATTTTTGGGATTAAAATTTTAAAGAAAAAACAATATGAGCATGAATCAAATTAATATCATAGATTCTTACAACGAAATATACAAAATCCCTTATCGACAATTTGAATACCCAAACCTCATGGAGTTAATCATAGACAATTTGTATGATGATATAGGAGGGTGCTTAGGTAGAGGTTTATGTGGTACTTGTCATGTAGAATTGGTTTCCGGATCAATGAATGTACCCATACATCCAAGTGAAAAAGAAACCCTTTCTAAAATAAATAGTTCAAACAAAAACAGTCGATTGGCTTGTCAAATCATTTTAGATGAGAAAATAAATAACATGACTTTTAAAATTAAAACTGAAGATAATATAAACTTATAAAATTATGAACACAGCATCTTTATTAGATAACATTACTTATCAAGAAAACGGCAAACCAACTGTAACTGTTTTATTAAAAACAAGCAGTACAAAGGAAGTTAGAATTGTTATGAAAACAGGGCAATTCATGAAAGAACATACAGCCCCCTTCCCAATCATTATAGAACTATTTGACGGTTCTATAGACTTTGGTGTCAACGGTAAAAACCAAGATCTAAAAAAAGGAGATATGATAGCACTTGATGCTAACGTACCGCATGATTTAACCTGTATTTCTAATTGTATCATTCGTTTATCAATCTCTGTACTTGATGGCGTAGAACGTATTAAAAGCATCTAGAAAAAATAAATTAATACCAAATGAATTTTAAAATGATTGATAATAAATTTGAATTATATTTTCTTTAGATGATATAGAAAACATAAGCATAGCCTTAGTTACGGTTTTATTTTATATTGAAATAGAAACGAAATAGAAACGAATTTAATCGATTATTTTGAAGTTTATTTAGTATAAACATAATACTTATGAAACTCTATAAAAATTATTTAAACGAATACGAAAAAGGACTCATGGGTTATTCAACTATAGCAATTATAGGACAAAGTTGTTTAGGTTCTATAGCTGTCATGTTTTTATTTATGAATGACATGTCTGGTCTCCAATCCTTTCAACTCTTTTTGGTTACCATATGCTGTCTCTTTTATAACGGAGCTATTTTATCTCAGCAAAAAGCAAAAATAAGTTTTAACCTTCTTATTATCAGCATTGTTGTAAGCTTATTAGTAATAGCTATCAATCTTATTTGATTGATAGCTATTACTATTTTATAATAAATGCTTTATACTTTTTAATCGATCGCCTGTTTTATTAAAGACAAACTTTTATCTGAAAAGTTAAGTTGTAAGGCTGCTTCATGCCCTTTGTCTGACATTTTAATCCAGGTTTTTTTTAGGATATTTATAATTTTTTCATCGTCATGCTTTGCAACAAACTCTTCAAAATAATAATCTAAAAAAACCAAACAAATAGTATCTTCTAAAACTTGAGATTCTTCATTTTTCTTAATAAATTTTTTATTTATCAATGAAGATACTCTATCAATAAATGAGGTATCATATCCTACCTGATTAAGAATTTCGGTAGTTAATTCTGCATGCATTTTTTTTAGAGTTTCTCGCCATTTTAAATATCCAATCCTATCCATGGGGTATTCATCTCTTGCTATCTTCCAACGGCAAATATGTTGTGCACGCGCAGCTATTTGAAGGGCTCGTGATGCATTTGGATTAAACTGCAATAATTTTCGAGACATGCGCAGCGAATATAATAACTCCTTTGGATAGTTTAAACCAAAAACCTGATACGTATTAATATCTTCAGAGTTTTTTTTATCTATTAATGCTATAGTTGTTTCAAATCTTGTGGGCTTCATTTTATTAAGTATTTTGAACTATTCTCTATTTTGTTTTACACACAAAGGTTAAGATTAGTTCATTAATCTGAAAAGACAATATACACATTTCCGTTTTAAATATTTTACGATTCACTATTGATTATTAATGATTTCTCGAATTGCTATCATACCTAATACTTATATTACAAAATATTATGGTTAATGCATGATACTATTAAACTACATGTACATTAATAATAATACTCTTAGATGCTGGTGTTTTGGCTGTATGCGCATAACTATCTATAGGTACTAATACATTAGTTTCCGGGAAATAAGTGGCACAACAATTCTTAGGAATATCATAACCAACCACTTTAAAATTATTGGCCTTTCTAATTTTACCATTGAACTCTGAAGTCAGATTTACAACTTGTTTTTCTTCAAGATTTCTAATTTTCATATCTTCCCGATTCATGAAAATAATACGTCGTTCGTTAAAAATACCACGATAACGATCATCTAAACCATAAATGGTGGTATTAAATTGATCGTGACTACGTATCGTCATCATTATTAATTCTGAATCCTTAAGTTTCCATTCTGGCAATTTATTTATAGAGAAATTAGCTTTTCCTGTAGCTGTTTTAAATTTTCTTTCCCTGGCTCCATTGGGTAAGTAAAAACCAGATGGCTGTTTAATTCTTTTATTATAATGCTGAAACCCTTCTACAACTTCTTGGATATCTTCACGAACTAAATTATAATCATCCTTATATTGAAGCCAATTGATTTTAGGTCGCTCTTTTAAAGTAGCATGCGCAATATTACAAACCACCGCAACTTCACTTAATAGTTTATCGGAGCAAGGTTCTAAAATACCTTTGGTAGAGGACACAACCCCCATAGAGTTTTCTACGCTTTGGATTTGAATCCCAGTTTTTTGATAATCTTTTTCTGCACGACCTAAGCAAGGGAATATTAAAGCTTCTTTACCAGTAACTAAATGTGAGCGATTTAACTTCGTACTTACATGTACTGTTAAATTACAATTAGACAAACCTTGTGCAGAATAATTAGTATCTGGAACTGCTGAGATAAAATTACCTCCCAGACCAAAAAACACTTTGGCTTTTTTCTCGTTCATGGCTTTAATCGCGTCAATTACCGAGTACCCATGTTTAGCAGTGGGTTTAAAACCATATTTATTTTCAATTTTATCTAAAAAGGCTTGTGGTGCAGCTTCGAATATTCCAACGGTTCTATCCCCTTGCACATTAGAATGTCCACGAACTGGACACGTACCTGCTCCTTCCTTTCCTATACTTCCTTTTAATAATAATAGATTTACTAATTCACGTATATTATCAACAGCGTTCTCATGCTGGGTAAGCCCCATGGCCCAACAAATAATAATCTTCTTCTTGTTTAGAACTAAATCAAAAACGGCATCAAAAGTAGATCTGGTTACACCAGACAATTCTAAACAATCGTTAAAATTAAATCGTTTTAAATCTGCAATAAAAGTATCATAGCCATGCGTATGCCCATTAATAAAGTCTTTATCAAACACGTTGCCTTCTAATTCCTCTATCTCTAATAATTTAAGTAATAAAGCTTTTACAAAGGCCACGTCTCCATTAATAGTTATAGGCACAAACACATCGGCAAGTTTAGTCCCTCCAGTCAATAATTTAATAGGACTTTGTGGATTTGTAAACTTAATAAGCCCCGCTTCCGGTAGCGGGTTAATGGCAATAATTTTTCCACCATTCTTTTTACATTTTTCTAAAGCTGTTAGCATTCTCGGATGGTTGGTTCCCGGGTTCTGACCAATAACCAGAACCAATTCTGCTTTATATAAATCATCTAAGGTTACTGAGCCTTTTCCAATACCTAAAGTTTCAGAAAGTGCACTACCACTTGCTTCATGGCACATATTAGAGCAATCTGGCAGATTAGCAGTTCCGAATTCACGAACAAACAACTGATATAAAAAGGCAGCTTCGTTTGTAGTTCTGCCAGATGTATAAAAAACTGCTTCGTCTGGATTATTTAAAGCATTCAAATGGTTACCGACCTTTTCAAAAGCAGATTCCCAGGATATAGGTTGATAATGAGACGCTCCTTCTGCCAAAAACATAGGTTCTGAAAGACGTCCAGATTTACCGATTTCAAAATCTGATAAATTGGCAAGTTCTTCAACCGAATGATTTGCAAAAAACTCATAATCAATTGTTTTCTTTTGCATCTCTTCCGACATCGCTTTCATACCATTCTCACAGTATTCACCTAATAATGAGCGCTCATCGTCAGGGTCTGGCCATGCACATCCCGGACAATCAAACCCTCCTTTTTGATTTATTTTAGTCGAAATTTTAATGGCATCTGCAGGTTTCATATATTTTGAAGCATGGGTAACCGCTGATTTCAATGCTTTAAAACCGCCACTGTTTTTCGCTGGTGTGGTTACTTTTAAGCTCGTAAATTCTTCCGGTGTATTTGCTTTATTTATTGAAGGTGCACTCATAAAAGGTCTGCTATATTTTATTTCTATTATTAGTAAAATTAAGTTTTTTTTAGATAGCCTCCTTAAGCTCTATAAAACAATAGTATTTCAATATTTTTAATAACGCCTATTTATTTTGTGCCACACTGTACTGAGCACGGCAGAAGTTCGCCTCTTTCTCCCTACCGCACGTATAGTTAGAAATATAGTTTTATTTCTATTTAACACAAAAAAACAACATATTGGCAAGTAAAGTATTACTATATGATAATATAGCTCAAACTTTATGCTAAACAATTACATAATTTTAAATATCAATTTTAAACTAAAAAATTATGTTAACACACAAATTCAAACTCAGTATTTTTTTGGCTACTATTTTATTATGCGTTAGTTGTCAAAATGATGGTTTAGATCAGGAAGGTTTAAATCAAGAAAAGCAATCATTATCTAAAGAAGCTACAGCCACTTTAAATTACTTAATTGAAAAAGGTTTTTTTGAGGTAGATCTTTTACCAGATTTTAAGGATGAGGGTTTTATGCACGGCGACATCGTGATTCCCTTTGCATTAAAAGGGAATATAGATAAAAACTCACCTAAAAAAGGAAATGTTCAGGAGAAAAACCAATGGTATTATAATGGAAATGGGGTATATTATAATAATTCTAGAAATATTAGGTATTATATTGAAAGTAGCTTTCCCACAAACTTGGAATACGCACTTTCTTGGGCTGCTTATCATTGGAGCATATCAAGTGCTAATATTAATTTCAGTAGAACATATAATAGATCGAGTGCAGATATACTAATAGGGACTTGGTATAATTCCAATGAAGTTGCATGGGCAAGGGCCGCATTACCAGACGGTGGAGGGAATGTTGGCTCCTGGATGAGAGTAAATACAGCTAAAAACCATGCAGGCGGAGAGTCTACAATGGCTTTGTTGATACACGAATTTGGGCATAACCTTGGTTATTTACATTCTGATCAGTATGGTGGAGGTCAGATACCAGGTACTAATGGTCCATCGTATCATCAAAATAATAATTGTGGTTCAGTCATGAAAAGTGCAGTATATACTTGTAACTGGAGATTCAGTACACCGTCCGGATGGTCGAGTGACGATAGAACATCTATCACTTGGGCTTATGGAAATTAACAATTCAACTTAATGTATTATATATAAACAGCCTTTATCATTTTAATTAAGAAAAGGTCTAAAGAGTGTCATTCTGAATTTTATAGTAAAGTAAGATTTTCTGACCGGTAGCAGGTTCGCTATAGCCTATACTGAGTCCAGTCGAAGTGCTCTAAATGACAAAATATATCACTTTTTTGATCTCACTGCATAGTCACATTACTGTACTTAGCATTTACAAGAATACTTTTTCCACTTGCTAGGCTCCCCGTAGAAAAATTAGAAGCATTATGGCTAAGTTTTTCTTTGGGGTGGCTTACATGCGAACGATTTCCTTTATACTGTAAATTATACGCTACTTTAGGTAATGAAATAACCACATTGCTATTTTGAATGATAACATTTAAGTTAGAAAAAGCATCATCTATATCTAAAATTTTTAAATCACCGATATTACCATCAATGATAGCACTTCCTAATAAATGCTTTATAGTAGTATTAGATGAATTTGAATTTAGAACCATATGCTTAACATGAGCTAATTCAACATTTTCTGTATAACGAAGGTTTAGTTCTCCTAAATTCCAATAGTTTACATAAACAGGCGAGTATGAAGCATTAACGGAAGTAGAACTTCCATTAATGCTATGTGCTGTAAACTTTGTATGTGACAACTCTGCTTTTAAATTATCAACATTAGCGGCAAACTCTATTTCACCATGTCTAACATTAACCTTTAATTTAGCCTTTTTAGGCATTTTTATTTTAATAGTTTTTTTAACCTTAGAATTAGATTCTTTATTAACCAATCTTTCAATTAGAACTTTTCTGTTTTTTGCTAGCTCCTCTCTCTTTTGTGCATGCTTTTCTCGTTCTTTGGCATGTCTTTCTCGTACTTTTTCGTGTCTTTCTCGCATTTTTTCGTGTTGTGCATGCTGTTTTTCTAAATGTCTCGCCTGAGCTTCAATACGGGTAGCTTGTCTTTCCATTTTTTCAGCAAAGCGCTTCCCCCATTCTTCCATTCGCTTTCCATATTTTTCTTCCCATTTTTCATCAAATTTAGCAGCCCACTCTTCCATTTGCTTGCCATACTTATCTTCCCATTCTTTTCCAAATTTGTCACCCCATGCTTCCATTTTTTTAGCATAATCTTTACCATACTGCGATTCGAATTTTTTTGAATATTCTTCTAAATACTTTTCACCATCCTTTTTATATGCTTTGTAATCAAACTGAATTCCATCTACACCTTCTGGCAATTCTGGCAATTCAGGCAATTCTGGTACCTCTGGCATTTCGGGAAGTTCTGGCATTTCAAAGTCTATATCTAATTCTACCCCGTCAACTATAACTTCTGGTAAATCCGCTAATTCAAACTTTAACTCTTCTAATACAGCATGTACAGCCTCATTATCTCCATAACCTGAGTTGTAAACCCAAGTATTTGCTCTTGTTCCTTTCGTTCTAATCTCCACTTCACCCATTGAAGCATCAACATCGACATCCCAGTCCTCTAAAGCATTCTCTAACGCTTCTTTGCTTAAATCATCACCCTCAATATAAGCTTCTATTTCAATAATATCTTTATTCCATGTATCAAATACAATATTGCAATGGCTCGTATTTAAATCAATAGTAACATCTTTATCTACTTTTATAGATTGCGATACTTTGTTTAATTTTTGTTGTGCCATTAGCCCGCCAGTAATAAAAAAGCTTAAAACTAATAGTTTGATTTTTATAATTGTCTTGTTCATTTTTTGATTTTTAAATTGATTATCCTACTTCTTCTGTAATACTATCTGAAGCATTTATTTTTTTTAATTGATCTCTTAAACGGTATAAAAGATTTAAACGAAACTTTAAATTATCAATTAATGCATTCACTGTTAACTCACTCGGTCCTGACTCGTTTAATTCCGTCGATAAACGTTTATATTCCTTATCAAGTTCATCCAATTGCAACAAATACCCATCAAAAAGATCTTTGGTTTCTGGAGTATATTTCATTTTAGATAGCTCTAAATTAATACTCGCCAAATAATAATCTTCAACTTTTTTAAGTCCGGGAGACACATCTCCCAAGGTTTTTGTTTCAACAGTTTTAGTCTTTACCACCTCTATTGGATTCTCAACCTGTGGTTGAAAAAACTTGAAAGCACTAAACCCTAAACCTATAAACAGCAGAACACTTGCAGCTATGCGCATCCAATTAAATTTAGATTTGTTCGCTGCTGGCATGGCTTCATCTAGCTTTTTAAGAAATCTTTCTTGATGGTTTTCAGACATCTTTACATCCGTTACTTTATCATCTTTGAACAATTCTCTAATATCTCGTGCCATTTTTTTTAAGTATTAACAGTTCCTGTAATTTACTTTTACCTCTTGATAATTGTGTTCTGGATGCGACTTCAGAAATATTCAAAATCTCTGAAATTTCTTGATGATCATATCCTTCAATTAAATAAAGCATCACAACATATTGATACTTCTCAGGTAATTTATTAATTGCAATTTTCACATCGTTTAATGTAATTGCATCATCTACTAACCATTTGTCATCATGTGTTGTATCGACCACTTTTAGGTGCACCTCATCTAATTCAACAAGTTGTTGTTTTTTAGATTTTAAAAAGTCAATACTTTTATTAACGACAATACGTTTTAACCAAGCTCCAAAAGTCACTTCTGCTTTATATTGATCCAGTTTAGTAAAAGCCTTAACAAAAGCTTCTTGTACTACATCTTCAGCTTCGGTAGCATCTTTTAAAAATCGTTTAGCAACAATATACATACCATCACAGTACTGGTTGTACAACTGTAATTGTGCTTTGCGATTGTTTTGTTTACATTTTTCAATAATGTCAACTTGAAACATGCTAATTCTACTTTTGGTTATAAGTTAGTTCATTTTAAAAGACGATAAAAAAAATGAAGTGTTGCAAAAAAAATGTTTTTTTTAATTATGGAAGTGGCTTAAACTGTCCTGTCAAGCTTACCACATGTTTTTAAAAACGGTTACAAAATGCGCGCTTTCATCCCTTTTTTGTCTTTTAATTACTTTGTAGTAAAGCTATAAGCCTTAAAAAACTGCAAAATGAACAAAAATCAGCTGTTTTTCAATTCAATCAAAAATTTAATGCACTTCTCAAATAAGAAAATTCAAAAATCTGTGTTAACATTATTAATAATCATTTCTTTTTAAAGTATATTTATAACCTCTTAAAACACCCAATATGAATACCTTTTTGAAGCGTATATTAATTCTTTTATCCATAATAGCATTAGGGCTATTTCTATACTCTTTTTTTGTTGAAAATATCTTTTCTTCACGGCTAAGTCCTAAAGATACTGTAGAATTTAAACTTAATGATCTAAAACTTGAAGTGTTTTATAATAGACCTTCTAAAAAAAATAGAGCGATTTTTGGTGCTTTAGTACCTTTTAATAAAGTTTGGCGCACAGGAGCTAATGAAGCTACTACTTTTGAAACGAACCAAACCCTTGAAGTACAAGGCATGCCTTTACCTATGGGTAAATATACCCTTTGGACGGTTCCTAAAGATACAACCTGGACCGTTATATTTAATTCTAAACAATATGCCTGGGGTGTCGATTCTGACATGAAACCAATGTGGAACCCTAATTATGATGTTTTAAATATTGAGATTCCTGTGCAGAAATTACCAGCTACAGTAGAACAATTTACTATAGCTTTCGATAATTCTACTGATAATTTATTTTTAACAATGGCATGGGATGATGTAAAAGTTGCTGTGCCTCTTAAATAAATATTCTGTAATCAATGTTCAGCTGCAGTAATACGTTTTCTCAAATAAAATAGTAAATTAGACAAACATTTGTTTATTCGTGGCAAAAGAAAAAAAATCTGCACTTAAAGAAAAAAAAGGTGTTTCAATTTCTGAAATCACTAATAAATCTACCATCAAAGCTATTAAAAAGAAGCGTAGATCTGAAATTAATACAGATGCTTTAGTGACCTCTATTTTAAATGGAGACATTACAGCTTTAAGTAGGGCCATTACTTTAGTTGAAAGTAAAAATCCCACACATTTAGAAAAGGCAAATACCATAATAAAAGCATGTTTACCGCATGCAAATAAATCTGTTCGTATTGGTATTACTGGGGTTCCCGGGGTTGGAAAAAGTACTTTTATAGAAACCTTTGGCAAACATATAACTTCTAAAGGAAAACGCATTGCTGTTCTGGCAATAGACCCTAGTAGTTCACTTACAAAAGGCAGTATTTTAGGTGATAAAACCAGAATGGAAGATTTAGTAAAAGATGCTAATGCTTATATACGTCCATCTGCTTCAGGAGATTCATTAGGCGGTGTCGCCAGAAAAACCAGAGAAACTATAATTTTATGTGAAGCCGCCGGGTTTGATGTTATTATTATTGAAACCGTCGGTGTTGGCCAAAGTGAAACCACTGTACATAGTATGGTCGATTTCTTTTTATTATTAAAATTAGCCGGTGCAGGTGATGAACTGCAAGGTATAAAACGAGGCATTATAGAAATGGCAGATGCGATTGCTATTAATAAAGCGGATGGTGATAATTTAAAACCTGCTAAACTTGCTAAGGTAGAATTTAACAGGGCACTTCATCTCTACCCTGAAAAATCTTCTAGCTGGCAACCAAAAGTTACGATTTGTAGTGCCTTAAACGATGAAGGTATTGATTCGATTTGGCGTATTATTTTAGACTATGCAGAAACGACAACAAAGAATGGATACTTTAATAAAAAACGAAACGAACAAAATAAATTTTGGCTCATTCAAACCATTGAAGAACAATTAAAATCTGCGTTTTTTAATCGTCCGAAAATCAAAAAAGAACTTTCAAAACAATTGCTCCTTATTGAAACTAATAAAACCACTCCGTTTGCAGCTGCTGATTATTTAATGGGATTAAAAACCTAAATATTTGTTTAGCTCTAGAAAGATTTAATGGATTAAACTTCTTTAAACAGTTTTATACTATTTTTTTATTTAATAAAAGGGATTAAACTCTAGGGCAAGCAAGCTCTTGACCTTGAAAATCACCCATAGGACCGAGGTATTAAACCTAGGATTCCGATTTTCAGCGGGATTAGTTCAACTATCTATTTTGAATGCTTTGCTTCGCAACTTTTCAAAACAGAGTTTCACTAATAAAAAGCCTGAATAGAGGTATCACTATTCAGGCTTAAAACAAGTACAAGATTAATTAGTTTTATGAACTATTTATTTGCTATTAATCAGTTACTTTATTACTTAACAATCTTTGAAGTTATAGTTAGTTTTGCCGGTTCTAACAGATCACTAACATCTGCATTATATTTTATTTTGGAATAAAATACGGCCGTTGATTTATAGGTTCCTTCTGGAAAATTATTAAGACCTAAATTTACGTGCACTTTAACATCTGCGCTTGCCCCAGGTATTAAACCACCGCCAGGCAAAAACCTCAACGCAGTAATTACATTTGTCGGAGGGGTAATAACCGGGCTTATATCTTCATAAGTGGTTGCTTTTTGATATTCAAGTATATGATTTCCTTGATTAATCCATTTTGTTACAATAAAGCTCCCTGAATCGCCTTCTTTCGTATCTGGCGTTGTAATGGAAGTCGTTTCTATTTTAACAGGATTGATCACATCTACAATTACTGAAGCGCTTCTAAACTTATCGTTATTTTTATCTTTAACAGACAATATAAAAGATTTCGGATATGCAAAATCAAAACTGGTATCTGCTGCTGGGTATTCTGTAGTTGATGTCGACGACGAATCTTGTGTATAATATAACTTTGTTCCGTCATAAGTTATCGTTGGTACTAAATCTGTGAAATCTGTACCTAATGGTACAAAAACATATATTTTATCTCTGCCTACCTCTTCAATTATTCTTGCAATCGTAACATCAGCAGACAGGCTTGGGTTTTTACTTTTCTCGAAAGTAAAACCTGTTATTTTTAGAGTTTCAGGAACTTCCGGAACCTCCTTAATGATACTAACATTGTAATGTAGTAATACTTCTTTACTACCTGTGGCAGTACTAATCGTATATACATGTATTTTTTCATCTTCAAAAGATAAGCCAGCATCATTATTACCTGGAGAAATACTAAACTTACTCAAATTAAGTTCTTCAGAAGTGATTAATACATTTACATTATCCAAAGAAGTTGTACTAGGTACTGTAATTTTTATCTCTCCATAGGTTACTTCTTTATTATCTGTAATCACAGGTTGGACAATTTCTATTCCTGTATGTTGTATTCCAAATAATGGGAAACCGGAAAGTTTAGCCTCTTCTATATTAACCTCTGTTGGTGTTTGGTTGTTTTCTTCATCAGAATCACAACTCATCATAAAAAATACAGAAAACAATATGATTCCGATATTTTGTAGTTTTAAAATTTTTGTCATTTCTTTTTAATTCTTTATTTCATTTGGGGAATAAACTTATAGAATTATTAATCTACTACTAAATTAATATGGTGAGCCTATTCATTTAAGTGGTAAACGTGCTGAAACAATGGGTGAGTTAATACAGCTACTTTATTTATCCAGCCATACTGAACGTAATGGTATAACATGCACCGGGGTTAGAAATAATTTCTACAGTGCCTTTAATTTGCTTTGTCAACCCCTGTATGAGTTGCATTCCTAAAGACTGGCTACTCTCCATCTCGAAATTCTCTGGAAAACCAATTCCTGTATCTTGTATTGTAAGTGTACATGTATCCTTATTTTTTGAAGCCTTTATACTAATATGACCATTGGTATTATCCTGAAATGCATATTTGATACTGTTAGCTATTATTTCATTAACTATTAAACCACAAGGCACCAGACGATCCATACCAAGATTTATATTATCTATGGCTGTAGTTATTGTTATGTTTTGTTCTGGAAGATCATAACTAGTATTAAAATGACTTAATAAATTATCAAGGTACGTTTGTAAATTAATCAATGATAAATTATTGGATTTATATAATCTTTCATGTATAATAGACATGGCATGTATTTTATCCTGAATTTCCTGCAAGATTTCGGTAGAACTTTTATGGTTCCCAAATTTATACTGAAGCCTTAATAAACTTGATACTATCTGCAAATTATTTTTAACCCTATGATGTACTTCTTTCAATAGTATTTCACGATCCTTTAGGGTTTGTGATATAACCTCATTCTTTTCTGCAAGAATTTTATTGTTTCCTTGCTTATTTTTATAGGCACCGAATAGGGTTAACAAAATGATTGTTAATGTCATCAACCCCATTATTAACAAGACTTGTGTTGTACTTTGGTTTTGATTTTCTAATGCTTTAATTTTGTTTTCATTAGTTAACAATAGAATCTCTTTTTCTTTGTTTTCCAAACCAAATTTCGCCTGCACTTCCTTTAGTTGTTTATCTTTTTTTATGGTAAACAAAGAATCTTTAGCCTTATTATATTTCAGTACATATTCGTAGCTTTTCTTGTAATCCTTTCTTCTATTAGCATACTCATGAAGTGCTTCATATACTCTTGAAAGTTGAGGCAAAGCTTTTGATGTTTTAGCTTCCGACAATGCTTTATTATAATGGAATTCTGTAGCCTTTATATCGTCAAGTTTTTCGTATATATCTGCTAGTGTTAAATATGTTAATGTATTATCTTCAGTATACCCAGATTCTAAACGCATTTTCAATACTCTTTTAGAATACATTAATGCTTCTTTATATTTTTTTTCCTCTATACTAATTAGAGATAGATTACTCAATACAGATATAACAACTCTTGGGTAATTAGCTTTTTCTGCAATATCAAGAGATTCTTTTAACACTTTTTTTGCCTTTGCAAACTCTTTTTGCCGGATATACATCTCAGCAACAGCTCCAAGAATATGCGATCTAAACTCATTATTCCCTGTTTTTTTCGACATTTCCAATGCTCTATTATAATATAATAAACCATTCTCGTCATCTTTTAATCGACAAGAATAGAGGGAACCTATATTACCTACTAATCCTGTAATAAGGTTTTCATCGTTATTTTTTTCATAAATCTTGAGAGCTTTCAGGTCATAATCAAGGGCCTTGTCATAATTTCCCATTTTTACATGAGTTACCGCTATATTTTGATAGCACTTCCCGATTCCTAATTCGTAGTTTAGTGCCTCTGATACTTCTAATGCCTTTTTATAATAAAACAGTGCTTTTACATGTTCAGATTTATCATTATGGAAGTATCCAAGCCTCAAATAGAAAAAACCTGTGTATTTACTATTTTCAGTTTTTACCAGTTCTAACCCTTGTTTCGCATAATCTATGGCTTTATCTACTTTTATTTTACTGTATTTATTAGCCAATTGCATATAAATTTCGATCTTTTCTTCCTTGGAAGCTTTAACTATTTTTTGTTCTAAACTGTCTGTTTGAGCAGTTAATAAAACATAAAAAAATAAGGAAAAGAAATAAAAAAATCTCTTAAAAAAAGGTAATATTTTCTTCATATTATAAAATATCTAATCGTTCTAATAATTGACTTTTATATGCTTTACTTATAGGTATTCGGTGTGCCTCTATAAAAACAAACCTGTTTTCTATTTTATCGATTTTATCTAAAGCAACCATATACGATCTGTGAATTCTTAAAAATTTATCTTGTGGTACTTTTTCATAGAACTCTTTTAAAAACATATTTGCCAAAATCTTTTTATCCTTGGTAATGATTTGAGTATAATTATCCATAGCTTCTACCCATAAAATATCTTTTATCTTAACACTTATAAGTTGTGATTTATCTTTAATAAATAAGGTTTCTGATATTTTATTATTAGGAACTGTATTATTAGACATTGTAGATTTAGGGGCTTCGTTTTCAACCCTTTGCTGTAATGCTATTTGAATTGAAAAAGACAGTTCCTTTATATTAAAAGGTTTTAGTAAAAACCCAAAAGGCCTAGATTTCAAAGCTTCTTTAAATGTATTGTCGTCACCATAAGCAGTTAAAAAAACAATTGGGATTTTATATTTATCATAAATATCTTTTGCTGCTTCAACGCCATTTTTTTCTCCAGAAATATTAATATCCATAATGACAGCATCAGGCATCTCTTCCTCTGCATACCTCATTGCTTCTTTATAATTACTCGCTATCCCTACAATATTATATCCTATTTTTTTTAAACTGGTTTTAATATCTAATGCAATAGAAAATTCATCTTCAACTATGAGTACTTTTTTATTACCAATTACCATAAACACATTTTAGATTTGAGCACAAAACTGCTATTTAAATAGCTATCCTGAAAACTACAAAAAAACACTAATATTGTGTTGCAAAATAAAATCTATTAAGAAATGATTTAATCCTAAAATTATTAAGAAATCAATCCTAATAACGTATTTTACATAACTAGAGGTTAAACCTTAAATAAGGTTTAACCTCTAGTTTATAATTATTAGGATTTATCTGATATTATATTTTTTCAATACCTCCTTAATTGTTTTTTGCAATTACTGTTGTTTTAACATTCAATGTTAATGCTCTAAATATGTCTTCTATTGGATTTAGGTCATCAATTATATCATTAATTCTTGCCCGATTTACATCATATTTTGGAGAAAATACAATATCGACATCATAGCTTCCAATGGCAACACCATTAGCATTTACTTTAACAAGTGCATTTCCTTCCTCTCCTGGTTTTATATATGCACCTTGCAATGGATCGGATACTTCTAAAAAAGAAGCAAATATATTACCCTTATTATCCGATGTTTTATCTATATAATTACTTGCCTTGAGATTTCTTTCTATCGGATGATTACCTTTATTAACCCATTTAAGCAAAAAATTCCGAGTGTCTCCTTCTTCTACATCAGTAGTTGTTACAGAATTTTTGTTTAACACAATTGGGGTTTCTACATCTACAATAACACGATAGTTCTTTTGTAAGTCTTGACTATTAATTGACAAAACAAATTCGTTTTTATCTCTAAAACTTAAATAATCATAGTCACTTGTAAAATCAACATTGAGATCTGTTGTTGGATATGCTGTAAAGCTACCGCTACCTTGTTTATATTCCAGAGATCCTCCTTCAAAATCTATAGATGGAATCAGATTAGTTAAATCTGTTCCTACAGGAACCAAGATAAATATAGCATTCCAATTGATACCTGGATACTCGACTATTTTAACAGCTTCAACAGTTGAGGACAACGTTTGGTTTTTGGACTGCTCGAATCTAAAACCTGTAATCTCGAATTTTTCTTCAGGTTGCACATTTTCTTTCATTACAGAAACGAGATACCGAATACTTTGTTCCGGATTTTCCTTAGATGTAATAGTATAGACAATAACAGTTCCTCCTTCAAATGACTGTATAGCCCCAACTTCAGGAGATATTGTAAATTTAGATTCGTCAAAATTAACAGAAGCTAAACTCAAACTAAGATTATCTGCTGTTGCTGGGATAGTAACGGTAATCTGACCTGATGTTTTTTCTTTCCCTTCAACAATTTCTGGCTGACGCATCTCAATATTTGTATATGTAACTTCTGAGAATTGAAAATCGTTTAATTTTGCGGCTGTTAAATCTACCTGTACTGGAATAGAGGGAGTATTATCATCATCGGAACTACATCCAATAAGTAAAATAATTAATAAAAATACACTTGCTTTAAATAATTTTTTCATGTTTTTTTTTTAAGTAGGACTCTTTTTTTAAGATATAGGAACAAAAATACTTTGCTCAATAAGATTAATAAAATTAATATGGTAAGCATGATGGTATTCTTGGTGAGTAATCAGAAAAAAGGGGTAAACAAACTTTGAACGATGTATTAAATGATCCTTTTTTGATATTTTTAATTCTTCTCAACTCGTATAACTCGATTTGAGGTTTCTATACTGAACTCATCTTAATAAATATGAAGTTTGTTCCAAATAAAAGCCTAAGACCAATTTGAGTGTCATATCCATGATTTGATGTATCGAAAACAAATAGGAATATTATAAAAAAGATTTCTTAATTCTAAATAAATAGTACTTTGAAGACTTATACCATTTACAGTTTGAATTTAACCCTCCTAAATTTCGATAAAATCGAAATTATCCTCCCTTTGAAAAGAACTACCGTGTTACACAAATATTGACACATGTAATGAATATAAAAGTTAGACACGGATTACACGAATTTTCAGGAATTATAGCCTGTCAACAGGTATCATTCCTGAAAATTCGTGTAATTCGTGTCTTTTTTTTACGAAATAGAAAAAGTCAAAATGAGTTCACTATATATCTTTTTAAAAAATACTTACCCAATTTGTAAAATAGGAATCCAGCTATCGCACCAAATGTTAATCCGCAAACAATGTCTAACGGATAATGTACACCTACATAAATCCTGCTATAAGCTACTACTGCACTCCAAAATAACAAAATAAAAATAAGGTACTTATAATATTGTTTAAGCATTAAACCGGCAAAGACAGCTGCTGCCATAGAATTAGATGAATGTCCTGAAAAGAATCCGTATTTTCCACACCGTACTGCTATAAACCGCATTTGATCAATTAAATCAGCCTCTCCGCAAGGTCTTGGACGTTGAAATCCTCGCTTAAACACATTGGTGATTTGATCTGTAAAAGTTATCATTAAGGCCACAACAACTACAAAAACAAGCAATGATCTTAGCCCATATTTTTTATAAAGTAAATACAACAAGATAGCATATAACGGAATGAACGTAAGCTTGTTTGTTATTATTAACCACAAATTATCCCAAGGTTCGGAACCTAAATTGTTTAAAAACAAAAATAACTCGGTGTCGTATTCTAAAAGTTGATTTATCATTTATTATATATACTAATCTTCATATTTTGCCACTTCGCTATCGTAAAACTCTGTAGCTAATTTAATAGCATTTTCTGTTTCCTTTCCCAGTTCCTTTTGGTCTTCAACATCAAAGTCTTCAAACCATTCTACGTCGTCATCTTCAAGATTTATAATAAATCTAGGGAATTCGGTATGAATTACAAAAATAGCATTTGGGTAATCCGTATTATCGCCAAGTATAAATTTTGGAAGTGTCATCTCTCTTAGTTTTGAGTTAGAAGTGCCTTAAGTATTTAAAGTTTTATAATTTCGTTAGCAAACTTAATTGTTTTTTTTTAGTTTTTAGCAAACTTCTTATTCATCATTACGCAACTTTTAAACTTTAAATATTTAAGGTATTATTAACTTAATTTTATTAACTTTTTAGTCAAATAATTAAATCTAATATACAACAATATAGCCGCTGTAGTCAAACCTGCCAGTAATCCCAGCCAGATGCCAAAACTACCATAAGCATCTTCTTTGCCAAAAAACCAACTCACAGGAAATCCAACCAACCAATAAGATACAAATGTAATAATGGTTGGTATTTTAACATCTTGTAAGCCGCGTAAAGCTCCTAAAACTAAAACTTGAATACTATCACTTATTTGAAATATAGCTGCCGCTATTAATAATTTAGATGCAATACCTACCACTTCTGTATTATCAATTAAGTTCTTAGCATCGTTAAAATCTACATATAGCTTTGGTAATTGATTATGAAATATAAAGAATAGCAAAGCAAAACCAATAGCCAACATGGTTCCCATTAAAAATAAAGAAAATGCAATACGACGTAATTCATAATATGCTTTTAGTCCTTTTTGATTACCAACCCGAATCATAGAAGCTACACTTAATCCCATAGCTACCATAAATGTCATAGACGATAAATTAAGCGCTATCTGATTTGCTGCTTGCGGATTTTTCCCCAGTAAACCACTTAACCATATAGCAGCAGTGAAAATGGCTACCTCAAAAAACATTTGCATAGCACTTGGTGCTCCTAAATTGATAATTTTATTAAGCATTAATTTATCTAAAACAAAAAACTTAATATTTGTTACAAATGCTTTCGATTTCTCTTTTCCTTTAAGTAAAAACCATAAATGCCAAACCATAATAATACGTGAGACCAAAGTGCCATAAGCTGCTCCTACAATGCCGAGCTCTGGAAATCCAAACTTTCCAAAAATTAATAAATAGTTTAAAACGACATTTATAATATTACCTAATAAAGTTGAATACATAGGATATTTAGTCATGGACAATCCATCACTAAACTGTTTAAAACCTTGAAAAATAATCAAAGGAATTAAAGAAAAGGCAACTAAATCCAGATACGGAATTGCTAACTCTACAACCTCTACCGGCTGTTTCATAAAATACATGAGGGGTTTTGCAAAAAATACCATTAAGAATAATAATACTCCCAAAACTGTACACAAAAACAAGCCATGTTTAAAGGATGATTTTCCTTTTATAAAATCTTTTGCAGCATCAGCTTCAGCTATTAAAGGTGTTATAGCCGTAGAAAAACCAATACCTAAAGACATGGCAATAAACATAAAACTATTACCCAAGGACACCGCAGCTAACTCGGCAGTTCCTAATTGTCCTACCATGATATTATCAACAAAACTAACAAAGGTATGCCCCAACATACCTAACATAACAGGAGAAGCTAATTTCCAATTATACTTAAATTCTTTGGTATAGTCTTTTAATTGCATTAGGCAAAAGTAAACTTTAGCCTTATATTTTTGTGGCTTTTGTAATCTTCTTTTAGTTTTTTTTAAAAAATTAATAATTGTTAATAACTCTATATGACTTTTAAACTATTTACTGTAGTATTTTCATACATTCGTTGCGCTGTAAAAAGCAAACTAAATAAGAAACAGTACTTTAAACATTTAGCTTTTTAATTTAAAGGGATTAAAAATTATATTAGCTTAGAAGTTTCAGTATTTCAAGGAGGAATTTAAAATTCCTCCTTTTTTTATTTTTTAAGATTAACATTCCTTTTAGAATTCTAAATCTTCTCTTTTAGTATCTTGTAAAAAATACATTTCTTATGAGGCATCTATACTTATTAATCTTTATATCTAATATATTTTTAGGCTTTTCACAACAAACAGCTAAACCCTTTATACCTGAAATTGTAAAACAGTTTCCAAATGTTCGTGACATAGCTATCTCTCCAAACGGAAAAGAAATTATGTTTTCTGCACAAAGCGTTATGGGTACTCTATCAGCCATAATAACTATAAAAAATGAAGGAGATACATGGAGCACTCCGCAAGTAGCTTCGTTTTCTGGGCAACATTTTGATCTAGAACCTTTCTTCTCTAATGATGGTTTAAAGATT
Organism: Flavivirga spongiicola; assembly: GCF_030540825.1. Lineage (NCBI taxonomy): Bacteria > Pseudomonadati > Bacteroidota > Flavobacteriia > Flavobacteriales > Flavobacteriaceae > Flavivirga > Flavivirga spongiicola. The sequence continues at coordinate 4,912,151 of NZ_JAUOEO010000001.1, forward strand.
TATTTTGTTTCTACCAGACCTTTAGATGCTTCATCAAATAAACCCAAAGATTTTGATATATGGTATGCAGAACGAGCAACACTAAATAGCGATTGGTCACAACCTATAAATATAGGGGCGCCCATTAATACAGAGCATGGCGAATTTTATCCTTCAATAGCTAACAATGGTAATTTTTATTTTACTAGAGATAATCCAAATTTAAAACGTAAAGATGATATTTACGTAAGTGTCTTTACTAATGGAACATACTCAGAGCCCAAAACCTTACCTAATACAGTAAACTCTGCAGGTTATGAATACAATGCTTTTATTTCACCTGACGAATCGTATTTAATTTACGGTTGTTATAACAAACAAGGAGGTTATGGTAGTGGTGACTTATACATTAGTTATCATATTAATAATGAGTGGTTAGAAGCTAAAAACTTAGGAGAAAGCATTAACACGAGTAAAATGGATTATTGTCCTTTTGTTGATAATAAAACAAATACTTTATACTTTACAAGTAAACAAGATAATACCAAAATAGATTTTAAAAGCCCATTACCTATAAATGAGTTAATAATAGAGTTTAATAAATATGACAATGGATCAAGTCGATTATATCAAATCCCTCTGAGTGAATTACCTAAAAAATAAAGAATTTCAATGGAAACCCGAGGCTGAGCCTCTGGGAATTCTTTTCGACTAAACATTTATAAACTAGGTATTCTTTTTTTAGCTTCTTCATACTCTTGCACCATATCTTCAACAATTTTTGATACTGGTTTAACATCGTGAATCAAGCCTGCAATTTGTCCGATTTCTAATTCTCCTTCCTCCAATTGGCCTTCAAACATGCCTTTTTTTGCCCTGGCACGACCTAATAAATTTTTAAGTTCCTCAACTGTTGGTCCTGTTTTGTATAAAGCTTGTATATCGTTATAAAATTTATTCTTTATTAAACGTACAGGGGCTAGTTCTTTTAAAGTTAATTGAGTATCCCCTTCTTTAGCATCAACAACTACTTTTTTAAATGCTTCATGCGCTGAGCTTTCAACACTGGCAACAAACCGACTCCCTACCTGTACGCCATCTGCTCCCAAAATCATGGTTGCTAACATCGCTTTTCCTGTGGCTATACCTCCAGCAGCTATTACTGGAATACGAACCTGTTCTTTAACCATAGGGATAAGTGTCAACGTAGTCGTTTCATCTCTACCATTGTGTCCACCTGCTTCAAAGCCTTCCGCAACCACTGCATCGACTCCAGCTTCTTGTGCTTTTAAAGCAAATTTCACGCTACTAACAACATGTACTACTGTAATCCCTCTTTCCTTTAACCAATGCGTCCATGTTTTAGGGTTCCCCGCAGATGTAAATACAATTTTCACACCTTCTTCTACAATAATATCCATGATTTCCTCAATATTAGGATACAACATAGGTACATTAACCCCAAAAGGTTTATCAGTAGCTTTTTTACATTTTTGGATGTGCTCTCTTAGAACATCAGGATACATTGATCCGGCTCCAATGAGCCCTAAAATACCAGAATTACTTGCTGCCGATGCTAATCGCCAACCACTATTCCAAATCATACCCGCTTGAACAATCGGGTATTTAATATCAAATAATTCAGTAATTCTGTTATTCATATAATTTTATCTATTAGGAAATAACTCCAGAACCTATAAGTTCATCTTCTAAATACCATGCTACAAATTGCCCTTCGGTGATTGCAGATTGAAATGCTTCAAATTCAACATATAAGCCACTTTCTACTTTATATAACACAGCTTTTTGTAATGATTGTCTATAACGAATCCTAGCCATAACTTCCATAGTTTCATTTAAACCAAGTTTTAAATCTTCACGAATCCAATGTAGTTCTTGATTAGTTACAAACAATGCCTTTTTGAATAAACCAGGGTGCTCTTTTCCTTGTCCAGTATAAATAACATTCTTATCTACATCGGTGTCAATTACGAATAACGGTTCTAAAGTACCACCTACAGCCAATCCTTTACGCTGCCCTTTGGTGAAATAATGAGCACCTTGATGTTTGCCCACTATTTTTCCATAGTCAATCTTATAATCGATCTTACGAGATAAATATTTTAATTTCTCTTCTTCTGAATTAAATTGAGTCTCAACATGACCAAAAACATCTTGCTCTTTGGGTATTTCTACAATAACACCTTCTTTTGGTTTTAGCTGTTGCTGAAGGAAATCTGGTAATTTTACTTTCCCTATAAAGCATAAGCCTTGAGAATCTTTCTTTTCGGCAGTTACCAGATCCAATTTAGTCGCTATTTCCCGTACTTCTGGTTTTGTTAACTCTCCAATTGGAAATAAGGACTTCGCTAGTTGATCCTGAGATAACTGACATAAAAAATAAGACTGATCTTTATTAGCATCAACTCCAGCAAGTAATTGATATATTTCTTTGTCTCCTTTTTGAAGTGCTCCTTTTCTACAATAATGACCCGTAGCGACATAATCTGCTCCAAGATCTAGAGCAATTTTCATAAAAACATCAAACTTAATCTCTCTATTACAAAGTACATCTGGGTTTGGTGTTCTACCTTTTTCATATTCATGAAACATATAATCAACTATACGTTCTTTATACTGCTCACTTAAATCTACCGTTTGAAATGGTATTCCTAATTTTTCGGCAACTAACATGGCATCATTACTATCATCTAACCAAGGGCATTCGTTAGATATAGTCACAGAATCATCATGCCAGTTTTTCATAAACAAGCCAATAACCTCGTACCCCTGCTCTTTTAATAAATAAGCAGCAACACTGGAATCTACACCTCCAGAAAGTCCAATAATGACTCTTTTCATTTTACACAAATTAGGCTGCAAAGATACATATAATTGGAGAAAATGATACACCTCAAAAGGGATGGATAAATGTTTTAAAAATATTTTTGTTTAACTATTTTAAAAAATAATTGAACAAAATTTCATTTTTTGTTTAATTATTTGTTATTTTTGTTAAACAAAATAAAATTATAGAAATTATGAAACGATTAAATGCTCTTAAAAAATTACTATTTTTATTCTTAGCACTGATATTATTAGGGTCATGTAGTAATGATGATGACAACACCGTAGAATTTGTTCCGGAAACTATTGTTGAATTAGCACAAGCTACACCAAGCTTAAGTAGTTTGGTTTCAGCTTTACAACGTGCTGGCTTAGTTAATACATTAAATGGCTCACAACAATTTACTGTCTTTGCTCCAACAAATGATGCTTTTACAGCCTTTTTGGCTGCAAATAATTTTGCCTCACTAGAAGATATTCCTGTTGATGTATTAACCCAGGTGCTTTTAAACCACGTCATAGCTGGCGAATTTGCTTCTACAGATTTATCCACAGGTTATATAAGTACCTCAGCTACTCAAGTGGATACAGGTTTAAACTTAAGCATGTTAGTTGATACGTCTTCTGGTGTAACATTAAACGGAGTTTCTAATGTTGATACACCAAATATTGATGCTACTAATGGTATTATTCACATTGTAGATGCCGTTATTGGGTTGCCTACTGTTGTAACTCATGCTTTGGCTAATTCAAGCTTCACAAGTCTAGTTGCTGCTTTGGGTGCTGCAGATGGAGGCTTAGTAGATGTGTTAAATGGTACTGGGCCTTTTACAGTATTAGCGCCAGATGTTAATGCTTTTACTGACTTTTTAGATGGAACACCTCTAGCTAATGTACCAACAGATACTTTAGCTAATATTTTATTAAACCATGTTGTTAGCGGCGTAGTAACCTCTACAAATTTAGTTGATGGTGGTTCAGGCTATACGAATACACTTGCTACTGGCCCTGGAATGAATAATTTAAGCCTATATTTTGACACTTCTGATGGTGTTACTTTTAATGGTATATCTAGTGTTACGACCGCAGATGTTGTATGTTTAAATGGTATTATTCATGCCATTGACACTGTAATAGGCATACCAACGGTTGTAACATTTGCAACCGCAGATCCTCTTTTTTCAACTCTTGTAGATGCTTTGACTACATTAACACCAGCAACAGATTTTGTTAGTATTTTAAGTAGAACTGCCGATGGAAATGGTGATGGTATTAATCCTCCCTTTACCATATTCGCTCCTACTAATGATGCCTTTGCAGCTATAACCGTTCCTGAAGAATCTATTTTAACTCAGGTATTATTGCATCATGTTGTAGGTGGTTTAAATGTACAATCCGGGGATTTAACACCTAACGGTGATACAGTTGCTCCTAGCTTACAAGGTGACAATTTAACTATTACTCTACCTGGAACTGGAAATAACATTGCCAATATAACTGATGGATCTGGAGTATCTGATATTGGGATAATTGCTGTAGATGTACAAGCCGGAAACGGTGTTATACATGTTATAAACAAAGTGGCCATACCAAATATTCCATAATTACAAGTTATTAGTTTGGTTTGTTGATTGTAGACATGCAAATTTTGGATTAAAATTGTCTATGAAAAAGAAAGCTCCTTTTTATTAAGGAGCTTTTTTTAATTTATTGAAGTGTTTTGAACTTTTTATAGTCAATTATAAAAAGTTCAAAACACTTTATTATTTCTTCTTGTACTTTCCTTTTGGCGAAAAATCTTTCTCGTTTATTAATTTTCCATTTTCATAGTATTTCCAAATACCGTGTTTCTTTCCTTGTTTATAGCGTCCTTCCGTTATCAACTCCCCTTTGGAGTTATAATATTTTGAATCCCCGTGCAGTTCTCCATTAACATAAATAAAAGCTTTTAAAACAACATTATTAGCAGCATACCAAGTTGAAACGCCATTCAGTTTTCCATTATTATAATTTTGTTCTTCTGCTATTTGTCCGTTAGGATAATAAACAAAACGTTCACCATGCAAATTCCCTTTATTATCATAATGCTCTAAAGTCAATAGTTCATCGGAAGTTTTTTGATAATATTTCCATGCTCCGATATAAAGCTTGCCATCCATAGGGCCTTCGCTAATGACTTTTCCTCTGGATGTGAAAAATTTAACATAGGTTTTATTATCATTTTCGTTGAAAGTCCTTGTAGCCGTTAAAACAGCTTTCTTTCTAATATTCTTATAAAACTTAAAAACCCCTACTTCTTTACCATGCAAAAATTCACCTTCATACCTAAGAACATTTGTATTTTTAAATGTCTTTTTCCAAATGCCATGACGCTTGCCATTTTCATCAAATTGATTAACGTTTTGAGAGAAGCTTAAACTATAAACTAATAAAACAAATAGAGTTATTATTATTTTTTTCATTTCAAAAGGTATCATTTTTAATGTAGATTAATAGTAAATTCCAGCCTACGCAGGAATAACAATATAGAAACGACAAAAGTAATGCCAAATTGTATATAACAAAAGAGCTATCAATATTTCTTTGACAGCTCTTTTTTACGCTTCCGCCTTTTGATAAAATAAGGGAAGGAATCTAATATTGTATTATTTACGCTTCTTTTGTGCTTGTTTTTGTTTTTCAGCTTGCTCCATCATATCCTGCATACGTGCCTGAAATTTACTTTGCTTCTTAGGCTTCTTTTTATTTTCTTGCATTTGTGCATGAATTTTATCTTCATCAAGAATGTAGTTTTTAATAACTAAGATGATTCCAATACTAATTAAGTTAGAAATAAAGTAATATAAACTTAATCCGGATGCATAATTATTAAAGAAAAACAACATCATTATTGGTGAGAAGTACATCATATACTTCATCATTTTCCCCATATCTGGCATACCTTCTTGCTGTGGTTGCGATGCTACTTGCTGTCCTGTCGTTAAACGCATGTAAAAGAAAATAGCAATGGATGCTAATATTGGAAACAAACTTACGTGGTCTCCATAGAATGGAATATTAAATGGAAGATTTGCCACGGTATCATATGATGATAAATCTTTTACCCACAAGAAACTTTTCTGTCTTAAATCAAATGCAGACGGGAAAAATTGAAACAAAGCATAGAATACAGGTAACTGTACTAAGGCTGGTAAACAGCCCGCCATAGGGCTTGCCCCTGCTTTGGTTTGCAGCGCCATAGTTTCTTGCTGTGCTTTCATTTTGTTATCCTTATGCTTCGCTCGAATAGCGTCCAATTCCGGTTTTAGAATTTTCATCTTTGCCTGCGATAAAAATTGCTTATACTGCACAAAAGACATTACTAATTTGATTAATATCGTCATAACAATAATAGCAATCCCGTAAGATAAAAACCCTCCTAAGAAACCAAATAACGGAATAAAAAGATACTTATTAATCCATCCGAAAATACCCCATCCAAGCGGTACAACTTCATCTAAATTTCTATCGTATGCATTTAATATTTTAAAATCACTTGGTCCATAGTACCAATCCATTGTTTTATTAATCTCTCCTCCAGCTAATTCTAAAGGTAGCTTAGCTACAAAAGCTTTAGTATAAACGGTATCTACTTCTTCATCCTGAACTAAATTTTTAGATTCAAAAGCTGCCGTTTTAAATGGTGCGTCTGCTAATAATATAGATGTAAAAAAGTGTTGTTTAAACGCAACATAACTAACATCTGCAGCAGTATCCTCTGTTTGTTCTTGTTGACCTAAATAATCATCTTTACCATCTTCATATTCAAAAACCACTTCTGTGTATCTATTTTCATAAGAAATACTTTTTGCATGACGATAAGTTTTTAAATTCCAATCTAAATTAACTGCTTGTGAGCTGTTTATAACATCACCGAATCCTTGTGAACGAATGGTAAAATCGATCATATAATCGTCTTTTTTCAACTCGTAGCGATATTCTAAAAATTGACTTTCAGACACCTTAAGTTTCATCGAAACAATCGTATTGTCTCCATTTTTAGTTACAGTAGGTGTAAAATATCTATCCTTCGTATTAACAATTCTACTTTCAGTAGTTCCAAAATTAATATTAAAAGAAGCATTATTATCTTTTACAATATAAATGGGTTCATCATTAAAATCTACAAACTCCTTTAATTTCACCTCAGATAAATAACCTCCTCTATTATTAAACTTTAAAGCAAATAGATCTGTTTCAACAAGCGTTTCTTTTTCCCCAGAAGCCAAGGTTTCTGAATATGCAAAAGCTCCTAGTTTATTTTTAAGATGGATTAATTGAAGAGAATCTGAAACTCCCTCTGTTGTATAATCTTCTGTTGTAGTAATTTTGGTTTGATTTTGCTCTTCGGCTTTTTTCTCAGCCTCAACCTGTTCTTGTTTTGCTTTTTCTTGGGCCTCTAACTCCTCGGGAGTCGGTTGATTTTGCCAAAGCATGTACATTAATATTCCGAAAATAAGTAAAAACCCTATAATCGAATTAATATCTAATTTTTTTTCTTCCATTTATTCTTTCCGTATATATTAAAAAGATTCCTGCCTACACAGGAATTAATAGCTAATCAATAAGTTATCCAAATTTTAACTTTGTGCCATACTGACACCTTTTTTATCTTTTTTATGGTTTAAGGCTGCTTTTACAAAAGCCACAAACAATGGATGTGGATTGGCAACTGTACTTTTATATTCTGGGTGGTACTGTACTCCTACAAACCAAGGATGTTCAGCAATTTCAATAATTTCAACTAAACCAGTATCTGGGTTTAAGCCTGTAGCAAACATGCCAGCTGCTTCCATCTGCTCCTTGTAGATACTGTTAAATTCGTAGCGGTGTCTGTGACGCTCTTTTATCGTATCATTCTTATAAGTTTCATGAACAATACTTCCTTTTTTCAATTCGCAAGACCATGCGCCTAAACGCATCGTACCGCCTTTATCTGTGATGGTTTTTTGTTCTTCCATCAAATCAATCACAGGATTTTTAGACGCTGCGTCCATTTCTGTTGAATTTGCATCAGCAAAGCCTAAAACATTTCGTGCAAATTCAATAACTGCCATTTGCATCCCTAAACAAATTCCTAAAAATGGTATATTATTTTCTCTAACAAATTTTACCGCTTCAATTTTTCCTTCTATACCGCGTTCTCCAAAACCCGGAGCCACTAAAACACCATCTAAATGTCCCAGTTTTAGTTTAATATTGTCACTATTTAAGTATTCTGAATGAATTGATTCTACCTTTACTTTAACCTCGTTCTCTGCGCCTGCATGAATAAAGGCTTCTAAGATAGATTTATATGAATCTTGTAATTCTACATATTTTCCAATTAACCCAATAGTAACTTCTGTTTTTGGGTTTTTATGACGGTGTACAAAACTATTCCATCTTGTTATATCTGGTGTAGAGCTTTTTAAATTTAATCGTTTTAAAACAACCTTATCCAAGCCTTCTTCTAACATTAAATTTGGAACATCGTAAATCGTAGAAGCATCTATAGATTGAATGACTGCTTCCTCTTTAACATTACAAAATAGGGCCAGTTTACGACGTAAGTCTTTTGGTAAATCATGTTCTGTTCTACAAACCAGTATATCTGCCTGTACTCCACTTTCCATGAGTGTTTTAACACTATGTTGTGTTGGTTTCGTTTTTAATTCACCGGCTGCAGATAAATAAGGAACTAAAGTTAAATGAATAACAATACCATTATTTTCTCCTAAATCCCAACGTAATTGACGTACGGCTTCTATATATGGTAACGATTCTATATCACCAACTGTTCCTCCTATTTCAGTAATAACAATATCGAAATCACCCGACTTTCCTAAAAGTTGTACACGGTGTTTTATTTCATCAGTAATATGAGGAACGACTTGTACTGTTTTCCCTAAAAATTCACCACGACGTTCTTTTTGAATAACGCTTTGATAAATGCGTCCCGTAGTGACATTATTAGCTTGACTTGTTGGTACGTTTAAAAAACGTTCGTAATGTCCTAAATCTAAATCAGTTTCAGCGCCATCTTCAGTCACATAACATTCCCCATGTTCATATGGGTTTAATGTTCCTGGATCTACGTTTATATATGGATCTAATTTTTGGATAGTAACTCGATAACCTTGAGCTTGTAATAATTTAGCTAGCGATGCTGCTATGATGCCTTTTCCTAAAGACGATGTAACTCCTCCGGTTACAAATATGTATTTTGTTGTAGTTGTCATGTTGCGCTTATAAACGCAGGCAAATTTACAAAATTAAAATAGTTATTTCAGAATTAGTTTTGGGTTATTTAATGAGAGTTTTAAACAATATGAGGGTATGAAAAAACCTCAATTTTATTATTGAAATATTAAGTTTGTAAGAAAGAAAACATATTTTTGCTTAACATTTTAGAGATTAAAACGACTTCATGTCTAGTTCAATTTAAATACTTTTTTACAAAAAAATGAAAAACCTCCCCCTAATCATGAGCTTATTTATATCTATTGGTATTAATGCTCAAATACAAATCTCTAATTTCACATATAACAGTGTAAGCTCGGGCTCACCTTATGGTTTTGTTGAATATAATGATAAAATATATTTTATAGGTAGAACGGATGGTTTTGGTAGTGAAATATGGCAAAGTGATGGAACTAATATAAATACAAAAATTCTTAAAGACATAAATCCAGGTGAAAGCGATGCAATAAACCTCACTCTTCTATCCGCAACTCTTAATAACGAATTATATTTTGTGGCAAAAAGTGTCCACCCTTACATAGGTGGTGAAATATGGAAAACTGATGGAACGGAACAAGGAACGACTAAAGTAATAAGTTATACCGGAAGAACTTATGGCCTTACTACTGTAGGGAATCAAATTTATTTTATAGTATTGACCGATGAAACCTCCTTAGAAATATGGAAAACAGATGGAACTGCACTTGGGACAACCATGGTAAAAGGAGGCATTAAAGCTTTAAGTCCACCATCATTTCAAGGAAAGATAAATAATACTTTTATATTCTATGCAGTAATTGATGAATCGGGCTATAAAAACAAGGTATGGAGAAGTGATGGTACTACAAATGGCACTTACCCAATCACTGATGATTTAGATGGAAATGGTTCTTCAAACGGTACATTAAGCCAATACATTGAATATAATAATAAATTATATTTTGTTAGCAGATATTTTTTACATGAAACCGACGGAACACTTGAAAACACAAAGGTCATTGCTAATTTATGGAATGCAACAACAAACTTAGTAGATTTTAGTGATGTCATAGAGGTAAACAATAAATTGTACTTTTTGTTTTATTCTATGGATTTATTAAAATTATCAATATATGAATCGGATGGAACGAGCAGTGGAACTAATGAAATTTATACCGATATTAGCGATCAGTATTTTTACCCCTCATACTTATCCAAAAAAAATGATGATTTATTGTTCACGACTGTAAACAATACCAAAGGAACATCTCTAAAATCATTAAATACAAATAACCATGAAGTATCAGATTTAGTAGAATTAGATAAAAACCTTGCACAGCCCACTACTTTCTTCGATCCATTCAATGCTTGCTCCATTGATAAAATTAATGGTACCGATTACATCCTCACTACTAATACAAGTGGAACTCGAAAAAAAGGGAGAATATACAATTCATCTTCAAACACAATAAATGATCCTGAAGCCTTAAGTTCTTTATATATGAATATACCTAATTTCACAAGTTATGGTATTATTTATAATCAGGAATTATATTATTCAAAAGAAAATCAAGTATGGAAATATGACCAAAATAGCCTAAGTAATAAGGCGCAAGCATATAATTTATCAACTTCTATTCATCCAAATCCATCTTCAGGTTTTCTTTATTTAAATACATCCAATAAAATTAAAAACATTAGTATTTACGATATAAATAGTAGGCTAATTTTCGAAAACCAAGAATTGAATAATGGCAAAATTGACATTACTGAGTTAAAAAAAGGAGTTTATTTTTTGAAAATAAATTATAACGGTAATATAGTTACCAAAAAAATTATAAAAAAATAAAGACATAAATGATTTAACTAATTAAATATAAATTTAATTTAAGTAAAGGTTATATTCCTCTATTCCTTTTTTAGTAAGATATGGGAAAACTAAGTTATTTATATATTTTACGTATTTATTCTTTAATTCTATGTTATCAAAGCTTTCTGGATGAAGGTTAAGAAAAAAGAAAGTTCTCATAGCCCCACTTAAATCCATTAAATAATTTAAGTCATCTGTAGATAACTCTTCCCTTAATAGCTTTTGGGCTTGTAGCTGTTTCAATAGTCTCATATAATTCTCTTTCCTAAAGGCATTATCTTTTTCTGCTTTCAAATAAATATCTTTATAACTCCTTCTAACCTCTACATAATCTACATAGAAGAATAAGTATTTCATTGAAATCTCAAATGTTTTTTGAGGAGCAGCCAAAATCCCGTGAAATAAATTTTGAAAATTAAACGATAACATGATTTCACTCGTTTCTGCAACCATATCTTCATATAATTCAAAAATAAGCTCATTTTTTGTTTTAAAATGATAGGTTATATTCCCGTAACTCTTTTCAAGACTCTTTGCGACCTCTCTTAAAGTGACATTTTTAAACCCTTTTTTATTAAATAACTCTCTGGCTTTATTCTTTATTTTCTCTTTTGTTTTCATATTATTTGCAAAAATAGTCCAAATGGACTAATTTTAGAAATTAAATAAACTAAGTGATGTCTGCAATATACAAGAATAAACAAGTCAAAAAAGCTTTAATGAAACTATACGAAGAAAAACTAGAGGGTTTGGATATCGAATATACTGAAATCGATATTGACACTCAATTTGGCAGAACAAGAATAATTAAGACCGGGAATCCGAAAGGCAAAAAGGTTGTATTATTTCATGGATATAATGCCGGAGCGCCAGTAACATTAGAAGCTGTTAAAGAATTAAGAAACATTTATTGTTTTTATGCTATTGATACCATCGGGCAAGCAACAAAAAGTGCTGAAACGAAAATGAACATAAAAGATGATTCTTTTGCTATTTGGTCTGATGAAGTTCTTGAAAAATTAAATATTAATAAAGGGAACATTATAGGTATTTCATATGGTGCATTTATTGTTCAAAAACTCATTACATATAGGCCTCAAAGAGTTAAAAAATGTGTTTTTGTTGTTCCCAGCGGTATTGTAAATGGTAATATATGGGAATCAATGACTAAACTCACAATTCCATTGATACGTTTTAAGATCACAAAAAAAGAGCGCCATCTTAAAGCTTTTTTAAATGCTTTCGTTCCAGAAGGTGATAAATTCATGTTTAAAATGCTCAAACTAATAATGGAGGGGGTAAAACTTGATACTAGAATACCAGCTTTACTAAAAAGAAAGCATATTAAGCATTTTAACAAGCCTGTTTATATAATGTCAGCATCAAATGATATTTACTTTCCTAGTAAAAAGATTGCAAAAAAAAGCAAATCTCTATTCAACAACCTCAAAGAAGTATATCTTTTAGAAAACTCAAAACATATGCCTTCGAAAAACACATTTGGCGAAATACAATTTAAGATTAAAGAATGGATAAACTGAGCTTACTTCAAATACTGTCTTTAAATATTTCTAATCAAATCCGCCAGCCATTTATTTTTAAATCATAGACCTATGTAAACATATCTCCAAGCTTTCCTTTTGAAAACCCATTGTTATGGTACCATACACATAATATTCTGGTAAATCAATTAGGTACCAGTCCTTACATTTACCAAAAGACACTCATAATGCATTTCACATTCAAATTGGTATTAATCATCTTCCTTATAGAAATAGAATATACTTAAAAAAATGCAATACATTTAAAAAGATTCGTCTATCTAATTGAAGGCTATTCAAAAAAGCTTTCAAACAAATTAAGAATCAAGTATAAACAAAGAAACAACTTAAATGCTTAGCTTTTTTTATTATAATTATAAGTCGCGTACAAAACTATTCATATTCAAAACAGATATTGAAACAAAAAACAAGGTAAAAACAATTAAATCATTCCTTGATAGCCATCCTTATATTATAAAATGGTCTATAGACGTTGAACATACAGATAATGTATTGAAGATTGAAGCTAGAAATAACTTAAGTAAAAACGATATTATTAGTCAAATAAAAACTCAAGGGTTTTATTGCTCCCTATTGACAGATTAATTTTTAATTGTCATATTTATAATTCTAACCTTAATGTTCCTCAATACACCACGCCTTGGCATGGCACTCAAAGTTGCTCAAACATTATTCACACTATTTAGGGTACTGTCTCTGAATGTTCCGAATCAAATCCTCCAACCCATTCATTTTTAAATCATAAACTTGTGTAAGCATATCCCCTAGCTTTCCTTTTGGAAACCCTTTGTTATGATACCATACTATGTAATATTCCGGCAAATCAATTAAGTAACGGTCTTTATATTTACCAAAAGGCATTTTGGTATGTGCCAAATCTATAAGAAATTGTTTGTCTGGAAGCATGTATTTAATCTACCGATTTATATTTCGCGAGTTTTTTTAATTCGTTAGTTATATATATTTTCCATTTTGTTTGAGCATCAACATTTCTGGAATAATTGGTTTCAGAATCATATCTATTTTGCAGTTGTGAAAGCTCTTTATTAATGGTATTATGAATACTTTTTAATTGGTCTCTAACACTATTAGATATTTTTACCTGATCTATTCGTTGTCTAAATTTACGTGCATGCAACTCCGTAATATCAAAATGTAACTGTTCATGATCTAAAACATGACTATCTGCTTGTTCTTTTTTATACCATGATTTTTCCGGATAAAAATGCGCATGCACTTCGGAAGTAAAACCTACCACTTGGTCATCTGTTGTGCTTACCGAAAAACCAAACGTAATACCCGATGCCGTTACGGCTACGGCACTCACATGTTTATTGGGTGCGTCTTTAAAATCTGACCAGGATAATTTATAAGACTCGTTCCAGGACATGGCTGACTCGTCTTGTTGAATACAAAGAAAACAGCATATAATAAAGAATAGTCTAATCACAAGGTTTATTAAAATTAAATTTGTTGCTAGGAATTTTTATAAAACATCTATTTCTGTTAGTCATTCAACAGATTGTCGCAGTCGCACTTCCTTCGCAATGGCATATACAAAACGTATAACCTATAAGCTTATTATTTTACCTCAACAATGGTTAAATCATCATACATTACCAAATACACCGTATTGTTATAATAGCCACCAAAAAGTTTCTTTTTGTATGCAAATTTATTTTCTACATATTCGGTAAGCGATGCCTCATTAACTGACATATACAGATCTTCTGAAGATACTAAACGCAATACAACATCCATGGTTAAATCGAAACCTTTAACAGCTCTATTATTAGGTGTTGTATTATACATTTGTTTATACTTTTTAACAAAGGCATTATTATCATTTTCATTATACGCTCTTGACATCGTTGCAAAATGAAATTGTAAATCTGATAAATGGATGTTATCCACCGCATCATCTTCAAAAGCGGAATTGATATTGGTAGTAACCAATACAATCTCTATAGCTTCTTTTCTTTCTTGTTTATTCTCTTCTTGAATTAATGATGCCAAAATACTTGTTACATTGGAAACAAATCCAGAATCCTGAGTTTCTAAAAACACGATATTTTTTCCTGGTTTTAACTCATCCTGAATATCATCCTTACTCACAAAGTACTTGTCTTCACCTTTTTTATCCTTCCTAGAAAGAATTTGTTTGGCATAATTAAACTCCCGCTTAAGATCATCAGAAACCGGTTTATTTTTAGTGTCCGAGATAATTATAATATTACTGGTTAAAGTATCAGCTCTTACAAAATTTACAATCTTCTTTTTTAATAGATCATTAGATGGTCTTGACTGAAATACATTATCATATAACTTTAAGTTGATTCCTATTGGTGATATAACCGGTGTATTATACTTCCTTAATTCCGAAGCAACTTCTTCAAAATTATCAGGAGTTAATGGACCTATAACAGCATCAACATTTTCAAAGTCATTTTTATCAATAATATGCTTTACTTCACCTATTTCATGTTTAGTATCGTACACATCTACTTTAAGAGAAACCCCTAAAGCTTTAAGAGAATCCAACGCCATTAAAACACCTGAATGAAAATCTAGTGAGGCATTTAAATATGGATCTTTTTGAATACTTTTCTTGGTATCTGATGCAGAATCGAAATCTACCCGATTTAGTTTAAAAGGCAGCATAATAGCTATATGCTTTGTATTAAAATCGGTAATACTATCTACTAAATTAATCTTGTAAGAATCTAACCCTATAATACCATTGGCTAAATTAGAATATGGTATTTTTAAGATCATTCCTACTTTTAATCCACCTTCTTTTAAAATTGGATTTAAAGCTTCTAGTTCTGTCTGCTCCAAACCTAATTTAATTTTTAGTCTATAAAACCCTTCTTTTGGTAATACTTTATAATAGCTATACTGTTCGTCTACTTCTTTTTCTTCTTCATCGCCTATATTTGGTACATTTAAGATTTGTCCTTCTTGCAATACCTCACCCATCTCAGGGTTAAGTTCTTCAAGCTCTTTAACTGTTATCCCAAATTTATAAGCAATACGCCATTTGCCTTCTTTAGGAAGTACTGTGTAAGTTTTAGTAAGTTCATTAACTTCCTCAACCTCTGTAACTTTAAATATTGGGATTTGAAGTTTATCTCCTTTTCGTAAAGGTTCAGCATATAAAAATTTATTATGCTTTTTAATTTCTTCAACAGTCACATTATACTGTTGCGATAAGCTATAAAGTGTTTGCCTTTTTTTGGTTCTATGTTTTTTAAAGCCCTCTAATTCTTTAGTTATAGTTATTTTAGGGGGTGAAACTTTAGATTTTGGGATAATTAAAACCGAATTAATTCTTAACTCCTTTTGGGCATCCGGGTTTAAACTGTAAATATCTGAAGGGGTTACTAAGTATTTTTTTGCAATACTTTCAATGGTTTCTCCTTGTTTAACCTTATGAGTGCTATAATTTTGAGCTTGAGCAGTACCAAAACTAAATAATAGTACTAAACATAAAACGAAAAAGAATTTATTCATGTAATCTGTTTTTAAATGGCGTTTAAGGGGCATTCCCGCGATTTTATTCAGGGTAAACGATCCTTTCTTTTTTTAATGATACATATAGTATGCCAAAAAAAATACGGCGTGCAACCTGACAATATTTTTGAGTTCACTTATTTATATACGGTTGTTTATAATAACTAAGATGATTTCAAAAAATAAATATAGTTTATAAATATTATAACGTCCAACTTAATAATGTTATTTTGGTTTATTTATATCATAATTTATAATGATATAAATAAACCAAAATAACATTACTCCCACTCAATAGTAGCTGGTGGCTTTGAACTAATATCATAAACTACCCTATTAACGCCTTTTACTTTATTTATTATATCGTTTGATGTTTTTTGTAGAAATTCATATGGTAAATTCACCCAATCGGCTGTCATACCATCCGTACTTTCTACTGCTCTAAGCGCTACACATTTTTCATAGGTACGCTCATCTCCCATAACACCAACACTATTAACCGGAAGTAGCATGGCTCCTGCTTGCCAAACATTGTCATATAGATTCCATTCTTTTAAACCATTTATAAAAATGGCATCAACTTCTTGTAGAATACGTACTTTTTCTGCAGTTATATCTCCTAAAATACGAATCCCTAATCCTGGTCCGGGAAATGGGTGACGTCCTAAAAGTTCTGGATCAATTCCCAAAGTAGCTCCTACACGCCTAACTTCATCCTTAAAAATGGCTCTTAGAGGTTCTACTATTTCGAGTTTCATAAAATCCGGTAAACCTCCTACATTATGATGACTTTTTATAGTTGCAGAAGGGCCTCCTGTTGCAGAAACACTTTCAATAACATCTGGATAAATAGTCCCCTGTGCTAACCATTTTACATCTTCTAGCTTATGTGCTTCATCATCAAAGACTTCAATAAATGCATTTCCTATGGCTTTACGTTTTTTCTCAGGATCTTCTATGCCAGCCAAAGCATCTAGAAAACGTTGTGAAGCGTCAACACCTTTTACATTGAGTCCCATCCCTTCATATTGATTTAAAACATTTTGGAATTCGTTTTTACGAAGTAACCCGTTGTTTACAAATATGCAGTACAGGTTTTTACCAATCGCTTTGTTAAGTAAGACTGCTGCGACTGTGGAGTCTACGCCTCCAGAAAGTCCCAGTACGACTTTATCATTTCCTACCTTTTCTTGAATGGCTTCAACGGTTTCTTCTACAAAAGAGTCTGGTGTCCAATCTTGATGAAGTCCAGCTATACTCACTAAAAAGTTTTCTAATATTTGTTTCCCATCTGTTGAATGATATACTTCAGGGTGAAATTGAATGGCGTACGTTTGCTCTCCTTCAATTTTATATGCCGCATTTTTTACATCATGTGTACTTGCTATTAAAACACTACCAGTTGGTAATTCTTTAATAGTATCACTATGACTCATCCAAACTTGACTCCCTTCACTAACATTTTCGAAGAAAGGGTCGTCCGTTTTTATGAATGATAAATTGGCTCGACCATATTCTCTGGTATTGGAAGGTGCGACTTCACCACCTGAGAAATGCGCCAAATACTGTGCTCCATAGCATACCCCTAAAAGCGGCTTTTTACCACGTATTTGAGATAAATCCGGATGTAACGCTTCCTTGCCTCTTACAGAAAATGGGCTACCAGAAAGTATAACGGCTTTATAGCTTTCTATATTTGTTGGAATCTTATTAAATGGATGTATTTCGGAGTAAATGTTGAGTTCCCTAACTCGACGGGCAATAAGTTGTGTGTATTGCGATCCGAAGTCTAAAATTAGTACCTTGTCATGTTGCATGCGCAAAAGTAATAATTGATTTTAGAATGACGAATATATGACTATCGATTTTTTAAAATTTTTATTTCATAGTATCTAAAATCATCTCAATGTCCTTCCCGGTAGTATCAGGGTTAATAAAACAGAATCTTGAAACGGTCTCATAAGTATCTCCTGTTTTCCATTTGGTTGGAGTTACTAATGCGAAACCTTTTCTATGGTTTTCATAAGTCCAATTGGTGTAATCTTCTGGCTTCCATCCTATTCTTCTATACAATACACAAGACAAACTTGGTTCTCGAACAAGTTCCACATAAGGATTCTCGGTGATCATCTTCCCTGCCATTTGAGCGAGTTCAATACCTCGCTCTACAGCTTTTTTATATTGATCTGTTCCGTGAGTCGCTAACGAAAACCATAAAGGCAAACCTCTTACCCGACGTGTTAATTGTATTTGATAATCGGTTGGGTTAAAACCATGAGCCCCTTCATCCTTAAAAATATCGAGATACGATCCTTCCTGTGAATGCGCTTGTTTAGCTAACTCGGGGTTTTTATAAATAACTGCTCCACAATCATAAGGAGAGAACATCCATTTATGAGGGTCTATAGTAATGCTATCAGCTTTTTCAATACCGTTAAACAAATGCCTAACAGAATCTGCAGCCAAGGCACCTCCACCATAAGCAGCATCTACATGAAACCATAAGTTTTCTATTTTACAAATATTGGCTATGCCATCTAAATCATCAATAATACCTGCATTTGTTGTTCCTCCTGTTGCTACCACAGAAAATAAGCGTTTACGCTGGTGCTCGGTTAGACCATTAATAGTATCCTGTAATTCTTTTCCAAACAACCTGTCTTCAGAATCCACCAGCAACACATCCACATCTATAACCTTTGCCATAGCTTTAATTGAAGAATGGGCACCAATAGAAGTAATAATAAGCCCTTTTTCTCCTTTAAAATCATCATTTTTTCTCCAATGTTCTCGAGCAGTTACCATAGCAGAAAGGTTGGCTGCCGTACCACCACTTGTAAACACACCAAATGCTCCTTCTGGTAAACCTGTTAATGAAACAATCCACTTCATGGCTTCATTTTCACAGAAAATACCGCCAGCACCTTCCATCCAATAGGCTCCATGAATACTAGAAGCAGATGTTACTAAATCGAACATAATGGAGGCTCTTGTTGGTGATGCAGGTACAAAAGCCAAATTTCTTGGGTGATCTACTGGCACCGTGGCCTTCATTAAATATTTCTTCCATAAATTAAAAGCATACTCGCCCCCAATACCTTTATCAGTAATAGTTTCACCTACCAACTCCTTTAGTCTGGCTTCACTTTTAGGTTTCCCTATTTTACTTTGTGTTGCAGAAAGTCTATCTATGGCATATTTCATGACATCCATAGTCATTTCGACCAATTCAATATCAATTTTGTGCATTTGTTAAAGATTTAGTATTAAGAATTCACCTTTTAAAGGCTCTAGGTTTTTAATAAGGTTAGGAATGAGTCGCTCACCATATTCTAAATAAAACTCAGAGAAATTGGTATTTCGTTCTTGTAAACTTTGACCAGGGAATAATTGTTCCTGCAACTCGGTGATTCTGGAAACCTGATCTGCCAGCGTTTTTTTTTGAGCTTTAAGTAGTCTTTTTTCTAAGTTTTCTATTCCTTTTAGCTGTTTTACTTCTTGAGCTTTCACAGCTCCCAAAAAGGATTTATCTGTTTGCTCTGCTAACTTGAACAGCGTTTTAAATTGTACTTCCAAATGCTCTTTTTGGGATGAAAAGTCTATATTTATATTCGATATCTCTCTTACTTTCTTATTAATAAAAGCATCTCGTTTTAAAAAGATATCGGCATTCGAAATATTCAGTTTTTTTAATTTATCAGATTGCTGCTTGGTCTTAATTAAAGCAGAGTTACGTAACAACAATATTGGGAATGGGACATGAACCGTATTAAAAAACTGTTTTAATTGAAACCAGTAGGCTAATTCTCCGCCACCTCCAATATAACATAGATTAGGTAATATCACTTCTTGATACAATGGACGCATAATCACATTTGGCGAAAACCTTTCCGGCACCTCACGGAGATGTTTTAGTATCTCACTCTTGCTCCATGAGATATTGGTGTTGTTCACCTTGAATATGTCATCTTCAAAAAGTATACGTTCTCTTAGATTTTCTTTTAAATAAAACAAATTAATCTCGCGTGGATTTACCTGAATATCATATGCTTTAGAAAGATCTTTATTTGTTTCTAAAACAGATTTAAAAGATTTTTGATGCAGTAATTCATCTTCTATAAAAGGAGCAAATTGTTTTTTTAAATTGGTATCATTAGCATCAATAATAACTAAGCCATAATCTTTAAATAATTCGTTTGCAAGATACCGTGTAGCATCTGCTAAATTAGTATGATTTAAGTAAGCTCTACTAAATAAATCTCTTAAATAATCAGCATTTTTACTAACCCCTAGCTCTTTTGAATATAATTTAAATATATCTTCTAAACCTTCTAACGATAATTCTCCCGCTGCACCTTGGGATTCCCTATTCCATTGTACTTTCTTTCCTTTAAAATTGAAATAATTAATTTCATCAAAATCATGATCCTCTGTTGCCATCCAATAAACTGGTACAAAATTATATGATGGATATGTTTCGTTTAATTCTTTTGAAAGATTGATCGCAGAAACTATTTTATATAAAAAGTATAAGGGACCAGTAAATAAATTAAGCTGATGTCCCGTTGTAATCGTGAATGTGTTTTCTTGTTTTAAAGCATCAATATTTTGATGTGTTAAATCTGATGCGTCAATATCTTTATATTGTTGCTTTAAACTATCAACCAGAACGATCCTTGATTGCTCTTGAACAGATATTTGTTTTTCTTTTATCTGATTTTCAAAATTTTCAATTTTAGGGAAATGATGATAAAACGCCTTCAATTCTGATTTCTCTTCTAGATAATCACAGATTAGTGATGAAAAATAGCCTGTTTTTTTGAATGAGATCCTCTCTGACGACATAGATAATGTTGGAAATTAGAAATGCAAAGATACAGATATTCAATTTCGAAAATCTAAAAAATTCGTTAAGAGTTTCCTCATAATCCTGACTATTTTATGAGTCTTTATAATGAACGCATTTCAACTTAAAAAAGCCTTGTAATAAACGGGAGCTTAATTAACCGATAACATTAACTGCTTACTATTAATATTTCTCTAACCTTATTAACCTTACAATAACCCTAAATTAATATAGCAATATTAATGACTTAACAGACTTTAAATTGTCTCACAATAATTTTGAAAACAAATTATAACCAAAATAATATTCTAATTAAATTATGAAAAATTTATTTAAACTTTTTTTACTACTAGTAGTTACAATTACTACCGGTTTAACAGTAACAAGCTGTGATATTGAGGATGGAAAAGATGGAAAAGACGGTCTGGATGGTGTAGATGGTAGTGATGGAACAGATGGCGCAAATGGTAGCGATGCCTCTGTTTATCTAGCAGCATCAAAATCTCCAAGCCTATTAAAAGTAACAAGCGATTTTGTAGGTTTAAAAATCACACCTATTTTATCTTCCGAAGATGTCATTCCAAACACTCCTGACTTTGTATATGGTTCTATGGCCGACGGAGCTGGGTTAATTAACAATGGAAATGAAACGTTTACCTTAATTAACAATATAGAAGCGGATTATTCTATTGCCCGTATTTTATTAAACAAAAATCTAAGACCATATCATGGTGAATATATTCTAAATGCTGCTGCTACTGCTGAAACAGCTCAATGTTCTGGATCTTTGATTAGCCCTGAAGAACATGGGTTTGGTCCCTTATACCTATCTGGAGGAGAATGGGGAGGTGCTTCTAAAGGTGTGTTTTTAACAGACCCGGCAAAAGATGCTGCCGATGCTAGTACTGGAAAATTATTAACTGCTTTTGGACAGTGGTCTACCGAAAATGCTGTTGTTATTGGTAAAGATGCTTATGAAGATAAAACTGTTGCCTTTATTGGAGATGATCATTCTGATAACAGCGTACCTTCTGGTCAATTAGGCATGTATGTTGGAAACAGAGGAGATTTAGAAGGCGGTAAATTATATGGTTTAAAAGTAACTTCTGCTGGTATTGATTTTGAAGTAGATATGGTTGAGGGTACAGAGTATGATGCTGAATTTGTTGAATTAACCGAAAGAGAAATTGCAGCTCTAGATGCAGAAGCTAAATCTAAAGGTGTGATGGGATTCTCTAGATTAGAGGATATCGATTGGAGAAGAGGTTCTGCTGCAAACCAAAAAGAAGTTTATTTAGCTGTTACTGGTAGAGATAAAGCAGATTTAGTTGGAAAAGGAACTATTTTAGGTAGGGTTTACAAAGTTGTATTAAATGATACAGACCCCACTGGGGCTTGTAAAATTACTTGTGTCCTAGATGGTGATAAAGTTGGTGGTAAAGCTGAAGGCTTCCACTCACCTGATAATATTTTAGTCACTGAGAACTATGCATATATACAAGAAGATCCAAACGGGTATTTAGATACTACTGCTAACGGTTTTGCCAAATTATATCAATATAACTTAAGCACAGGCGCTATAAAAACTGTTTTAGAGTGTGACCAGAATAGAGCTGCCGGTTTAGGCTATGGTACCATTGATAGAAACTGGGAAATTACTGGTATGATAGATGTTACTGATGTCGTTAATAATGGAGATAACACATTCTTATTAATAACTCAAAATCATGGGTGGGAGCCTGCAGACGGAACTTCGTTTACAGATCCAAAAGCTAATCCAGACTTAGCAAACAGAAAAGAAGGCTCTATGCTTTACATAATCAAAGGTTTAGAAAGATAATCTTATGAACATATATTTGAATTTTATATTCAAAGCTAAGACATACACTATGAGTGTATGTCTTTTGCTTTTAAGCGTTTCTTGTATTGATAAAGAAAAAAACAATACAGAAGAACAGATTACAAAAACAGATAAATTAGAAAAGCTATATAGTAACCATCTTGTTATGGCTTATAAACATTTGGATAGCATTGATATTACAAACAATAATGACACCAACAAGAAACACTATATAAACTCAAGAACATGCTTTAAAAAGAGCGAACCTATACTAGCGTACATAGAAAAAGAAAATTACAAGTCTTTAAACGCTCCAAACTTACTGCGAATCCAAGAAGAAGATCCTACAGATATTAAAATAAACCAACCCATAGGATATCAAGTCATAGAAGAAAATTTATTTTCTGAATCCATGGATACTTTAGTTTTATCCAGGGCTCTAAAAGTAACAAGTGGGAGGTTAAAATTAATAGAACATAATATTGATCTAAATTTTAAAGACTATCATATATTATGGCTTATTAGAGATGCTATAGTTAGAATGGCTACAACGGGTTTATCTAATTTCGATTCTCCAGTGTTAGAAGCTTCATTAAGCGAATCAGGTTACGTTTTAGGTACGTTAAATGACATCTTTAACATTTATCAAAGCAATTTTAAAAATAAAGATCTCTTTCAAAAATGGAAAACGGAGCTAATAAATTCCCAGAAAATACTAAATACAGATTTTGATAGCTTAGATAGATATGGGTTTATTAAAAATCATACCAATAAACAATTAGAACTTTTAAAAGCCACTCAAAAAGATTGGAATATAGAATTTCCTTTCGAGTTAGCTTTAAAAAACAATTTAACCAGTTTATTCAGTAAAAACACTTTTAACTTAGAATACTTCTCAGATTATAAAAGTGATACCATATATTTAAACACAAAAATAGAGCTAGGGAAACAACTATTTAATGACAAAAGGTTTTCTGTAAAAAATGATATGTCTTGTGCTACTTGCCATATTAAGGAAAAAGCCTTTACAGATGGAAAAGTAACTTTTAATAAAAATTTAAAAAGAAACTCACCTACCCTTACATATTCAGGTTTACAGAAAGCCTTTTTTTTAGATAATAGATCAGGTAGTTTAGAAGGACAAATAGCAGGAGTTGTTACTAACCATGATGAATTTAATGCTGACCTAAAACATATCGTCAAGGTCGTAAAAAGTGATAAAAACTACGCAAAGGCATTCGATACGCTATATTCAAGAGGAGCAAACGATATGAACATCAGACATTCTATTGCTTCATATGTTAGATCGCTAAATGAATTTAATTCAAAATTTGATAATAACATTAATGGAAAAGAAAATACGCTTACACATGCAGAAAAAAGGGGGTTTAACATATTTATAGGCAAAGCTGCATGCGCTACCTGTCATTTTCCTCCATTATTCAATGGTACAGTACCTCCAAACTTTAATGAGTCAGAGCTTGAAATTATTGGCGTTCCGGAAACAGAAGAAAACAAAAAGCTAGATGATGATCTAGGCCGTTATAACCTTTTTAAAACGGAAGAACGAAAAGGCGCTTTTAAAACGCCTTCTATTCGGAATGTGGAACTGACTGCTCCATATATGCATAACGGTGTTTATGAAAGTTTAGAACAAGTCATGGATTTTTATAACAAAGGTGGTGGCTCCGGATTAGGTTTCGATGTACCTCATCAAACATTACCATTTGACAATTTAGATCTTTCTGAAGAAGACATACAAGATATCATTGCTTTTATGAAAACACTCACCGATTACAGTATAAATTAAACAGTATAAACTTTTACTAATTTGCTAACAGACTTAAAGCTCTATTTTATCTAAAATTCATTGAAGTGGTATTAATTATAGTTGAATCAAGATAAAATATCATAGAGTGAGTAGACCTGACAGGTTTTAAAAACCTGTCAGGTCTCTTTAAAACATAAATGCCGATTATGTTAAATTATTATGATTTAGCCATACACACTGATATAATAATATCGATATTTTTTTTTCAAGCTCTAAAAAGAAAAAATCTATATATGTAAAGAATATTATGATTTACTTATTTTTTTCTCATAAGCACCTCTTAAACTAACAGTAACATATCCATATATCAATCCAAGAACACAATAAATTAGTTCCGTTTTTGCAGCAATTACAAAGCTTGCATTAGGGACATAAGACATGAATGCAAAAAATGCTCCAGCTCCAACAAAAATGGCTGGTATAAAATCTAACCATTTAACTTTTTCAAGAAAAATAACAGGTATTACCACTAAAAAAACGGCAAGAGGGAAAGCAAAAAATCCTAATCCAGCAAACTGACCACTTCCTAAGACCATAATTAAAATAGAAGCAATAATTCCCATCACATAGCCTAAAAGGGTTCGAACCCCTCCCTTAATATCACATCCTGCTAGAAAATACATGGCCCATGCCTGAAAAGCTATCCAGCCAAAACCTACATTTCCTACCGGCTCTACATGAAGGTGAAGAAGTTGATCTACAATTTGAATTGATCCAGCCAATAAAGCAATTAAAATTGGAATTGCAATAAATTTACGTAAACTCATAATATTTAAATTTTAGTGGTTATTAGATATTTTTTTTACCAAGTAACTTTGAACTCATTTAAACTTTTTCCGTTTAAGCGAAAATGAGACATTTTTTGACCATTTGAAGCCTTTTTTGAGTTGCATAGCAGAGCTACGGAAGAAGAAAAAGACAAAAAATGGGTGAAAAAGGATCGTTTTTTAGCAAATGAAAAAAGTTTAAATGAGTTCTTTTATTAAAAGCCGTCCGGTAAGAAGATCTAATAGACTTCTTACCAGGCAACCTGTAAATTAATTTTTATTATCCTTTTAATAGATGCTTATTCTTCAACAATAATTCGAAACCCTACATTAAATACTTTTTGATTAGATGCATATTTTTTTCGATAAAACGAACTGGCCTTTTCCGACCTATCCTTCCACGAGCCACCACGAACGGCTTTTTGAACTTTTAGATTTCCAGAATTTCTTCCATCATCATTTTTGTAAGGATATGGCTTATAATCAGAACGAGTCCATTCCGAAACATTTCCAATCATATCGTATAACCCCCATGGATTAGGTTTGTAAGAACCAACACTAACCGCCAACATACTACCATCATCTACAACTTTTGAACGTGGTATGTAATCAAAATAAGGGCGTAACGGATTGTTTTTTGACATTGGTTTTGGATCAACACCTGTTACGGCCATGTCAGCTAATTGCATATCGGCCAAATTAGCATATTCTGAAAAATCAATTGATTCGTCCCCATACCAAAATTCACTATCACTACCTGCCCTTGCTGCCCATTCCCACTGAGATTCTGTTGGCAAAGAAATTTTCAACCCTGTTTTATCCGACAAGATTTCACAAAAGGTCATGGCTTCTTCCCAACTTACACGAACCGCTGGTTGATTAGGGTTATTGGCAGGATAACCTGGTGTGGTATGATCTTTCCAAAACTGTACTTGATATCTACTATCGTGGGTTGGGAATAATGCTCTTAATTGCTCATTACTTATCTCGTACTCCGACATCCAAAATCCCTTTTTCAAAACTTGTTTGCTTGGAGGGTAGGCATCAACATCTCCATGATTAGCCCCCATTACAAATGATCCCGCAGGAATGTATTTGAGTTTAATTTTGATAGTCTCATTTAAATCGACCACGATCTCCTTTTTCCTTGTTTGAGATTGCATTTTTGTTGCCGTTGTGGTATCAAATGGCCAATTTTTAAGTTTAATTTTCTTTTCCTTTAGTGGCTTCACCTCTTCCGGAATAACTGGCTCAATTTTTCCTTTGCTATCTAAATGGTTAATATATTCATCAATCTCTTTTATCCAATCTACTTTTGTATTGGCATATTTTACCATTAACTCATTACGGCGAATTTCTGGATTTATACCAAATACATCCTGAATTTTAAAGGTACCGTGATAAGGGACATTTAAATCAATCCACTCATATACTGTTCTTAATTCCCTATCAGTTAATTTAACATTTTTATGTCCTTTTTCTAGATGTTGTATTAAATCAGAAGTGCTTACGTGGTATTCCATTGGATTGGTTACAGGCATTTCGCCTTCAGGACCTTGACGATTAACGAATGGGTGTAAAGCCAAATAACTCTTACCAAAACCTGTAACCTTATCTATAGAACGATCTTTAAAGTTGAGTTCTGATTCATTCCCATCATGACATGAAATACAATGACGATCTAGAATTGGTTGAATTTCTAGATCAAAAGTAAATGCTCTGACTCCAGCTTCCGGAGGCGTAATTTTAATTGGGGTTTTTCGTGATGCTAGTGTAAATTTAGGTTGTGCAATTGTATTTTGGTCTTCATGACACCCCGTACATGAAATAACTTCTCCAGGCATACCGGTAACCCATGATCTCATTAATTGTACAGCAGCTCCATTTTCGTCCAATGGCTGCATAGAAATTGGAATATTAGATGGTATTTTGAAAATAACGGAACCATCTTCTTCCACAGGAACAGTCCCTAATATTCTTTTCATATCCCAACCTGCCTGAATGCCTTGCACCATATGTCCAGATGGCGATTTTGCATAAGCAAACTCATAAGCAAACACTCTTAGTTCCTTAATGGTTCCTCGTTCAATTCCTTCTGTACCTTGGCCTGTATAGATATCTTGAATATATACCGTAGACTCCATATTATCCAGATTCACTTTATCTGGAATAATAGGAGGCGTTTCTTTTTTAAATACAGGGATTGTTTCTGCTAAACCTTCACCTTCAAATTCTGCAATAAGTGTTACATTATCAAAAACATCAACCAAATACAAACCCCATAAAGATTCTGGATTTAATTTGGCCGTAACTAGAAAGTAATCTTTTGATAATACTTGAGGTTTCAAAAACTGAGGCCAAACATCATCAACTAGCCCATCTTTAATTTCTGGAATTACTGACTTATATCTATAAGGTATCTCTTGCATAACACCATCAGCTTCTCTTCGTCCTTTAGCTGGATCGAACATAACTAATCGCCCGGAACGAGCAATGCCGTGGTGACCTGAGACAACTCCAATAAATTGACTATTATTTTTACCAGGTAAAGGTTTTGCATCAAACAAAGAATTAGGCCAATAAGAACCACTACCGTATAATTCTTTCTTATTGGTTCCATCAGGATTCATATGCAGCATGATTCTTGAGAAATAGTGAGTAATATCACTATATTCCCAACGCAATTGCATTAATCTTCCGTTGTTCATTACTTCTGGACACCAATCATTATCCTGTCCAAAGCTAATCCTTCTTAAATCTTTACTTTTTGGGTCATAAACACAAAAACTTCCAACAATATCAGCACTATTAACACAAGGTACACCCTGATAAGCAATATTAGACGCTGCTACTATTTTTCCGCTTGGAAGATAAGCGCCATCGAAGAATTCTAAATCTTCTTCATCTACCTGCGTTAATTGACGAACTTTGTTAGAATTTAAATCCATCTCGAAAATCTGCCATAGATTATCTTTATTTACGCTCGTAAACATCAATCTATCAGCATCCCAATGTAGTTTTAAACTATTTAAAGGAGCACTATTAATAGGCTTGTAAATTGTTTTAGATTGAACATCTCCTCTTAAATTACTCAAAACACTTAATTCACAATCAAAATTACTCTTCCTTGCGGACATATGAGAACTCCAATTATTACTTTGTGTCCCAATTTCAGGAGCCATAGCCTTACGCGCACGATTACCTAATTTGTAACGAACAGCAATAATTTTATCAAAATCTAAAAGCGGATTAGCAAGTAAAAGTTCATCTTTGTACTCACTAATCTTATTCAAGTTTTTAATAGACTCCAAATCTTCTCTGTACATGCCGTTAACAGAAGTAGCATATACTTTTTCTATAAAATCAAGTTTTTCCTGGTATTCAAAAGCTTTAAATTTGGTATTCAATTTCATATTATCAAAAGCCAAACGTATCGCTACAGGATTAATCCATTTCAATTTATTTTGAAGGTTGTAAATTTCGCTCGCTCTTTTGAATAACTCTAGATATTTACCTAATTGTTCTGACTTCGGCAATTCTGCTGCTTCCTTAAGTAAATTTTCAAAATGCTCTGGCTTATCTAACAAATTAACAAGATTGTTAACTACTGTCCTTTCAGCCAAACAATCGTCAGACATCAACCATGATAAAGAACTTATATTCAACATATTAAAAAACAAAGGACCTATTTTGGGAAACTTCGAAACTAATTGTTTCTTAATAATGTTTGCAGAAACGTTTTGGACTACAAACCTAACAGAAGCTTGTGCATTAGAGCCGTCATCAATACCAACAAGTGCTTCAAACCGAACGTATTTTTCATTTAGATTAAAAACAACTTCTCCATCTGCATGAAGAAAAATTCCATGATCATACACTTTTGATTGTATTGTAAGCTTTTTACCATGACCATTAATATTTTTTAATGGTTCCCAATATCCAGCATGCCCGGATTGTATCTCTAGCGCATCCACGTAATCAAAACTACCATCAGCTTTAAATAATTTTACGTCTGCCCATACAGCATGATCCCAACCATTTCCATCTTCAGTACCATCTGAGATCATAACTAAATTCTCAACCCCAGTTATGTCTACAGATAATTTCTCTGGTGTATCTCCTTTTCTTAATACTTTTGAATTAACCGGGAAACGATCCCCTAACTCCTTTCGGAGTTCCTTCTTCAATTCAATTACACTTTGACTCCAATTCTTTTTAGCAGTTGGAGTTTGTGCCCAGCCACTGGCTGCTAACATTAAAAACACCAATAATAAGTTTATAGATTTCAACATCTCTTTTGTTTATAAATTAAAAAAACAGTTTACCTTTTATATTTTGGAAATGATTCCATATCGAGAGTGGATACATTTCCAAAATTCTTATAATCTTCAATTTTCCAAATCAGGTTTTTATCGGCATCAATTTCAAAAACCTGTGCTACTTTTTTCTCATCTCCGGCATGCCCTCCCCAATTACAAATAATGGTATTCCCATTTTTAAGCCGAATAGCTTCTGCTACAAATCGAAGCGGAACACCAGCAAGATCATGTTCTTTAAGTTCCCAAACGACTGCCCCGGTATTAGGGTTTATTTCCCTCATTTTATGAGTGTCGCCACAGCTTAACAACCAATTTCCGGATTTTAATACGACCAGAGAAAAAACAAATATGCCTGTTTTGACCTGTCTAACAACTTTACCTCTTGCGTCAATTTCAAAAACTAACTTCTTTCCTAAAAGTGGGACTAAATAGTTTCCGTTGGCCGTTTTACTAATTTTTCTAAATTGACCATGAGGGTTTTTAATACCTGTTTCAAAGGAAATATCTACTATCTTTTCTCCATCAGACGAAAATTCTAATAGTTTAGCCGGATTGCCACAAATTCCGAGTAAAATATTACCTTCATCTGTTAATGAGGCTGATTGAACCTCAGAACTCTCATCACATAGATACTCCCAAAGTACCTGATGATTTTGATCAATCAGTTTAGCGCCTTGTCTAAAAGAGTACAATACCTTTCCTTTAGAAAATTGGTTAACCGAATTGCATTCTTGTCCTTCTTCTAATTGATGGCTCCATAACTTCGTTCCCTGGTTATCAACAAGGGCAATTTCCTTCCAACCAGAACCTCCAATATAATAGTTGGATTTAGTTGTTGAACATGAACATATCAAAAACGAATAGACTATACATACAACTACGGAAACCTTTATATTATGTATCATAGAAGCCCATGAATAATAAGTATTTTCATAACGAGAATAACTAAATACATTAAATTATATGCTAGTAACTTCATGTGATTTTAAATCATTAAACATTTCAAATGCATCTTTAGGGATCAAATTCTCATGAACCACAGCGCTAACAGCCTGAATCATAGCCCCAGGGTTTTCTGACTGAAAAACATTACGTCCCATATCAACCCCGGCAGCTCCCTCATTAATTGCCATATAACTAAGTTTTAACGCATCTAACTCTGGCAGTTTTTTTCCTCCAGCAACTACAATAGGTACTGGACAAGATGAGGTCACCTTTGAAAAGCCTTCAGTATAATACGTTTTAACAATGTTCGCTCCATTCTCGGCACACATACGTGATGCCAGACTAAAATAACGGGCATCTCTAACCATATCTTTACCAACAGCCGTTACCCCCATTACAGGAATACCCGCTTTTTGACCAGCATCAACAGCTTTACATATATTAGCCATCGTAATAGCCTCGGTGGATGTATCTCCTACTGAAGCCATAACAGCTATGGCCGAAGCATTCATACGAACAGCATCTTGAATATCAATTAATACGTTGTGATTCAACTCAGTCAATATGGATGTTCCAGCATCAGATCGTAAACAGATTGGTTTATTCGAATTAGCAGGAATATTTGAACGGATCATACCGCGAGCCCCCATTAAACAATCTGCATATTTAATTAATGGTGTAATAGTTAAATCAATTCGTTCTAGACCAGAAGTAGGTCCCATAATAAAACCATGATCGAAAGCCAACATGACTGTTCGTCCTGTAGATGGCCGGAAAATACGGGAAAGACGATCTTTCATTCCCCAGTCCATGTTATCACTCCCTTTTAAATAAAAAGCTTGGTTACTAACAGGTTCATTTGAAAAATTATTCCCTTCTCTTAAATCATCTAAATCAGCCATAATATTTTTTTAAATTATATAATACTCTTTAATTATTTACATTTATACGTATTGTTCAATTGCCTTGGAAAATGACTCAAACATGCAAGCCCAAGAAGTAGCTCCTGGATCTGCTGTTCCAATTGATCGTTCTCCTAAATGACGTGCTCTGCCAAAATTTGCCTTCATAGCAATGGTTTTTTCTGCTCCAACCAAAGCTGCCTTTGCTCCTTTATTTAAGATTTCAACTATATCGCCTTCAGCACTCTCAATAGCCTCGACTGCTGGAACTAAAGCGTCCATCATAGTTTTATCTCCTATCTTTGCCTTTGTTTGTGTTTGAAGCATGTTTAAACCAGATCTAAACATGTTCTTTACTTCCTTGACATCTAATGCATCACCTTTTGAAGCATCTGCCATTCCCATAAAAAAAGCGCCCATAAGTGTACTTGTAGAACCACATGATTCTTCCATAGTGCCAAAGGCCATGTTACCTAACATTTCGTTAAATTCGACACCACTTTCACCTGCTTTCATTACAGCATTAAGAGCAGCAACAATGGCTGTTCCATGATCTCCATCTCCAGCTACAGCATCTAAGTTTGAGAGTTCTTCGGCACGTTCGGTAATATTTGTTAACGCAAACCTCATCATACTTTTAAAAGCATCTATAGTCAACTTCTCCATAACTTAATTTTTGCCTATTACTGTCCAATATGGAGCATCAGAAGTGCAATCTTTCAAGTAAATAGCATGATCATCATCACATTTACCTAAAATCATCTGAAAACCAGATTGCTCTTGTACAGTTAATATTTCTGTTATTTTACCTTCCACTAATTGACATCCTGCTGCTTCAAGGATTTGACAAGATTTTCGGAAAATAATATTCATTTCCATATGTGTGGTAGCTCCAACACCATTGATATAAAGAAGCATTCTGTCATCTGTCTTTGCCTCTAACTTTTCCATAAGTTGGGTTATCATATATGTGGCTGTTTCATCTGCACTAAGAAGTTCCATACGACCGCCACCGCCTTCACCATGCTGTCCCATACCAATTTCCATAACACCTTCTGGAAGCTCAGCTATAATGCCACCATTTTGTGGATGTGTACATGACTTCATTGCCACAGCAAGCGTTGCAACCTGATTATTGAAACGCTCGCCTATTTCACATAACTCATCTAGCGATTTACCTTCCTCTGCTGCTGCACCTAAAATTTTATATAAAGGCACGCAACCTGCTAATCCACGACGATCCTCATCAGGTGTAGAATTACCTGCACTTATATCATCATGAGTAAGAATGCTTTTTACATTGATGTTATGGCGTTCAGCCATTTGCATAGCCATATTAGCACTCATAACATCACCAGCATGATTTAAAACAATTAGGAGTACACCAGCTTCACGATTAAATTCTTTAAGCGCTTGAAGGAGACGAGGTGCACCAGGAGCAGCGAAAATATCACCAACTACTGAGCAATCAAGCATGCCCTCTCCCACGAAACCACTTAGAGCAGGCTCATGACCAGCACCACCTAAAGTAACAATGGCAACCTTATCTTGAGGCTTTGGATGGGTACGAACAACCGTATACTCATCTAAAAGTGTCACTTTATCCCTATATGCCATCGTATATCCCTCTAATAACTCTTTAGTAATATTATTAGGGTCATTAATAAATTTTTTGATTTGAGAAGTGTTTGCTATTTCAGACATCATTTTATATTTTTTGTTTTAACTAAGTTTTATTATTTGTCAAATTGCATAAGCTCGATAGGAGCGCCTTCTTCTTCTACAAAAGCAATGGTTAAACCATCTTTTGGAGAGAAAGGCTCAATTAAAATTGTTTTGCCTTCCATTTCGACTTGCAAATCTTCAACCTGATAAGCAATATGTGCTGTCGTCTGAATCAATTCTGGAAATTCAGAACCTGATTCAAATCGTAACCACTCAATTTTGTTTGCGCTATTGGTATAGTCTGTAATAAATAATTTGGCGCCCTCCATATAATTTTCTTCAGGCTGAACGACTTTCGTTGGAATCCCAATGTGATCTAATTTTCTCATTTTTAAACCATTTAAATAATTAATAACATTATTGATTAAGAACAGAAAAAGTGATTTCTACAACTGTTAAGTCCTGCTCTTTTTAACTAAAACAACTTCTTACATATTACCCATAATATCAGTAAAGGATACATTTGGATTGGTAAAACGAAGCGCTGCACCATCATGATAATTCGCATACTCCGAGACCACAGCTCCTTGATCTCCAGCCAACATAAAGTGTGGGGCTTCCAATCGACCTAAAGTCTGTAAGCCATTTAATTTTAGTTCATTCACATTAGACACAGTGATAAAACCTTTCTGACTTTCAGGCGTTTTAGGGTTATTGGCCGTAGTTTCACCTTCTCCAAAATTGTAAATGGAACCACCACGTACATGCCACGTTTCCATTTTGGTTATATCATCAGTTTTTACATGTTTGTGTTCTGCAATCATCTGTCCAGGCAATAGAAAAATTTCATGAGCAAAATAGGTATACTCCTTACTATTATGCCAAAACACACCTGCCATACCAACATTAGCAAAATCACCTAATCCAAAATCTGTGATAAACATATTTTTCTCCAAAAACGCATCAAAAGGAACATGATAAAATGCCATCAATTCCTTATAAGCATTTAAAGCCTTTTCTGGGTTTAATATCCCATCGTCATAGAAATACTCATTAGTATACTTCTTCATTTCTGTTTTTTTAAAATCTAATTTTTTTTCACCTGAACCAAAGGAACATGACGAACTCGACACAAGTCCTAAGGAGCCGATTGCTGTAGCTTTTAATGCGTCTCTTCTTTTCATTTTTTAAATTTTTAATTGCCCTAACTGTTAGTATAAGTCTGTACCTAACAAAATGATACTAATAATCTTAGCTTGATTTATAATTATTTATATACTATATATAGAATTCATTTTATACTGTAACTTTTGCAAATGCCTCGATCTCTACCAGTAGTTCTTCTCTGCAAATATCTGCTTCTACATAAACAGCTGGTACATCAGATAAACGACTCTCACAAACTCGTTTCACAGCCCCATAATCAGGAGGATTCTTCACATAAACACGTATAAATTCCAACTTGGGTTCACAGAAACTTAATGCCTCTTTAGAAATCAGGTTTTTAATATTATCAATGGTAATATTGGTTTGCTCAGAAGCATTATTCAATGCCAAACTTTCTTCACCAACAATAGCAGCTGTACCAGATACAAAAACAGAAACAGATTGCTTTTCTTCGATTAGCTTTGCTCTTTCAAATTTGGGGGTAGATCTTTGCTTCAAGACGCTATCTCCTGCTCCCAACAAAACGTCATTTGAATAGATATGTGCATTAACTTGTTTCGAGTTCATTAATGGAAACTCTCCCAAATGTCCCTTCATAGCAATGACATCAATTAATAAAGGAGCATAACGTGTTCCAATACCTGTAGCCGCAGGAAACCCTTTCTTCCAATTTACGCCCTCATAAAACAGCGTTCTTGCATCGTTAAATTGCTGGTAATGTTGAAAATCTTTTTCAAACCGAGTAATATCAGGAATATAATTCCATTGACGAACAATAGATGAAATAGGCATATTTTCAAATTCCAACACCGCTCTAATCACTCGGAAAATGGCTCTAGATTGTTGTGGAATAGTTTGATCTTTTTTGCCGTGTATCCCAGAAATAAATAGCATTTTTTCATCACCAACACCAACTTTTGCATAAGAAACATCGTTATAAGAAGTATATAAAACTTCGCTTTCTTTTTTGGCCAGAATAAGTTCTATAATAAGTTCTGAGTTTAGAGGTTTTTGAGATACATAAGAAATCCCCATCATATTGGAACCAAACTTGGCCTGTCCCTTTTCACGGATGAAGTCTAAATTCTCAAAATAATTTTCTTCTGAATTTGAAGCAAAAAAAACACTCATCTTCAACAAACACTCTTCCTGTTCAATTTTAGAGAAAGCATCCATAAATGCTGTTTTAAAACTGCCTGTAACGGAGGAGTAAGCATATTCAAATTTCAAATCCAACATATCTCTAACTTATATTATAAGGAGTTCACAAACTCAATTAAATATTTCATTTCTTTTTTACTCAGATTCACATTTCTTAAACCATGTCTTTTCTTTCGAAACAGTGCATCGATGGTCTGGGCTGATCCATCGTGCAGATAGGGTGCTGTTCGCCAAACTTCCCTAAGTGTTGGCGTGTCCCAACCATCTTCAAATTCGACTTCACCTACTTTATGCATTTTCATATCTGTATACAAGGGGCCACTGTGACAGAAAGAACACTTCGCCCGTTTAAATATGCCTTCACCTTTTTTAGCATTTTCACTTAATCCCCCATCCTTTAGATAAGGACTTGGTAGTGGTTCTAAAGACTTTATATATTCGATGACTCCAAGCTTTATTTCCGGATCTATCTCCGCAAACTGAATATGGAGGAACCCTGCGTTTACAGCCGTCGCTGCATCTGCTCGAATACCTGAAATCATAGAAGGAGGCGTCTGGTAAGCATAAAGCATGCTCTTACAGTTCTTAGGATTACCAATACCATCATTTAATAAATCCCAATTCAGGCCATCGGTACGAGCATCTCCGGGATGACAGCCATTACATGATTGCCAGCCTTGAAAACAATGGCTGGCATCGTTAAAATACTTCTCCCCTTTTTGTGAAATACTTTCCTTAAAGTTAGGGTTGTAAGCAATCGCTGAA
This sequence comes from Flavivirga spongiicola, assembly GCF_030540825.1. Classification (NCBI taxonomy): domain Bacteria; kingdom Pseudomonadati; phylum Bacteroidota; class Flavobacteriia; order Flavobacteriales; family Flavobacteriaceae; genus Flavivirga; species Flavivirga spongiicola. The sequence continues at coordinate 4,948,370 of NZ_JAUOEO010000001.1, forward strand.
ACCGAAAGCGTCGATCGTTTAACAATATTAAGTGTATCTGAAAAATAGGTCGGTATGAGAATCTCTTTTTCGTCCATTACCAAAGACCTAGGGCCATTTCCTTTAATATTGAACCTATCTCGAATACCATTTAAAAAACGAAGATCATAAGATAATGTTGACTTATCTACTGTTTGCTCCATTCGCTCTTTTAGTTTAGCATAGTTTATTACACTAAGATCGTGTGTCCCCGATTGGCTAACCACTAAACTTTTGTTATCACAAGCAAGTCCCCAAACACCTGCAGCACCCGCCTCTGGCTCATCTACCAAAAAAGATCCAAGCAAACTATGGTTACTTGTACGAATAACACTTATGGCACTCGTATTCATCCACCCTTGTTGCAATTGTGATGTAGGCACTTGAAATCGTCCTAAATTATGAGAAACAAATACATAGTTTCCCATAGGTGAAAGACAGATATCCCTTAGGGCATTACTACCGTTCGTTAATGCTATATGTTTAGAAATTTTAAACGTTTGCGTTGAAATAACACTTAGTTTTGCGGTAACCACTTCTTTATCTGCTCTTTGCTCAGGTAAAAAATTAGCAACATATAAGGACTTTTCATCTTGACTTAAAACCATGGTTCGGGGTTCCCGCAATAGTTTCGCCTCTCGGCGAACCCTTTTAGTGAGCAAATCTACCTCGCTTACCGTATTGCTAAACTGATTACAAACATATAATTTGGTACCATCTTTAGTAACAACAGGTGAAATGGCTCCCATACCAACAGACACATTCCAATCAACCTTCTTTGTCTCTAAATCAATGCAAGTCACATAACCCTTTGCATACGTACTCGTTACATAAAGTTTATCGTTTTTACATACAAGACCTGTAGGTGGTTCGCGGAAAGCCCACTCATGTATGGGCTTCATACTTTCACGATCGTACATTAATACTTTCTTAGTCTTTTGATGCGCCATAAAAACAAGGTCACCATTACTGGAAAGTGTTATGGCACTTGTCCTAAATACATTTTGATCCTGAGTCTCCGCATCTATTGAAAAACTGATTAAAAGAACTAAACATATTAAACGGAAAATCGATTTCATAACCTCAATATTATTGGTTATAGCCTAACTGACGTGAAATACCGAGACACATGTCCCGAATCATATCTCCTACTTCTTCAAATTTTTCTAAAGGCAAACGAGCAGAAGGTCCAGTGACCCATATTGCTGAAATAGGGCAACCATACTGATTAAATATAGGAGCCCCAACACAATGAACTCCTTCTAACTCCTCTGCATAATCTATACTGTAACCACAGGAACGAACTTTATTTAATGCTTCTTTAAAATCATGAATATTAGTAATGGTACGGTCATTAAACTTTTCAAAAGACATACTCTCTATGATGGCTTCTCTTTCAGATTGGGGTAAAAAAGCAATAATAGATTTACCTGGTGCAGATGGATGCAAATGAAACCCCTGACCAGCATTCAACATAAATGTAAATGGATGCGAACCTAAAACCTGTTCTAACAAAACACCTTTTTTTTCTACCAGAGCCCCAACCAAAATGGTTTCTTTTAATTCATCACGCAATAAACGCATGACTGGCAGACATTTTTCTAGTAGATTTGGCTCTGAAAGTGTTGATAACCCAATATGTAAAAACCGTTTAGACAAGGAAAAAAGTGAAGGCTGACCTGACTTTATAAGATACCCACGATTGACCAACGTTTGAGTAATTCGAAATATTGAACTTTTAGGAAAGCCTAAACGTTCCTGTAATTCGGTTAAACTAAAACCTTGTGGAGAATCTTGTAAAAGTTCGACGATAGATAATGCTCTATCTAGGTTCGGAACGGAATACGATTTCTCTACGTCTTCAATTAAATCTTTTCCTTGTTTCATATATGAATCTCTGTTTCAAATAGTATTGTGCACCAAATGTATTTCCTTTTCTATAAAAGAAATATGATTTAAATCATGTTTCCTAATAAAAAAAGAAGGTTAAAGGTGATGTGATAATAATTGAAATGAAGGGCAACTATGAAGTTATGGGATTTAGAAGTACTGTGAGTACTACTAATAGTTTTAAAGGAAGAAATATTCTTAACCGATCCATATTAGACTTCTTCAAAATGATATCTATGAACAAGGTAAAGAAACTGAGCTTAGATGATTTTATTTTGAATCCTAAAACGAATAAAGCGTTTTCGAAAAAGATCCTTTTTGGAATCAATTCTTTTATGTCTAGAAATCATATATTAGAGAAGGAACTTTATGTTGAATTGCTTTCTGATACCATTTCTTAATTAAAAATCTTGTTATAACTATTTATTAAATATTGATAGACAGTTATGTTTTAACTGTTTGGTTATCTGTTTTCTTTATTTATTATGTGTGTCATTTTTTCTTCAAGAATGTCTAAATGATTTAAAAATTTCCAAAAGAACACTTAAGATAAATAACTGTTTCGGTAGAGTTATTATACTATCTATCTACTCCTCTAAAACGTTAAAAATCATTAAATTAGTTAATATTCACTTTTTTTTCGTATCTTATTTGGACTAAATTCCTAACACAATGAAAAGTCCTACATCCTTAACATTAAGAGTTTTAACTCTATTTTTAATTTTTAGCTTTTCCTCTTTAACAGCACAAGATAAGCAATTCGTAAAAGAGATTAAAGGAGAAGTTATTGACCAAAAGACTAAAGACGCGTTAGTTTTTTCGGACATAGTCATTGCTAGTTCAAATATTAGTACTGTAACTAACACCGACGGCAAATTTCTATTAAAAATACCTCAAAACTTATTAAATGGTACTTTAATTATTTCTCATTTAGGTTATGAGAAAAAAGAAATTAAAATTTCAACTTTAGAAAACAAATTAAAAATAGCACTAACTCCTGCAGTTACTGAGTTAACTGCTGTTGAAATTGACACATACAAAGATGCTAAATCTCTTTTAGAAGCCACACTTAAGAATAGAAGCTTGTTATACAACAATAGCAATACCTTAATGACAGCTTTTTATAGAGAAACTATCAAAAAGAGAAGGAAAAATGCATCACTGTCTGAAGCGGTTGTGCAAATACATAAACGCCCTTACGATAGTCATAAAAAAGATGCGATAGAGCTTATTAAATCAAGAAAAAAAACAGATTATACAAGACTTGATACCCTTGCCGTAAAATTACAAGGAGGCCCTTTTAGTAATTTGTACACTGATATTATAAAATATCCGGAGTATATTTTCACAAGTGAAGATATCTCTCTTTATGATTTTAGCTTCGATGCATCTACTCGAATAAATGAAAATTTAGTTTATGTTGTTAATTTTAAACAAAAGCCTAACGTTACCACGCCCCTATACTATGGTAAGCTTTATATTGATGCAAAAACGTTAGCACTTACCAATGCTGTTTATAGTTTAAATGTTGAGAACAAAAAACTAACCAGTCAAATGTATGTCCGCAAAAAACCTGGCTCGGCTATTGTTTATCCAACCCAAGCCACATATAGGGTTAATTACAGAACTAAAAATGGTAAATGGCATTATGCATATAGTAATATTTCATTAACCTTTAAAGTTAATTGGAAAAGAAAATTATTTAACAATGTTTACACGCTAAATAGCGAAATGGCTGTTACCGATTGGCGGATTAAAGACGCGGTTATCGAAAAACCCAGAAATAAAATGATGCGTCCAACTACCATTTTAGCTGATGCGACCTCAGGTTTTTCTGATCCCAAATTCTGGGGCTTGTACAACATTATAGAACCTGAAAAATCAATAGAATCTGCTATAAAGAAAATACAAAGACAATTAAAAAAAGCTAAAGCGAATCAGGCTAAAGCGGAAAAGGCATAATGTGAAGTTGACTCTTTTGAAGCCCTATGAAACTTTCAATTTTTATAACTTTTCTATAAAACTTGTACTTGATAAAGCAAAAGAGCTCGAAGAGACACGTATTATAGTATTATGCCATTTGACTGCAAATTACTCATTAATAAAATCAGGCTAACAGCAAATCAAAAATTGTAAATTTTACAAAAAATACAACATGCTCAAAATAATTAACCCATGATCATAATTTAGGAAACCAGACTAATATTAAGCAATAAGTTATGGTTCAATTAAATCTTTTTGTTCTTATTAAAGTTTTTTTTATTTTTATGGTAAAGCAATGAAAAAAAGCAAAGAACTCAAATATAATGCTTGGAATGAGCATTTAAATAACACTAAGGAAAGGACCAATTATTCTATACGAAGAATGGACCTATTAATAATTTCTATCAGTGGGGCAGGTATTTATATTATTTTTGAAACCTTACGTGAATTTAAAGCAGGTGAAATAGCTATTAATAACTCAAATCTTTTGTTATTTACAGGGTTGTCATTCTTATTTGCTATTGCGATTAATTTTCTATCTCAACTATCTGGATATCATGCTAATAATTTTGAAGAAAAGTATATAAACTTAGAATTAAGGAAAATACAAGGAAAAGATATAGATGAATGTATACAAACTCAACATGATAAAAAGATAAAACTATTTAACCTATTAACTAGTATATTTAATTCGGCTTCAATGGTACTTATGTTTATAGGCTTATTATTACTTACTATATTTAATTTTAAACTGTTTTAATCAGGTCTATTACCAGAACCTTGTCCTTTAAAATCTCCACCTCCTTTTTTCTTGTGTCTATTTGCTCTTCTTCGTTTCTTCCGGTTGTGTGTGGCTACCTTATGTCTTTTTCGTTTTTTACCACTTGGCATAAATAAAATCCTTTTTAATCTTTATCAGTTTTTGGTCTAGTTCCCGTTCCTGATCCGCTAAAATCATCACCTTTAGGCTTTACACTAGGATTATTCCTAGGAATTGGTTTATTATTGCCACCATTGTTATTGTTGTCTTGTTTAGCCATTATTTTTTAATTTGTTTAAAGATACAAAATGTAAGAAAAATATAAAAACCATTTACTTAGATGTGTTATTTCTGTTGTCCAAATCTCTTCTCTTTAAAAAAATAGATTGAATTTACAAGTTGTTTTGGCTCTTGGGTATAAATATTTTATTGCAGTAAAAAATAAAAATCTAAAAATATCATAGCTAACGTATATATGTTTTTAACATATATCGCAGATGAAAAACTTAACCTACAAAATCATCAAGAGTATATTTATTATAATTCTTGTTTTTACTTTTGCTAATTGTTCTAAAGAGAATGATAATACTTTAAATTCGATCCACAACCCTCTTGAAAACCCAGAAAATGGTCCTGCGGCTGGAAATCCTGAAGGGAACTCATCAATTCCTATTGAAGCTAACTTAGAAGATGTTTCAAATCCTGATGTTATTGTTGGTGACGGAACTCCTGAAAGTTGTACTTGCGAGGCTGTTGTAAATGCAGTGGCTCAGGGAGGGAAAATAGTATTCAATTGTGGTCCGACCCCACACACCATCGTTATGGATAGGCCGGCCAAGGTATTTAATAATGCCAATCCTGATGTTATTATTGATGGTGGTGGATTAATTACTTTAAGTGGTGGTGGAAACACACGTATATTATATATGAATACCTGCGATTCAGATCAAGTATGGACAACAGATCATTGTCAAAACCAAGACCACCCAAAACTTACAGTACAAAATATCACTTTTGCAGACGGTAACTCTACTTCTGAAACCGAATACACTGGCGGTGGTGCTATTTGGGTTCGTGGTGGGCGATTTAAAGTCATAAATTCACGTTTTTTTAATAATTTTTGTGAAAGTAATGGTCCAGATGTTGGAGGCGCAGCTATTCGTGTTTTTAGTCAATATAATAATCAACCTGTCTATGTTGTAAATACTACTTTTGGAGGAGCTGATGGTTATGGCAATGTAGGGTCTAATGGTGGTGGTATAAGTAGTATTGGAGTGTCCTGGACCATTATAAACAGTCTCTTTTCTCATAATAAAGCTATTGGCAATGGCGGAAATCCTGCAGAGTCAGGAACTCCCGGAGGCGGAAGCGGAGGCGCTATTTATAATGATGGGAACACCATGACTTTAAAAATATTTGGTACGCGTATTGAAGAAAACGAAGTAAACGCTTATGGCTCATCTGTTTTTTTTGTTAGTAATGATCATTCAGGAAATATTATTATAGATAATTCCATAATACAAAATAACATTGGTGGCTCCTGGTATCCAGCTTACCCTAGTATTTCTATGCATGCCGATACACCGATAGCAGTAACGAATTCGACAATAGAATAGGAAACTGGGGGTTAGGTGTTTTTTAGGTATTAGGTGTTAGAACAACGTTTTTTGTCCTTCATCATCAGAATCATCATCCTTGGGTGATTTTTTATTATCCGAGTTTGAATTTCCATCACCAGCCTTTTCAGAAATTTCTGCTGTAACTTCTGTTTCATCAATGACTTCTATATCGTCTGCGTGTACTTCCTTTGGAGCTTCATAAGGTAATGGATCCAACAAATTAACTTGATTCACTTTATCCCTTGTTAACTGATTTCCTAAAGCGTTTATACCTTTAATCGAAATAAATGCTTCAAGATCTATTTCTAAATTGGCTTTTCTGTCTTTACCTCGTTCTTTAGCAAATACTATTTCTGCCATGGGTTTCCAATCTGTAGATACAATTTCTAATTGCGAATTAGGATGTTCTGAAATAAAGGATTCTTCCCTTCCTTCATTTTCTATTAAAAAACGTTTTACATAATAGATTTCTTTTTCACCATTATAATAAATAGCAGATATTGGCTTTTTAGGAATCCATTTTTCCATAACAATCATATCATTATCAAAATGCATGGTAACTTCTGGCGTAACTGTTTTAATCATTCCAGATTGATTGATAATAAGGAGTTTGTCTTCACCTCTAAATTCTCCAATTAATTCACCTCTGCCATCAACATTTAAACGCTGTACAGCATCATCAAACCAAATCTTACGTGGCTTTAATGTAGAAACACCTTTTTCTTTTAGTTCAACACGTTTTATAGAATATTTAGTAACCAAATTTCCCTTGGAAACCCTACCTTTAATAAGTATATCTGCAAAATCAATATCCCATTTTAATTTCTTTATGCTACCAGCTTGTCGTAACAATATGGTAACAACTTCTGCCTCTCCATTTGGATTTGCAGAAAAATAAAGCACCGTAGAACCTTTATTCCCATTCGTTAAATCGTAATCTTTATCTCTTGTTATACCTGTAACGGCAAACCTCTTAATATATGAAGGTCCACTCTTGCCATCACGATAAATCAAATTATAAATAGTACGTTTATCTTTCTTTTTAAAGACAGCAACGTGTATGATATCTTTACCAATAAAGGTTTTTGTACCTACTTTAGTAATCATCATCTTCCCTTCTTTGGTAAATACTATAATATCATCTATATCACTACAATCACCTACATATTCGTCACGACGAAGTGATGTTCCTATAAAACCTTCTGCTCTATTTACATAAAGCTTCGTGTTTCTTATAACCACTTTAGTCGCATCTACATCATCAAAAGCACGAATCTCAGTTTTACGTTCTCTGCCTTTCCCATAATCCTTCTTCAATCTTGTAAAATAAGCTATAGAGTAATCAATAAGATGCTCTAAATGATGTTTTATTTCAGCAATCTGATCCTCTAAAGCATCAATTTTTTGCTGCGCCTTATCAATATCAAATTTTGATATACGTTTAATTCGAATTTCTGTTAACCTAACAATGTCATCTTCCGTAACAGCTCGCTTTAAATGTTTTATATGTGGTTGCAAACCTTTATCAATAGCGCTTATAACACCTTCCCACGTTTCTTCCTCTTCTATATCGCGATAAATTCTATTTTCAATAAAAATTCGTTCTAAACTTGCAAAATGCCATTGCTCTTCAAACTCTTCTAATTTAATTTCAAGTTCACTTTTAAGAAGTTGCACGGTATTATCTGTGGAGCGGCGTAGCATTTCAGAAACACCTATAAATAAAGGTTTATTGTCTTCAATAACACAACCTAAGGGTGAAATAGACGATTCGCAACTAGTAAATGCATACAGTGCATCAATAGTTTTATCTGGTGATAATCCCGAAGGCAAGTGCACTAAAATCTCAACTTCTGCCGCTGTATTATCTTCTATCTTCTTAACCCTTATCTTCCCTTTATCATTTGCTTTTAAAATAGAATCTATAAGTGATGATGTAGTCGTTCCATATGGAATTTCTGAGATGACAAGCGTATTTTTATCAAGCTGCGAAATTTTAGCACGTACTCTTGCTTTACCACCTCGTAACCCATCATTATAATTAGAAAAATCAGCAATTCCTGCCGTTGGAAAATCTGGTAATATTGTAAATCGTTTCCCTTGTAAATGCTTAATAGAAGCATCAATAAGTTCAATAAAATTATGTGGTAATATTTTTGTTGACAATCCTACCGCAATACCTTCGCCACCTTGTGCCAAAAGTAAAGGAAACATAACTGGTAAGTTAACAGGCTCTTTACGTCTACCGTCATAACTAGCTTGCCATTCGGTTATTTTAGGGTTATATACAACATCTAGCCCAAATTTAGAAATACGAGCTTCTATATAACGTGATGCGGCAGCACGGTCTCCTGTTAATATATTTCCCCAGTTTCCCTGTGTATCTATTAATAAATCTTTCTGACCAATTTGTACCATCGCATCTGCAATACTCATATCCCCATGCGGATGATACTGCATTGTGTGACCAACAATATTCGCTACTTTATTATAACGTCCATCATCTAAATCTTTCATAGAATGCATGATTCGACGTTGAACTGGCTTAAAACCATCTTCAATAGCAGGTACAGCTCTCTCTAAAATAACATAAGAAGCATAATCTAGAAACCAATCTTTATACATCCCCGTTATTCGGGTAATAGTTTCTTGCGGCTCCTCTTGATCGTTAATTAAATCGTCATTTGGGTCTTCAGTCATATTTTATTCAGTTCTGAGTAGGAGAATTTTATTTTGTATGCTTCATTATGTGTTTTACGCATAACTATGTCGTTTCTTCAATTAAATCTAATTCAACTTTTAGATTATCAATAATAAACTCTTGTCGTGTTGGCGTGTTTTTACCCATATAGAAAGATAACAATTCTTCAATAGACATATTATCATCCAGCATAATGGGATCTAATCGAATATCATCACCAATAAAATGTTTAAATTCATCTGGCGAAATTTCCCCCAGTCCTTTAAATCGGGTTATTTCTGGTTTTGGTTTTAATTTCTCAATAGCATCCCGTCGTTCTTCTTCTGAATAACAATAAATAGTTTCTTTTTTATTTCTCACACGAAACAAAGGTGTTTGCAATATATACAAATGCCCTTCTTTGATTACTTCGGGGAAAAATTGAAGAAAAAATGTTATTAATAGTAATCGTATGTGCATCCCATCGACATCAGCATCAGTTGCAATAACAACATTATTATAACGTAAATCTTCTAAGGATTCTTCTATGTTTAAAGCTGCTTGCAGCAGATTAAATTCTTCATTTTCGTAAACAATTTTCTTGCTCAATCCATAACAGTTTAAAGGTTTTCCTTTTAAACTAAAAACGGCCTGAGTATTAACATCCCGAGATTTTGTTATACTTCCAGAAGCTGAATCTCCCTCGGTAATAAAAAGTGTTGTTTCTAAATTACGTTCGTTTTTAGTGTCGCCAAAATGAACTCTACAATCTCGCAATTTCTTATTATGAAGACTCGCTTTTTTAGCTCGGTCCTTTGCTAGTTTTCGGATACCTGAAAGTTCTTTACGTTCCCTTTCTGCTTGTAATATTTTACGCTGAATGGCTTCTGCTGTATCCTGATTTTTATGTAGAAAATTATCTAATTGCCTCTTTACAAAATCGTTTATATACGTCCTCACTGTAGGCAAATCACCTCCCATATCTGTAGAACCTAGTTTTGTTTTAGTCTGACTTTCAAAAACAGGCTCCATAACCTTAATAGCTATAGCACTAACTACTGATTTTCTAACATCGGACGCATCATAATTTTTACCATAAAATTCACGTATGGTTTTTACTAATGATTCTCTAAATGCGTTTAAATGCGTTCCTCCTTGAGTCGTATTCTGTCCATTTACAAACGAATGATACTCCTCACTATACTGCGTTTTACTATGGGTTAATGCTATTTCAATATCATCACCACGTAAATGAATTATAGGATATAATCTATCTGATTCATTAATATTTTCACTTAATAAATCTTTTAATCCGTTTTCGCTGTAATATTTTTCACCATTAAAAACGATGGTTAAACCTGGATTTAGATACACATAGTTTTTAAGCATCTTAACGATGTACTCATTTCTATATTTGTAATTTTTGAAAATGAGATCATCTGGAACAAAAGATACCTTGGTTCCTTTTCTTCGCGAGGTATCTTCTAATAATTCTTTATTAATTAGATTACCCTGCTCAAATTCTGCGGAAGCAGACTTACTATCACGGGTAGATTCTACTCTAAAAAATGATGAAAGTGCATTTACTGCTTTGGTACCAACACCATTTAATCCCACAGATTTTTTGAAAGCCTTAGAATCATACTTACCACCAGTGTTCATTTTAGAGACCACATCAACCACCTTACCTAAAGGAATACCACGACCATAATCACGAACTGTAACCTTAGTACCTTGAATAGCTATTTCAATGGTTTTTCCAGCACCCATGACATACTCATCAATAGAATTGTCTAAAACTTCTTTTAGTAAAATATAAATACCATCATCTGGAGACGATCCATCACCTAGTTTACCAATATACATCCCAGGACGCATGCGAATATGTTCTTTCCAGTCGAGTGAGCGTATATTATCTTCGGTATAATTGGATTGTTCGGCCATAGAATAGAGCAAAATTTTACGATAGAACGCTAATATAAGACAACGCTATAAAAAATAAAACCCCCTACGCACAAAGTAATTAACAATATAAAATTGTTTTTGTTGAGAACCTTATTCTTTGGTTTTCGGCTTCTTTAAAGACACTAATAAAATACCTATTATAACAGCCAGAGCACCAAAAAGTTGTAAAAATGTAAGCCTTTCATTTAAGAAAATAGCGGCTAAAATAATTGTAGAAATTGGTCCAATCCCCGCAACAATTGCAAAATTCGACGAACTGATCATTTTTATAGAAGCTGATACTAAAAATGACGGAATCACAGTCGCAAAAACAGCGATTAAAAAACCAAGAAAATAAACTTCCCATGAAAAACTAAACAAATCAACTTTACTTATAATACTATAATGAATAAACACACAAATACATGAAACAATCATAGCATAAGCCGTAAATTTCATAACACCGAATTTAGGAATTAGCCAGCCACTGCCAACCAAATATGAGGCATATGTTATAGCACTAAGCAAAATAAAAAAACCTCCAATATAAGTGTCATTTCCAGAAATAGCGACCTCATCCCAAAAAGCAATAACAATTCCTAAATAGGTTAAAGCAATAGCGCCTCCTTGAATTTTGTTTATGGGTTGTTTTAAAAAGAATCTATTTAAGAGAAGTACGATAGTAGGATACAAAAACAAAATGATCCGCTCTAAACTCGCTTTTATGTAAGTAAGCCCTACAAAGTCGAAATAACTAGCCAAATAATACCCAACAAATCCAAAGAAAATAACCCAGGCATAATCTTTGTTTTTTATTGCAATCTCTCTATTTTGTTTTCGATATAAATAAGCAATGATGATGTAAAAAGGAAAAGAAAACAGCATTCTAATTAGTAAAATGCTAATAGTATCTACTTTATATTGATAAGCTAATTTTACCATAACTGCTTTCGATGAAAATAGTACAATTCCTAGAATTCCCAATAGGACACCGTAAATAAATTCTTTTGTTGTTTGCATGAAACGAATATATATGAAGCTTATTTAAATAGTATTTATATTCCTAAAAAAATACGATGTCCAGACATAAACTTTAAATTAATCATATCATTAATTACTGCGACTTTTTATATCTTGCAATACCAAATTCCTTTTTTAAACTGAACTCATTTAAACTTTTTGGGTTGAAGCGAAAATTAGTCATTTTGTATCCAATTGAAAGCTTTTTAGAGTTGCATAGCACCGCTATGGAATAAAAAAAAGGAGAAAAGTGGGTGCAAAAAGATAATTTTTTAGCCAATTTTAAAAGTTTAAATGAGTTCACTATAAAAAGGATACTAAATCATTACAAAAATGCTATCTACAAATTAGCATAAACCAAAAACTTTTTACTTGTCAAATGAATCACAGTGAACCCAAACAAATGAAAAAACTATTTTTCCTTCTTATTACTCTTTATGTATTTACAGCCTGTCAATCAAAATATAATGATGTTCCTGACACTTATCATACACTTTTAGATTCTGCTCTTATAAAGGCTAATTCTAATGCGCCACAAATTTTAAAAGCATTAACAGATGCTCCTAAAAATCAAAAAGAAGGTATGGCATTTCTTATAAGCTATATGCCAAAAAGAGATTTAACCACTCTATCTGCCTCATTTCTTTTAGAAAATGCAGCATATGCCTATAAAACAAGAGAAAAATACCCATGGAGCAAAGCCTTACCCGATTCCATTTTTTTTAATGAAGTCCTTCCATATACAAACGTTGCCGAAACTCGAGACCCTTGGCGAAAAGATTTTTACGAACGCTTTTCAAAGTATGTGGAAGATAAAACGAATTTAAAGGACGCCATTTTTGCTATTGCCAACCCTATTAAAGACGAAGTTAAAGTTGAATATAATGTTAAACGCTCTAAAGTGGATTCAAGCCCTAAAGAAGCTATGGCAGAAAATATGGCAACCTGTACAGGCTTATCTATTATATTAACGGATGCTTTTCGCTCAGTAGGAATTCCATCAAGGTTAGCAGGAACTCCCATGTGGACTAACATGAAAGGTAACCATACCTGGTCTGAGGTTTTTATAGATAACGAATGGAAATTTATAGAATATTATCCTGAAGACCTTAATAAATCATGGTTTTTAGCCGATGCTGGAAAAGCAGACCCAAACAATCCATTACATTGGATTTATGCCGTATCATATAAACCAACCAACCAATACTATTATGCTGGAAGAGCAGTAAAACATTTGATAAATAAAATGGATGTGAACGACATGCCCGCTCAAATGCGTAAAGGTTATGAAAACTCAAAAAAACATGATAGTATAAGCGAAGGTCCCTATATTTATGGTGTAAATGTAACACAACGCTATATTGATTTATATGAAAAGTCCTTGAAAGGCAAAAAACTTGAAGAAGATGAATTAATAGCAAGTTTTATAATATTTAAAGATAAAGACATTGCAAAAAGTGATTCGAGATTAGACTGTCGTGTTGATATTTTTATGGAAGACGAAAAAATAGATTTTGGGTACTCACCAAGTGCTACAGATGATATGAACAAGTTTTTAAAATTAAAACTAAAAAAGAACACCAATTATACCGTCATGGTTAGTAATACAAAAAACAATATAGAACACTCTTTTTCAATATCAACAGATGATAACGCAACTCAAGAATTTAAACTAATATTATAGAAAAAGTCATTTTATATTTTAATTTGTCTCAAAAGAAAAAAATCGTCCCCGTCCGTTGCAGAACTGGGATGATTTTTTCTTTATATGAATAATTACTTCGTTTCCTGCCTGTCAACTGCGAGGACTGGGTATAATCTTTTACTGAGAGTGCAATCGAAACTAAAAGATGAGGGGGTTATTTTGAATCATTCATTTTTTGCTTGTCCAAAAAACGAATCAAAAAAAGACCTTCAAGTCAAGGAATTTTCTCAGTTTTTCAAAACTGAGAAACCGACTTGAAAACTCCGTGTCGAACTTCGTTCTCCTGCCTTCGGAGCTTTTCTTCATCTATTCTTCGCCTTGAATTTCAATGTTACACATTGATTTCAAGTGGTATGAATAATTAATATCTCTTATTTTACTTTGAATAAATAAGAATATTATCAATTTATTAAAATCTCTGTTTTTTGTTTTTAAAACTTCTCGTTAGTAAGTTAATCATGTTCAGTAATCTATGGTCAAAAAAACAACCAACTAACAACTAACAACTAACAACTAACAAAACTACACATTAAACAAGAAATGCATGACATCCCCGTCTTTAACGACATAATTTTTACCTTCAACACGCATTTTCCCTGCTTCTTTTACTTTGGCTTCACTACCAAAAGACACATAATCTTCATAGCCAATAACTTCAGCACGAATAAAGCCTTTTTCAAAATCGGTATGTATAACGCCTGCAGCTTGCGGAGCACTAGCCCCTATATCAACAGTCCAGGCTCGTACTTCTTTTACACCTGCAGTAAAATAGGTTTGTTGATTTAATAATTTGTATGCAGAACGAATTAATTTAGCAGAACCAGGCTCGTCTAATCCAATATCCTGTAAAAACATTTGGCGCTCTTCGTAATCATCTAATTCGTTAATATCTGCTTCTGTGCCAATAGCTAATACTAAAACCTCAGCATTTTCATCTTTAACAGTTTCTTTTACTTGTTCAACATAAGCATTGCCAGAAACCGCTGCCCCTTCATCAACATTACAAACATACATAACCGGTTTATCTGTAATAAATTGGGATGGTTTCACAAAATCGGTATAATCATCTTCACTAAATTCCAAAGCACGAACCGATGTCCCAGCCTCTAAGCCAGCCTTTATTGTTAACAATACAGCTTCTTCTTTTTGAGCATCTTTATTTCCTGTTTTTGCAGCTCGCTTAACCTTATCAAGCTTTTTATCGGCAGTCTCCAAGTCTTTAAGTTGTAATTCCATATCGATAGTTTCCTTATCTCGTATCGGATCTACATTGCCATCAACATGCACAATATTATCATTATCAAAACAACGCAGCACATGCAGAATTGCATCAGTTTCCCTAATGTTTGCTAAAAACTGATTCCCTAAACCTTCTCCTTTACTTGCCCCTTTAACCAATCCGGCAATATCTACAATCTCAACGGTTGCTGGTTGTACACGCTCCGGGTTTACCAACTCTTCTAATTTTTCTAATCTCGGGTCTGGCACATTAACCACACCTATATTAGGCTCTATAGTACAAAAGGGAAAGTTTGCACTTTGCGCTTTGGCATTCGATAAACAATTAAATAAAGTTGACTTTCCTACATTAGGCAATCCTACAATTCCTGCTTTCATTATGGCGTAATATTTTAAGAGTGCAAATATAGTCGTTTGTATTAATAAACCTATTAGCTATTTCTCAGTTTTCAATTAATACCATTTCTAACTTAAAATTACTCACTAAAATTTGCCCTTTTTCACCTATGCTTCAAAATAAAAATTGACCATAGCTAAAGCTATGCTTGCATTTTCTTTTTCGCTTATGTAAAAAATCGCTGTGTTTTATTTAAGTGATTTTAAATCAGAACTGGTATAACATGCTATTACATTTATAATCTTCTATTAAAAAATAATCTATATTTGTTTAAGTTGAAATTAAACTCTACTGGTTGATCAGGCTTATTAATAACTGATTATGAATAATTTAACAGATTATGATTTATGGGCATCACTTAAAAGTGGTGACTTAAAAGCATTCTCTACACTATTTAAAATTTATTATCCGCTTTTGCATAATTATGGCTTAAAACTTTCTAATTATAATGAGCAATTAACAGAAGATTGTTTACAAGAATTTTTTCTTTACGTTTATGAACATAAAGAAAATTTAGCTAATCTAAATTCGATAAAACCATATTTGTATGTTTCATTTAGGCGACATTTATTTCGTGAAATAAAAAAGGCTTCGAAAATGGTCAACTATGACAAAAATGAAAACTTCTTTGTTGAAATTAACTTTTCTACTGAAGACCTTATTATTCAACAAGAAATTGATGCTTTAAAACATGGAAACTTAGTTAAATTTTTAAATGAACTACCAAGTAGACAAAAAGAAGTCTTATACCTAAAATATTACAGCGATTTAAATATTGATGAGATAGCTAAAGTTTTGGAAATAAATTATCAAAGTGTATTAAATTTAATACACAAAGGCATTAAAAAATTACGGCAAAACACATCACTTAATGAGCTTTTAAAAGATATTATATAAATTATAAATAAATACTTTAGAGTAAGAGAGTATATAAAATACAAACAACTCTTATAATAAGTATAGAAAATAAAATTGCTGAATAAGTAATTCGGTTTATGAAAAATAGAGCATACACAAACATAGAAGATTTAATAAATGATGCATCATTTGTTAATTGGGTTCATAAAAAGCAAATGGCAGATATAGACTTTTGGGATAATTGGCTTCTTGAAAATCCAGATAAAAAACAACTTGTATTTGATGCAAAGGATATTCTTATTGGTGTTAAGTTTAATAAATCTTTTGTTTCTGAACAAAAAACGTTTGATGCATGGGAAAAGTTTGAGAAACATGCAACTTCTACAGATAAAGTTTATAAAATTCCTTTTTACAAAAACAAAAAATATCAAGGCATTGCTGCCGCTATTTTATTGTTTATTGCTGTCTCTGCGTTTTATTTCACGAGTAAACCTGCAACTATTGTACACAAAACGGCATACGGAGAAATACTTGATATTAAATTACCTGATGGAACGAAAGTTAAATTAAATTCAAATTCTGTTCTATCCTATAATGATCATGACCTTAGAGAAGTTGTTTTAGAAGGCGAAGCTTTTTTTAACGTAGAAAAGAAACCTGTAACAAATGCTAAATTTTTAGTTACAACTGACGATTTAAAGGTTGAAGTTTATGGTACTTCATTTAATGTTAATAAGCGCAACACAAGAACACAAGTGTTTTTAGAGGAAGGGAGCATTGCCCTTAAATTAAAAAATGGTATACAAAAGAAGATGATTCCAGGAGATTTAGTTTCATACTCTTATAAAACGGATAAAATTATTGAAGAAAAAAGAATTTTAAGACCCGAATTACAAACTTCTTGGAAAAATGGATCCTTAATTTTTGATAGATCTACCTTAGAATCTGCTATGAGTAAAATTGAAGATACGTACGGTATTACTGCTATTTTTGAAGACGATGACAGTAAAAACATACTAATAACTGGAGCCGTACCGACTCAAAATCTAGAAATTTGCATTAAAACAATTGAGAAATCTGCACAGGTAGCTATTGTAAATCAGAATAATAAGTTATACATTAACAAAAATTAGATTCTAATTTACGTAAAATGTATTCTCGTAGACTTTTAAAAGTAATCTTGATTTTCATTTTGATTATAAATTATAGTCTTGGGTTAAATGCACAGAATACTGAAAATCAAAAAATAAAATTAACTCACTTTTTATCTAAATTAAGTGAAGAACATCAGGTATTTTTCACTTATGATGTTGATTTGCTTAATAATATTAATATAGATGCAAATCAATTAAATAACACAGATTTACAACTAATAATTGATTCTTTAAGAGCAAAAACCAATCTTCATTTCGATAATTTGGGCAATAATTACTACGTAATTTATAATGACAGCGAAAAAGGGAAAGCCTCTTTAGAAAATGCAAAGAAGCGATTAAATGAGACTATTGCTACACTTTCTAATTCTAATGGTTTTACAAACTTTACAATGAAAGGCAAAGTTGTTAATATATTTAATGAGCCCCTAGCCGAAGCTAACATTATTGAAAATGGATCTATTAACGGAACAACAACGGACATACATGGAAATTTCACACTACAAACAAATTCAATAAACAACCTATTTATTACCGTTAGCTATGTTGGTTATGCTTCGAAAGTCATTGCTGTTCAAAATGAAAATGATATAACGATTGTATTAGAGCCTGAGGAATCTTTAAAAGAAGTTCAGATAGTTGGTTCAAGAAATGCAAATAGATCGGTATTAGACACCCCTTCAGTAATAGATGTTGTCCAGCTAGAAGAGGCAATCAAAAGAACCGGGCAAATAGAAATAAACCAAATACTTCAGTTTGTTATTCCTTCTTTTAATGCTTCAAAACAATCTGGTGCAGATGGTTCAGATCATATTGTTCCAGCCACATTGAGAGGCTTGGGTCCCGATCAAACATTAATTCTAATCAATGGAAAAAGGAGACATCAATCGTCCTTAATTAATTTATATGGAACGCGAGGACGAGGCAATTCGGGAACAGATCTAAATGCTATACCAGCATCAGCCATAGAAAAAATCGAGGTTCTCCGTGATGGTGCTTCCGCTCAATATGGATCCGATGCCATTGCAGGCGTGATAAATATTGTTCTGAAAGATGATATAGACACCTTTAACGGAAATATAACCTATGGCTTTAATAATGCCAATGTAAAAGGAGATTTTAGAAACTCTACATCTGGAATCGATGGCAATACCATGAAACTATCCGGTAATTATGGCATGAAAATTTTAGACGACGGATTTGTAAATATCACTACCGAATATCTGTCAAAAGATAAAACCCTAAGACCGGGAGCAGATTTTAGAGAAAAATATGGTGAAGCAGGGTTAAATGAGTATAGTATTTTTATAAATACTGAAATCCCCATAAACGATCATTCCAATTTCTATGCTTTTGGTGGTTATAGTTGCAGAAATTCAGAATCTTATGCTTTTACCAGATTTGCAGATAGCCCCAGAAATGTTCTTGAAATTTATCCAAACGGATTCAATCCTTTAATAACCGCAAAAATAAAGGACAACTCTATTTCTGCTGGTTTTAAAACCAAATTTAATGGCTGGAATATTGATATCAACAACACCTTTGGTAGAAATAACTTTCAGTATTTCATTAAAGAAACATTAAATGCCACCTTATTATTTAATTCGCCAACAAGTTTTAATGCCGGCGGCCACATCTTAAATCAAAATACTACAGATGCTGACTTTACAAGGTTTTATAAAACCATTTTTAACGGTGTAAATATCGCTTTTGGCACGGAATATAGAATAGAGAATTTCAAAATATTTGCGGGAGAGCCGGGCTCCTATGCAGCCTTTGATATTAATAAAAACATGGTCGACCAAAACACAGCACCAGAGGATTTGGTCATGTTAAATGGTTCTCTACGCCCAAGGGGGTCTCAAGGATTTCCTGGATATGCTCCTGAAAATAAAGTAGATCAAACCAGGTCTAACTTAGCTTTATATATTGATACAGAATTTGATTTTACCAATAAGTTTATGTTTGGCATTGCGGGGCGCTATGAAAAATATAGCGACTTTGGTAATACATTCAATATTAAACTCTCCTCAAGATATAAAGCTAGCGACAACTTTAATATGCGAAGTGCTTTTAGCTCAGGATTTAGAGCGCCTTCTTTAGCACAATTTTATTACAACTTAAAATTTACAAATTTTATAGGTGGTGAACCATCAGAATCCTTATTAGAGTTAAATGATAGCCCCGTAACCCGAAGCTTTGGTATTAGCAATTTAATTGAAGAAAAGGCTCTTAATGGTAGCCTTGGTTTTACAGCAAAAATGAAGAATTTTAAAGTAAGTTTGGATGCCTATTATGTAAATATTAAAGATAGAATTATTTTAACAGGAAACTTTGATGCCTCAAATCTTAATTTGAATGTAAACGATGTTCAATTTTTCGCTAATGGTGTGGATACAAGTACAATGGGTTTAGATGTTATACTAACTTGGAAAAAAAGCATTGCAAACAATTTTTTTTCAATGTCTTTTGCTGGTAATATCAATAACATGACTATTGACAAAATAAAAAACAGAGCGCTACATGAAGAAACCTTCTTTAGTAAACGCGACCAACATTTTTTATTAGCATCCGCTCCAAAAAGCAAATTTAATTTAAACCTTAATTACTCAAATAAAAAATTTAATACCAACTTAACACTTACCAGTTTTAACAAAGTAACCCTTATAGATTGGCAAATCGATATGCCTCTCATTACAGAAGATCCCAATTCAGAATATATTGATGAAGCTGACAGATTACAAAAAGCCACAGATACCTATACCCCCAAATTAACTACAGACATAAATATTGGTTATGCTTTAACCAAGAAAATGGCACTTAGGCTTGGTGCAAATAATCTATTTAACATATACCCTAGCGTACAACAAAACAACTGGACCGATAGTGGTGGCTACTGGGATTCTGTACAAATGGGAACTAGTGGCTCTTTTTTATATTCAAATATTTCTTACAAATTCTAGAAAGATAACTAATTGATTTACAGATTTTTAACATCAAAAATATTGTTAAGTTAAAAAATAGTTAATCCTCAACGAGTATATTATAAAGTTTATGTGCTTATAAGTTATAAGTGACTAATTCTTTATAATAATAACTTAATAAATCATTTATGAAAAAAACAACCCTTTTATTTTTATTAATTTTTAGTGTCTCATTTACTTTTGCACAGCAAAATGTCTCAGGTCTTATCTCTGATTCTTCCGGAATACCAATTGCAGGTGTGAATGTCGTAGAAAAAGGAACAACTAACGGTGTTGTTTCAAATTTCGATGGGAAATTCACCATCTCCGTCGATGGAAATTCAACCTTGGTTTTTAGCTACATAGGTTACAATTCGTTAGAAGTTCCTGTTAATAATCGACCCATAATTAATGTTACTTTAGAAGACGGTGTTAATCTTGATGAAGTCATTTTAGTCGGTTCTCGTAGCCCTAGAAGAACAGCTACAGACACTCCAGTTCCCGTAGATGTCTTAGATGTTGCAGATATTGCATCAACCACAGGTAAGGTTGAAGTGAATGAAATATTGCAATATGCTGCCCCCTCATTTAATGCCAGTAAGCAATCAGGTTCAGATGGAGCTGACCATATTGTACCTGCTTCTTTACGTGGTCTGGGACCAGACCAAACCCTTGTTTTAATAAATGGTAAACGAAGACACCAATCCTCTTTAGTAAACGTTTTTGGAACTAGAGGTCGTGGAAATTCAGGAACTGACCTTAATGCCATTCCTGCAAACGCTATTAAAAGAATAGAAGTACTAAGAGATGGCGCTTCTGCTCAGTATGGTTCTGATGCTATTGCTGGCGTTATTAATATTGTTTTAAAAGATAATACCGATGGTTTTTCTGGGGGTATTACCTATGGTGCTTACAGTACAGCTATCGGTGATGGTTGGGAAGATGCAACTGGTGAAACACTTAGTAACGTGGAAGGTAAAAACCGATTAGACGGTGATGATAAAAGTTGGGATGGTGAGACTGTTAAAATAGATGCCAACTATGGTGTTTCATTAAATGATAAAGGCGGTTTTATAAATTTCACAACAGAATTCTTATCAAGACAAAATACCTTAAGACCTGGTTTTTCATGGAGAAAAGGTTATGGTAGTGCAGGAATTGATGGTTTTAACTTTATGATTAACGCTGCTTTACCCATAAATGATAACACTGAAGTGTATGCCTTTGGTGGCAGAAACTTTAGAGATACAAATGCGTATGCATTTTCTCGTGGAGCGTTCGATGATGCTCCTAATGGAGAACTTCGTACAGTTTCAAGTTTATACCCAAATGGTTTTACACCAAGAATTACATCGTTAATTACAGATGTATCTATCTCAGCTGGTATAAAGCATAAAATGGATAATGGTTGGAATTTAGATTTTAATAATACTTTTGGAAAAAATAACTTTCATTATTACATAAAAGGAAGTAATAATGCTTCTATGAAAGACGCATCTCCTACCGATTTTGATGCTGGCGGTCATTTTTTATCACAAAACACTACAGGGATAGACTTTAGTAAATATTTTGAAGATATTGCTTCTGGGATGAATATTGCTTTTGGTATGGAATATAGGACAGAGAATTTTGGGATTTTTGCTGGCGAAGTTTCTTCTTATGGGCTTTATGATGAGAATGGAGCCGTAATCACCAACCCTGCTGCCCAGAGTGTTGCTACATCTCCGTTAGGGAATGATTTACCTGGAGGTTCTCAAGGCTTTCCTGGATATAGCCCTGACAATGAGGTTGACAGAAGCAGATCTAATTATGGTATTTACTTCGATTCAGAACTTAATGTAAGCGAAACTTTTATGCTAGCTGCTGCTGTTAGATATGAAAATTATAGTGATTTTGGGAGCACCATTAACGGAAAACTAGCCAGTAGATTAAAAATTAGTGATGACTTTACACTAAGAGGTTCTATCTCTACAGGATTTAGAGCACCTTCCCTTGCACAATTATACTATAACTTGATCTTTAATAATATTGTTGCCGGTGCGTCAGTGCCTTCTTTATTATCTGCAAACAACAGTACCGTTACTAAAGCTTTTGGTATCGGACAATTAAATGAGGAAAAGGCCTTTAATGCTAGTATTGGATTTACTTATAAAAATGGTGGATTTACGGCAACTGTTGATGCCTATTCTATTACCGTAGATGATAGAATTATTTTAACTGACAACTTTACAGATCAAACCATTTTAGGTCCCTTGAATGTGGATGCTGCACAATTTTTTGCTAATGGTGTAGACACTAAAACCAGTGGTCTTGATATTGTTTTAGGTTATGAAACTAATGTTGGCGAGCATGGTAAGGCAAGAATTGGATTGATTGGTAATTTTAATGATCTGGAGATTAAGAGTATTAATAATGGTAACTTAAACGAATTTACCTTTTTTGGTCCATTCTCTCAAGCCTATCTTGAAGCTGCCGCTCCCGATTATAAATTTGGACTTAATCTGGGATACTCATGCAAAAAGTTTGATACTACAGTGTCATTAACACAATTTAGTGAAGTAACTCTTCAGGATTTTCAGTGGGTGGACTCCCCTGCTACAACTCAAGCAGAAGCAGATGCCCTTTTCCCCGTAGCAACAGATATTTATGAAGCCGCTTTAGTTGTAGATCTTAGCATAGGGTATCAATTATCTGAAAAGGTTAAATTTAGCTTGGGAGCTAACAACCTGTTTAATAAATATCCGACACCTCAATTTGATGGATGGACGGATCAAGGTGGTTTAGCCGATTCTGTTCAGATGGGGTCTGATGGCACCTATGTTTTTGGAAGACTTAATTTTAAATTATAATAATTACTGAGTGACTAATTCTAAAAGAGGTTATCTGAATCAGATAGCCTCTTTTTCTTTCTTAATTATAAGGTTTCAATAGCTCTCTACGTAACATTTTTCTAATTGATTCGTCAATATTTATGAAACCATCGATTATGAAAAAATTAGCCTTACTTACCGTCCTTTTACTTATTGGAATAAACATCCATTCTCAAAATATCACAGCCAAACTAGTAGACAAAAGTAATGATGCTCCCATACCCTATGCCACTATTAAAACAGGTGAATTTAGTGGTGTTATTTCTAACGAAGAAGGTTATTTTAGTTTGAGTTTAGAAGATCTTCAAACTAAAACCATTACTATTTCTTGTATGGGGTATCAAAACAAAACACTTAGTATCAAAGCTATCAAGGGGTTTAACTTTGTGGTTCCTCTGGAAGCAGCTATTAATCAACTTAATGAGGTTTATATTAGTAATAAAAGACCAAATGCAGATTCCATTATTGCTAGAACAAAAGCAAAACTTGGCGAGAATTATGATATTAATCTTAACAAATACAACATATTTTATAGAGGTACAGAATATGCCAATTTTAAAAGTTTAGATTTTGAAATTGAAAAAGCGTCGCATGTTAAGTCAAAAAATTTAGAGAAGGCGAATAAAAGTTTAGACTCTCTATCAAAACATATTATATCCAGTAACATTATCCATTTTTCAGATTTTAAGGGTGAATTGTCAAGTCTAAATAAAGATAGTACCAAACTGGTTGTTAATAAAGCTACCAAACTTATTGACCATAAGAATGACTTCTCTATTGACGCTGTACAAGAAAAAGCACAAACATTGGTATTAAAATACCTGGATACTACGAAAACCTATAAAGTAAAAACGGGATTATTTAAAGTTGAAGATTCACTGTCTTTAAAAGATGAAGATTTTAAAGACGATGAAAAAAATGAATATGAAGTGTCTCATTTAAAAAGTACGACAGGTTCGTTATTACGCAAATCTATGTTTGTAGATAATTCTTTTTTAAAAACCATTTTAGACTCTAAATTATACGATTACACTTTTGAAGATGTAGGCTATAACAATGGTGACCTCACCTATATTATAAGTTTTAAACCAAGAAAAGGAAAAGCAAAATTTACAGGTAAATTATTTATATCGGACGAAAATTATGCCATTACTAAAGTTGATTATAAATATTACGGATCACGCCACGGAAAAAAGGTAAATTTAAAATTTCTTCTTGGCATCAAGTTTATAGAAAATGTTAGTGAGGGCACTTATATCTATGAAAAAAACAGTGCCAATAAATACCAACCAAAATATATTAAAAGAATAAAAGGAGCTTATTTTTATGTGAATAGAGATTTAAAACTTATTGAAAATAGCCACGAAAAAAACAAAGTTGGCTTTAGCTTTAAAATTGAAGGTGATAACCGTAATAAAGAAGAAATACTTTTTACAGATATTAATCATATTACTTTAGAAGATTTCGCTTCAATAAAACAAGAAAAAGTAGCACCGTTCACCATGTTAAAAGCTTTTGAAAAAACGATGTGGCAAAATGAAGAAACCTTAGAGCCTTTGGAAGAAATGAAACGGTTTGGGAGTGGGGAATAGTTTGGATTACGCTTATCGGTTCGGCTATGAACAGTACGGGAGCAAACTAGCGTTTACTTTCCGCCACGCACATAGCAAAATCTTTTTGTTTTGTTTTTTCTTTTCTTGTTTAAAGCAAAATCCCAAAGATTTTGCGGACTTCATAAAAATACATAAACCTTTCGATTAAGCCCAAAGCCTGTATTGTTTATAGCCTTTGTTATGCATAGTTAATTGTATTCTATTCATTTTCCCTTAAATTTTTATTGGGCATTTTTCACTTCTTTTAATCCATTCAATTTTTCCGTTCTTATAAATTTTAACTATGTTCAATGGTAAACCTGTCTTGTCAGGATTAGCTTTGACCTCAGTCATTAATAAATCTTTAATTACCTGATCAGGGTGTTTGGAAAAAACGGTCGGATCTTTTACATACTCATCAATAGCAGAATGAGAACCTATATAAAAAGCTTTCGCATCAGTTTTTTTTGAACTCGGTAAAGGGAAAACCTTTTCTACAGTTTCAAGCTGATAAGTTTTAGAATCAGTTAATGAAAATCGACACATATAAGCAAAAGGTATTCCTTCTTCAAGTCCAATAATAACATAGGTGAAAACAGGGTTATGTTTAAGATA
Source organism: Flavivirga spongiicola (assembly GCF_030540825.1). Classification (NCBI taxonomy): domain Bacteria; kingdom Pseudomonadati; phylum Bacteroidota; class Flavobacteriia; order Flavobacteriales; family Flavobacteriaceae; genus Flavivirga; species Flavivirga spongiicola. The sequence continues at coordinate 4,973,677 of NZ_JAUOEO010000001.1, forward strand.
AACACTATTGTAATAATCAGGCATTCCTTTTCTTATATCCTCCGCTTGTATAAGTAAAGATTCTTTGAGTTTTGTATTTGCCATTGCAATAGCCGAATTAAAATTGTCACCATCTTTAATTTGATTTCCTATGATATATGGTAATACGTTTAGATTTGACATTTTTCCGATGACTCCCGAAGCAGAGAAATAATATTTTCCCACTTCAAATATCTTAACGATTTCTTGGAACTTTAATTCACCTGTAATTCCGTCTTCTATCCCCATTTTACTATCAACCCCAAGCAACACGTAATCTGAAGTAACAATAATTACAATCGTTGTCGCATGCAATTGATTTGTTGATACTGAAGTAATGAAGAGGGCAAAAATCAAACTTAACACTAGCCGTTGATACTTATTTATGTTTGAAATGGTTATAAAGCTATTATTTTCCATACTGAAATTATCTTGAGACTTCATTTTGATTAATTATGCATAACGACTTGATATAAAACCATTTTAATGTTTTATATCTAATGATAAGCGAAGTTATAATTTTTACGCAAGAAAATAAATACAAATTAAATTAGTTTATACAATTTATATTAACAATAAAAACAAAAATCCTAATCCAAAAGCCTAGGATTCAATATATAAACTAAATAAATTATCATTTAATAGCACTCCCATGAACTTGAGGAATAATAGGAATAAATGGTGAGTATAAATTATATGTTTCTAACTCCAACTTACTAAATCCAACAGATTCTAATAATTGCTTGGTATTTCTATTGGTGTGGCATCCTTCAAAAAACCAATGCCATGGCTTATGAATCAAACTTTGAATAAATGACAGCATCGTATTTTCTCTAGCCTCCACATGTTCAATGAATATAAAAATGCCAGAAGGCTTTAAGATGCGTTTAATTTGCTGAAGACATTGTAAAGGATCATGAACTGTGCATAAAACTAATGTACAAACCACAAAATCATAAGACGCATCGGGTAAATCAATAGCTTCCCCCATAAGTGACTTGATCTCTAAATCGATACCATATTTCTCTGCGCTTTTTTTTAAATTATTATGCATATAAATATTAGGCTCAATAGCTATAAGCCTTGTTCCTTTTTTTAGATAACGCATATTAGCACCAGCACCTGAACCAATTTCAACAACAGTTTCCGGATGGTTTTTAAAAAGTTCTCGTTTTGAATTTCCGAAAAGTCTATCCATATACCCAGAAAGCATTTTAAAAATAAACGCATTTATGGGACCACGAATAGCATTAGTTTGAAATTTATTAGCCATACTTATATATTAGGGTTTAAGCGCATGACTCGATAATAAAGCTTTACGTCCTTCATGATGTTCCAACACATAATGCATTCGAGCAATCTGATCGTTGGTAAACATGTTCATTGTCTCATCATGAGACCAAGTCATATAATTGTTAAGCATTACAGGCTCTCCTTCACATCCTATAAAAGGATTATTATAAACAGGTTTGTCAACTGCAGGAGTATCATCGCAGTAATCATTGTTTTCGCAATCACCCCCTCCCCAAGTATGTAATACTCCTAAATAATGCCCCATTTCGTGAGTTAGTGTTCTACCAAATCGTGCATAACATGCAATATCTGATTCTCCAAAATGCATCCAATTAATTAAAATACCTTCCGCGTCACCTGGTTGTGGTAATGAAAAAAACTCTGTTCCTGGTAAATCTGTTTCTGGTCCTGTCGCTAAACCTAATACAAGGCATTCTGAAGGTTCTGGTAAGGGTGTCGTCCAAATATTAATATAATCTTTTGGATTCCAATAAGCATATTGAGCATAATGATTTTGATTGTGTCCCAGATCAGGTACGATGACCTTGGTTGAATCTATTCTATTGATACCGCTAAAAGGTTTCCCATCAGGGTCTTGTTTTGCTAAAACAAACTCAATTTTAGCATCGCCTCCATCGGGATGATGATTATAACCTCTAGTTCCTTCTTTTTTACGAAAATCTTCATTTAATATTTCGATTTGCCTTTCAATACGTACATTTGAAAGGTTTGTACCCTCTCCAATGGGTTTACCATTATGTATAATATGGACTACCACTGGTAAATAGAATATATCTTCTTTTGGATTAGAGGTTGCTTGATCGTTATCTTTTGAACACGAGCTCAATAATAAGCTTATTACGAATATGATATTTTTAATAGTTTTCAAGTCCATCATTTTTGTTTGGTGATATCTTTAAACATAAGCATATCCAATATTCTATTAGAAGCCCCTAAATAATAACCTGTTTCGCACTCATAGGTCTCGGGATTTTTAAAGGTGCCAAACAACATATCTATAATAGGTAAGTCGGTATAATTATATTTATGAACTCCCTTAGCATGGTGTAACGTGTGGCTTTCTGGTCGTTGAATAATATACCCAATCCATCTTGGTGTATTAATATTAGCATGTTGAAATACGCCTAAGAAAGTAGTAAATAGAATAATCGCAGTAATAGCTTGTGGAGATAATCCTATAATAACAGCAAAACTGATAGAACCGACTAATGATAAGCCAATCATATCATTAATACTAAAGACAAACGTACTGGGAACATCTAAGCGTTCTGAACTATGATGCATTTGATGAGATAGCCTAAACAAAAAGTTAGATTTATGCATACTTATATGCCAACCATATTGTACAAGCTCAAATAAAAATATACCTAAAATTATTTGTACCGTCAAACTTAAGTAGCTTAAATCAATTAACTGAAACCTAGCAAAAAAGTCGTCCCATAATAATGGAATATATGTCGTTACCAACATAAACACCATAAAGAAAAGTAATCCACGAAGCTTCCAAAATTTTATTTTGGGTAACTGTCTCGCTGGAAATAATGATTCCCAAATAAATAAGCCTCCAAAAATAGCGTAAACGATTAATGAAACGGGATCGATTAAAATTTCTATAGGCGTTGGTAATTGTGAAATGATAGTTTCTAAATTCATAGTTTTAAAATTTTTTTACAAAACTATAGACAACTAAAAAAACGAACTAAAAATTGTACTTGATCTATGTTAGGAATTCACTAACTATAGCATTATCAAGTCATTTTCAGGGTATATTTATTTTTTTTATAAATTTACAGTTCACCCCCCTCTTTATCTCCCTCTTAATTATAATCTACTATTATGAAATACTATTCATTATTATTCGTATTATTCATTGCGCTGTCATGTTCTAAAAAAGAGGATGAAACACCACTACAAAATGAAGACAATCAAGACAACACAGATATCACTGATAGTTTTGATGGCTCCGGTGCTTTAATTGACTTTGTAACTAATAATGCTTCATCATTACCCGATGTTTCGAGACTATCTGGAAGGTATCGTGCAGCTCTAACAGATAACTCAGATAATAAGACCTTGCATTTCAATCAAGAACAAGGCCGATTAGACGCAAAATTAGTAGCTTTTCCTTTCGAATTTATAGCAAGAAATATTGGTATTGGCACTATAGAAAATTCGCAAATAGCTCCAACATCAGAAAACAATCCTTATAATTTTGCAGGAGTTCAAGTTCATGTAGAAGATTTCAACTCTATAAATTCTTCTCATGTCGTTGTAGGACACAGAGGAGCAACTGGTTTTACTATTGAAGGAAAAAACACTTTAAATGGAGATTCTTCTGTGAACGATATAGGAGAAAATACAGTACCAGAAGGAAGAGCCGATATAAGAATTGTGGGGAATAAAAACAAAACAATTACGGTTTACTGGCAACTCCCTAACCTAACAGGTCATAGTGCATCTGATAATTGGACGGCTTATAATGGAACCGGAAACCTACCTGGAACGGCTCCAACTTATGGTGATAATGTCTATGTTGGATTGATTACCTATGCTTTCTATACCACAGGTGTTCCTTTTGTAGGCACTTGTGATGCTATCGAAATTAAAAAACCCAATTAATAATTGAACTCATCTTGACTTTTATTTTTAACCGAAAATGAGATAAAATTTGTTTAGATGAGATACTTTTTGAAAGGCATAGCATCGCTAAGCATAAAAAAAGCAACAAAATATGGGCAAATTTTAGCCGTTTTTAGGAAATAGAAAAAGTCAATATGAGTTCATTCTCAGGAATGTAATTTCTTTCTAATTCTGCTTAAGCTTTCTGGATGAATTCCTAAATATTTAGCTATTTTATTAACTGGAATGTTAGATATATATTGGGAATGCGTATGAAACATTTCAGCATAACGTTCTTCAGCTGTTTTTGTTAAAAGATCCTTTTCTCTATTAGATTTTCTTATATAACCATATTCAGTCATAATTCTTCCAAACTTATTTACATCTAATGAAAAATCATAAGCTTGCATCAAAACCTCACGCTCGATCACTTCCATTTCGCAATCTATTAATGCTACAATTTGCACATCAGTAGGTTGCTGATCTAAAAAAGAAGTAAATCCGCAAAACATTTCTTTTTTGAAAAAGAAATCTACTATTTTTTCAGACATGTAACTTTTAATGGTCATTTCAACAATACCACTGTTCATAAAATATAAAGAATCCTCAATCTGCCCATACACAGTAACGACCTCTCCTTTTTTAAAATGACTTTTTTTTACAGGAAAAGGGAAATCTTCGTATGATGCAACCGAAGTATTTAAAATCTCGTTATAAAACTCTAAAAAAGTCATGTGTTGATATGTGTCAAAATTTGAAGTTAGAAGTTCGATTATACCATAAATAAGTATCCTGTAAATTTAACGAAATACTATTATCTTATACAAAATATAGGGTTTTGTTCTCTATATAGATACTATTTCTAGTTAATGGTTGCGTACATTCATATTAGCTTAAGGTATATTTAAATATTTTAATAAAAAAATCCCAAGCCAAAAGCTCAGGATTCATTTTATAAATTAATATAGTCTATAGACTTATCCTTCAGGATGCATAAATTTCTGCTTAGCTAACAATTCTTCTTCTGTTTCTACCACATCCTCATCAGGAACACAACAATCTACAGGACAAACTGCAGCACATTGTGGTTCATCATGAAATCCTTTACATTCTGTACACTTGTCCGGAACTATGTAATAAATCTCGTCACTTACAGGTTCTTGTGCTTCATCGGCATCTACTTCACTTCCATTAGTTAATACAACGGTACCTTCCAGACTAGTACCATCTTTATAGCGCCAATCATCGGCACCTTCATATATTGCTGTATTTGGGCACTCAGGTTCGCAAGCACCGCAATTTATACATTCATCTGTTATTATAATAGCCATAGCGTTTTTTCTCTTGAGTTTGCTTAAATTTGCAGACGCAAAAATAACGCCAAAACCATTCATAACCAAATACAGAATGAATTTACAACAAAGAATTAACGCTTTTGTAAAATTAGGAGATTTTTTAGGTCAATTTTCTAATGAAGTTATTCTAAAAAAAGATAATGTTGAACATAACGATATATTCTTCGATGGTTTTAAACATCAATTAAAATTAGCTGAAGAAAACAATGGTTGGTTTACACAGGAAAATATTCGATTTTCACTTAATGGCTGGGCGGAATCTTTAACAGCTGATCATCTAAATAAATGGCTAGCATCGTATCAAATTAACATTACTCAACCTAAACAAGTTGCCATTATTATGGCCGGAAATATCCCGTTGGTAGGTTTTCATGATTTTTTGTCAGTACTTATTTCCGGACATCATGTTTTAGTAAAACAATCATCAAACGATAAACATCTATTACCTTATTTGGCAAAATACTTAGAATTTGTTCAACCAGAGTTTAAAGGAACTATATCTTTTACCGAAGACAAAATAGAAGGTTTTGATGCCGTAATAGCAACAGGAAGTAATAATACAGCACGTTATTTTGAGTATTATTTTAAAGACAAACCATCTATTATAAGAAATAACAGAAATTCGGTGGCTGTTTTAAACGGCAAAGAAACTAAAGAAGATCTCGAAGCGCTTTCTGAAGATATTTTTAGATATTATGGTTTAGGCTGTAGAAATGTATCTAAATTATTTGTTCCAAAAGATTATAATTTTGATACATTTTTTGAAGCTATGTATCATTGGCATTCTATTATAGACAAAGCAAAATATGCTAACAATTATGACTATAATAAGGCGGTGTACTTAATGAGTGAATTTGATATGTTGGAGAATGGTTTCTTAATGATAAAGGAAGATAACAATTATGCGTCCCCTATCGCCACTATTTTTTATGAATATTATGATTCCTCTAAAAAATTAAAAGAAAAATTAAATATAGATAAGCAACAAATTCAATGTATTGTCGCTAATGGATTTACAGAAAATGAAATCGCTTTCGGAGAGACTCAAAAACCTCAACTTTGGGATTATGCAGATAGCATTGATTCTATTGAATTTTTGTTAGCAATTTAATCAAAAAATTATTAAATTTTTAATACTAAATACCCAATTAATTAGGAACTTTGCATCTTAAATTTTATCCCATCCTCAATCCTTCCCAAAAGGGAAGGAAGGTTGGAGTTAAAAATAAATATTAACTAAAAATTCGCCCATAAAATCCCCTTTCTTTTGGAAAGGGTTAGGGATAGGAAAATGAAGAAACATAACTTTAGTGCAGGCCCATGTATTTTACCTCAAGAAGTATTACTTAAAGCTTCAGAGGCAGTCATTGACTTAGATAACAGCGGTTTATCTTTAATTGAAATCTCACACAGAAGTAAAGCTTTTGTAGACATTATGGAAAAAGCTAGAGCATTAGCTTTAGAATTACTGGGATTAGAGGGTAAAGGTTATAAAGCTTTGTTTTTACAAGGAGGAGCTAGTACACAATTTTTAATGGTCGCTTTAAACCTTTTGGAAAAAAGAGCTGGTTATTTAAATTCTGGTACTTGGGCAGATAAAGCCCTTAAAGAAGCAAAAATTTATGATGACATTTACGAACTAGGTTCTTCAAAAGATGCCAATTATAATTACGTTCCTAAAGGTTACGAAATCCCTTCAGATTACGATTATTTTCACTGTACTTCAAACAATACTATTTTTGGAACACAAATGAAAGCATTTCCAAAATGTGATATTCCGTTAGTTTGCGATATGAGTAGTGATATTTTTTCTCGCACACTGGATTTTTCTAAATTCGATTTAATCTATGCCGGTGCACAGAAAAATATGGGGCCAGCAGGAACAACTCTTGTGGTCATTAAAGAAGATATTCTTGGAAAAGTATCACGTAAAATTCCATCAATGATGGATTACAAAACACATATAAGCAAAGGCAGTATGTTTAATACACCTCCTGTATTTGCAGTATATACATCCATGTTAAATTTAGAATGGTTGAAAAACCTTGGTGGTATTGCAGCCATTGAAAAAGAAAACGAAAAGAAAGCACGATTAATGTATTCAGAAATTGACCTAAATCCATTATTTAAAGGATTTGCTGCTAAAGAAGATCGTTCTGACATGAATGCTACTTTTACTTTAGAAAACGAGAACTTAAAGGAAACTTTTGAAACCATGCTTAAAGAAGGCGGAATTAATGGTTTAAACGGTCATAGAAGCGTTGGTGGTTATAGAGCATCTATGTACAATGCATTACCTCTAGATAGTGTAAAAGCATTGGTTGAAATCATGAGTGAATTAGAAAGTAAAGCTTAAATAGAAAATTTTGTCATTCCCTCTTAGGAGGGAATCTCATAAATTAAAACTTAATTATAAAAAGATTTCCGTCTTCACGGAAATGAAAAAATAAAATAAATTATTAAAAGATTCCCACCTTCGTGGGAATGATAAAAATAAAGTTCAATGAAAGTATTAGCAAACGATGGTATTTCGCAAAGCGGAATTGCCGCACTAGAGAAAGGTGGTTTTGAAGTCATCACAACAACTGTAGCTCAAGAGCAACTAATTAATTACATTAATGAAAAAGACATTACTGTTTTATTGGTACGTAGTGCTACTACAGTACGTAAAGACTTAATCGATGCTTGTCCAAACTTAAAAATTATTGGTCGTGGTGGCGTTGGTATGGATAATATTGATGTTGAATATGCGAGAGAACAAGGACGCAGTGTTATTAACACACCTGCTGCCTCTTCTCACTCGGTTGCAGAGTTAGTATTTGGTCACTTATTTGGACTGGCTCGTTTTTTACATAACTCGAATAGAGAGATGCCTTTAGAAGGCGATTCTAACTTTAAAGGTTTAAAGAAAGCTTACGCAAAAGGCACTGAGTTAAAAGGAAAAACCTTAGGCGTTTTAGGATTTGGTCGTATTGGTCAAGCTACTGCAAAGGTTGCTATCGGGGCAGGTATGAAAGTTGTTGCTTTTGACCCATTTATCGATGAAGCAAATTTAGAACTGGACTTTTTTGATGGTCAAAAATTGAACTTTAATATTAAAACCATTTCTAAAGAAGACGTTTTAAAGCAAGCAGATTTCTTAACGCTTCATGTTCCTGCACAAAACGATTACGTTATCGGAAAATCGGAATTAGAAATCATGAAAGATGGTGCTATTCTTGTTAATGCTGCACGTGGTGGCGTGGTTGATGAAGTTGCACTAGTTGAAGCACTTACCAGCGGAAAAATTGCAAGAGCTGCTTTAGATGTCTTTGAAAAAGAACCAAAACCAGAAGTTCAATTGTTAATGAACCCTGCTTTGTCGTTGACACCTCATACTGGTGCTGCAACAAATGAAGCCCAAGATAGAATTGGTACAGAATTAGCAGAACAAATTATCAGTATCTTAAAATAATTTTAGGTTATACCGATTGAATTTCAAAATGATTGATTATAAATTTGAATTATATTTTCTTTATATGAAATAGAAAATATAATCATAGCCTTAGTTACGGTTCTATTTTATATTGAAATATAAGGGAAATAGAAACAGATTTAATTAATTATTTTGGAGTTCATTTGGTATTACATGTGACCTAAACGTTATAATTGAGTCCTAACATATATGTTAGGACTTTTTTTGTACATTGAACAATCAATTTTACTAACCAATTTTCAATTAACAATATAATATTATGGCAGGAATTTTAGACTTATTAAACAGCGACCTTGGAAAAACAATCATTAGTGGTGTAGCAGGTCAAACAGGACAAGACAAGAATAAAACAGGAAGCGTTCTAACGATGGCGCTACCGGTGTTAATGCAGGCCATGAAACGTAATACAGCAACTCCACAAGGAGCTGAAGGTTTACTTAGTGCATTGAATGGTAAACACGACGGAAGCATTTTAGATAACCTGGGCGGTTTATTTAATGGTGGTGTGGATTCTAATGTTATAGATGATGGCGGAAAAATACTAGGTCATGTTTTAGGAGGCAAACAACAACATGTTGAAAATGCTTTAAGTCAGAAGTCTGGTATGGACGCAGGGTCTGTAGCTCAAATATTAAAAGTGGCAGCTCCCATATTAATGGGCGTTTTAGGTAAACAAAGCAGACAACAAAACGTAAACAATTCTAGTGGCATTGAAGGGTTATTAGGCGGTTTACTTGGTGGTAATTCTCCTCAGCAAGAACAAAGCTTTTTAGAGTCTATTCTTGATGCTGATGGTGATGGAAGTGTTATTGATGATGTAGCGGGCATGGTACTAGGAGGTGGCAAAAAGAAAAGTGGCCTTGGAGGACTACTTGGTGGCCTTTTTGGGGGGAAATAAGACATTAATTGATACAAAACAATAAACGCCAAACAGTCATGTTTGGCGTTTATTTGTTAAAATCATTCAAAAACAACCATTTAAGGTATGATTTTTGTAAATTTATTTAGAAATAATACCATTTTAAGGTAGAAAAGGTATAATAAAGATCTTTAAAAGTACAGGTTCCTCAATGAGACTATTAGTTAACTCATTCTTGTTTTTATAACATAATATTATAGAACACTTTTGAAGAATAAATCGAAATCCATTAAAAGCTATGAAAAAAGTTATTTATATTTTACTATTGTGTGCATTTGTTTTTAATTGTAATACGTCTAAAACTATAGCATCCGATAAAAGCAAATCTGAAAAAGAACTTGCGCAAGTTGTCAATGATACCGTAACGATTGCGAATGACGAGTTAGAGTACGAAATAATCATTATAGAACCTGGTTTTAATACTTGGCTATTAACCACAGCCAGACCTGAAGGTTTTTATTCGCAACAATATCTAGAAAACAGAAACAATATTTACGTCATAGAATGGAATCAAAGAGTACTTCAGCCACAGCGTTTCAATCCTAATTTATACGAAATGCAAATCGATTACCAACCTGGTATAGATTATGGTTATGAGGTTAATTACAAGCTCTTTAATTACTTTATCTATTTTCAATTGAATTATAAACAACGATTAGCTGGATTTGTCCCTAGAATTTAAAGTCTTTTATTTATTTTTGCAATTAAATTGTATTCGTGAAAAAATTAAAAGAGCGTTGGGGTATTGAACACAATTGGCAAATTATCATCATTTTATGTGTATTTGCTATTACGGGATCTACAGCTTCCTACATAGGTAAACCTATTTTAAACTATTTAAATATTACAACTGAAATATTTGGAAGTTTTGGATATTGGACCATCCGAATTGTTTTATTATTTATCATGTACCAATTTATGCTTGTTTTCTTCGGATGGCTTTTTGGGCAATACAAGTTTTTTTGGAATTTTGAAAAGAAAATGTTGCGTAGGATAGGTTTTAAACGTCTTTTAGATTAGTGAATCAAATTAAACAACATATTATATTTAAGATAATAACCCTATTGCTGGTTGTTACTTTGCTAATACCTACTGTTGTTAAATTTGCTCATATTTTCTCCCACCATGAACATGAAGTTTGTTTAGGAGAAAAAAAGACACACTTACACGAAATAGATTTAGATTGTAGCTTTTATAAATTCAAATTAAATAACAACGTTACTTTTTCTTTTTTTAATGTTGACCTTTTTTCATCTCAGGAAGAACAACTAGAAATTCTATCTCAATATAGTTTCTTAAGTAAATTTCAACGTTTACATGTCTCGCTTCGAGGTCCACCGGCTTTAGTTTAGTAATACACACACTGCCAAGCTGAAACTTTTCAGCTTTAATTATTATTAAACTAAAATATACATATGAAATTATTTATAAGTTCATTGTGCTTTTTGGCATTTACTAGTATATATGCTCAAAACACAATACAAGGTATCGTTACAGATGCAAATACAAATGAAAATTTAGCCTTTGTAAATATCTATTTAGCAGATCTTGAAAAAGGCACCAGCTCCAACGAGGATGGTTATTTTATAATAGATCATTTACCCACAGGTAACTATAAAGTACTTTTCTCAAGCATAGGGTATGAAACCCAATTACTAAACCTAAGCATTCCAACAACCAATACCATTAACATTCGTTTAATACCGTCTGCTATAGAAATGGAAAGTATCATTATCTCTACGCCTTTTCATAAATTACAAAGTGATAATGTGATGAAGGTAGAACAAAAAAGTGTCAAAGATTTAAAAGTAAATGGCGCTGTTACCTTAGCAGATGGGATCACAAACATTGCAGGCGTAGAAAGTGTTACAACAGGTTTAAGTATAGGTAAACCCGTTATTAGAGGGCTAAGTTCTAATAGGGTCTTAGTATATACTCAAGGTATTCGCTTAGAAAATCAACAGTTTGGTGACGAACACGGTTTAGGTATTAATAGTGCGGGCATTGAAAGTGTAGAAGTTATAAAAGGGCCTGCTTCCCTACTCTATGGTAGCGATGCGCTTGGAGGGGTATTGTACTTAAACCCTGAACGATTCGCTAATAGTAATCGCGCTTCGGGGGATTTTAGCGGCACTTATTATAGCAATACCCAAGGCTTCAATACGAATGCCGGATTTAAATCTTCTACAAGCAACTTTAAATTTTTATTTAGAGGAAGTCTTACTGAGCATTCAGATTATAAGACTAAAAATTACCGTGCAACAAACACTCGTTTTCGAGAACAAGATTTTAAAGCTGGAGTTGGATATCAACAAAATAAGTTTAAAACAGAGTTTCGTTACAATGTCAACAATTCCAAACTTGGCATTCCTGAGGAAATAGGAGAACAGTCTACAAACAGAACACCACTACTTCCTTACCAGAATATAACGAATCACATTTTCAGTTCTAAATCTACTATATTTTTCAATAAGTCTAGATTAGATATCAACTTAGGATTCACTTATAACGACAGAAAGGAATTTGAAGAGCATCATCATGATGAAGAGGAAGAAGAGCATGAAGAGGAAGAGGAACACGAAGATGAACATGAAGATGATGAGGATTTAGAAGCTGCACTCCATATGAAGCTAAAGACGGCAAACTATGATCTTAAATACCACTTACCGGAATTGGGTAAATTTGAAACCATCGTCGGCATTCAAGGCATGAATCAGGTAAATACCAATTATGGTGAAGAAACATTAATTCCTGATGCTACGACCAACGATTTTGGTGTTTTAGCAATGTCTCATATCCATTTTGAAAAAGCTGATGTACAGCTTGGAGCTCGTTACGATATTAGACATATTGATGTGAACTCAGGAATAAAAAAGGATTTTAATAGCTTTAATGGTGCTTTAGGCATTAAAACAGATATTGCAAAAAATATAACGGTTAGGGTAAATTTAGCTACAGGGTTTAGAGCTCCTAATTTATCTGAGTTAACATCCGATGGCACACATGAAGGAACCAACCGTTACGAAATTGGAAATAGTAACTTAAAAAGCGAGCAGAACTTTCAGACCGATGTTGCTTTAGAGTTTAAAAATGAACATTTAGAATTATTTGCCAACGGGTTTTATAATAAAATCAATAATTACATTTTTCTATCTCCAAATGGCGCATTTATAGATGAAGACCCTGTGTTTCTTTATTTACAAGATGATGCAAAATTATACGGTGGTGAATTTGGATTTCATTTACACCCTCACCCCTTAGATTGGTTACATTTTGAATCAAGCTTTGAAATGGTTACAGGAAAACAGGATAATGATAGTTATCTACCATTAATTCCAGCAAATACCTTAAACAATATAATACGTGTTGAGTTTGAAAAGCCCTGGTTAAAAAAAGGGTATACCTTTATTAAACTAAGAACCACTTTTAGCCAAAGTAATATTAGCACATTTGAAACCAACACAAATGGTTATAATCTATTAAGTGCTGGGTTTGGTGGTCATTTTAGATTGTTTAATAATGATTTAGAGGTTTCCGTATCCGGCACCAATCTTACTAACAAAACCTATATTAATCACTTGTCACGTTTAAAACCTGATGGGATCTTTAATATGGGTAGAAATATTAGTTTAGGCCTTACTTACTCTATGAAGTAGAAAAAACTTATCTTGGGTGCTATCTAAATAATACCAGTTCTGTTATAAAATACGATATAAATAATTTGAATTAGTTTTTGTTAGTTCAAAGCATAAAAATTAATCATAGCCATAGCTACGGTTCATTTTTATAATGCAGAAATAGCGAAAAATAAACGAATTATATGTTGCATTTTATAACAGAACTGGTATAAAGCATATTTCTATTGAATAAATATTGTTTTTTTATAGCATGTCTTCTTATTACGCTTAACATAAATGCTCAAAACGATAGTTTTGATTTGATGTTAGATAGCATCCAAAGATTAAGAAAACTTTACAAAAATGAAGCTATAGACTTAGATACTAGGCTCAAATATGCAAAAACAGCAAGTAAATTATCTCATAAAACTAAGATAGATTCTACCATACTTTTGTCTAATCTAAGGATCGCTTTCATCCATTTATTGAAAAAGAATTATAGTTTTTCAATTAAGCTAAATCATAAAAATTTAAGACTTGCACATAAAATAAATGATTCTTTAAATAAAGCTCATATAAATTCCCAACTTGCATACTGTTATTCGCTCTTGGGTAAACAAAAAGATAGTGCTTTCTATTATTATTATAAATCATTTAGTTTTTATAAAAAATTAAACAAAACAAAAAATGCTGTTTGGGAATTAAACAATATAGCATCCCTTCAAAATGATGAACGCAATTATACTGGTAGTGAAGTAACAGTAATTAAGGCTATTAACTTATTAAAATCACTTCCAAATAACAATGAAAACTATTATCATTTATTTAGTTTATATAATGAAATTGGGCTTAGTTCAAAACACCTAAAATTATATGATAAAGCTATTGAATATCATCAAAAATCTTTAATAATTAATGATAAAATATCTGATGAACATGAAAATGTGAATGACCTAAATAAATCAGAAAATTATTTATATGCTAAAATCAATATAGCTGAAGCTTATAAAGAAAAGGGAGATTATAAAAAAGCCTTGTCTATATATAAGGAATTACTTAAAGACAAAGGTTTACTAAAAAAAGACCCTTTATCTTATGCAGCTGTGATAAATAATAAAGCGTATAATTTATTCTTATCTAAGGGTAAGAATACAAAATATATTTATTCTCTTTTTAACAAGGCTTATAAAATTAGTGACAGCCTAAATGCTTTATATGAAATAGCTTCTGTTGGAAATGACATGGCTGAGTTTTACTACGCTATTAACAAAAAGGATTCTGCACTAATACTTTCTAAAAGATCCTATAAAATTGGTAAAAACATTAAAAATTACCAAGAAGTCTCCAGATCTTTATTAACACTTTCAAAAATAGAGGAAGGCCAAGCAGGTAAACAGTATTTATATGAACATATAAAACTTAATGATAGCCTCCTTGATGTTGAACGGGCCTCCAGAAACAAATTCGCCAGAATACAATATGAAACAGACACCTATATTGATGAAACCAAACGTTTAGGTACACAAAACATTTTAATTGTTGTTATTGGGCTTATCCTCTTTTTAATTCTTGCCCTTATTTTTATTATAAGAGCTCAAATTGCTAAAAACAAAATATTACGCTTTGAAAGTGAACAACAAAAAGCCAATGAAGAGATTTATACGCTAATGCTAAGACAACAGGCTAAAGTTGAGGAAGGACGTCTTTTGGAACGTCATCGTATTTCAGAAGAGTTACACGATGGTATTTTAAATAAACTTTTAGGTTCCCGGTTAGGGCTAGAGTTTTTATCTATGGATGAAGATACTGAAAGTAAAGAAAAATACAGTTTCTACATTCATGAAATTCAGTCCATTGAAAGAGAGATAAGGGATCTTTCCCATGAATTAAAAAACACACAATTAGATGCTGATAAAGATTTCATGACTATCGTGAAAGACTATATAGGGAATCAAAGTAGTCTTCACCCTTTTCAATATAAAATTAACCAAAAGGGCACCATCTTTTGGGAAGCTATTACTGATTATATAAAGGTTAATCTATACAGGGTTATTCAGGAAGCTATTCAAAATGTCATTAAACATGCAAAAGCGACAACCTTGACTGTTGATTTCTCTTTGAATTCAAATGAATTACATTTAGATATTAGAGATAATGGTATCGGGTTTAATTCTAATCAAAAGCATGAAGGCATTGGTTTATTGAACATAGCATCCAGAGTATCGAAACTTAAAGGAACATTTAATATGAAGTCTGAAATTAAAAAAGGAACCATATTAGCTATAAAAATACCTCTTTCTTAAATCTCTATAATATCCTCCTTTTTCTTAAAAACATAGGTGTATAACCACATAAGCGTAAAAGTTGGTATGACATCCAGACCAGGTAAAGCCTCCTCTACAAATGTGACAACACCCGCTATTTTACCAGGTTTCCCTTTATATAATTTAGTCATTATATAACCGGATAGAGGCGCCCAAATAATATCTGAAAATTCGCCAATCCCTGGGATTATAAAAGATACATACCCTATAGCATCTAAAATAATACCCAATACTAATTTTTTGTATTTATTCATTAAATCATATTAATTACAATGAGATAAGCAAGAAGCATACCAAAGCCCATGATAAAGGCTACTTCCCTATCAACTTTAAAAACTCGTTTCTAGTTTCAATTTTTTCAAACTGGCCTCTAAATCCTGAAGTTGTTGTAATAGAGTTTTGTTTTTGCACCCCACGCATCATCATGCACATATGAGACGCTTCTATAACCACAGCAACGCCTTGTGGTTTTAAAGTATCGTTAATACAATCTAAAATCTGTTCTGTTAAACGTTCTTGTACCTGTAAGCGTCTAGCAAAAACATCAACAACCCTTGGTATTTTGCTTAAACCAACAATATGCCCGTTAGGGATATAGGCCATGTGTACTTTTCCAAAAAAAGGTAAGATGTGGTGTTCACAGAGAGAATACAACTCAATATCTTTTACAATGACCATTTCATTATAAGATTCCTTAAACATAGCACTTTTAAGTATCTCGACAGGGTCTTGATGGTATCCCTGTGTTAAAAACTGCATAGCTTTCGCTGCACGTTCCGGAGTCTTTAAAAGTCCGTCACGTTTAGTATCTTCTCCTAAATCTTTAATAATATTTTCATATCTATTCTTAACATCATCTGTTACTTGTATGTTGTACTCTTCAAACTTCTTATAAGGCATATCCGTTCTATATAATTCTTGATCTCAAGTGGTTATACCACTTTAACTTTAAAATAGCACATACAAATCGTTTCTTTTTTGCTTACTCTGCGTTAAAAAACACGTGCTCAGCTTGACTGGGTATAAAACCATAGCTAAGGCTATACTTAGATTTTTTGCCTTGATTAAGCAAAAAACAATTCAATTTTACTCATGCACAATTTCAAAGTTAAAGTGGTATTAATCTTTTCTTAATTTTTAAAGTTAAGCAAATTTTAACTTTTAATTAGTAAAATTAAAAGTTCTCAAAAGTAATTTTGCTAAACAAAAGAGTAACAAATATGTAGTTTGTTACTCTTTCTTTCGCATCAATCATTAGTATGACTACCCAATGAGATACTTTTATACCTTAATTATTTTTTTTAGCTTAACTATTGTTCAAGCGAATGCACAAAGTAAAAAAAGTTTAAATATTTCAAAAACAGTCAAAGCTCCAAAAATAGATGGTATATTAAACGACTTAGTATGGAAAAACACACTTGAAGCGGCTACCGATTTCACTCAATTTAGACCAGAAATGGGAATCGCTGAAAAAAGTCATCAAAAAACTATTGTAAAAATGGCATATGATGATCATGCCATTTACGTGGGAGCTTATCTTAAAGATACGCCTAAAGACATTCAAAAACAGTTTACAAGTCGCGATAATTTTGGACAATCAGACTTTTTCGGAATCGTGCTAAACCCAAATAATGATTCCCAAAATGACACAGAATTTTTTGTTTTTAGTTCTGGAACACAAGCAGACGCTTTAGCATCTCCAAGTATTCCTGATGGTGAAGATTTTGGATGGAACGCTGTATGGGAGAGTGCTGTAAAAATAGTTGACGATGGTTGGATTGTAGAAATGAGAATTCCATACAGAGCACTACGATTCTCTAATGATGACATACAAACTTGGGGGATACAATTTCATAGACGATTTAGAGTAGATAATTCACAATATTCTTGGAATCCTATAGACAGAACGAAAGGCTCTTTTGGAATTTATCATGGTGAACTTATAGGTATTCAAAATATTAAACCGCCTACTCGATTAAGTTTTTATCCTTTTATTTCAGGAATATCTGCAACTTCAGATGGTGAAACAGAAAAAGATTTTAATATCGGACTTGATGTAAAATATGGATTAACGGAAAATTTTACTTTAGATGCAACACTTATACCTGATTTTAGTCAAGCCGCATTTGATAATAGAAGCTTAAACCTTGGTCCTTTTGAACAAACATTTTCAGAACAACGTCAATTTTTTAAAGAAGGGGTCGATCTATTTAATAAAGGGGAGCTATTTTTTTCGAGACGCATTGGTAATGCTCCAATTGAACATGAGGATGTAGAAGATCAACTAGTAAATAATGACAGCACGGTAGAAGAAATCATTGATAATCCAGATCATGTAAAAACACTAAACGCTCTTAAAGTCTCTGGGCGCACTAAAAAAGGATTAGGGATTGGTTTTTTCAATGCTATTACCGAAAAAACGCAAGCGAACATTAAAAGAACTGAATATATACGAAATGAATCTTCTCAAGAGATAACAGATAGTATTATTACATATAGAAATAGAATAACTGAATCTTTAACTAATTATAATATTTTAATCGTAGACCAACAATTTGGAACAAATTCTTCAGTAAGTTTAATTAACACCAATGTAACTAGAGATGGTCATTTCAGGGATGCTAATGTAACAGGCGCTTTATTTGATATCACTAACAAGGCTAATAAATATAATTATAGTGGTGAAATTAAAATGAGTAATCTAAACTTAGGAAGCGGTATTGAAACTGGGTATAGTACCAAAATTGAATTTGCAAAAGTTAGTGGCAATTATCGCTATAATTTTGGACACGAATTGGCAGATAGGAAATATGACATTAACGATTTAGGATTACTATTAAGAAATAATTATAATAACTTTTATACTGAAGTATCATATCGCATTTTTGAACCAACAGAAAAGTTAAACGACTTTAAAGTATTCCTATCAACTGAATATAATAGGCTTTTTAATCCAGAAAAATATACTGGGAACAGAATACGTCTCAGGGTAAATGCGCAAACTAAAAAATTAATGTGGTTTGGTGCCAATGTTAATGCACGTATAGGTAAACAACATGATTACTTTGGACCAAGAGATATTGAAAACAATCGATTTTTCACTTATAAAAACTTTTTTGACAGCACAATATGGGTTGAAACCAACAGGAACAAAACATTTTCTATACAAGCTGAATTAGGAGCAGGCACTTTGTTTGATAAAGAGCGTGATCTTTTTAGTCATTGGTTTGAACTAGAACCTATCTGGCGTCTTAGTAACAAATTCAGAATAAATTATGAGTATGAATATTCAAACAGAAAAGGCTCAAGAGGCTGGGTAGAAACTAATGACTTCGATATTATTTATGGCGAACGTAATCAATTAGAAGTTGAAAACAGTATATCAGCCAGCTACAATTTTAATCCGCTTAATGCACTTACTTTAACTTTTAGAAATTATTGGACAACAGTGACTTATGACTATGATTTATTTTCTTTGTTAGAGAATGGAAAACTCACTACAGATTCCGGTTATAATCTAGATAATATTAGTTTTAATCCAAACATTAACTTTAGCACTTGGAATTTAGACCTTCGTTACTCATGGCAGTTTGCTCCTGGAAGTCAGATTATTGCACTTTATCGAAATCAATTATTTAATGAGGATACAGCTTCAAAAGATTCTTACCTTAAAAGCCTTAATACGTTATTTAATCAGCATATTGAACATACTTTTTCGCTTCGTTTTATTTATTTTATAGACTATAATAACCTAAAAAACATTTTTAATAATAAAAGTAATAGCTAAATCGTTGCTAATAAATCTTTAAAGTAGTATTTTCAGCGTTCCAATTATTAAAAATGATTCAAGCAAAAAATATTCATAAATATTACAATGATTTACACGTATTAAAAGGTGTGGACATTAACATTAAAAAAGGAGAAGTTGTTTCTATTGTTGGGGCATCTGGAGCTGGAAAAACGACTTTATTACAAATTTTAGGTACTTTAGACACTGCCTCTTCAAATGGTAAGTTTGAGCTAAACATCAACAATACCAGTATTAGTGGTCTTAATGACAAGAAATTGGCTAAGTTTAGAAATGAACATATCGGTTTTATTTTTCAGTTTCATCAATTACTTCCGGAATTTACAGCTGTAGAAAACGTATGCTTACCTGCTTTTATAAAAGGCACTAAAAAAGCTGATGCTGAAAAGCGAGCCATCGAGCTTTTAGATTTTTTAGGTTTATCAGATAGACATGATCATAAACCAAATGAATTATCTGGTGGAGAACAACAACGTGTTGCTGTTGCGAGAGCATTAATAAATAATCCTGATCTAATTTTTGCTGACGAACCCTCAGGTAACTTAGATAGCGAATCTGCTGAAATGCTACACAGTCTATTTTTTAAATTACGCGATGAATTCGGCCAAACCTTTGTGATTGTTACTCATAATAAAGAATTAGCTAATCTAGCCGATAGAAAATTAACTATGGTAGACGGAAAGATTGTTGATTAATTACCTTCATTCTTTTTTTGTCCTTGCGAGGAAGTATGACGTGGCAATTTTTTGATGAAATTCCTTGTAAACTTTATTTAATACCTTCAAATAAAATATATTTTATTTTCGATAGTCTTCAAAATAACGATTAATCAATTTTGTCCTCAGCATTCGAGTAAACAACTGCAAACTACCAGAATACTGCCAACTATGTTTAAAAGTTTGAGTAAAAACTGTAAACTGCTAACTATTTTTTAAGAATTCTTACTTTTACATTAAAAAGTAAACTTGAATACAACCGATCTCAAAGACTTTCTTGATGCTAAAGTCATCCAATATAATAACCCTAAGTTTATTGAAAGTGACCCCATTCAAATTCCGCATCAATTCAATAAAAAAGAAGACATTGAAATTTCTGGATTTTTAACGGCTACTATTGCTTGGGGAAATAGAAAAAGTATTATTAATAATGCAAAACGTTTGATGGGCTTGTTAGACAATTCACCATTTGACTTTGTTGTAAATCATTCAGAAACCGATTTAGAAAAACTAATTCCCTTTGTTCATAGAACTTTTAATGGCCATGATAGTATACAATTTATAAAATCACTTAGACATGTTTATAAAAATCATGGCGGGTTAGAGGCTATTTTTTCAAAGTATAGCGACACTGAATCACTCCAAGTATCTATCTCTAAATTGAAATCAATATTCTTTGAAATTGATCATTTGCAAAGAACACAAAAACACATAAGTGATCCTCTAAAGAATTCTGCAGCAAAACGAATTAACATGTTTTTACGTTGGATGGTTCGAAATGACAATGCAGGAGTTGATTTTGGTATTTGGAAAAGCCTCTCCCCTTCTAAATTGTCTTGCCCTTTAGATGTACATTCAGGTAATGTTGCTAGAAAATTAGGGCTATTACTACGTAAACAAAATGACGCGAAAGCTTTATTAGAATTAGATACCTCTTTAAGAAAATTAGATATAAATGACCCCGTTAAATATGATTTTGCATTATTTGGATTAGGTGTTTTTGAAGGGTTTTAACATTTGTTTTCTGTATCTTTAAACGATGAATTCGCCAATCACTATTTAATACCATTTCAATGAAAAATCATGTCCTTCTTTTATTTTCAATTTCTACATTAATAGCTTTTTCTCAAAACAGAAAGATTCCAGTAGATACTATGGTTGTAACGTCACATAACACAACCATTAAAGGACTTAGTTTTTCATATACGGCAACCACAGGTACGCAGCCTGTTTGGAATAAAAAGGAAGAACCTATTGCGACACTTTATTACACTTACTATGAGCGTAACAACGTTAAAAACAGAGCCCATAGACCATTAGTTATATCTTTTAATGGAGGGCCAGGGTCTGCCTCGGTATGGATGCATATTGCTTATACAGGTCCTAAAGTATTAAATATTGATGACGAAGGTCACCCTGTGCAACCCTATGGTATAAAAAATAATCCCAATTCCATTTTAGATATTGCAGATATTGTATACGTAAATCCTGTTAATACAGGTTACTCAAGAATGATAGAGAATAAAGAAGGGGTACTACCGGAAAAAGATATTTTTTTTGGTATTAATGCCGATATAAAATATTTAGCAGAATGGGTAAATACATTTGTTACTAGAAAAAACCGTTGGAAATCGCCTAAATATATTATTGGCGAAAGTTATGGAGGTACACGTGTTATGGGCTTAGCAAACGAGTTACAAAACAAACAATGGATGTATTTAAACGGTGTTATTTTAGTATCGCCAGCAGATTATAAGCTTTATAATACATCGCAACCTATATATTCTGCTTTAAACTTGCCATATTTTACTGCTGCTGCATGGTATCATAAAGTATTGCCTCCAACCTTGCAACAAAAAGACTTATTAGATATTTTACCAGAATCTGAAACCTATGCTATTCAAACTTTAATGCCTGCATTGGCCAAAGGTGGTTTTCTTTCTGAAAATGAAAAACTGAAAGTTGCAAAAAAAATGGCATACTATTCAGGGTTGAGTGAAACTGTCATTTTACAAAATAACTTAGACATCCCAACTCCTTTTTTCTGGAAAGAACTATTGAGAGGGAAAACTGGGCAAACCATAGGAAGATTGGATTCCAGATATTTAGGAATTGATAAAACTGAGGCAGGAGATAGTCCCGATTTTAATCCTGAAATAGCATCGTGGTTACATTCGTTTACACCGGCAATAAACTATTATATAAAAGAGCATCTTAACTTTAAAACTGATGTTAAATACAATATGTTTGGTGATGTTCACCCTTGGGATAGAAGAAATAATAAGACACGTGATGGATTAAGACAAGCTATGGCTCAAAACCCTTATTTAAAAGTACTAATTCAATCTGGATATTATGATGGTGCTACAACTTATTTTGGAGCTAAATACACCATGTGGCAGATAGACCCAAGTGGTAAAATGAAAGACCGCTTTACCTTTAAGGGTTACAGAAGTGGACATATGATGTACTTACGTCATGACGACTTAATTTCTGCCAATGACGATCTGCGAACGTTTATAAACAACTCCCTATCTAAAGGGAAATCGGCAAAGTATTAAGCGTCTTAAGATTGTAATCCTTCAACATAAAAAACGATTGACAAACTACAAGTTCATCAATCGTTAATCTAAAATCGTAAATCCTAAATCAATTTACCCTTTTAACCAAGCTTTTCGCAATGCCTTTTGAGCATCTGTAGCATCTGCTTTTTCTCTAATAGCCTCACCGCTAGTATATCCTTGTGTAGTTGTTGTTTTTATAACGACTTCTTCTCCACTTCTATCTAATTTTACTTCGATATCCTTTCCTGGTTTCCACATAAAAACCTGCTGTAACACTTGGTTGGCATTTTGCAGTGTTAAAGTTTCTCCATCAACAGATTTAATAACATCATTCACCTGAACACCTTGTTCCTTCCAAAAACTATTTTTTAATGCCTTATCTGTAAAAAATATAGTGCCTTTTTGCGGGTCTCCACTCACTATAGGCACGCCATCCATTAATATGTAACCGACTTCTACCTTGCCTTCTCCAACTTCTAAACCAACTTTTTTGAAAAACTCATTATAATTTATTGGTATATCTCCAATAACGTGAGTATCAAAAAACGTTCGTAATGAAGGATATGTCATGGCTACAATCTCATCTATAAGTTTATCATCTTCAAATGGTTTATTTTTTCCATATTTATTTGATAGCTCTTTCATTAAAGATAAAATACCTCTATTTCCATTGCTTGCTTCACGCATTAAAATATCAACGCACATACCTATTAACGCGCCTTTTTGATATACGTTTAAATATTGATCCTTGTAAGGAGCCTTTAAAACGTTCTCACTCATGATAGTAAAACTCATAGCATCATTCAATTGCTTCGATTGTTGAATTTTACTCATAACTTTATTATAAAACTCAGTTTTATCAACAAGCCCTTGATTTACCTGGAATAAAGTTGCAAAATACTCGGTGACCCCTTCATACATCCATAAGTGTTTAGAGAACGTTGGATTGTTATAATCAAAATAATGCACATCTTCAGAATGCACACTTAAAGGGGTTACAATATGAAAAAACTCATGAGACACCACATCTATCATACTTTCTTCCAGTGCTTCCTTTGGCATGGATTCAGGCATCACAACGACTGTTGATGTATGGTGCTCTAATGCACCAAAACCTTTTGGAGAATCTTCTTTACCTTCAGATAAATACAAATAAATGTCATAGCGCGGTGTCGTATTTACATCTCCTAAATACGCTTTTTGAGCCTGCATCATTTTAAATATAGTCTCCTTTAAAGATTTAGCAGAGTGCACTTTATTAGGTGAATAAACACTTAATACAATTTTTATATCACCTACTTGAAATTCTTCAACGTCCAAATTACCATACATCATAGGGTTATCTGTAATATCAAAATACCTTGAAGCAAAATAACTAGTCGTTATATTTTTTCCATCTTCACTAGTTTTAGAGCCTACATTTTGTAATGCAGAAGTACGTATAAAATCTGCCGAAGCAGTAACATCTAATTTATATTGATTGTTTTTTAAGGAATCGAAATACCCTATAAAGCCATGTAAGTTTAACACATAATTATTGGCCTCTATATTAGTCCCAGAAGGTGAAAAAGGTGTATCCTTCCCTATACCTCCATTAGCTTCAATGTCATAAGTGTCATTAACTAAATAAGTAATTTTATCCAATTTTTTTGCATTACTAATAGACCATGTGTTAGTATCTACCTTATTTATCTGCATCACATTTCCTGCATAATCAATCGCCTTAAAATCATCAATATACTTACCAAAATCACTTACCGAATAGGTACCTTGTACTACTTTTGGTAAACGATATGTTACAGTTTCCACTGTAAAACGTCCCGGATTAATAGTTACTGGCGCTTTATCATTATCGATACCTGCTAAGTTTATCGATATTGCTATTGGCAAACTGGTTGCTAAATCATTTTTTGTATTCTTTGTAGCGCTACAACTTGCTAGTAAAATGCCTGCAAATAATGCAGCAAATGTTTTGGTATTCATTTAATTAACGTTTAGTTTTTAAATTGACGCGCAAAATACCAATATGTTACGGTCTCTTTTCTTAAGGTTATGTTAAAAAGATAAATTATATTCGCTCCATGCAAACCCCATTAGTTAGTATACTCATACCTTTTAAAAATACCGAAGCCTATATAGAGGCTTGCCTGGTATCTATATTAAATCAAACTTATACCAATTGGGAATTGATTATAGTTGATGATAGGTCATCGGATTCTAGTTTCAATATCGTTAAAAAATTCGCCAAAAATGATGAGAGAATCATTCTTCTAAAAAATCAAGGAGTGGGTATTATTGATGCTTTACAATTAGCTTTTAAACATAGTAAAGGTATATTTATTACAAGAATGGATAGTGATGATATTATGCATACTAACAAATTAGAAGTATTAATAAATAATTTGTTGAAACACGGAAAACAACATATAGCCATTGGGTTAGTTAATTATTTTTCTAAAGATGGTATTAAAGAAGGTTATAAAAACTATGAAATTTGGTTGAATAATTTAACCAAAACCGGACATAATTATTCTGAGATTTATAAAGAATGTGTGATTCCTTCTCCTAGTTGGATGATTCACAGAAACGATTTAATAACATGCGATGCCTTTAATCCTAATAGATATCCTGAAGATTACGATTTAGCATTTAGGTTTTATAAGCACCATTTCAAATGTATTCCCTGTGACACTATTATCCATGATTGGAGAGATTATAGTTCACGAACGTCAAGAACACATGAACACTATGCCGAGAATCATTTTATTGATATAAAACTACACTACTTTTTAGAATTGGATCGTAATCCTAATAAATCACTTGTTATTTGGGGTGCTGGAAACAAAGGAAAAATAATTGCCAAAACACTTATTAAAAAAGATATTCCTTTTGAGTGGATTTGTGATAACCCAAAAAAAATTGGAAGGGATATTTATGGCAAAATATTAAAGCCTTTTAATTTTTTAAAAGACATTAAGAACCCTCAAAGTATTATTACCGTTGCTAATAAAGAAGCGCAAATAGAGATTAAAAATTATATGAATACATTAAATATGAAAAACATTTACGATTTTGTTTTCTTTTGTTAAGATTAATAAAATCAACTAATAGGCAAAAATGTCGTAAAAATGTCGCAAATAAACCGTTATCAAAAGGTAAGTTTCATAAGTAATTTTGGCAACAAATAAACTAAATTAATTATGAACGAAATAGGAATAAAAATTAAAGAGGTTAGAAAAAGAAAAGGGCTGTCTCAAGAAGAGTTAGCAGATCTCGCAAAAGTAAATCTGAGAACTATTCAGCGTATTGAAAATAATGACAATGAACCAAGAGGAAAAACACTTCTCTTAATTTGTGAAGTCTTAGACATAAATGCAGAAGGTATTTTAGATTATGGAAAAAAAAGTGACAAACATTATATGATGTATTTTCAATTATCAGTTTTATCATTTCTAATTATACCTACTGGAAATATAATCATCCCATTTATTTTATGGATGACTAAAAAAGATAAAATAATTGGATTAAAAAATGCAGGTGCTAACCTCTTAAACTTTCAAATTATTTGGACTTTTATAGCTTTTACAATATTAATTATTGCCGCATTTCTTAAAGTCATACATTTAGAAATTGGACCAGGAAATTTTATACTTTCTATATATATATTTGCTGTTCTTTACCCCTTAAATATTATTTTACCTATAATATTTGCTATTAAAATAAAAAAAGGAAAAACAGGAAAGTTTTATCCTAATATAATTAGACTAATAAAATAATGGTAAACCTAGAGCATAAAAAAGGATTTCACTTTAATCTTTTATAAATAATGAAAAAAAAAATGTAGCTTTGACAAATCTAAAATGAATGCAGTTTAAACACCCAGAACTTCTTTACGCTTTATTTTTACTGCTTATCCCCATAATTGTTCACCTATTTCAATTACGCAAATTCCAAAAAGTGGCATTTACTAATGTGGCATTTTTAAAAGAAGCGACGCTACAAACCCGTAAAAGTTCACAAATAAAAAAATGGTTGGTTCTTTGTACAAGGTTATTACTTCTTGCTGCCATTGTTTTTGCATTTTCGCAACCTTTTACGTCCAAATCTGATGTATTTAAAGCTAAAAAAGAAACGGTTATTTATTTAGATAACTCGTTTAGTTTACAAGCAAAAGGAAATCAAGGAGTCCTTTTAAAGCGTGCTGTTCAGGATATTATTAGCAACGTACCTGAAAGTGAGAACATTTCATTAATTACTAATGATAATACTTATAAAAATACTTCTATAAAAGCTATTAAAAACGATTTATTACAATTAGGCTATTCATCTAACAAACTAACATCCGAGGCTGCTTTATTAAAAAGCAACACCATGTTCAGTAAACAAAATAGTACTTCAAAAAATCTGGTTTTTATTTCAGACTTTCAGCAAGACACCTCTCCTTTTAATCCAAAAATAGACTCGCTTACTAACCTTCATTTAGTAAAGCTACAGCCTATAAATACGAGTAATATTACTATTGATAGTGTTTATATTTCTAAAAGAACAGCATCGGCTATAGAATTAAAAGTACTTATAAAAAATAGCGGAAACACTATTGAAAATCTACCAGTTTCACTATTCAGTGATGACAACCTAATTGCTAAAACTTCGGTAGCTATTGAAAATGATGCCGAAACCACATTTTCGCTTTCTGTGAATGAAGTCATTAATGGAAAAGTATCGATTGACGACAGTAATTTACAGTTTGATAATAGTTTATTTTTCAATATTAACAATGGATCAAAAGCCAATATACTTTCCATAAATGCCGTAAATGATTCTTTTTTAAAGCGTATTTATACTGATTACGAATTCAATTATACAGCCACTTTAGAAAATCAATTAGATTATAATATTGTAGATCAACAGCATCTCATCATTTTAAATGAGTTAGATGTTATCCCTAATGCTTTAATAGCAACGTTAAAACAATTCACCAAACAAGGAGGGACATTAATTGTAATTCCTTCAAAAAAAATAAATAAACAATCTTATAATCAGTTGTTAGCCAATTACGGTTCTAATTTTAACGACTTACTTTCAGCCGAAAAACGTATCACGACCATTAATTATGCACATCCTTTGTATAATAATGGCGTATTTGAAAAACAAGTAAGTAATTTTCAATATCCAAAAGTGAAAAGCTTTTACAGTGTTTCATTAAATAATACTGCCGTTTTACAATTTGAAGACAGCAAACCATTTTTATATCAAAAAAATAATGCCTTTATATTTACAGCTGCTTTGAACGGCGAGAATTCAAATTTTATAAATTCACCGTTAATCGTCCCTACACTTTATAACATAGGAAAACAGAGTCTTAAAACGCCTAATCTGTATTATACTATTGGACAAGAAAATACTTTTGATGTTGATACACAATTGCAACAAGATGACATTTTATCGCTAGTTAATGACAATATTAATATCATCCCAAGGCAGCAATACTTTAACAATAAAGTGGTTATAAATACTGCTAAAAACCCGTCAATAGCTAACATTTATACGATAAAGAATAAAAATGAAAGCATTAAAAATATAAGCTATAATTATAATAGAAATGAAAGTAATTTAACTTATAGAGACCTTTCACCATCAAAAAACATAACGATTAGCGATTCAATTACCGAAATTTTCAACACCCTAAAAAGTGATACAAAAGTTAATGCCTTATGGAAATGGTTTGTTATTTTTGCACTAGCATTATTGATTATTGAAATGGGCATCTTAAAATACTTTAAATGAACATACTTATAAAATCTGCCACCATAATAGATCCTAAAAGTGAGTTTCATAACACAACTCAAGATATATTAATAGAAAATGGTACGATTTCAAAGATTGCTAATAGCATTAAAAACAAGAATAATTATCAAGAAATCAAGTTAGACAATCTGTATATTTCTCAAGGTTGGTTTGATAGTAGTGTATGTTTTGGAGAGCCTGGATTTGAAGAACGTGAAACCATAAAAAATGGGCTTAAAACTGCTGCTGCTGCTGGTTTTACTGCGGTAGCGTTAAATGCAAATACCAATCCTGTTTTAGATTCTAATTCTGATATTACTTTTGTTAATGCGAAATCACACAATAATGCCGTTACACTATTACCTATTGGATCACTCACTATAGGTAGCAAAGGTGAAGATTTAGCAGAACTTTACGATATGAACTCTGCAGGAGCTGTAGCTTTTTACGATTATAAAAAACCTATTTCCAACCCTAATCTTATGAAAATTGCTTTGCAATATGCGAGTAATTTTGGTGGATTAGTATGTTCTTTTCCACAAGAAAATAAAATTTCCGGACATGGTGTTATGAATGAAAACATTACGAGCACCACACTTGGTCTAAAGGGCAACCCCGCTTTAGCAGAAGATCTACAAGTAGCGCGCGACTTATTTTTATTAGAATATACAGGCGGAAAATTGCATATCCCGACTATTTCTACAGCAACTTCCGTAGCACTTATAAGAGAAGCAAAGAAAAAAAAGTTAGATGTTACCTGTAGTGTGACCATACATAATTTATATTTCACGGATGCGGCATTAACAGATTTTAATACGCATTTTAAAGTGTTACCGCCACTGCGTACCCAAGAGGATGTAGAGGCTTTAATTGAAGGGGTTAAAGATGGTACCATAGATATGGTAACAAGCGATCATAATCCTATTGATATTGAACAAAAAAAGGTAGAATTTGATCATGCCGAATATGGAACTATAGGGCTAGAAAGTACCTTTGGAGCTTTGCAAACTATTTTCACAACTAAGAAAACCATAGATATTTTAACCAAAGGGAAAGCTCGTTTTGCTTTAGAACAAACACCAATTAATATTGGTAATAGAGTTAATATGACACTTTTTAATCCAGACACTAAATATTCCTTTTCTAAAAGTGATATTATTTCAAAATCAAAAAACACCATTTTTGAAGGTGAAACTTTAAAAGGAAGTGTGTATGGTATTATCTCAAATAACAAAATTTCATTAAATCAATAAATAATGACAGAGAAAGATATTGAAGCAGGAAGAAATAATGCTATAATTAGTTACCTAACTATATTTGGAACCATAATTGCCTTTTATTTAAATAATGAAAACAAAAATAAATTTGCTAGTTTTCACATAAGGCAAGCCTTAGGTTTATGGCTTACATTTTTCGCTCTTGGATATATTATTGGAAGCTTTGATAGTTGGACTATATCCTTAGGTTTTTATCTGTTTTTTGCAGTACTCTTTATTTATGGTTTTACAAATGCTTTAGGGCGAAAAGCACAAGCGGTTCCACTTCTTGGGAACTTATACCAAAAAATATTTGCAAATCTTGGGAAATAAATGATTAACAATACACTCTCATTACACCACATAATTCGTGAATCTACATTAACCGAAAATGCACCATTATTAATCATGATGCATGGTTATGGTAGTGATGAAAACGATTTGTTTTCATTTGCCAGCGAATTACCAGAAGAACTCTTTATTATTTCGGTAAAAGCACCTTATCCTATGCAACCCTATGGAAATGCCTGGTATACCATTAACTTCGATGCTGATAAAGGCAAATGGAATGATAATGAACAAGCCATAGAATCGCGAGATTTAATTTCAAAGTTTATTGATGAAGTCATCAAAACGTACCCTGTAAATAAAAACAATGTATCTCTTTTAGGGTTTAGCCAAGGGAGTATTTTAAGCTATGCTGTCGCTTTAACCTATCCTGAGAAAGTTAAAAATATCATTGCCTTAAGTGGTTATGTTAATAAAGATATCTTGCCTAAAGATGAAATTAAGGACTACTCGCACCTTAATTTTTATTGTTCCCATGGAAGTGTAGATCAAGTGATTCCTGTTGATTGGGCACGGCAAACCGCACCATTTTTAAACAGCCTTAATATTAAACACCAATATTCCGAATTTCCTGTTGGACATGGGGTAGCTCCTCAAAATTTTTACGAATTTAAAAGCTGGTTAATAGACAATATTTAATAGTTTTTGTATCTTTTAACTATCAAAAAAGGCAAAAATGAAACTATTAACAACCTATATTATAAGCTTATTCTTGCTTTTAGGCAGCAAGACTATTGCTCAAAATATTAATGATTTAGAAGCTATTAATTCCCAGGTTTGGAGCAATTTTACCAAATCTTTTGAATCCTTAGATTATCAATTATTTGAAAGTTTACACAGTAACGATCTAATTCGGGTTAATAAAGACATTAAATCTATTAAAACTAAAGAAGCTTATTTAAACGGTTACAAAAATCGTTGGGAAAATACTTCCTTAAAACAAACCATCTCTTTTAGATTTTTAGAACGATTTTCTAAAGACGGTATGTCCTCAGAACGAGGTATTTATAAGTTTACTAGAGATCTGAATACTGAAAACGAAAAATCATATTACGGAAAATTCCATGTCATTCTAAAAAAGGAAGAAAACCTTTGGAAAATATTGATTGATTATGACTCTACAGAAAATGAATCAATTAATGAAACACACTACAATAATGCGTTTGCATTAGACGACTTTGAAAAATATTAAATAAAAAACCGGCTTAAAATGAGTTTAATTATAATATTAAGGCCATTTTTCACTATGATTTATGACTCTCTGAAATAGGAACAGTAGATTACAAACTTAAGGCATGTATATATAACTTATTTACTATCTATCTATTCGGAAAACGCTGTGGATTCCTCTCTGGTTTGTTTTCTTTTATATAGTTGTTGACGTTATAAGAGGAACACGTCATCTGAAATTTAAATCCAAAAATATGCAAAAATTATTTTTCTTGTTTTTCGCTTTAATAATTACTTTTTCTAGCTTATATAGTCAACAAGAAACCCATAATAATAATATTTTATTTATTGGTAACAGTCTTACTTATACTAATAATTTGCCCCTACTTGTTAAGAAATATGCCAAGCAAAAAGGAATAGAAATTAATACTAAAATGATTGCATTTCCTAACTATGCCATTCAAGACCATTGGAATGATGGACAAGTACAAAAACTAATTTCAAGTAAAAAATATGATTTTGTAATTCTCCAACAAGGACCCTCATCTCAAAGTGATGGTAGAAAAATGCTGATTGAATACGGGGGGAAATATAGCAGTTTATGTAAATTAAATGAAGCCAAATTATGCTACTTTATGGTTTGGCCTTCTTTAAATTACTATCATACGTTTGACGATGTTATAAAAAACCATAAAGACGCAGCATCAATCTACAGCTCAATATTGCTACCTGTAGGTAAGGTATGGAAAAATTATATTGATTCCTCTAGAGATAATGAATATTACAGTTCTGATGGATTTCATCCTTCTATAAAAGGTAGTCAAATTGCCGCGAAAATAATAGTTGAACATTTATTTCAATAATAAAAAACTATTTTCAACAAAGACACATACTTAAATAATATAACAGTAACCAGATTAAGGTTAGTTATATAAGTATTAAACAAAAAATCCAGCATTGAGCTGGATTTAATATCATGATAAAGCGTATTTTACTAAGTATTAATTACTAACCTAAAACCTTCTCCATGTATGTTTAATATTTCTACTTTTTCATCTAGTTTTAGATATTTACGCAACTTTGCTATATAAACATCCATACTACGAGATGTAAAATAATTGTCGTCACGCCAGATTTTAGTAAGTGCCAATTCTCGTGGCATTAAATCGTTTTCATGTAATGCTAATAAGCGTAGTAATTCATTTTCTTTAGGTGATAATTTTACAGGTTCGCCACCATTAAAACGTAAGAAACGCAACTTGGAATTCAAATCAAAACTACCAATTTTAAATTCAAATTGTTTACTATCAGAAATGGTTTCGGTTGCTTTACGTTGTATTATAGCCTTAATTTTCATTAATAGCACTTCACTATCAAAAGGCTTGTTTAAGTAATCGTCAGCTCCAACTTTATAACCTCTTAAGACATCCTCCTTCATTGTTTTTGCTGTTAAGAAAATAATTGGAACATCCGTATTTTTCTCCCTTATTTCTTTAGCTAATGTAAATCCATCTTTATAAGGCATCATAACATCCAGAATGCATAAATCGAAATCATCTTTTTTGAATTTTTCAAACCCTTCCATGCCGTTTTTAGCATGAGTTACCTCGTAATCATTCATCATTAAATAATCTTTAAGAACGGTTCCGAAATTAGGATCGTCTTCTACTAATAAAATTCTCTTTTTTTGCTCTTCCATAATTTATGATATTAGTGGAAGCTTTATAGTGAATGTGCTTCCTTTTCCTTTTTCACTTTCTACAGATACATAACCTTGATGATCTTCTACAATACGTTTAACATAAGCTAAACCTAAACCGTGACCTTTAACATTATGAATATTTCCTGTGTGTTCTCTGTAAAATTTTTCGAATACTCTTTTAGCGGCAGCTTTACTCATACCACTACCATAATCTTTTATCTTTACTAAAATATTTGTACCTACATTTTCAGTATATACTTCAATCTTTGGTGCTTCTGGAGAATATTTCATCGCATTATCCAGAATATTAACAATAACATTTGTAAAATGAGTTTCGTTAGCTAAAATAGAAGATTTATCTGCTTCAAAAAATGTTTTAATATAACCTTGCCTATCTTCAACTAAAAGTTTTACATGGGTAATTGCATCATCAATCAACTCATGTAAATTGACCCTATCTTTACTAATATTGAGTTCGTTTTTTTCTAATTTAGATATTCTTAATACATTTTCAACTTGCGCATGCATACGTTTATTTTCTTCCTTGATCATTGAAAGATAACGTATTACCCTGTCTTTATCATCTATAACCTTTGGGTTTTTAATAGCATCTAAAGCTAGATTTATAGTTGCTATTGGTGTTTTAAACTCATGAGTCATATTATTAATGAAATCCGTCTTTATTTCAGATATCTTTCGCTGTTTTAAAAGTTGATACAATGCACTGGAATATGCTATTATTATAATAGATGTAAAAACTATTGACAACAATATCATTCCTATTATTGATGATAAAATATACTTTTTATCATCAGGAAAATTGACTAAAAGCTTATAGAGACTTTGATTGTTCTCATCATAAAAAATGGGCACTTTATAAGTAGACATGATATCATTTTCAAAACCATCACTGCGTACTTTTGTTGCTAAATCATTATCATAAATGGCAAATTCAAAGTCTATTTCAACACCTTCTTTTCCAAGCTTATTAGATAATAACTCTCGAATCTCTTCTTCAGAAACCCTTTTATGCACTGGAGTTCTTTTTGAAATTTCCTTAAAGCTCTTTTCAAAACTTAATCTTTGTGCTTCATCCATACTCCCGCTTCTAACAATTTTAGAAATAGGACTTTGTAAAATGTCTTTTTCAGATAAATCTATATTACTATAAATTTCTGTACTCGAACTGCTTATTATATTCTTAGCACTAATACTATCCAAATTTAAGCCAATGTCAAGGAGCGAAGAAGATAATTTATAATTTTCTTCAAAAATATTACTACTATAAATGAGCATTTCTTTTGTGCTGTTATTTTTCTGATAAATTAACAACTGAGAAACAGCATCTTCATCAACTTTTTTCTCTTTATCTAAGCTTAAATATTTCGAAAAATATTTTTCCGATTCATTGTCTTCTATAGTATTAGAAACGTAACTAAGCGCGCCTTTAACAATAAACTTAAATCTTTCTTTTTCGTTTTCTACAGAATTATTAATATAATAAGCTTGAATAGATATAATACCAATAAGAGATAAACTCATTAGTATTGTTAGTAGGATGAATATTCTTTTGCTCACTGTTCAAAATTAACATTTTAACATTTATGACACTCCCCTTTTAACCTTACATTAACAAAAATGTTAAAATGGCTTCTTTTTTAAGCTCTTTTAAGAATGTCTTTATGAATATCAGCAACCAGATTTTTAGTAATTTTAAGATCTATATTATCGATAACATAATCTGAATGTTTTACTTTTTCTTCATCCGTCCATTGATTTTTCATGATGGCCTGAATTTTGTCTTTAGTTGTATTATCACGGATTAGAAGGCGCTTTATTCGTAAGTCCTTAGGTGCAATAACTGTAATAACATAATCACAGGCTTTATGCCCATTATTTTCAAATAAAATAGCAACTTCTTTTATAACATATGGGGTATCTTGTTTTAACACCCATTTTTCAAAGTGCCTCGCTACTCTAGGATGAATAATGTCATTCATTTTTTGCAAATATGCTTTATTAGTAAAGATAATATCTGCAATATAACGTTTGTTTAATGCACCATTAATATAAGCTTTATTTCCAAATAATTGAGTAAGTTTCCTTTTAATAATTTTGGACTTATGCATAAGGTTTTTAGCTTCGACATCTGCTATATAAACAGGTATCCCCAACGCCTCAAACTCCTTAGCAACTGTTGTTTTTCCGCTTCCTATACCCCCTGTAAGTCCTACAATAATCATTTTGTAATTATAAATTCTATACGCTGTTGATTAATTTTAATGTTTTTAGCCGTCTTCGGAAATTTCATGAATTCCGGGACTAAAAGAGATTGATTCTCTATAGCTTTAGTATAATCACAAACGACTTTAAAATCTTTGTTGGTGACCGAATTAAAATTACTCAAACTAATATAATAAGAGACATTCACTTCTTTTGGAAAGTATTTTAACCTCACGCCCTTAGGAACATTAATAATGCTTACTGGTATTTTTAATGTTCCCTCAGTAAATTTTTCTACATGAGCTTTTATAACAACGTTATCATCAGAAAACTTTAAATCAGAAACATTTTCGGGGAACTTTAGATTAGTCCTTTCTTTTAGATTAGATTTTACATCATTAAAAATAGTTTCTTCAGTTTCTAAAAGGTTGATTTTAGATACCAAAATATCTGGACCAATAACTACAATAGAATCAGGGTCTGAAACTAATTTATCTGAGATATCATAACCTGGTTCAAAATTAATAGTAGCATTTAATTTAACTGGTACTTTTTTCACCAAATTGACACCATATCTAAAAGTTAATCTGTCTGGAGAAATATTAAGTAATTCTACCTGCTCATCAAACTGCGTATTATTTAAATACGCTTTAGATTTATTCCACAAAAAGCCCCCTTCTTTTTTATCAACATCATTCCTGAAATCTATCTTAATCTTTGGTTTAGAAATATAATACCTAAGCCATTTAAATCCATGCGTTTTCAAAGTAATATTTAGCATTACAGAATCATTTAAAATCACATTCTCTTCAGGTATATTTATTTTTTCAATATCAAAAGCCATAGTATTTGTATACTCTTTTGACAGCTTAGTAAATATTAAAATTATAAATGCAAACAATAAAAATAAAACAAACACATTTATTCTTTTGTTTTTTATTGAAGTTAGTATTTCAGATTTTATCTTTTTTATCATTTCGATTTAAAAAATAATTTGGGAAAATAAATTTCTGGTTTTTTATTAAGTATTGAAACAGCAAACGTTGACTTTAAAAACCCGTAACCATATCCAAAAAACTGAATCATAATGGCCATTAAAGAAAGCATTGAGACCCCTATGCTTTTTGTGTTTAGTAAGGCAAATATAAATGCTACTACAAAATACAACATATAGCCTACTAAGCCCCACTTAAAATTAAAAAAAGTAAGTATTAGTGACATTATAAACCCCATACAAAAAATTGTAGGAAACCAATAAGTGATTTTTTTTGTAGATGGATGCCACTTATTTAGAATGGGACGTACCAGTCCAAATTTATGTACTTGTTTATAAAACTTACTCCAAGAAATACGGCGCTTATGATAAACAAAAGCTTCAGGAATCAGCTTGGTTTTATAGCCTAAATTCCAAAGTCTGATAGATAAATCAGGATCTTCTCCCGGGTGTATACGTCCAAATCCCTTTGAAGCTATAAAGGCTTCTTTTGAAAGCCCCATATTAAAGCTACGTGGTTGAAATGTATCAACACTATTTTTATGCCCTCTAATACCACCAGTAGTAATAAACGATGTCATTGAAAAATTAATGGCTTTTTGAAGATTTGTAAACGAGTTATGTGCAGCATCTGGTCCCCCAAAACAATCTACATAGTTCTTTTCTAAACTTTTTTCAACTTCTAATAAATAGTTTTTTGGTAAAATACAATCGGAATCTAAAATGATAAAATAGTTTCCTTTTGCCTTTTGCATTCCAAAATTTCTAGAGTCTCCCGGACCCGAATTTTCCTTAAAAAAATAAGATATCTCTAGTTTATCCCTAAAAGCATCAACGACCTTTTTAGACGATATTGTTGAGCCATCTTCTACTATAACAATTTCGAAAGGCGTATTTCCTTGTAAAACCTCAAAACTCTGTAAAAGCTCTTGAGTTTCGTCTGGACGATTATAAACGGGAATGATAAAAGAAAACTGTAATTGCATAAAACAAATGTAACAAAAAAGCCACCGTTTTATGGGTGGCTTGTTTTCAATATTTAAATATTTTTAGTCTTCTTTCATAAATGTGTCCATGACTGCATCACTAACTCCCATATTACTAAAACCGCCATCATGGAATAGGTTTTGTAGCGTAACACGTTTCGTTAAATCGCTGAATAAAGAAACCGTATAATTTGCACAATCTAATGCTGTCGCATTACCCAAAGGAGACATTTTATCGGCATAGGCTATAAACCCATCAAAACCTTTAACGCCACTTCCTGCTGTGGTTGGTGTAGGTGATTGAGAAATTGTATTGACACGTACATTTTTATCACGTCCAAAGAAATACCCAAAACTACGAGCAATACTTTCTAAATAGGCTTTATTATCAGCCATATCATTATAATCTGGAAAAACACGTTGTGCTGCCATATAAGTTAAAGCCACTATACTTCCCCATTCGTTCATAGCATCTGCTTTATAAAGTGTTTGCATGACTTTATGAAAAGACATCGCAGAAACATCCGTTCCTTTTTGCGTCCATGCATAGTTCTGATCTGTATAATGTTTTCCTTTTCTAACATTAATAGACATACCAATTGAATGCAATACAAAATCTATTTTACCGCCTAGAATCTCCATTGATTTTTCAACCAAGTTTTGTAAATCTTCTTCAGAAGTCGCATCGGCAGGAATAATTTGAGAACCCGTTTTTTCTGCTAATTCATTTATTTGTCCCATACGCATAGCAACTGGTGCATTTGTTAGTACAAATGTTCCACCTTCTTCATGTACACGCTCAGCAGTTTTCCAAGCAATTGAATTAGAATCCAGTGCTCCAAAAATGATTCCTCTTTTTCCTTTTAATAAATTATATGACATAGTTTTTGGTTTATATTTTTGTTGATTATTTAATATTTTATTTAAAAACAAATTTAATTTTCTGAAATATATTCATCTTTTCTTTTACTCTATGCAATGATGCATTCATTTCTTGAATATAATTCGCAGCTGTTGAACTCATTTTTGCTTTTTTATAATAAGTATAAGCTAACTCCAACCTTGAGGTCAATTCATAAGCCTTAGCTAATTGGTTATAAATGATCCCTTTATCTACTATGTCTACTTTTAACGCCTTAAATCCAAACTCAATCATTCCTTGGAAATCTGACTTATCTATTAAAAAATAAGAATAATTGCCATAAGGGGCATGGTAGTTTTTTGCGTATTTTAATGCCAATTTATAATGCATTTCTGCTTTAGCATAATCAGACATTTTATAATGATAAATCCACCCTAAATGATTATGAGCTTTAGCATAATCAGGATGATCCTCTAGAATTTCATTTAATAAATGCTTTGCCTCTACAATCTTTTGCTCATCAATTAATCTATCAGCTTCAAAGAATAAGTCTTCGGCATTATTATAACTCATACTTTACTTTAATTTATGGCGTCAAAGATACTAATTAATTCAGCAATTCTTTAGCATGTGCAATAGCAGATGAAGACATCTCTAATCCTCCTAACATTTGAGCTATTTCTACAATTCGCTCATCGTGGTTGAGTTTTACAAGATTCGTTTGCGTGGTATCATTAACATCTTCTTTATAGACTTTAAAATGAGAATGTCCTTTTGCTGCAACTTGAGGTAAATGAGTAATAGAAAATACTTGCATTGTTTTACTCATCTGTAACATGATATCCCCCATCTTGTTTGATATTTCACCAGAAACTCCGGTATCAATTTCATCAAACATAATAGTAGGTAGCTTTATATATTTTGATAAAACTGATTTTATTGCCAGCATAATTCTTGACAATTCACCACCTGAAGCTGCTTTTTTAAGGGCGTTAAAATCGCCTCCCTTATTTGCCGAAAACAAAAATGACAATTCATCTTTTCCGTTAGTAAAAAAAGTATCACTATAAAAAGCTTCTATTTTAAATTGAGCATTTGGCATCCCCAAACTAACTAAAACACTTTCCAATTGTTTTTTTAATTGAGGGATTACTTCTGTTCGTTTTTTATGGAGTGTTTTAGAAATAGTATTTAATTCAGTTGTTTTAGAGTCAATTTCTAGTTGTTTTCTCTGAATGGTATCATCTAAATTTTCTGTTATTGATACTTTTTCTTCAAGCTCATTCTTTATATTAATTAATTCTGAAATATTAGCAGCTACATGCTTTTGCATCAAATTATGAAGCATTTTCAACTTTAAATCAACCGTTTCTAACCTACTGGGATCTACTTCTAAAGTATCTTGTAAAGCATTAACTTCGCTAAACACATCATCCATTTCTATTAAACTACTATTAATTCTATTAAATAAATCTTCATATTTAGATGAAAACCCTGATAGTTTTTGAAATGTATTCTTTAATGCTGTTAGCGTAGACAGGGCTCCTACCTCTTCTTCGCTTAATAAATGATGTGCTTCATCCAGTTTTTCTTTTATCCCTTCAATGTTATTAAGAGTTTCGTATTCTTCTTCTAAAGTTTCTAATTCACCATCTACTAATTTAGCTTCAACTAATTCATTTAACAAAAACGAATTATAATCATGTTCTTTAATCGCTTCTGCTTGAAAAACTAAAAGTTCTTTTAGTTCTTTTTGAAGCATTTTATAGGTCTTTAATAGGTCTTTATAATTCTGTAATACGCCATCATGATTTGCAATCGCATCGATGACTTGAAACTGAAATTCATTACTCGTAAGTTCTAATGTTTGATGCTGTGAATGGATATCTATTAAACGCTCTCCTAATAATTGCAAACTGCTTAAGTTAACAGGAGAATCATTCACAAATGCTCTTGATTTTCCTGAAGGCAGTATCTCTCTACGAATAATAGTTTGTGATTCGTAATCAAAATCTTCAGTCTTAAAAAGTGATTTTAAATTATAAGCAGAAATATCAAAAACGGCTTCAATAACACATTTCTGATTGGTATGCTTTAAACTATTTAAATCGGCGCGTTTTCCCAGGATTAATGATAACCCTCCAAGAAGTATAGATTTACCTGCTCCAGTTTCTCCCGTAATTATGGATAAACCATCATTGAAATCAACATGAAGCGTATCTATTAAAGCGTAATTTTTTATTGAAAGTGATGTTAACAATGCCGTATTTTTGTGTTTAA
This sequence comes from Flavivirga spongiicola, assembly GCF_030540825.1. Classification (NCBI taxonomy): domain Bacteria; kingdom Pseudomonadati; phylum Bacteroidota; class Flavobacteriia; order Flavobacteriales; family Flavobacteriaceae; genus Flavivirga; species Flavivirga spongiicola. The sequence goes on from NZ_JAUOEO010000001.1 coordinate 5,014,014, forward strand.
TTTCTGAAAATAAATATAATGAAAGCGTTTTAAATATAGAGTCACTTAAAACTTAATATTTTGCCATTTACTATTATGCATAGGTGCTACTTTTTGAAGCACTTCCTTTATACTGGCTATATTTACATTGGGGCCACCGCTAAAGATCTGTCCAATCTCATCAGCTTTAGCATCGAAAAAAGTACGTAGTACAAAAGAGTTTGGTCTACGGCTATTCATAGCCTGAAATAGTTTCAAAGAAGCAGCAACCTTTTCTTTTCCTTCTTTCGCATTCTCACTCATAACATCTAGACCATCTCTGTGATACGTATATAAAACCTCTCTGTATTCTTTAAAAGTCGGAGACAGAACATTATCTATAAGCGCAAATCTACTTTGTAAACCATCTTCTAATTTCCAGCCTTTAAAATTACCTTGTTGTGAATAATTTGTGATCATCCGTGCTTGGGTATAATAAGGGTCTCCCCCTTTTCTAGAAAAAGAATCTGCATCTAGAGCTAAAATCATATAAACATGGTATGCTAATACGGATACTAAATTAGATTCAAATTGATTGGGGTTGAAAATTAGATTTTGAAATTCTAAATATCTAAAATTAAAATCTTTATCATTAAAATTATAGATTGGTGTGCTAAACGACGAACCAAAAATTGGACGTGATGATTGTGCCTGAATAGTCGCTTGAAATGATTCACCGCTATAATTAGTAATATTAATAATCAAGCTACAGTCTATACGCTCTTGAGCTTTAAATGTTTTTTTAGTCCATTTAGTATTGTTTATAAACTCATTTAGTTGTTTTTCCAGAGTTTTAAAAATTGGAAAATTTTCGTTTCCCGTTTGTTGTGCATTAACAACAACACTACAATTTAGTTCTTGCGAAAATCCTTTAATTCCCAGACAAAATATTAAAACAACGAAAATATTACGCATGTATCTGTTCTATAATTTTACTTAATAAGTCTTTAGCGACGGCTGCTTTAGGTTTTAACTTAAACTCAGTAACAGCTTCTTTATCATCAATAAAAGTAACTTTATTGGTATCATTTTTAAAACCAGCGCCTTTATCTTTTAACGAATTTAAGACAATTAAATTTAAATTCTTTCTTTTTAATTTTCCTTTTGCATTTTCAAGTTCATTATTCGTTTCCAATGCAAATCCAACTAAATATTGATTATTTTTAATGGCACCCAAAGATGCTAAAATATCTTTAGTTTTCTCTAATTCTAAAGTTAACGTCGGTTCTTTCTTTTTTATTTTTTGAGAAGCAACTTCTTTTGGTTTAAAATCGGCTACAGCCGCAGAAAGTATAGCGACATCTACATCTTTAAAATACATATGCACCGATTCATACATATCTTGTGCGCTAGTAACAGGAATTGTCTGTATCAAAGTATGTATAACCTCTTGATGCGTTGGCCCTGTAACTAAAATAACTTCAGCTCCGAGGTTTGCTGCTGCTTTAGCTATTTCAAACCCCATTTTTCCACTTGAATGATTTCCTATGAAACGAACTGGGTCAATAGCTTCGTGAGTTGGTCCAGCAGTTATCAGGATTTTTTTTCCTTTTAAAGGGAGTTTATCTAAAATATCATTTTCAATAAAAGCAACAATATCTTCAGGTTCTGCCATTCTACCTTCACCTACTAAACCACTCGCTAATTCCCCACTTGTAGCTGGTATCATGATATTTCCAAAATCTTTTAAAGTATTGAAAGAGCTAACGGTACTTGGGTGCTTATACATATCTAAGTCCATAGCCGGTGCAAAATACACAGCGCATTTTGCCGACAAATATGTTGCTAGCAACAAGTTATCACTTGTGCCATTTACCATTTTAGAAAGTGTATTAGCTGTTGCCGGGGCAATTACAAAAACATCTGCCCATAATCCTAAGTCTACATGGTTATTCCACACAGCATTATCATCTTCTTCATTTGTAAAAGATGAGTATACAGGATGTTTTGAAAGTGTTGATAAGGTTAAAGGTGTTATAAAATCTTTAGAAGCTGGTGTCATAACTACTTTTACGTTAGCACCTGCCTTTATAAATAACCTTACTAATGAAGCTGTTTTATAAGCGGCAATACCAGCACTGATGCCTAATAGTATATTTTTGCCGCTTAGTATTGACATTACATTTTAAAAATTATTACTGAGAATCTTCCTCAGTATTTCTAAAATAAATTTTATCAGTTAACCATTCTTGAACAGCTAATGCATGAGGTTTTGGTAGCTTTTCGTAAAATTTAGAAACCTCAATTTGCTCTTTATTTTCAAAGATTTCTTCAAGACTATCATTATAAGTTGCAAATTCTTCCAACTTATCAATAAGTTCTTTTTTAATCTCTGTGTTAATTTGTTCTGCACGTCTAGAGATTATAGAAATCGACTCATAGATATTCTCTGTTGGTTCGTCAATTTGATTTCTGTCGTACGTTACTGTATTAACTGGAGCATTGGTTTTTTTTAAATCCATTGTCATTGTTATTTAACTTTTAGTGCTATAATTTTTTAATTCTTCATCTAAAGCCGTTGCCATAACATTAGCTTCTTCTATATGTTTAGAGTTAACATATAGTTTTTTAAATGAAATATAATATTCTTTTGCTGTATTAAGACGATTCTTTTTTAAAGGGACTATTATTCCCTCAATGGTCTTTTTGTATTCTCTACTATTAATAGCCAACCTGTAAGCAGAATCTAATCTATAAAATAATGCCTCCTCACGAAGTGTAGATCCCGGGAAATCAAAAATAAAATTATCAAAGGATTTTATAGATGCCGGATAATCAGATATACGATTATATTGTTTTGCTATACTGTATGCTTTCTTTTCTAGTTTAAAATCTAGTTCTTTAACTAATTTATTAGCTTCAGGAAGATATTCAGACTCTGTGAATAAATTTATAAACTCTTGAAGTTTCTCAATAGCTTCTTTTGTTTCTGTTTGGTCTTTACTATAAACAGGGGACAACATATAATAACTTTTTGCACTTAAAAAAGAGGCCTCTTCTAACTTCTCACTTTTTGGGTAGCTAGATGCAAAACGCTCAAATTGATAACCAGCAACGTAGTAATCTTTCATTTTGTAAAATGAATTAGAATACAAATACATTAGTTTTTCAGCTTGCGGTTTTCCTCTATAACTTGGGACTATTTGTGCAAAAAGCCTATTGGCCTTTGAAAACTTACCTTCATTATAAAGTGCTTCACCTACTTTAAATTTATCAGCAATACTTTCAGATTTTAGTGTCTTTTGATATTCACTACAACTGCTAAAAACAGTAACTATTATTAATATGTAAAAAAGCTTTTTCATTTGTTATTTTTCTCTGTTTAAAAAGATCGAATGTTATTAGCATTGTTTGTATCTCGAACAATATCAAAATTTTAGTTATGCTTTTTTCAAAAAAATTTTTAAACAGAATGCAAAATTAAGTTATTAATATGGATTTAAAAAATATTATTTCAAAGCTAAAATAACTGCTTAAAGTCAGTAATCATAAGGTTTAAGTATTATTTAACAATCATATACCTTTCCTCATTGATATTAAAACTTATTTACAAAAGCTTTTATCTTTTCTTTTAACTCATTAGATGCCATAACTAGAGGTAATCTTACGCTATCTTGACATAAATTTAATGCTTCAAAAACGGCTTTAATTCCAGCTGGATTATTCTCCTCAAAAATATAACCAACAACATCCATTAATTTATAATGAATTTTATATGCTTCTTTTCCTTCGTCTTTTAACCCCAAGCGTATCATCTCTGAAAACTCTTTAGGAAATGCCTGCCCAATAACGGAAACCACTCCTGCTCCACCTGCCAAAACAATTCCTAAGGCCAAATCATCATCACCCGAAATAATTAAAAAATCTTCCGGCTTGTTCTTTAATAACTCTAAATATTGAGATACATTGTTTCCTGCTTCTTTAATACCTACAATATTTTCGAAATCGTTAGCTAGTCTTATAGTCGTCTCTGGCTCCATGTTTTTTGAAGTTCTGCCAGGAACATTATACAAAATGATATCTACTGGTGATGCTTCCGAAATGGCTTTAAAATGCTGATATACACCTTCTTGAGTTGGTTTACTATAATAAGGAGACACAGACAAAACGGCATCCATCTGACTTAAGTCTGTTGTTTTTATTTCTTCAATAACTGCTGCAGTATTACTTCCACCTATTCCCAAAACCATTGGCACACGACCATTATTAGTATCGGAAATGGTTTTTATTACTTCCTTTTTTTCTTGCTTGGTAAGTGTTACACTCTCTCCTGTTGTACCACAAATCACAAGGTAATCGGTGCCATTATCAATATTAAAGTTAACAATATTTGCCAGGGCATTATGGTCTACACTTAAATCTGATTTAAAAGGTGTAACCAAAGCAACTCCAGTTCCTAAAAACTTACTATTCATTCTAAATTTTATTTAATATGGTTAGGTATTTAATAGTCTCTTCTTTAAATACGTCGAATTCTTTCATCTTAGTTTTAATAATTAAATCGTTTAAGCGCTCATCACTTTGCACGATACCGATTTTAAATTGTGCTTTAGATTTTGCAGTCATCATCTTTAGTTCTAAAACATCTTTTGTATAATAACTAACTAAAGCATCATATTTAGTATCTAAAAATGTCTGCAATTCTACATTCTTAATGATGCCTTTCCAACCAAAATCTTTAGGGTTAAAACAAACATCCCATGTTGTTAAAGTATCTTTATCATTTTCAGAAAAAGCAATGATCTTTAATTTATTATCGCGAATTTTTAAAAAATCGGCAAATACTCTAAATAGTTTAAAGTCATCAATTTCATCAATATTTAAGATAACCCCTAAGCTCTCAATCTTCTTATCAGTAATGTTTACTTCTCTTTCTGATAACAATTTGTTCAAGTGCTTTTTGTTAGATTTTTCTTTAAAACCTTTTAAAATCATTTATCTTTATGCTTTGCGCAAAGGTAGCAAAAGTACATTCAAAATATTCGTTTATACATGAGGTTAACACATTTAATTTTTTTGTTATATTTTTTTAATCTTTTGGGTTGCAAACACCCCAAATTAGAGTTAACAAAAATTGAAGGAAAGCAAATTCAAATTACTGACACACTGCCGGTTGATTCTAAAATTGAATCCTACATAAAACCCTATAGAGATCATATTCAAAAAGATTTAGATAGTATTTTAGCTTATTCCGCTAACACCTTTTCTAAATCTGACGGAAAACTTAATACGGCTATTGGGAATTTTATGGCTGATGCAATTTATAGTGAAGCCAATCCTATTTTTAAGAAAAGAACGGGTAAAAATATTGATATGGTACTCCTTAACTATGGAGGCATCCGGTCTGTTTTATCTAAAGGAAATGTAACAAAAAGAACCGCTTATCAGTTGATGCCTTTTGAAAATAGCATTGTAGTAGTCGCTTTAAAAAGCAACCAGGTAGACCGTTTAGTGAATTATTTAATTAAAAAAAAAAGAGCCCATCCTATATCTAAACTCAAATTAGTAATAAATGAAAATGATGAAATAGTTGAAGCTAAAATAAAAGATAAAGACATTAAATCTAACAAAATATATTATGTTGCCACTAATGACTATTTATATAATGGAGGAGACAGCATGACATTTTTTAAAACAAATGACAGTCTTTATGTTTTAAATTATAAAATTAGAAATGCTTTAATTGATAATTTTAGAAAGGTTGATACCATCAACCCTGTAATTGATGACAGATTTATTCAAATAAAATAAGAAGTAAATGAAGCGTAGAGATTTTATACAACAAGCATCAGCAGGAACCGCATTAGCAGCACTCGGTAGTTTAGGCTTACAATCTTTTACAACTAATACTACGACTAAAAAAATAACGATTGTACATACTAACGATGTACATAGTCACATTGATGCTTTTGGGCCTGAAGATGGCAGGAATGCAAATAAAGGAGGTGTTGCCAGAAGAGCCAGTCTCATTGAATCCATTAGAAATGAAAATCCGAATACGCTTTTATTAGATGCTGGGGATATTTTTCAAGGCACACCCTATTTTAATTATTATGGAGGTGAATTGGAATTTAAATTAATGAGCAAATTAAAATACGATGCTGCCACTATAGGTAATCATGATTTTGATAATGGCATTGATGGTTTGTATGCACAACTAGAACATGCTGAATTCCAATTTGTTTCTGCCAACTACGACTTCTCTAATACCATAATGAATACACATACCAAGCCTTACAAAGTATTTAAAAAGGATGGCCTCAAAATAGGCGTTTTTGGACTTGGAATAGAATTAAATGGTTTGGTTGATCCGTCCATGTTTAAAGAGACCAAATATTTAGACCCGATTGAGATTTCTCAAGATATGTCCAGAATTTTGAGAACAGAAGAACATTGCGATTTAATAATTTGCTTATCACATTTAGGATATGATTACGGAAAGAACTCTAATAAAATAAGTGATTTAAAATTGGCAGCTGCTACAAAAGATATTGATTTAATTATTGGCGGACATACGCATACTTTTTTATCAAAACCTACCATTGTTAAAAATATTGAAGGAAAAAATATGCTCGTAAACCAAGTTGGTTGTTACGGTATCAATCTTGGAAAAATTGATTTTTACTTTGATTCTGATAAAAACATTTCAGCAAATGGAACTTCAATAATTGTTTAAGCCAAAATATTCTCTGAGGATAGTCTTTCTCTTAACTCATAAATAGTTTTTTTGTATTTATTATCGGCTATAATGTATCTGAAAATAAAATAAAGCCCAACTCCATAAAGAGTTCTGTACATCATTTCAAAACTCCAATGATATAAATAATAAAGATTAACATAGTTTAAAATTGTAGAAAAAGCCATAAAAACTACGGCAACTAAAAATAATATAGATTGCTTTGTTTGCGTATTTAGATAAACACCAAAAGATATAAAAGCTAATACAATTAAAGATAAACTTTTTAAACCAAACAAAAGCACCTCGGTATGATCTGGAATAACAACTTTTAATATACTATACAAAGTATATAAAAAGAATATATTTATCACAAAAACACCGAGTAAATAGGCGCCTATTAATTTGCCAACTTTTAATAACTTAAACTTAGGTATAACCATAGTAATTAAATACAAATAACTTAAAAAGTAAAGAATGCTAGAGACTTTAACAAAAGTTTCATTTGAAAAAAAAGTTAAAGACATATCTCCAAGAAACGAAAACAGTAAAAAAGAAATAAAGACGACTCTTAAAGATTTATACTTAACAAGATAAAATATTAAAAAAACGGGGATAAACAAAGCCATTGTAGACTTTAACATTAATGAATCCTGAGTAAAAGTAACAAAAAAATTTATTGCTATTAATCCTAATAAAGCACCAAAAAATACTTTATTAAAAGTAAGGTTAAACCAATTTTTCATGATTTTTAAGGTTAGTAGGTTATTCCAAATATAAAAATATAATTTTATTTCAACGATAAAAACGTGCTTTTTATCGATTTTTAATTAAAAAGCAACCGTTTGTCTATAAAATTGAATTAACAATTGGTAAGTAACAATAATAATTACGTCTAAATTTTAAATTTCTAAATTCCATACAAAATGAAAAGATATTTTCCTCTAGTCTTAAGATTAATTGTTGCTGCTATTTTAATACAAACATTGCGTTTCAAATTTACAGCACATCCAGACAGTGTGTTCATTTTTAGTCATGTTGGTTTAGAGCCATATGGCAGAATTGGTATTGGAATTTTAGAGCTTATTGCCGGTATACTATTACTTATTCCTAAAACAATATGGATGGGAGCTACGCTTACTTTAGGTGTTATTGGTGGAGCTATTTTCATGCATTTAACACAACTTGGAATTGTAGTAAATAACGATGGAGGTATTTTATTCATTACCGCCATTGTTACATTTATTCTTTCTGCAGTAATTCTTTATGTTTATAAAAACGATATCCCTTTTATCAAAAAGACAGTATAGGACTTTACTCCATTACCATATACTTTTCTTCTTCATTCAACTCATTTAATAATTTTGATTGTTGGTAGAAAAAGTAAAAAGCAATTAAAGTGAGCGTAGTAGAAATGAAATTAAGCAAACTCCTTTCCGCAATATAGAAATACGCAACCTGCATAACCTCAGAAAACACAATACACAGTGCCCCTATAAATAAATACAAAGATTTTTTATTATCCCTATAAAAATAATTTAATAATGCCACAGACAATAATAGTAGCATGACAATATTATATATCATCTCTAGATAATATTCATTTAGCATACTTATGCTAGGACTCAATATGACCTGTAAAACATATACCAAGTATACATTCAAAATTGTCAAAACAACCAAATGGATTTTAAAATTCCTAAATACATATATTAGACTGAGTGATTTACCAATTTTTACAACTAAAAAGACATATGCTAGTATAAACAATATATTACCAACAAAATAATCAATTTGATTTAAATCAATCTCTTTGCTACTTGGTACATAAGGAATTATGACCCCCATCAAGTCTGAGACTGAATAACATATAATAAACAACAAAAAGAATGTATTTTTTCTTTCGGCGAAAATCACATAAATTAAAGCTATTAATGGAACAATCATACAATCCAAACAAAGCGCAATTGCTTCATTACCATTAAATTCATAAATAGCAAATAATATATACACTAATAAAACAAAACCCACCAAGACTTTCGACTTGTACATAATAGCGATTTTTAGTTATTGCACAAATATAGATAAATTTTACAATTAATCGATAAAAAAACACTTTTTATCGATTAAAAATACTTTTCGTCGATTATTTATATAGATTATTGGATTCTTTGTAAGAATTCATGTTCATTTATTAAAAGCACCCCTAATTGATTTGCTTTTTCCTTTTTACTAGGCCCCATATTACTACCTGCAACAATATAACTTGTTTTAGAAGAAATGGAACTACTTAACTTTCCTCCGTTATCTTCAATTAGTTTTTTAAGTTCATTTCGGGACACACTTTCAAAAACACCAGAAACCACAATTATATCTCCTTTTAATATATTAGTTTGACCGATTAGTTGTTCGGCAGATAATTCTAATTGAACTCCAAATTGCTGCAACCTATTAATTATATGTAAGTTTATTTCTGAACTAAAAAATACACTTACACTTTCCGCAATCTTAACGCCTATCTCATCAACATTCACCAAACCCTCTTGAGTAGCACCTGCTATAGCATCAATACTTTTATAATGCTTTGCCAATTTCTTAGCAACTGTCTCCCCTACATATCGAATTCCTAAAGCAAATAGAACGCGCTCAAAAGGAATATTCTTAGATAACTCTATACCTTGAATTAAATTATCAGCACTTTTTTCCGCCATTCTTTCTAAAGGGATAACTTCCTCTTTAGTTAATTCATACAAATCTGAGTAATTAGAAATCAAACCTTCATTTACTAAAAGAGCTACGGTCTCCCCTCCTAGCCCATCAATATCCATAGCTTTCCTCGATATAAAATGTTGAATCCTCCCTATTATCTGTGGACTGCAACCATTATAATTAGGACAATAATGCTGTGCTTCTCCTTCCTGTCTTATGAGTTCTGTTTCACACTCCGGACAACTAGTAATATATTGTGTTGGTTCTGAGGGATTATTCCGTTTACTTAAATCTACACCCAGAATTTTTGGAATAATTTCCCCTCCTTTTTCAACATACACGGTGTCTCCTACTCGTATATCCAATTTTTCTATTTGGTCTGCATTATGTAAAGAGGCACGTTTTACAGTAGTTCCTGCTAATTCCACAGGTTCTAAATTAGCTACCGGTGTAATCGCACCTGTACGCCCAACTTGGTATGTAATACTATTCAGTTTTGTTGATACTTGCTCCGCTTTAAACTTATACGCCATTGCCCATCTTGGCGCTTTAGCCGTATAACCTAACTCTTCTTGCTGCTGCAAACTGTTTACTTTTACAACAACACCGTCAGTCTCATAAGGTAAATCGTGACGATTCACATTCCAATAATCCACAAACTCCAGAACCTCATCAATAGAGTTAGTAAGTTTTGCGGCCTTCGGTACTTTAAAACCCCATGCTCTTGCTTTTTCTAAACTTTCAAATTGTGTTTGGATGCCTAAATTAGAACCCGTTATGTTATAAAGCATACATTCTAGTGGTCGTTTAGCTACCTCTGCACTATCTTGAAGTTTTAAACTTCCTGAAGCCGTGTTCCTTGGGTTTCTATAAGGTTCTTCCCCAATTTCAATACGCTCTTCATTCATCTTATTAAAACCGTCAAAAGGCAATACAATTTCACCTCTTATATCAAATTTTGCAGGGTATCCGTCACCTTTTAACTGTAACGGTACCGATTTAATAGTTTTTATATTTACTGTTACATTATCTCCTTGAAATCCATCCCCTCTTGTAACTGCTCTGGCTAGACTGCCATTTTCATAAGTTAGACTAATAGATGCACCATCATATTTTAATTCGCAAGTATATTGAATGTCTCCATCTACCAATTTTTTAATACGGGTTTCCCAATCCTGCAAGTCTTCTTTTGAATAGGAATTATCTAAAGAATACATGCGGTGCTCATGTGCAATCGTTTCAAAATTCTTAGTAACCCCTCCACCAACTCGCTGTGTTGGAGAATTAGCATCAAAAAACTCAGGATGTTTAGCTTCAAGATCTTGAAGCTCTTGAAGCTTTATATCGAAATCATAATCAGATATTGTTGCATTATCAAGCACATAATAATTGTAATTATGTTCTCTAAGTGATGCTCTTAATTCGTTAATTTTATTTTGAATACTACTCATTAGTTTTCTCCCCTTTTATCATTCTATCTTTTTTAAAGATATCTTGTTTTAATTTTATATTATTGAAGTTGTTCTTTTTAAGTAATTGAATCATATCATTCCCTAAATACTCGTTTATTTCAAAAAATAACAATCCTTTATCTTTTAAATTACCTAGAGCAAATTGTGTAATAGCCTCATAAAACTGCAACGGTTTTTCATCTTTTACAAATAATGCCAAATGCGGTTCATTATTTATGACATTTGGTTTCATAAATTCTTTTTCTTGCTCACGAACATATGGTGGATTGGATACGATAATATCAAATTTTAAGTTTTTAAAATCAGAGTTAAAGGTCTCTGTATCTAGGATATTTGCTTCAATAAATTCAATGGCTACATTATTCAATTCGGCATTTTGCTCAGCTATTTTAAGCGCTTCCTTGCTAACATCCAAAGCATAAACTTTTACCTTTGGCAGGCTCTTAGCTAAAGAAACGGCAATACACCCACTACCAGTACCAATATCCAATATTGTGTAGTTATTAGCTGTTTGTTGTTTGTTATCAACCTGTTTTATAACCCACTCTACTAATTCTTCTGTTTCTGGCCTTGGAATTAACACATCATTATTTACCTTAAAAGGCAATCCATAAAACTCCATGTCTCCTAATATATATTGTATAGGCTGTTCTTTTTTCAATAACCTTAAAGCGTTTAAAATAACATCATAATTAGCAACCTTATAGTCCGGCCGCAAAGCCAATTGCATTCTAGTTACTGTATAATAAGCCTCAATTAAAACATAAAAGAAACTATCTATTTCTTCTTTTTCATAAATAGCTCCTAGTTCTTTATGAAATACATCTTGAACGCCTTTTAACCTCATAAGTCCTTTATCATCCATACACCACAAGAATAGTGCCCTGTACTTCCTAATGCTTCTTTTAAATGTTTAAAACCGTAACTTTCATAAATATGAATAGCCGCTTTAAGTTGCGGAGCAGATTCTAAATAACATTGTTTATATCCTAACTTTTTAGCAGCTTGTAAACACGTTTCAAACATCAATTTACCATAACCTTTCCCCCTTACTTTTGGCGAAAAATACATCTTCTGAATTTCACAAATATCAGTTTCAAAATCTACTAAAGGCTTAACTCCTCCTCCTCCTAAAATGGCTCCACTATTATCAATCACATAATAAACATCATTACTATTTTGGTAAGATTCAAACATTTTTGGGGTTTCTTTATCAGAATACGCTGTACCCTCTAAAGGTATTTTAAACTCATGAAAGCAATTTCTAATAACCTGCTCTATTTGTTCATTATCTTCAGGCTGAATTTCTCGAATAACTATAGTATCTTTACTCACTTTTAAAAGTATGCATTTTATGCAAGTGAAGATACTTAAATCTAAAAAAAGTAGAATGAGGAATATCATTATTTTATCAACAATGTTATTTGTTTTTATTAGCTGCTCTGTGAACGAAAAACCAGAATTTTTATACGTTGAAAATATTAAAGTACAAGAATCTACCGCAAAGCATATAACCTTTACTGCTGATGCCTTTTTTATAAACCCAAATGATATTGGTGGCGAATTAAAAACTGATGAAATAAAAGTTTATATTAATAATAATGAAATGGCAACCATATCAACCGAAAGCTTTGAAGTGCCTGCAAAAAAAGAATTTTCAATTCCATTAAAAGCAAATATTCCAACCGATAGTATTTTCAGCAACAAAAACCTTGGCGGATTAATTGGTAGCCTATTTAGCAAAAAAATTAAAGTACAATATAAAGGGAATATCGTATATAAAATTTTAGGCTTTTCGTACACCTATTATATTGACAAGACTGAAGATGTAAAAATTAAAACATAAGTAATTGGCTAACCACGAAACATACATAAAACGTTGTATAGAAATTGCTAAAAATGGTTTAGGTTCTACTAGCCCAAACCCTATGGTTGGTTCTGTTATTGTTTATAAAAACAAAATCATAGGAGAAGGTTATACAAGCCCTTATGGTGGTAATCATGCGGAAGTTAACGCTATAAATTCTGTCTCAAACAAATCCTTATTAAAAGAAGCTACTATATATGTAACTCTTGAACCTTGTTCGCATTATGGAAAAACACCACCTTGTAGCGACCTCATTATTAGCCACAAAATCCCAAATATAGTTATTGGCTGCATAGATGACAATATAAAAGTCGCAGGCAAAGGCATTAAAAAACTTATAGATGCCAATCGAAATGTTACGGTTGGGGTTTTAGAGAAAGCATGCAAAGAACACCATAAACGTTTTTTTACATTTCATAATAAAAAACGCCCATATATTATTTTAAAATGGGCTGAAACCAATGATGGCTTTATAGCACCAAAAACCAGAAAAGAACAAAAACCAGTTTGGATTACTAATAAGTACTCAAGACAATTAGTTCATAAATGGCGATCAGAAGAGCAGGCCATTTTAGTTGGCACGAATACTGTTTTACAGGACAACCCAAGCCTAACAGTTAGAGATTGGAAAGGCAAGCACCCTATTCGAGTTGTTTTAGATAAAAGCCTAAAACTCTCCAAAGAATTCTCTATTTTTAATAGTGAAGCTAAAACGATTGTAATAAGCGAAAGTAATATAGATTTTAGCAAGAACGTTTCTCAACAAATCTGTGCTGTTTTATATAAAAATGATATCACATCTGTGATTGTGGAAGGTGGTAAAAAAACGCTGCAAACCTTTATCGATGAAAATTTATGGGATGAAGCAAGAGTTTTTAAAGGAAATATTGAATTTAAAGAAGGTATAAATGCTCCTAAACTTTTAGGTAAATTAATTTCTGAAAAAAAAATGATGTCTGATATTCTTAAAATTTACAAAAATGATTAAAACTATTATTTTCGATTTCGGGAACGTATTTATTAATTTGGATATAGAAGGTGCCACACAGCAAGCTCTTAAAACTTTTGAAATTGAATCATTTTCTGAAGAAATGATTGCTTTTAATAGTTTTTACGAACAAGGACTTATTTCAACCGATGAGTTTCTTGAGTTCTACACTGAAAATTTCCCAAAACTTTCAAATGATGAATTAATTGACGTTTGGAATTTTATATTAAAAGATTTTCCCGAACATCGCTTAGATTTTTTAAAACAACTTAAATCAGATTCAAATTACAAACTCATACTATTAAGCAACACAAATAGCCTTCATATTAATTGGATTAAAAAACAGATTCCTATTTATGAAGAATTTAAAAGCTGTTTTGATGCTTTTTATTTATCACACGAAATACAATTAAGAAAACCAAATCAAGACATTTTTGAATTTGTTTTAAGTGATAATAAATTAAACGCAGAAGAATGCCTTTTTATCGATGATAATACAGATAACATTAATACCGCAAAATCTTTAGGTCTCAAAACCTGGAACATTACCCCTGAAACAGAAGATGTAAGCAATATGTTTAAAATTAAAAGCAATTTATTCTAATTTTTTTGACTGAAAAAGACACATACAAAACTATAGAAATGGCTTCTGAAGAAGTTTTATTTAAAGATAAAAATAGTAAATTCTTTGGATATGCATTTCCTGTATTAAATGAAGATGATACAAAATTTTATTTAGAAAAATTAAAAAAGAAACATCATGCAGCAAGACATTGGTGCTATGCCTATCAACTAGGAACAGAAACTATTTCTTATCGCGCAAATGATGATGGAGAACCTAGCAATTCCGCAGGTATGCCTATTTATGGGCAAATACAATCTTTTGAAGTTACTAATATTTTAATTGTTGTGGTTCGATATTTTGGCGGCGTTAAATTAGGTGTTGGCGGCTTAATTAATGCCTATAAAACTGCAGCACAAATAGCATTAGAACACTCTAATATATTGGTAAAGACTATAAATATAGATTACCTGATTTCATTTGACTATAAAAACATGAATAAAGTCATGCGCATTATTAAGGAGAAAAACTTAAAGATTATCAATCAGGTATTAGAAATGAATTGTAAAATTACTGTTTCAGTGAGAAAAAAAGATGCACAATCTATTTTTGAAACTTTTAACCATCTCTTTGAAATTGACATAAAAAAATTAATCAACTAGAAGATCTAAAAGATATTTTGGAGCCCTTACTGGTCTATTCGTTTTTATATCAATAAACACTAAAGTAGTATGGGCCGTTGTTAAAACCTCCCCTTTATTATTAGTGATTTCATACTCAAATTCAATCTTAGCCGTAGGTCTTTTTTTTAGTTGAGTTTTTACATTAATTACATCATCATAACTCGCTGATTTTTTATAGTTTATACTTAAAGAAACTACAGGTAACATAACACCTTTTTCTTCCATATTTTTATAAGAAACCCCTAATTTTCGCAACCATTCTATTCTCCCCATTTCAAGGTATAATGCGTAATTACCATGATAAACGACACCCATTTGATCTGTTTCACCATATCTCACTCTTATTTGTATTTCATCGATTTTCATAGGGATTATTAAATATTTTTTCGTAGTTTCGACAAGAGCTTAAACATGGGAAAAAAATTCTAGAAATTCAATAGCAAATCATTTTTTTTTTAAGAATTTTGTTCACATATTTGCCGTAGGTAAATTGGGACAGGGGGAATTCAACCTCTCTTTTATATAAAACTAACTAACAAAATTACTAAACGAATCTA